>CAISLN010000097.1 GCA_903886275.1 uncultured beta proteobacterium | reverse complement strand
CGTCACCCACCCTTGCCCCTCCTGCTCCCTGTCGCGTTGCTGCGCTCGCTGGGCAATACCAAAGCCCGCGCACGCCAATCTCTTTGGTCCAGGACGGGAAGTTGAAAGCGCTACGCCCACCTAAATCCACGGTGGACGGAGGTGTGCCGAGCGGCGATTTGTGGTACCCCACCATGAGACGCTCGGCATACCCCCTTTCGCCGTGCAACAGCAACAACGCAACGCCAGAAACAAAAACCTACCGCTCCATGGACGGGCAGTGGAGAACAACAACGCAACCGTCATTTATCGCGGCAACTCTTCACTACCTTGTTGAGGCCTTCCAACAGTTTGTGGGGGTCGGACTGGTTCACATAAAAACCCACCCCTCGGCCGTTTCGCACCGTCACAGTCAGGTTTTTTACCCAGCCTCCAGAGAGCTCCTGGTAGGCCGTGTTGGGCACCACGGCCACATCGATGAGGTCGGCGCTGAGCATGCGGCTCAGGCCCTCGTAATCGGCAGGGCTTGCGATATTGCGGTAACCGGCCTCTCTCATGTCGCTGTATTCCGGCGAATTCAAGCGTACGCCGACGCGAATATTTTTGTCGGTCATGTCGATCTTCTTGCGTGACAGTTGGTAGATTTCAGCGCGCCAGGTGTATTCACTGGGCAGCATCACGGCCGAGCGCTCGCTCCTGAACTGCATGGGATAGGCCAGGTCCAAATCATTGGCCACCAGCATGGCCAACAGCCTTGCGGTGGGAACAGCCGTCCAGACAATGCGCCGGTGGAGCTTGCCTTCTAGGCAGGCCGTGATGCGCTTTTGAATCGGGTCGGACACCAGCAGCGTGCCATCGACCCTGGCGTAAAAACCGGGCAGGCCTTCCGGAATGCCGGCCTTGAGCGCAGCCGTCTCGGCAGCAGCCTTGTCAGGTCTTCCAAAGGCCGAACCCAAGCCCAGGCACAGCAAGAAAATACCGACCTTCCATCGCACATCTTGCTTCATATTGCATGCTCCCAAGCGTTTTCCGGCCACAAAAACTATAGCCCATGCCCCGTCTGAAGTCGATTTCCAAACCTTTAAACCCTGCACCGAGAGCGCCTGCGCCAAGGCGTGCGAATGGCGGTTGTGCAAGGCCCAAAAGACCAAAGGTGCTGGCGTTGACACGAACACCCCATCGCACATAATGGGCCGACACTGGATGCCCCGCAGCGTTCAGATTACTCCACAGAGGGCCAGAATGGCGGATTCAGAAAAGCCGGTTCACTCCGTCCAATTCCGGTTCACCCTGATCGTGGTTCTCGTATCTGCCGTCTTCTTCGGCGCCATCGGCTACTGGAACTACCAGCTCAACAAGGCCGAAAAGCTGGCCGCCGTGCAGGCGCAGATAGCCGCCATGTCGCAGCGGCTTTCGGTCAGTTTGCAAGACGCGGTCTGGCAGTACAACCTGGGCATTACCCGCCAGATTGTGGAAGGCGACATCGACAGCGCCAATGTGCTTGGCATCACGGTCTCGGACCTGCAAGGTGTCTTGTACGGTCTGGCCAAACAGGGCGGCAAGACGGTTGCCTTTACCACCCCGCCGGAGAGCGACCTGCGCGTCCCGATCCAGCTCACGCGCGAAACCTTGGGCGGCGCCAAGCAGGTGATCGGCTCGGCCATGGTCTACATCAGCCTGGCCGATGTCCACAAGGCACTAGAGCGCGATGTGCTGCTGCAGTTGGTGGAATTTGCCGGTCTGAGCATTGCCTTGGTGCTGGCCATGGCCCTGACCATGCACCGGGTGGTGCTGCGCCCGCTGGAGCGTCTGAACCAGGCGCTGGAACATATTGCAGCGGTAGACGCGGACCTTTCGCTGCGACTACCGCCGGCCGAGTTCAAGGAGTTCTCCCGCGCGACGCGTGGCTTTAACCAGTTCATTGCCAAGCTGCAAAAGGCCATGGGGGGTTCCATCGACACGGTGCAGCGGACCATTGCCAAGGTGGCACGCGGGGACCTGGAGGCGCATTTCGACCAATCCCCCGTGGATGAAAACAGCATCATGGGACGGCTGGCGGTGATGCAGACCCATCTGCGCAACTACCAGAGCAAGGAGCAAGAAAATGCCAGAGCGCTGCAACGGGCGGTGGACGCTGCCCAAGCCGCATCCACCGCCAAGGGCGACTTTCTGGCCAATATGAGCCATGAAATCCGCACCCCCATGAATGCCATCATTGGTTTGTCGGGGCTGGCGCTTAAGAACGAGATGGCGCCCAACATACAAAACTACCTGGTGAAGATCAAACAAAGCGGCGAGCACCTGCTGGGCATCATCAACGACATCCTGGACTTCTCCAGAATTGAGTCGGGCAAACTGGAGGTCGAGGCCATTGCCTTTGCGCTCAACAGCGTGCTCGACAATGTGGTGAACCTGCTCAGCGAGAAGGTAGAAGCCAAGGGCCTTGAACTGCTGTGCCATGTGGCGAGCGACACACCGCTGACGCTGGTGGGCGACCCGCTGCGCCTGGGCCAGGTGCTGATCAACCTGGCCAACAATGCCGTCAAGTTCACCCAAAGCGGCGAGATCTGCCTGGGCATTTCGGTGCAGCAGACCCTGCCCGACGGCGTCGTGTTGCTGTTCAAGGTGAGCGACACCGGCATTGGTATCACGCCGGAACAAATCGGGCGTTTGTTCACCAGCTTTTCGCAGGCCGATAGCTCCACCACCCGCCAGTACGGCGGCACCGGCCTGGGCCTTGCCATCAGCAAAAGCCTGGCCCAGGCCATGGGCGGCGCCATCGGGGTGCAAAGTGAATATGGCAAGGGGTCCACCTTCTGGTTTACCGCGCGCCTGGGGCTTGGCTCCAAGGACACGGCCCTGCACTGGCCCCGCATGGACCTGCGCGGACGCCGGGTGCTGGTGGTGGACGACAACGAAGCTGCAGCGCTGATGCTGTCGGACCTGCTGGGCAGCATGGGCTTCGAGGCGCAGCATGTGGACTCGGGGAAGGGCGCCATCGATAGGCTCAAGGTAGCCGATGCCAGCGGCCAACCCTATGAGTTTGTGATGATGGACTGGCTGATGCCGGACATGAACGGACTGGAGACGGTACGTGCCATACAGGCGCTGCATGTGGACAAGGCGCCCTTTGTGCTGATGGTGACAGCGCACCGGCGCGAGGAACTCATCAAGGGCGCAGCAGAACTGGGCATTTCCCATGTGCTGGCCAAACCCGTCAGTGCCTCCTTGATGGTAGACACCCTGATGCAGATCATGGGCCATGCGCAGCCCACAAGCAGCGCTCCCATCAACCCGGTGCACAGCCTGGAGGGGGCGCTAGTCAGCATTGCAGGCGCGCGTATTTTGCTGGTAGAGGACAACGAAATCAACCAAATGGTGGCCTGCGAGATGCTGCGCGGTGCGGGCTTTGAGGTGGATGTGGCCGATAACGGACAGAACGCCGTGCACAGCGTGGAGGCGCGCGCGGCCGAGCAGCGGCCCTATGACCTGGTGCTGATGGACATGCAGATGCCGGTGATGGATGGCGTCACGGCGTCGCGCGTGCTGCGTGAAACCCATAGCGCAGACACACTGCCGATTGTGGCGATGACTGCCAATGCCATGAAGGTGGACCGCGACCGCTGCCTGGAGGCCGGCATGAATGGCTTTGTCACCAAGCCCATCAACCCCGAAGAACTGTGGCAATCCCTGCTGCAATGTGTGAAGGCCCGCCCGGGTCTGGGCCTGCAGACCAAGCCCGCGCCGGTCGCGCCTATGGAGGTAGCAGGCGACGCTGCCCAGACCCTACAGGCGCTGACACAAGTGCGCAATCTGGACCTGCGCTTAGGGCTGCTGCGCACCAACAACAACCCGGCTCTCTATGCCACCTTGCTCAAAAAATTTGTACTTGGCCACGCCCATGCAGCACAGCACATCAGCAGCTGTCTGGACGGGCAGGACAGGCCCACTGCCGAGCGCATTGCGCACACCCTCAAAGGAGTGGCCGGCAACCTGGGCGCCACGGCCTTACAAAGCAGCGCCGAGGCCTTGGAGAGCAGCCTGCGCCACGTCGAGCCCAGCGAACAGACGCTGCCCCTGCTGGCGGACCTGGCCGACCAATTGGCGCAGCTCACCCAGGCCTTGCAGGAGGTACCTTCTTTGTTCCCGCCCGCGCCCACTGCCAGCAGCGCGGTACCTGTGGCAAGCGAAGATGCAGATGCGATCGTTCAGCAGCTCTTGACCCTGTTATCCCAAGACGATGCCAGCGCCATGGAGCTGTGGGAGTCCCATGCGCCCTTGCTGCAAAGCCGGTTTGCCAATGCTGCACAAATTGAAGCGGCCATCAACGGCTACGCCTTTGACGATGCCATCCGATGGATGCGGGCAAGGCCCTGAGCCGGCACTCAGGGCACCATGACACGGATTTGCAACAAGCGCCGCACCTGCAGGCCAGCCTCGCTGCTGTAGCCACCGGCCTTGGGATTGGCACCCGTTGAGGCAATCGTCACCCACTCGGCCAGGGGCAGGGTCAGCGTGGTGGACACCATGTTGCGCGACTGCTTGGGTAGATCGGAATTGCGCGACTCCATGGCGGCGCGCTGCACCTCGATCTCGACGACCGCAGGCTTGTCGCCCCCTGGCCATTTGGGTTGCACAGAAATGCTTTGACCGGCATCGAACCAGACCAGGGCGTTGGTGACGCTGGAGGCCGTGTTGATGTGGACGTTGGTGCCGGGCGCAGCGTTGCTTTGGGCAGAGGCCTGACCGCTGGCCGACTGCGTCCACTGCATGGGCGTGGCATCGTTCAAGCGCAGCACCGCCTTCTCGCCATTGCGCACCTGCAACTGCTGGGGCTCCCATTCGCCTTCCACAGCGCTGCCAGCGGAATAACGGGCGCCGCCGTCTTGCCGGCCCTGCTCCACCTGGCGCAGTTCCACCGTCAGATCGCGTTGCGGCAAGGCAGGTCCGCCGGCATGGGCCAGGCCCTGCAACAGGCAGACACAGAGCATCAGGGCGCTAATAAAAGTTTTCATGGCAACTGTCCTTTCAACAGCGGTCGGCAGCACCTCAGTGCGTGGCATAGCCCATGGCATGCGGCAACCACAGCACGATTTGTGGAAACACCGTCATCGCCAGCAGCAAGAGCAGCAGCATGAGCAGGAAGGGCCAACCCTCTTTCATCATCTCGCCAATCGGGATGCCGGTAAGCGCTTTGGTGACAAACAAAAGCATGCCAAATGGCGGATGGATCAGGCCAATCATCATGTTCAAGACCACCAACACACCAAAGTGCACCAGGTCCACGCCCAACAACTTGGCCGCCGGCAAGAGCATGGGCACAAACACCAAGAGCAGCACCGACACATCCAGAAAACAGCCCAGCACCAGGAACATGGCATTTACCAGCAGCAGGAATTTCAGCTGCGACAGGTGCATGGCGTCCACCCACAGCGCCATGGACTGGGGCACGCCCTCGGCAGTGAAGGCGTAGTTGAGCATGAAGGAGCCGGCCAGAATCAGGGTGACGACGGCGCTGCCACGGGTGGACTCCATCACCACGCCCCAGAAGCTGCGCCAGGTCAGCGCCCGGTAGACCAGACCGGCCAGCACCAGCGCATGCAGGGCCGCCACGGCCGCCGCCTCGGTGGGGGTAAAGGCGCCGCTGTAAATACCGCCCAGCAGCACCAGCGGCATGGACAGGGGCAAGGCACCGCGGTAGAAAATGGCCGGCCACGCGCGCAGCGGGATCTTGTCCTCGCGCGGCATGTTGCGCTTGGTGGCAATGAGGTGCACCACGAGCATCATCAAAATCGCCATCAGCGCCCCGGGCAGCACGCCGCCCAGAAACAAGGCGCCTACCGAGGCGCCGGAGACCAGCGCATAAATCACCATCGGAATGCTGGGCGGAATGATGGGGCCCAGCGTGGCACTGGCCACCACCACGGCGCCCGCAAAGCCGCGCGAGTATTCGGGCTTTTTCAGCATCTGCTTGATAGTCACCAACCCCGGCCCGGCCGCATCGGCAATGGCGCTGCCACTCATGCCCGAGAAGATCACGCTGACCAAAATGTCCACCTGTGCCAGGCCGCCGCGCAGGCGGCCCACCAGAATGCGGCAGAAGTCGAACAGGCGCTCGCTCACGGTGCCGGCATTCATGATGTTGGCGGCAAAGATAAACAGCGGCACGGCCAGCAGCACATAACTGTTGTACAGGCCGTTGCCCACCTGCTCGGCCACCAGGCCCAGGTCCTGCCCCCGGACCAGCAGATAGGCCACGCCAGACGCCAACATGGAAAAGCCAATCGGCATGCGCAACAGCATGCCGCCCACCAACACCAGCGCCAGCGCGCTCAAAGCATGGTTCATGACAGATGCAACTCGGTTTGCAGCCCCTGGCCGCGTACAGCGCCCCAAATGGCCCAGGCACTGCGCAGCACCAGCGCGGTCATCAAAATCACAAACGGCATAAACACCCACATGAAGGGGATGCCCAGCACCGGCGTGCTTTCGCGCCGCATAAAGTGCACATAGTCCCAGGTCGCGGGCAGCGCCACCAGCGCCAAGCCGCCGACCAGCAGGTTGCCGGTGATGCGCATGGCCATGCGGGTGCGTTTGCCGGCCCTGTTCCACAACAGGTCAAACACCACATGCTCGCGCTCCGGCACGATCGTGGCGGCTGCCCACAGGATGACCCACAGGTAGAGCACGACTGCGGCCTCGTCGGTCCAAGGCAGGGGTTTATTGAAACCAAAACGGGCCGTCACCTGCAGGATGAAAACCACAAAGAGGCAGAGGAACAGGCCGCCGCCCACGGCACGGGCAGCCATCTGCCCAAAACGCAAGGCCTTCACGGGCTGCTACTTCGTAGCGTTGATGCGATCGAGCAGGCCTTTGGGCCAGACCTTGGCGTAATCCGAGTTCTGGTAGGCCGCCTGCACCGCCTTGTGGAAGGCGTCCAGATCCGGGGTGCTGACCTGCAGGCCTTCCTTCTTGAAAAAGGCCACCAGCTCGGCCTCCTCTTTCAGGCGGTTTTCGTTGTTGTAGCTGCAAGCGGCTTGCGCTGCGGCCAGCACCTTTTGCCTTTGCGCGGGCGCCAAGGCGGTCAGGGCCTTGCTGGAGATGGCGATAAAGAGGCTGTCCACCAGGTGGCTGGTGAGCACGATTTGTTTGGTGACCTCGTAAAACTTGGCCGCGCGCACCGTGGGCAGCGGGTTATCCTGGGCGTCTATGGTGCCGCTCTTGAGGCCCAGATAGACCTCGCCAAAGGCCAGCGGTGTGGCCGTGGCGCCCAAGGCCTCGCCCAGGAACAGCCATTCCTTGGAGCCTGGCATGCGCAGCTTGACGCCCTTGAGGTCGGCCGGGGTTTTGACGCTGCGCGTATCGCGCAAATTGAGTTGGCGGGTGCCCAGGTAGGCGGTGGCCAACGGCGTGATGTCCATCTTGTCCTGCACCCGCTTGAACATCTCGGCGCCTATGGGGCCGTTGAAAATCTTTTGCTGCTGGGCCGGGTCGCGCACCACATAGCCGGCGGTGAAGATGGAGAACTCCGGCACCTGCTTGGCGATGTCAAAGGCCGAGACGGTGCTCAGCTCCAAATTGCCGCGCGCCATGGCCGTGGGCTCGGCGCCCTGCTTGAAGAGCGAGGCGTTGAGGTTGATCTGCACCTCAAACTCGCCCGGCGCGCTTTTCTCCAACGTGTCCTTGAAAACGGTCCACATCCTGGCGTGCCAGTCGTCGGGACCGGCCGGGCTGGAGATGCGCAACAAGACCTTGCTTTGGGCCAGCACTGGCATGGCGCTGGCAGCCAGGGCCAGACCGCTGCCCAGCAGGGTGCGTCGGCGCAGGGATGGTGGGGGCAAGGCGTACATGGTTGCGTCTCTTGGAAGTTGGATGGCAAAGGCGCATGTTACTTGGCAAAACAGCTGATCAGAGGGACGCAGCCGCAATAGCGAGTTTGCATTGCGCGTTGGCATGAACAGGCCGCCACGGGTTTAGTATCTGGGCTGCACAAATAAAGTACCTGATTTGCCAGGCCAACCTAGACGACCGCGCGGGCGATTCCCGTATTCAGGCAGACCCAAGCACATGAAACAGGACGACATCCGCTTTACCGACTTGATCGCGTCGTCGATTCACGACATGAAAAATTCGCTCAATGTACAGGTCAGCGAACTCGAACGCATTGCCCAGCAATGCCGAAGCAAGGGCGACGAGGCCACGGTGCAGGACCTCGGGCGCGTGATCTACCAGGCCAGTCACATGAACCTGAACCTGGTGGAGCTGCTCAGCCTGTACAAGCTGAGCAAGTCCATCTACCCCTTGGATATCTCGGAGCAGACAGTGGCCGAGGTGCTTGAAGAGGTGGTGCAGCAAAGCCATTCGATGATGGAATTCAAGGGCATTGCGGTCAGCGTGGACTGCGCGTCGGACTGTTATTGGTACATGGACCGGGAGCTGGTCAAGGGGGTGCTGATCAACGCCCTGAACAACGCCTACCACCACACCTCCGGCAAGATCCACATCGCCGCTAGCCAGCGCGACAAACTGCTGGAATTGCGGGTGGAAGATAACGGACCAGGATACCCCGAGTGCCTGCTGCAGCAGGGCGACCCAACGTCTGACAAGACCGTGAACTTCGAAACCGGCAGCACGGGGCTGGGCTTTTACTTTTCAGACCAAGTGGCCAAGTTGCACAAAAACGGCGTCCTGCGAGGAGCGCTGTCCATTGAAAACGGCGGCAGTCTGGGCGGCGGCTGCTTTGTTCTTCATCTGCCCTAAGCCCACACCAGGAAACGTTTCATACCATGTCTCTCTCTTTGCAAAACGCCAAAGTTCTCATCGTCGATGACTTCCAGGGCATGCGCACCTTGCTGCGGGAGTTCGTCAAGGCCATGGGTGTGACCGCCATAGACACCGCCAGCACCGGCAAGGACGCCAACCAGCAACTCAGCGCCGTCAAATACGACATCGTGATTTGCGACTACTACCTGGGGCCTGGACCCAATGGGCAACAGGTGCTCGAAGAGGCCAAACTCAAGGGCCATATCGGCGTGTCCACCGTCTGGATGATGGTCACTGCCGAAAAGACGCAGGAGATGGTGATGGGTGCCGCCGAGATCAAGCCCGACGACTACCTGCTCAAGCCCATCAACATGGCCATGCTGGAAAGCCGGCTGGAAAAACTGATTACCAGGAAGCAGTCGCTGGCCCCTATCGAGGCGGCAGTCAAGGCGCTGAACTATGCCCAGGCGATTGCCCAATGCGATGTGCAGCTCAAGACCAAGGCCATCAACCCGCAGGAAATTATGCGGATAAAAAGTGACCTGCTGCTCACCATTGGCGAGCATGTCGCGGCGGCGGCCCTGTTCCAGTCCGTTCTCGCCGTGCGGGAGGTGGCCTGGGCACTGACCGGCATGGGCAAGATTTGCTTTCACGACAAAAAATACCAGGAGGCCAAGGACATCTTCCAGCGCGTGCTGCGCGACAACCCGGTTTACATGGAGGCCTCGGACTGGCTGGCCAGGACCTGTACCTTGCTGGGCCAGTTTGAGGAGGCCGAGAAGGTGCTGCAAGAAGCGGTGCGCATCTCGCCCAACTCGCCCACCCGGCAAAAAATGCTGGGCGATACCGCCTTTCGAAACGGGGCGCTCGATGTGGCCCAGGCCGCCTTTGAGAAGACCATCAAGATCAGCGAATTTTCGCCGCACAAGGCACCCGGCGCCTACACCAGTCTGGCACGTGTCCACGCGGACAAAGACGCGCCGCTGGAAGCCCTCAAGACCCTGGCCCAGAGCCGCAAAGAATTCAAATACAACACCGAGGCGGCGATACAGACCGCCGCCGCCGAGAGCGCGGTCTACCACCAGATGGGGCAACCCGAAAAATCCGAAGCGGCAATGGAGCAGGCCGAGCGCCTGATGGAAAAGGCCGCTGGCAAGGTAAGTTCCGAAGTAGCCATGGATGTGGCCCATACCCTGTTCAAACTGGGCAAAAAAGAAAAGGCCAGCAGCCTGCTGCAGGAGGTGGTGAAAAACAACCACGAAAGCGCCGAACTGTCCCTGCGCATCGCGACCCTCTTCGAAGACAACGGCCTGGGCAGCGAAGGCCAGGAACTGATTGCCCAGTCGCAGAACGAAGTGGTCGCCATCAACAACCAGGGCGTCAAGCTGGCCCGCAGCGGCGACCTGCTAGCAGGCGCCAACCTGCTGCGCAGCGCCGCCAACAAGCTGCCCAACAACGAGGTCATTTTGATCAACCTATGCGGCCTCTTGATCGGCATGCTGACCAAGGAAGGCAAAAGCCAGCAGGTCGCAAGCGAAGCCCGCGACCTGCTGGAGCGGGTGCGCCAGCTCAACCTGGGCAACAAAAATTACCACATCTACACGGCCGCGCTGAACCGCCTGATGGGCACGCGCTAACGCCTGTCCGGCGCGGCCTAGGCCCGCTGCGCCAGCGTCTTCTCCACACCCAAGTTGGCCAGCGCATCGGCGCGCTCGTTGCCAGGGTCACCGGCATGGCCCTTGACCCAGCGCCAGTCGATGGTGTGGCCAGCATTGGCCACCAGCGTATCCAGGCGCTGCCACAGGTCCACGTTTTTCACCGGCTGCTTGGCCGCGGTTTTCCAGCCCCTGGCCTTCCAGCCGACCAGCCACTCGGTAATGCCCTTGAGCACATACTGGCTGTCGATGTGCAGCACCACGGTGCAGGGTCGCTTGAGCGCACCCAGCGCCTCAATGACGGCCATCATCTCCATGCGGTTATTGGTGGTGCCGAGTTCGCCGCCACAAAGTTCTTTCTCGGCGCCATCTTGCGAGCGCAGCAAGGCACCCCAACCGCCGGGGCCGGGGTTGCCCTTGCAGGCGCCGTCGGTATAAATCACCACATCATTCAAGCTTCATTCTCCGGTTTCAAATATTCCGTGACACTGTGGGCCACCGACACGCCACTGGCGGCGCGTGCCGGCACAGCCTTCCAGGCCGGGCCCAGCAGGCGCATGCCGCGCACCCGCTTGACCGCCACCAAAAAATACGCCGCGCCAAAGATGGGCCACCAGCGCGCGCCGGCCTGGTCCATCCAGGCAAAGTGCTGCAACCACTGCTGGCTGCGCAGGGCCGGTCGGTAGCAGCCGAACTCGGCCGCCTCCACCTCAAAACTCAACAGGCCCAGCCAGTCGCGCAGGCGCCAATGGCCTATGAGTTCACCGCCATCGGGCAGGAACGAGGCACCGCCTCCCAGGCGCTGAGCGAGCCTACTGCGCCGCTGCTTGAGCCCCCACAGGCTGGCCGGATTCATACCGCAGATCACCACCCTGCCCTCGGGCACCAACACGCGCTCCACTTCACGCAGAGTGGCGTGCGGGTCGGCACTGAATTCCAGGGTATGGGGCAACACCACCAGGTCCAGGCTGCTGGATGCAAAGGGCAGCGCGCAGAAGTCGGTCAGCAGCGCCACCGGACGCGAATCGCCCTGCTTTACCTGCCCCCATTGGTCCAAAGCCAACCAGCGGTTCAGCATGCGGTTAGTATGCAAGGCATCGAGTTGCGGCAGGCCCAGCTGCAACGCGTGGTAGCCAAAAATATCCGCCACGGCCGCATCCAAGCGCTCACGCTCCCAGGCCAGCAGGTACTTTCCAGCCGGTGTCTGCAACCACTCAACCATACATATAATCGATTCGCTCATGAAGTTAATTCCGCTGCCCGCTTTTTCCGACAACTACATCTGGATGTTGCACGACGGCCACACAGCCCTGGTCGTTGACCCTGGAGACGCACAGCCCGTGCGCGATGCCCTGCAGCGCGAAGGCCTGCAACTGGCGTCCATTTTAGTCACCCATCACCATGCCGACCACACCGGTGGTGTGGCCGAACTGCGCAATGCCACTGGAGCCACGGTGTTCGGCCCGGCCACCGAGGAAATGCCCAAGCCCCTGCAGCGCCTGAGCGGCGCCGACACCTGTAGCGCCATGGGCCTGTCGTTTCAGGTGCTCGACGTGCCGGGACATACGGCCGGTCATATCGCTTATTACTGCCCCGCCGTGGATGGAGCGCCGCTGCTGTTTTGTGGCGACACCCTGTTTAGTGGCGGCTGTGGCAGGCTGTTTGAAGGCACGCCGGCGCAGATGCTGGCCTCGCTCGAGAGCCTTGCGGCACTGCCCGATGACACCCGCGTTTGCTGCACCCATGAGTACACCCTGAGCAACCTGTTGTTCGCGCTGGCCGTGGAGCCCGGCAACACCGATCTGCAGCAGTACCTGGCGCAATGCCAGGCATTGCGGGCCCAGGGTCTGCCGACGCTGCCCTCGAACCTGGCACTGGAGCGACAGATCAACCCCTTCCTGCGCAGCCGCCTGCCCGCCGTGATGGCCGCAGCCAAGGCGCATGACGCCAATATGACAGATAGCGCTGGCGCCTTTGCCACGCTGCGCCAATGGAAGAACGACTACCGATGAACCGTATGAAATGGCTGCTGCTATGTGCCCTGGTCTGGCTCGCCGGTTGTGCGACAAGCACCAACCCGGCAAGCCCCAACAACAGCGCGAACGACAGCAGCGCACGAAAAGCACCACTCCCACCATCGCGTGCGCGCGAAAAATCGGCTACGTCTGTGCCCCTAGGCAGCCTGCTGACCAACCTGGAAGCCGATAAACAGGCCGGCTCGCGCGCCATTGCATCACTGTCCCCGCCCAGGGATCTGTGGGAACGCATACGCCGTGGCTATGGCATGCCCGACCTGGACAACAACCTGGTGCATGACCGCGAGCAGTGGTATTCCAGCCGGCCGGACTATATTTTCCGCATGACGGAGCGCTCACAAAAATACATGTTCCACATCGTTGAAGAACTGGAGCTGCGCAACATGCCTACCGAGCTGGCGCTGCTGCCCTTTGTGGAGAGTGCCTTTAACCCGCAGGCAGTATCGAGCGCCAAGGCCGCAGGCATGTGGCAATTCATGCCGGCCACCGGGCGCACCTTCGAGCTCAAGCAAAACGTATTTCGCGATGACCGCCGCGACGTATTGGCCTCCACCCGCGCCGCACTGGACTACCTGCAAAAGCTCTACAACTTGTTTGGCGACTGGCATCTGGCGCTGGCCGCCTACAACTGGGGAGAAGGCAGCGTCGGCAAGGCCATCAGCAGGAACCAACGCGCCGGCCTAAATACGGGCTACCCCGATTTGTCCATGCCGATGGAGACGCGCATGTATGTGCCCAAGCTGCAGGCCATCAAGAACATCGTGGCGCAGCCGCAGGACTTCAATTCGCACCTACCCGCCATTGGCAACCACCCCTACTTTGACACGGTGACGATTCGCCGGGACATCGACGTGGTGCTGGCTGCCCGCTTGGCGGAAGTGCCCATGGAGGACTTCAAGGCCCTCAATCCATCGGTCAACAAGCCGGTCATCATGGCCGCAGGCACACCCCAGATCCTGCTTCCCTGGGACAACGCCAAAATCTTCCAGACCAATCTGGAAGCCTACAGCGGCGGTCGACTGGCGAGCTGGACGGTGTGGGTGGCACCCAGCACCATGCGCGCCGCCGACGCTGCGAAGAAGGTGGGCATGGGCGAGTCTGAGTTTCGCAGCCTCAACAACATTCCGCCGCGCATGTTGATTCGCCCGGGCTCGGCCCTGTTGGTGCCGCGCGGCGCGAACACCGCACAGGATGTCACTAGCCATGTGGCAGACACCGGGCAAGTCTCGCTGGAACCTGAAATCATCCTCAAGAAAACCATGGTGCGTGCCGGCAAGGGCGCTACCGTGGCGAACATGGCGCTGAAATACCGGGTGACTGCGCACAACCTGGCGCAATGGAACAACGTGGCACTTACGGCCAGCTTCAAGAACAAGCAGGCCGTGGTGCTGTTCCTGCCGACCGCGCGCCCAAGGAGCAAGTCATAGGCTAGGCGGGCGTAGTTCAAATACCCCTGCTTTGAACCACGCCCCAGAGGGAGATGTCTTCATCACTTTTCCCGCATGGATTTCCTGAGCGTGTCCGTGATGGGAGAGAGCAGGTAGTCTGATGCACTGCGTCCATTGGTCAGGATATAGACCTCCACCGCCATGCCTGGGTGGATGGATTGAATGCCGGCTGCCTTGAGCGACTCCGGCTGGGGACGGATATGTACCTGATAAAACGGCATCCCGTTCTTGTCCGTGAGTGCGTCGGCGGAGACATAGGTGACCGTACCGGTGACAATGGGCGTTGTGCGTGATTTGAACGCAGTAAAGCGTAGATCGGCAGCCTGGTTGACATACAGATCGTTGATGCCATCGACGGCCACTTGCGACTCCACGACCAGCGATTCGTCATCGGGCACGATCTCCATTAAAACTTCCCGAGGGCCGGCTACTTGACCAGGGGCATGAAAACGCAAACCAACCACCTTGCCGGAAACGGTTGTCGTGATTTTCTTGCGCTGCAATGCGTCTTCGGCGGGACGCAGTCGTTCGCGAAGCTCGGCTAGTCGATTGCTGCTTTCTTTGTATTCTTCGGAGGCCAGGCGCTGGTAATCGTTGCGGATAGCCGCCATTCGCAACCTGACATCGTTAGCCCTTTGTTCAGCCTGCGCGAGCGCCGCTTCACGCTCTCCTAACTTGGATTGGTAGTCTGCTGAAGCGCGTGCCAAAGCCATGACCCGGATCTTGGCCACGAACTGCTGAATTTCCAATGCGCGGTTCATGACAAGCTCTTCGTCAACCAGGCGCAGACCTTCCCTGTCTGCCTTGATTTGATCTTGTAGCGAACGTCTTTCACTGTCCATTGCCCCGAGTTGATTGCTCAAGGTCGCCAACTGCTGGTCGAAGCTGGAGCGACGGGCCTGAAAGATCTTCAACTCGCGCTGATAAGTGGGGAGTGCCAGGTCGGCACCAAAGAGATTTCGGACTTCTGGGTCCATGGCGAACTTGGGATTGAGTTGCTGCTCGGCATCCAAGCGGTCGCGCTTAAGCGTCTCGAACACCACCATCTCGCGCTGCAACTGGTAATTGGAGTCGGTGCTGACATTCTCCAATTCGATCACCGTTTGTCCAGCCTCGACCCGATCACCGTCCTTGACCAGCAACTGCTTGATGATGCCGCCCTCGGGGTGCTGGACCGATTTGCGGTTGAGTTCCGTCTTGACCAGCCCCATGGCGACGACTGCTCCACTCAATGGTGCCAAGGCTGCCCAAAGGATAAAAGCCACCAGGGAGAGACCGATCACACTGGCCCCAAATGCAGCAGGGTGGGCTATGGCTTGCTTCAGCATGGTGCGCGACTGTATGGCCAAAGATGTTGCGAATGCGGTCATGCCTGGCTCCCAGTGCTGATGACCGGATTTCCCGGCATGGTCGATGGACTACCGGAAGTTGATGTGCCGCGATTCTGCGGAGATATGTTGCCACTGAGTCGGGATATCACTTCCTCACGCGGCCCTAACAGCTCGACCCGACCATCCCGCATCACGAGCAAATAGTCCATGCTGCCGACGAGACCGGGTTTGTGGGTAATCAGAATGAGCGTGCAGCCTTGTGACGTGAGCTCGGAGAGTGCCTGCAGCAGGGCTTGTTCACCTTCCGCATCCAGGTTGGCGTTGGGTTCATCCAGCACAACGATCGTGGGTTGCCCGTAGAGGGCGCGGGCGAGTCCGATGCGTTGCGCCTGGCCGGCAGAAAGCTGAATACCTCCCTCTCCTAGTTTGGTCTCGAAGCCTTCTGGCAGGCGCAGTATCAGCTCATAGGCATGCGCCGCTTGTGCAGCCTGAATGATGGCTTCGCGGTTGCTGATGTCAAAGCGGCCGATGTTCTCTGCGATCGTACCGGGAAACAGCTCGACATCCTGCGGCAAGTAGCCCAGGCAGGGGCCGAGTTGGTTCGGGTCCCAGTGCCTGAGATCGGCACCATCGATACGGACATGCCCAGACGTGGGCAGCCAAACCCCGACGATCAGTTTGGCGAGGCTGGACTTGCCCGAGCCGCTGGAGCCCAGAATCGCTAAAGCTTTACCAGCAGGCAGGTCGAGGTCAACTTGACGCAAGATGGGATGGTCCTTGTCGGTCCCTGCGAGATAAGCCCGTTCCACTTGAATCCGGCCCTGCGGTGCAGGAAGCAGTTGGCGCTGGGTGTCGTCGAAAATTACAGGGAATAGTTTGAGCAGTCGTGCATACGCCGATCGTGCCGCCACCAATCCGCTCCAGTTACCGATCAGGCTTTCTACAGGTGCCATCGCGCGACCTAACAGGGTGGTACTGGCAATCATGATGCCCGGAGACAGATTGTCGTGAATCACCAGGTAAACACCAACACCCATCATCACGATCTGAATACTCTGCCGAACAAATTTGCTCACTGCGAGGATGGCCCCCATCCGTCCGCTGGTGGACTGCATACGCACCAATGCGCTGGTATTGAGGGACTCCCACTTGGCCGCGAATTGTCGCGTCATCCCCATGCTGTTGAGCACATCGGCGTTGCGCACCCCCTGGTCCATGAACTGGCCCGCCCGGCGGGTGGTGTCCTGGTAGCGCTCAAGATCCTGACGACTGGTCTTCTCGTTGAGCCAGGCGAGCAGCACCAGAATGACAGAACCCAACACCGCAACGCCCCCCATCAAAGGGTGGAAGAGGAAAATGATCACGATGAATATGACCAACCAGGGAGCGTCGAACAGTGAAATAACGTTGTTACCGGTCAAAAATCCACGCAAAGTGGCGATGTCCTTGATGCCGTAGAGTGAGGCTGTCCGATTGACTGCACTGGCATTGCGTACCAAGTGCTTGAGGACCCGCTCGCCAAGCAACACATCAACTTTTCGAGCCGCCATAACCATCAAACGACCTCGCGCCATATCCACAAGGGCCATGGAGACCAAGGAGATACCCACCAGCAGGGTCAGCATGTACAAAGTTGGCAAACTACGACTTGTCAGAACCCGATCAAAAACCTGAAGCATGTAAAGGATGGGTCCTAATTGCATCAAGTTGATGAATAGGCTGAAGCCGCCGGCGACCCACAGCGTAGGCTTTAAATCGGACCAAAGGCGTTGTTCGGCTAAGTTAGAAATGGCAGGGCTCCGCAAGAAATTAGTGACTGAATAAGGGGATGGTCAGGAGACTACCGTTTGGATGGGGCTGATCGAGATCCTCAAAAAGAGGAAAGCAAACAGTCCAGCATTTTGGGCAGGCAGATGGTTTTGAGGTCGTACTGCGCGATGATCGTCTGGCGGGCACGCTCGCGCAGTGGTTGGTACCTATCTGGATTGGCAAGCACCTCGGCCACCCTGTCAGCCAGTTGTTCGCAGTCAAAGAAATTAACCAGCAGGCCGTTGCAACCGTCTTCGATGAGCTCTCGAACCGGTGCCGTGTCCGATGCGATGAGCAGACAAGCCGCTGACATCGCCTCCAGCATGGACCAGGAGAGCACAAACGGGTAGGTCAGGTAGACGTGAGCAGCTGATACCTGCAAAACCTTAAGATAGTCTCCATACGCCAGCTTGCCAACGAAAAACACGCGGCTCCAGTCCACCAAGTCCTGCACTTCAGCGCAGTAGCGCTGCCGGTAGGTCTGCCCACCGGGCAGACGCTTGCCATAGCTGACGTCATCGCCACCAACAAGAATCACCTTGGCATTGGGACGCAGCGCCTGGAGCCTGGGCAGACAGCGAATGAAGGTGTGAAAACCCCGGTAGGCCTCTAGATTGCGCGCAACGTAGGTGACTATCTCGTCGCCGCTCTGAAGACGCTTGCCGTTGATATCGACCCAGGCATCGGAATGGGGTCTGACGACTTCCGTGTCTATACCTTCGTGAACCACCTCGATCTTTGGCTGCAGCTCAGCTGGGTAGCGGGACTTTTGCCATAGGGTAGGTGAGATGCCTTGGTCGCAGCCGATCAGGCTGTGCAACTGCGTGCTGTTTTTGATTCGGACTCGCAATCGGTCATCCAGGGTACTGGGAAACTCGCTATCGAAACCGACATCGCCACCAGTGCTTTGATAGTAGTACTCGAAGTACTGGACGATCTTGGCCTTGGGGAAAACGTCTTTCAGAAATATACCTTCGCCCCAACCTGGGTGAACGACGACAACATCGGGCTGAAAGCCTTCTTCGTCCCTTAGCTTCAGCAGCAGCCGCACGACGGTCTGACCGCGACGGAGGTGGCCCTCGAAGTCGCGCAAATAGTGGTGTGTTTCCTTGTGAGCCGACCCATGGGCTTGGTAGCCCATCATGCGAATCCTAGAATGCAGTGCCGGGCGTCCCTGAAGGCTTCGCGCCTCGCAGACGCCCATGACTTGGTTGCCAGGATCATCCGCCAGTGCTTTGGCAACGTGGCGAAACTGCCCAGGGAAGTTCTGGTGTATGAAAAGAAACCGCATTCAGCAGGCTTACTGGGTAATCGTCACGCAGAAGGCGCGCACAAGGCCCTTCAGCAGCATGACAACTTACTAAGTTGGGAGGTACACAGATCCTGTGTACCGTCCGTTTTCTTGGCAGGGACAGTAGTGCCAAGGTCGGGTTGGACATAGTTACCGGTAAGGGCGATGTTTGGAAAGGGGGCAGTGAAGGTGATTTGCACAGATGTCTCAAAGAAGCCAAAAACGCCAGCCCGTAGGCTGGCGCACAAGTGGTGAGCAGTACTCAGGTCACGACAAAGTCTGCGTAGGTCATCGTTGGCAAGTTGGCAAGGGTGGCAAACTGGACGGCAGCACCCGCGCCACTGCCATCGGCATCGTAGTACAACGCGCCGGTACTGCTGTTGTAGACGAGGTAGTCGTTCGCGTCTGCGGCAGCAGTACCCATAACGAACATTCCACTGGACAGGGCTCCTGTGGAAGCGAGTTTGGTGAAGATGGCATTTTCCAACTGGATCGTGTCATCCACGACGTTGAAGTCAGTGATTCGATCCAAATTGGTGCTTGCGTTCAACGCCGTATCAAACCGGAAGAGGTCAAGACCCGCACCACCCGTCAGCGTGTCATTTCCAGCACCACCATTGAGGTTATTGCTGCCGGTGCTGCCAACCAGCGCGTCGCTTAAACTACTACCGATCAGGTTCTCGAAACCAAAAATCGTGTCGGAACCGGAGCCGCCAGTGGCCTGTGCCAAAGAGCTCGCCAAACTGACTGTGACACCCGTGGAACCACTCAGCCCGTTGTAATAAGAGAGCGTATCGATACCGTCACCGCCGATGAGGCTGTTGTTACCTGCTCCGGCGTAGATGACATTATTGAGACTGTTGCCTGTGAGGTTGGCCGCCGCCGTCGTCACGATGCGACCATTCTCGACGTTGGTTCCAAGCGTGTAGTTTGCGAGGTAACTGTACACAGTGTCGGAACCACCGG
>CAISLN010000096.1 GCA_903886275.1 uncultured beta proteobacterium | reverse complement strand
GAAAACGTCCAGGGCGAATCGAGCCAAGAATGCGAAAAAGACGATCCAAAGCCTACCCATTGTTGAAGGTTTCTCGCGCTAAGGCTAGACGACATGTCCAACTACATGGACATGAGCGGAAGCTTAAGTAAGTGCCATTCCGCCATAGCCCGTAGCTACGGGGCACCGTTTGCACACCCAGATTCGCCCGGCCCTGAAGCCCAAAATTTTGCACGGCTTATGAAGCCCGATTTTTTGCTCAATGGCAAAGACATCCACGAGCACATGGCGCATTACCTGCATATGACCGACACGGCCACAGCCGGTCCCGAGGAAGCCCTGCGGGCATCGCGCGAGTGGTTTGTCAAATGGATGCGCAGTCTCTATGACGGCAGCAACCACGGCAAAGATTTGTCGGTGGCTGTCGCACAAGGCGGTGAGCAGGCCAAATCATTCTTGGAGGATTTGCGGACCATGGTGACCTCCTTGGAGCGTGAGTCCAAACGCGCCGCACAACTCGTTCCGAGCGCCATGGAGTACCAGTTAGCTCAGTTGTGGGCAAGCAAGGAACAATTGGATGACCCCTACGTCGGCGCGTTTCTGTTGAACTTCACGCACTTTAGGCGCTCGCAGTATCCATTGACATTTAGACAAATTGCATAGATCGCCGAAGTCCAAAAAAAGCAGCTACGCAAGGTCCCGCTTGAAAGCCGTTGAGCACAATAATTTCTGGACGATGGCGTCAAGTGCAGGCACTAGCACTGCCCCCCGCGAACTGGCATAGCCAGCAAGCGCACCCACTGCCATCCCCTAACTCGCCGTCGCGATCCGCAAGCGCCTTGCCGCGTCCTCGGCGCGCGCGTCGTCAATCTCGCGCAGCACGCCGCCGAGGTCCACGGCCCCTGCGGTGCGCGCAAAGCGGCCGGTGAGTGGGTAGTCGTTGGACAGCACGCCCGCCACATACAGGCTCCAGATCTCCTCGCCAAAGTCGGTCGCCAGAAGGGCGGGGGCGAACTTGCCGAAAAAGTCGCGCAGGTTGTTGACGTCGCGCAGCAGCATGCGCTGGGCGTGGTTGTTGCCGGCGGCGTCCACCGCTTGTGGCAGGTCGATGATGACCGGGCCGTCGGCGGCCAGCAGAATATTGAACTCAGACAGGTCGCCGTGGATGACACCGGCGCACAGCATGCGCACCACCTCGGCGACCAGGGTGGCGTGGTGGGCCAGCGCGTCGGCCCGGCTGAACACCACATCGTTCAGGCGCGGGGCGGCGTCGCCATCGGCGTCCACCACCAGCTCCATCAGCAGCACGCCGTCGTGGAAGTTAAAGGGCTGGGGCACGCGCACTCCGGCGCCGGCCAATCGGTACAGGGCGTCCACCTCGGCGCTCTGCCAGGCGGCTTCTTGGGCCTGGCGGCCAAACTTGGTGCCCTTGGCCATGGCGCGGGCCTGGCGTGAATTCTTGACCTTGCGGTTCTCGGTGTAGTCCACAGCCTGGCGAAAGCTGCGCTGCGTGGCCTCCTTGTAGATCTTGGCGCAGCGGGTCTCGTCGCCGCAGCGCACCACATACACCATGGCCTCCTTGCCGCTCATCAGCTGGCGCACAACGGTGTCAATCAGGCCTTCGTCCACAAGGGACTGCAATCGGGGGGGTGCTCTCATGGCGCTATTTTGCACTGTGCGGCGCAAGGCCCTGCGCGCCACAGGCCCACAGCCCTTGCGCTGCATTGGCTGAGCCTATCGGGCCGATGTGTTTTTTTAAATTGTGTGCAATTTAATTGGAACGTACATTTACGCCATGCCCACCAAAGAAATCCCTCCATCCCAAGCGCTGCTGCTGGACAACCAGCTGTGCTTTGACCTGTACTCGGCGTCGCTGGCCATGACCAAGCTCTACAAGCCGCTGCTGGCCCAGCTGGGGCTGACCTATCCGCAGTACGTGGTGATGCTGGTGTTGTGGGAGGCCGACGGCGTGATGGTCTCTGACATCGGTGCGCGCCTGTTTCTGGACTCCGGCACCCTCACCCCCCTGCTCAAGCGCTTGGAGGCAGCCGGGCTGCTGGGCCGCAAGCGCGATGCCGAAGACGAACGCCGAGTGCGCGTGACCCTGACCAGCAACGGCCGGGCGCTCAAAAAACAGGCCGCCGCCATACCCGCCTGCGTGGCCGCCCTGGCGCAATGCGAGCTGCCCGAAATTCGTTCCCTTAGCAAGGGCATCAAGTCGCTGCGTGCGCGCCTGCTGTCCTGAAGTTTTTTAACCCACCCCCAACCAAGGAAATCACCATGACCACCAAACTCGACAAAGTTGCTTACACCGCCCATGCCCACACCACCGGTGGACGCGATGGCCGCTCCGTCTCCGACGACGGACTGCTCGACGTCAAGCTCTCGCCCCCTAAGGCCATGGGCGGCGCAGGCAATGCGACCAACCCCGAGCAGCTGTTTGCTGCCGGCTACTCCGCCTGCTTTATGGGCGCCCTGAAGCACGTTGCCAGCCTGAAGAAGGTGGCAGTGCCGGCCGATGCCTTCATCGACGCCAGCGTGGACATTGGCCCCATCCCCGCAGGGTTTGGCATTGCCGCGCGCCTGGCCATCAGCCTGCCGGGTATGGACCGTGCAGTGGCGCAGGATCTGGTGGACGCCGCGCACCAGGTGTGCCCCTACTCCAATGCCACACGCGGCAACATCGAGGTGGAACTGACCCTGATCTAAGCCGCAAGCGCAACTGAAGTTGCAAGCCCAAGAGAGAGGCGAGATCCGCCTCCCTCTTCGCCATTCAGGCCAGGTCGAAGCGGTCCAGCTCCATCACCTTGGCCCAGGCTGCCACAAAGTCGCGCACAAAGAGCGCTTGTGCATCACTGCTGGCATAGACCTCGGCAATGGCGCGCAGTTGCGCATTCGAACCGAACACCAGATCGACCACAGTAGCACTCCACTGTTGTGCGCCACTGCTGCGCTCGCGCCCTTCGAGCACCGCGTCCGATGCAGCAGAAGGCTGCCACTGGGTGCGCATGTCGAGCAGGTGCACAAAGAAGTCATTGCTCAAGATGCCGGGTCGCCGGGTGAAAACACCATGCGGCGACAGGCCCACATTGGCACCCAGCACGCGCAGACCGCCTATCAGCACCGTCATCTCGGGGGCGCTCAAGCCCAGCTGCTGCGCCTTGTCCAGCAACAGCGCGGGTGCATCGACCTGCAAGCCCTTGCGCACGTAATTGCGAAAGCCGTCCACCCGCGGCTCCAGAACGGCGAAGGACGCCACATCGGTCTGCTCCTGCGACGCGTCCATGCGTCCCGGCGAAAAGGGCACGCGCACCTCGTGACCCGCCTTCTTGGCGGCCGCTTCCACGGCGGCGCAGCCACCCAGCACAATCAGATCGGCCAGTGAAACCTTCTTGCGACCGGACTGCACGCGGTTGAACGCGCTCTGTATCGCGCCCAGGCTGGACAACACCTTAGCCAGCAATGGGGGCTGGTTGACTTCCCAGTCCTTTTGCGGCGCCAGGCGGATGCGCGCACCGTTGGCGCCACCCCGTTTGTCGCTGCGGCGAAATGTTGCGGCCGATGCCCAGGCCGTGCTCACCAGTTGGGCATGGCTCAGGCCTGACGCCAGGATACGTACCTTCAGGGCGGCAAGGTCCTGCGCGTCCACCACGAGTTGGCCCTGTGCGGGAAGCGGGTCCTGCCAGAGCTGTGACTCCTTGGGCACCAAAGGGCCCAGGTAGCGGGACTGCGGGCCCATGTCGCGGTGCGTGAGCTTGAACCAGGCACGGGCAAAGGCGTCGGCAAACTGATCCGGATGTGCAAGAAAACACCGCGCGATCTTTGCGTAGGCCGGGTCCACGCGCAAGGCCAGATCGGTGGTCAGCATGGCGGGGGCGTGGCGTATTGCGGGGTCATGGGCGTCGGGCACGGTGTCGGCGCCCATGCCGCCTTTGGGGGTCCACTGGTGCGCACCGGCGGGGCTTTGGGTCAACTCCCATTCGTAGCCAAACAGGTTGCTGAAGTAGTTGTTGCTCCACTGCGTGGGGGTGGTGGTCCAGGTGACCTCCAGGCCGCTGCTGATGGTGTCTGCGCCCTTGCCGCTGCCAAAACTGCTGCTCCAGCCCAGGCCCTGTTGCGCGATGGCGCCGGCCTCAGGCTCTGGCCCCACATGGGATGCGTCTCCCGCGCCATGGGTCTTGCCAAACGTGTGGCCGCCGGCAATCAGGGCCACCGTCTCCACATCGTCCATCGCCATACGGGCAAAGGTCTCGCGGATGTCGCGTGCCGAAGCCAGCGGGTCGGGCTTGCCATTGGGGCCCTCCGGGTTCACGTAAATCAGCCCCATCTGCACCGCAGCCAGGGGGTTTTCCAGTTCGCGCTCGCCGCTGTGACGCTGGTCATCCAGCCATTTTTTTTCGGCCCCCCAATACACGTCTTCTTCGGGCTCCCAGATATCGGCACGGCCACCGGCGAAACCGAAGGTCTTGAAGCCCATGGACTCCAGCGCCACATTGCCGGTGAGGATCATCAGGTCGGCCCAGGAAATTTTGCGGCCGTACTTCTGTTTGATCGGCCAGAGCAAGCGGCGCGCCTTGTCGAGGTTGACGTTGTCGGGCCAGCTGTTGAGCGGTGCAAAGCGCTGGTTGCCGGTGCCCGCACCGCCACGTCCGTCCGTCGTGCGGTAGGTGCCGGCGCTGTGCCAGGCCATGCGCACAAACAGGGGACCGTAGTGGCCAAAGTCTGCCGGCCACCAGTCCTGCGAATCGGTCATCAGGGCATGCAGGTCTTTGATGACCGCATTCAGATCCAGGCTCTTGAAGGCCTGGACATAATTGAAGTCAGCGCCCATGGGGTTTGAGTTGGAAGAGTGCTGGTGCAGCAGCCCCAAGCGCAACTGATGTGGCCACCAGTGCGCGTTCGACGGGCCTTGTGCGGCCTTGTTTTCGCGCGCATCGCCCTTGAATGGACATTGGGATTCGGTTGTCATGGCGGTCTCCTTGTTCGGAAGCAATTTACTATTGGGCAAAAATTTACCACGGGAAATGCTTGCCGCCAGGAGCGCGCCGCTTCAACGCGCTTTTTATTTACGCAGGCAGCAAACCCTCATTCGCGCACGGTGGCCATCAGCGCCGCAAAGCCGATGAAGACCCCGCCCGTGACGCGGTTGAAGACGCGCATCACGCTGGCCCGGCGCAGGTAATGCGAGAGTTTGTGACCGCCCAGCGCATAGACCAGGTACCAGCTCACCTCCATCACCGCAAAGCTGGCCAACAAAATGGAGAACTGCGGCAGCGTGGCAGCGGCCGGGTCCAGGAATTGCGGAAAAAAGGCGGCTGCAAAAAGGATAGCCTTGGGGTTGCTGGCGGCCACCAGCATGCCCTGGCGGTACAGCTGCAGGGGCCGGGCGGTCTCGCGCACAGCCTGCGACGCAGCATCGTCGCTGTCGGCCACCTTGCTGCGCCAGCCCTGCACACCCAGATAGGCCAGGTAGGCGGCACCGGCCAGGCGCATGGCATCGAACACCGTGGGGAAGGCCTGCAGCAGCGCGCCCATGCCGGCGGCCGAAATGCTCATCATGGCCAACAAAGATGTCATGCAGCCGCACATGGTGGCAATCGCCGCGCGCCAGCCAAAGCGCGCGCTGTGGCTCATCACCAGCAGCATGTTCGGTCCGGGTGTGGCCGACACCACAAAGGCCATGGCCACAAACAGCCACCAGGTATGCAGATTCATATTGTCAATTCTTTAGCGTGGGTTGGGGATGCCCTGATTGTGCAGCCCAAAGGCGGCAGTCCGCCGCGTGTTACGCGCCTACGCCCGCCCGCAACGGCTGTGCCACCGCCAGCAGGCCCTGCACCACATCGCCCACCACGATGACGGCCGGGCTGCCCAGGCCTTCGCGCCCAATGGTGTCCGCGAGGTCGCACAGCAAGCAGGCGGCGTGGCGCTGCTGCGCCAGGCTGGCGTTCTGGATGATGGCCACCGGCGTGTCGGCGCTCAAACCCTGCAGCAACTCGCTCTGGATGTGGGCAGCGCCTGTGACCCCCATGTAGATCACCAGGGTCAGCTTGGCCTGGCGGGCCGTTTGCGCCAGGGCGCGCCAGTCGGTGCCCGTGTCGCCGGGCTTGGCGTGGCCGGTGACAAACACCACGCCATGGGCATAGTCGCGGTGGGTCAAGGGGGTGTTCAGCGAGGTGACGGCTGCCAGCCCTGCGGTGATGCCGTTGACCACGCTCACGCGCACACCGGCTTGCTGCAGATGCTCCACCTCTTCACCGCCCCGGCCAAACAGAAAGGGATCGCCGCCCTTGAGGCGCACCACCTGCTCGCCCTCAAGGGCTGCCGTGATCATCAGCTTCTCGATAAACGATTGCGGCGTGGACTTGCAGCCGCCGCGTTTGCCGACCCAGACCACGCGCGCAGTGGGCGACGCAAGGGCCACGATGGGCTCGCTCACCAGGTCATCCACCAGCAGCATGGTGGCGGCCTGTATCGCCTTCAAGGCCTTGATGGTCAGCAGCTCCGGGTCGCCCGGGCCCGCGCCCACCAAGGTGACCTGGCCGAGGGCGGGATGGGAAGAGAGGTCGTTGTTCACAGTGTTCACGCGCTGGTCAGGATGGGAATGATGGTTTGACTGCCGCGCACCATGCGCTGCAGTTCGGGGAGGCAAGAGCCGCAATGGGTGCCGCATTGCAGGTCGGCCTGCAATTTTGCCAGCCTCTCGGAAGCGGTGCCGGAGCAGGACCGTAAATGGCCCTCGATGGCGCTGTCCCTGACATGCAAGCAGGTACACACCACTTTGCCCTTGGACACCAGGGGAACCGGCGGCTTGCGCGCCGGCAACAAGAGCGCGCGGCCATAGGCCTGGGCCGGCAGTTCGTCCTGCAGCAGGCCGCTGATCCAGGCCTGTGCGCTGGTGTCGCCGGCCAGCAAAAACCCAATCAGGCGCGTGTCGATGCCCACGCGCTGCTGGCGCATGGTGCGGCGCTGGCCGCGCTGCACATCGGCATAGCGCAGCACCTCGGGGCCCTGCAATTGCAAAATGGCTTCGATGCGCTCCAACAGGGCTACGGGCACGGTCTCGTGGGCCGCAGCGCGCAACAGAAGGCCCTGGCGCTCCTCACCGCCGACCGGCGCGCTGTTGACAAAGGGCACGCAGGAGGCAAAGGGAAATTCGGCCATCAGCGCCTGCAGTTGCACGCGTGCCGCCAGCACCTCAGCAGCAGGCAGCCAGGCCATGGCCAGCAGGGTCCAGGGCAGCTCGGCCTTGAGCACCTTGACGGCTGCGTGTTTGAACTCGGGCTGTTTGGAGTCCGGGCAAAAGGCGGAGGTGGTCAGGGCGTTGACGCCCGCCAGCCGGCTGCCCGTGCTGCTGCGACCGCTCAAAAATTCTTCGCCCCAATGCATGGCCAAAAACACCTGGCTCAGGCCCTGCTCGGCGCTGGCCTGCACCGGCAACAGGATGGAGCCGCGCCGGCTCGTCACATGCACCAGATCGCCCTCGGCCAAGAGCCGGCGCGCCATGTCCTGCGGGTGCATTTGCAAGGCGGGTTCGCGCACATGGCCAAACAGTCGGCCCAGCGTGCCGGTGCGGCTCATGCCATGCCACTGGTCGCGCAGGCGTCCGGTGTTGAGCGAGAAGGGATAGCGCGCATCGCGCGGCTCGGCCACCGGTTGGTACTTCACATTGGCAAAGCGGGCAAGGCCGTCGGGCGTCGAAAAAATGGCGTCTTCGTAGAGGCGGGCTTTCCCTGTAGACGCGTCCTGCGCAAACGGCCATTGCTGGGGCGCCTCTTGCAGAATCGCGTAGCTCAGTCCGGTGATGTCGAGGTCGCGCCCGCGGGTGGATTCCCGGTGCTCGTTCCATATGGATTCGGCATCGGCGTAGGGAAACAGCGTGGGTCCGCTGCGGCCCATTGCCTGCTCCAGGCGCTGGGCGAAGTCCGTGGCTATTGCCCAATCGTGACGCGGCCCGGTGGTGCCTTCAGAAGCAGGCGGCACAACTGCTGCGCGCACGCGGCTGATGCGGCGTTCGCTGTTGGTGACCGTGCCCTCCTTCTCACCCCAGGTGGTGGCGGGCAGCAGGATGTCGGCATAGGCACAGGTGGCGGTGGTCGCAAAGGCCTCCTGCACGATGACCAGCTCGGCGCGCTCCAGTGCGCGGCGCACCGTGGCCTGGTCGGGCATGCTTTGGGCGGGGTTGGTGCAGGCAATCCACAGCGCTTTGATTTCCCCATCGGCGGCGGCCTGGAACATTTCCACCGCCGTCTTGCCCGGCTTTTCTGGCACAGCGTCCACGCCCCAGAGTGCGGCCACTTCGGCGCGGTGCTCCGGGTTGGCCAGGTCGCGGTGCGCACTCAACAAATTCGCCAGCCCCCCGACCTCGCGCCCGCCCATGGCATTGGGCTGGCCGGTCAGCGAAAAGGGGCCGGCACCGGGTTTGCCGATCTGGCCGGTGGCCAGGTGCAGGTTGATCAACGCGGCGTTCTTGGCCGTGCCGCTGCTGGATTGGTTGAGGCCCTGGCAATACAGGCTGAGCGTGGGCTTGCGCGCCGCGCCGCTGCCATACAGGCCGGCAAACAGGCGTGCGGCCTGGAACAAAGCATCTTTGCTGATGCCACAGGTCTGCGCCACCACATCGGCGGTGCAGTCGCGCACAGTCGCCTTCAGTTCCTCAAAGCCGCTGGTGTGCGCGGCAAGCCAGGCCGCATCCACCCAGCCCTCCCACAGCATCAAATGCAGCATGCCGTTGAACAGCATCACGTCGGTGCCGGGCTGGATGGCCAGATGCAGGTCGGCCATGTCGGCGGTGTCGGTGCGCCGGGGATCGACCACCACAATCTTCAGTGCCGGATTGTTTTTCTTGGCGTCTTCGATGCGGCGAAACAGCACAGGGTGCGCGTAGGCCGTGTTGGACCCGACGATGAAAAGCGTTTCGCAAAAATTCACATCGTCGTAGCAGGCCGGGGGCGCGTCGGCACCCAGGGTCTTTTTGTAGCCGGCCACCGCGCTGCTCATGCACAGGCGCGAATTGGTGTCTATGTTGTTGCTGCCCACCAGGCCCTTGGCCAGTTTGTTGAAGACGTAATAGTCTTCGGTGAGCAACTGGCCCGACACATAAAAGCCCACCGCATCCGGGCCGTGCTCGCGGATGATGCGGGCGAACTCTGTGGTCGCCTGGCCCAGGGCCGCATCCCAGCTCACCGCCTGCGGCGCAGCACCTCGCACCAGGCGCTGCATCGGTTGCAACAGCCGCGTCTGCAAGGTGACCGGCGCGCTGGCTGTGAGATGCAAGGTGCTGCCCTTGGAGCACAGCCGCCCGAAGTTGGCCGGGTGATCCGGGTCACCGCGCACGCCGGTGATCTGTGCGCCCTCGCTCTCAATGATGACGCCGCAGCCCACCCCACAATAAGGACAAGTTGATTTTGTTTCCTTCATGGCGGCGTTCTCTGCTTAAACAGCCGCGTTGCGGCGCGCCGGCCCAGCAATCGGCCGCAGCAGGTCTGTCGCATGGCCTTGCAGCTCGGAAACCTTCAGATACACCGCGCCGCCTTCGAGCTTCACGCTGAACTTCGGCGTGCAACCCTCGTCGGGCTTTGAGGCCTGGCCGTCGCACAGGCCGATGTTCCAGTTGTGCAGCGGGCAGGCCACATGGGTGCCAAACACAATGCCCTGGCTCAAAGGGCCGCCCTTGTGCGGGCAACGGTCCAGCAGCGCAAACACCTCGTCCTGGCTGTTGCGAAACACCGCCACGTCCATGCCCTGTTCGCGTGTCACACGGCGCGCGCCCAGCACAGGGATATCGGTGAGTTGGCAAATCAAGGTCCATTCATTCACGCTCATGCCGTCACTCCTTCTTTCACGCTCAATGCATTGAACTGGCGCATGTCCACCTGCGCGTCCTTGAAATCAAACCAGGGATCGGGCTCGCCATCCAGGGCGAACTGCAGGCGCTCCCACAGGGCCTGGCGACCGGCGTGGTCATGCAGAATGCGTGCCTTCACATAGTCCAGGCCGACCCGGTTGACGTAATGCACGGTGCGCTCCAGGTACCAGCCCTCTTGCCGGTACAGCTCGCAAAAGGCGCCGGTGTATTCCAGCACTTCGGCGGCGGTTTTCACCTTGGTGAAGAAATGCGCCACCTCGGTCTTGATGCCGCCGTTGCCCGCGATGTACATCTCCCAGCCGCTGTCCACGCCGATGATGCCCACATCTTTGATGCCCGCCTCGGCGCAGTTGCGCGGGCAGCCCGACACGGCGAACTTGACCTTGTGCGGTGCATACATACCCACAAAAGCCCGCTCCAGGTCCTTGCCCATTTGCGTGCTGTCCTGTGTGCCCATGCGGCACCACTCGCTGCCCACACAGGTCTTCACCGTGCGCAGCGCCTTGGCATAGGCGTGTCCCGAGGGCATGCCTATGTCCTTCCAGACATTGACCAGGTCTTCCTTTTTCACGCCCAGCAAATCGATGCGCTGGCCGCCGGTCACCTTGACGGTGGGAATCTGGTACTTGTCCACCGCGTCCGCAATGCGGCGCAGCTCATCGGCCGTGGTCTCGCCACCCCACATGCGCGGGATCACGCTGTAGCTGCCGTCCTTCTGGATGTTGGCGTGGCTGCGCTCGTTGATGAAACGGCTTTGCGGATCGTCCACCGCCTCTTTGGGCCAACTGCTGATCAGGTAGTAGTTGATGGCGGGGCGGCAGGACGCGCAACCCGTCGCCGGGAGGCGACCCTCCGGGTCGTGGGTCTTCCAGCCCATGTGCTTGAACACGCCGGCAATGGTGAGGAGCTTTTCTCCATCGGGCAGCGGTTGGCGAATGGCCTGGCGCACGGCTTCGTGGCCATGCTCGGTGCAGCCGCACATCGCCTTGGTTTTGGGTGTAGCCGAGTAATCGCCGCCGGCAGTGAACATCAGGATCTGTTCCACCAGGCCGGTACACGACCCACAGGACGCGCTGGCCTTGGTGTGCTTGCGCACCTCTTCAATCGTGAACAGCCCTTTTTGCTTGATGGCCTTGCAGATGGCGCCCTTGGTCACACCGTTGCAGCCGCAGACCTCGGCCTCATCGGGCATGCTGGCCGCCTTGCTGTGGCCCTCGTGGCCGACGTCGCCGATATTGCTTTCGCCAAACATCAGCTTGTCGCGGATGTCGGCAATGCTGCGGCCGTCGCGCAGCAGCTTGAAGTACCAGCTGCCGTCCACCGTGTCGCCGTACATGCAGGCGCCCACTAATCTGTCGTCCTTTATCACCAACTTTTTGTAGACGCCTTCATGTGGGTCGCTCATCACGATCTCTTCGGTGCCCTCGCCGCCCATAAAGTTGCCAGCGGAAAAAAGGTCGATGCCGGTCACCTTGAGCTTGGTGGAGGTGAGCGAGCCCTGGTAGCGGCCAATGCCAAACTGCGCCAAATGGTTGGCTGCCACCTTGCCCTGCTCAAACAGCGGCGCCACCAGGCCATAGGCAATGCCACGGTGCGCGGCGCATTCGCCCACGCTGTAGATGCGCGCATCGGTCACGGTCTGCATGGTGTCGTTCACTACCAACCCACGGTCCACATGCAGGCGCATGCTTTGCGCCAGCGCGGTGTTGGGGCGAATGCCCACGGCCATCACGACCAGGTCGGCCGGAACTTCCGTGCCGTCCTTGAATTGGATAGCACGGACCCGCCCTCCCTTGCCCTCGTCTTCGGAACCCACCAGCGATTGGGTCTGCGCACCCATCAAAAAGTTCAGGCCACGCGCCTCCAGTGACTTGCGCAAGAGGCCACCGGCCACGCTGTCCAACTGGCGCTCCATCAGCGTGGGCTGCACATGCACCACGGTGACGGTCATGCCGCGCAGCATCAGGCCGTTGGCGGCTTCCAGGCCCAAGAGACCGCCGCCTATGACGACCGCATGCTTGAAGCGCGTGGCGGCATCGATCATGGCGTTGGTGTCGGCAATGTCGCGGTAGGCGATCACGCCCTCCAGATCCTTGCCGGGCACGGGCAGGATGAAGGGGTTGGAGCCGGTGCACATCAGCAGCCGGTCGTATTGGGCTTCAATCACGCTGCCGTCGGTTGCCGTGGCACGGACGATGCGCTTGACGCGGTCCACCTCGGTGACGGTCTTGCCGGCGTGCAGGGTGATGTGGTTTTCTTCGTACCAACTAAACGGGTTGAGCACAATCTCTTCGAGCGTCTGCTCGCCGGCCAGCACCGGGCTCAAGAGGATGCGGTTGTAGTTGGGGTGCGGCTCGGTGCCAAAAACCGTGATGTCGTAGAGCTCGGGGGCGAGCTTGAGCAGCTCCTCGATGGTGCGCACACCGGCCATGCCATTGCCGACCATGACGAGCTTTTGCTTTTTCAGCGGGGGAAGGTTCATTTCCATAGGAATCTCCGGTGGAAGGGTTTTATTCAGAGACAACGCGGAACCGGCTTTGCCGGGCCGCAGGTGTCGCCCCCTTGAGGGGGGATGCGGCCACACGCAGTGGGCAAGCGACGGGGGTGGGCATATTCAAGCCACCTTTTCCACATGCGCTTGGCGCGTATACAAGAAGTCGATCACCGCCTTGCGGTAGCCCAGATAGGCGGGGCTGTCCGCCAACGCCACGCGCGAACGGGGACGCGGCAGATCAACGGAAAGCACTTCACCAATCGTCGCAGCGGGTCCATTGGTCAGCATCACAATCTTGTCGGACAGCAGCACGGCCTCGTCCACATCGTGGGTCACCATCACCACCGTGCTTTGGGTGCGGGCCACGATGTCTAGCAGCTCGTCTTGCAGCTTGGCGCGGGTCAGCGCATCGAGCGCACCAAAGGGCTCGTCCATCAGCAGCACCTTGGGCTCCATGGCCAACGCACGGGCAATGCCCACGCGCTGCTTCATGCCACCGGAGATTTCGCCGGGGCGCTTTTGCGCGGCAGCTGTGAGGCCTACCAGTGCCAGGGCCGCATCGGTGCGGGCCATCAGCTGGGCCTTGTTCTCGGAAGGCGCGCCGGTGCTCTTGGAGGCCGCACCAAACACGCGCTCCACGCCCAAATACACGTTCTCGAAACAGGTGAGCCAGGGCAGGAGCGAATGGTTCTGAAATACCACGGCGCGCTCGGGGCCGGGGCCCGCTATTTCGCGGTTGGCGCACAGCAGGTGGCCCTGCGTTGGCAGGGTCAGCCCCGCAATCAGATTCAGAAGAGTGGACTTGCCGCAGCCGCTGTGGCCGATCAGGCTCACGAACTCGCCCTTGGCCACGGTGAGGTGGATGTCACGCAGTGCCGAAAAGGAACCCTTCTTGGTCTTGAAGGTCTGGGCGACGTTTTGTATCTCGATGAATTTCAAAGTGTGTGCGTTCATGGTGTGTTCCTTGTTCAGGGCCACCGTGGAGCCGGCTTTGCCGGGCCACTGGTGGCGTCCCCTTGAGGGGAAAGCGCCGAAGGCGATTCAGGGGTGGACTAAGTCCTTACCTCTTCAAATGTGAACGCGGATGCGATTTTGACCAGGGCGTATTCGAGCAACAGCCCGACGATGCCAATGACAAAGATGGCGATGATGATGTTCTTGACGTTGAGGTTGTTCCACTCGTCCCAGACCCAGAAGCCTATGCCCACACCGCCGGTCAGCATCTCGGCCGCCACGATCACCAACCAGGCCGTGCCCACGGCCAGGCGCACGCCGGTCAACATATAGGGCAGCACCGAGGGGAACAGGATCTTGGTGACGATCTTCCACTCGGAGAGGTTGAGCACGCGGGCCACATTCATATAGTCCTGCGGCACGCGCTGCACGCCCACTGCCGTGTTGATGACCATGGGCCAGATCGAGCAGATGAAAATCGTCCAGATGGCCGCCGGATTCGCACCCTTGAACACCAACAGGCCGATGGGCAACCAGGCCAGCGGAGACACCGGGCGCATCAGGCTGATCAGCGGATTGAACATGCGGCCCATGAACTCAAAGCGGCCTATGACAAAGCCCGCCGGTATGCCCACCACCGCTGCCAGACCAAAGCCCAGGGCCACACGCTGCAGCGAGGCCAGCACATTCCAGCCCACGCCCTGGTCGTTCGGGCCCTTGCGGTAGAACGGGTCGCTAAAGAGGCTGATGGCCTGCTTGGCCGTGTCGATCGGCGTGGGGATGCTGCCGGCCGTGCCCATGCTGACCATGGACCAGATCAGCACCAGCAGCAGCAGGCCCAGCACCGGCGGCATGACGGCCATCACTAGGGCGTTCCAGTCGAAGCCGGGCTTGACGCGGGCCGTGACTTGCACCGCCTTGACCGCAACAGGATGGGTCATCTTCATGACCGCAACATCTTCGGCCGCAGTGGCCGAATGAAAAACAGCACTAACCATGGTGTGTCCTTAAAGAGAAAGAAAGTCCGCGTGGCGCCAGCACTACCAGGAACACCGCAGAACCGGCTTCGCCGGGCTGCTGGTGTGGCCCCCTTTTAAGGGGGGATGAGGCTACGTGCATCGTTGACATCTGCCAACGATGAGGCAGTGAGCAAGCAACGGGGGTTAGATCTTGAGCCGGAAGCCGTCGGCGTACTTCTTGGGATCTTTGCCGTCCCAGACCACACCGTCCATCAGCTTCGATGTACGCATCACCTCCTTGGGCACAGGTGTCTTCGTCGCGGCAGCGGCCTGCTTGTAGATGTCGATCTGGTTGATCTGTTTGGCCACCGCCAGATAGTCCGGATGTTCCTTCAACAGGCCCCAGCGTTTTTGCTGCGTGAGGAACCACATGCCGTCCGAAAGATAAGGGAAGTTCACCGCGCCGTCGTTATAGAACTTCATGTAGTTGGGGTCGTCCCAGGTCTTGCCCATGCCGTTTTGGTAGCGCCCCAGAATGCGCTGGTTGATGGCGTCCACGCTGGTGTTGACATAGCTCTTGTCGGCAATGGTTTCGGCCATCTTGTTCTTGTTCTGCAGGCTGGCGTCAATCCACTTGCTGGCTTCCAGAATCGCAGCCGTCACGGCGCGCGCCGTGTTGGGGTATTTCTTGGCGAATTCGCCGGTAGTGCCCAGCACTTTTTCGGGGTGGTCTTTCCAGATGTCCTGGGTGGTGGCAGCGGTCACGCCAATGCCGTCGATGATGGCGCGGTGGTTCCAGGGCTCGCCCACGCAAAAGCCATCCATATTGCCCACGCGCATGTTCGCCACCATTTGCGGCGGCGCCACGGTGATGACCTTGGAATCGCTCATGGGGTGGATGCCGTTGGCCGCCATCCAGTAATACAGCCACATGGCGTGCGTGCCGGTGGGGAAGGTTTGCGCAAAGGTGTATTCGCGCTTCTCGGCCTTCATCAGCTTGGCAAGGCCGGCACCGTCCACCGCGCCCTTGTCGGCCAGCTTCTTGGAAAGCGTAATCGCCTGGCCGTTGTTGTTGAGCGTCATCAGCACAGCCATGTCTTTCTTGGGCCCGCCTATGCCAAGGTGCACGCCATACACCAGGCCGTACAGCACATGGGCAAAGTCCAGCTCGCCATTGACCAGTTTGTCGCGCACGCTAGCCCAGCTCGACTCCTTGCTGGGGATGATCTTCACGCCGTACTTTTGGTCAAGTCCCAAGACCGAGGCCATGACCACGCTGGCGCAATCGGTCAGCGGAATAAAGCCGATCTTCACCTCGGTTTTTTCAGGGGCATCCGACCCGCCGGCATAGACTGCGGCGCGCAAAGCGGGGTCCACACCAAAGGCGCCAATGGCGGCGGTTTGCAGCACGGCGCGGCGTGTGAGCTTGGTTTTCAGAAGATCCGTCATGGCAATACTCCACAAGATAAAAACAAAAAAGGCGTCCGCACAGGGCCCACATCGCTTGAAGCCTGTGGAACTGTGGGGACGCCTTTGTCCGGTGCAATGGGCCGCCGCCGCCGTTGGCTGCTGCCCATCGCTGTGACCATTGCTGGTCTTGTTTTTAACTACGCAAGCTGCGTGCCATGGCGCGCCGCCCTGTCTTGCATCGCAACAGGCCCTTGCTGACTAAGGGGGAAGGTCCTATTGCAAGCACGCATGCGGCATGCAAGGAGGGCACCGTTCCTGTGCAACGCACCAATTGCGTTTGCTTTTGCGCCGAAACGGGCTGTTTTTTAGCCGGGCAGGTACAGGGGCTGTTTGCTGTCGTCGAGCTTGAAAACCGACACCGCCTGGACCAGTTCATTTGCCTGCGCCTTCAGGCTGCTGGCCGCAGCGGCCATTTGTTCCACCAGCGCGGCGTTCTGCTGCGTGGAGTGGTCCATCTCGGTCACCGCATCGTCCACCAGCGCCACACCTTGGGCCTGTTCATTGCTCGCAGCCGTGACGGAGCACATGATGTCGGCCACCCGGCCGATGGCGTCCACCACTTCGGACATGGTTTGCCCCGCACGGTCCACCAGCAGACTGCCGTGCTCCACGCGGTCCATGCTGGCACCGATCAGACTCTTGATCTCCTTGGCAGCGTCCGCTGATCGCCCTGCCAGCAAGCGCACCTCGGAGGCCACCACCGCAAAGCCCCGCCCCTGCTCGCCGGCACGCGCGGCCTCGACGGCTGCGTTGAGCGCCAAAATATTGGTCTGAAAGGCAATGCCATCGATCACGCCAATGATGTCTGCAATTTTGCGCGACGCGTCGTTGATGCCCTTCATGGTGGCGACCACCTCACCCACTACGGCACCGCCCTGGCGTGCAACCGCCGTCGCATCGAGGGCCAACTGGTTGGCGTGCCGCGCACTGTCGGCGTTTTGCTTCACCTGCGCGCCCAACTCCGCAGACGAGGCAGCGGTCTCTTGCAGGGAACTGGCCTGGCGCTCGGTGCGCTCGCTCAGGTCCTGGCTGCCAGACGCGATCTCATCGGTGGCACTGGCAATCGATCCTGCCGAGTTGCGCACGCCGCTCACCAGACTGCGCAGCGAATCCTGCATGCGCTGCAATCCACCCATCAGGCTGATCTCGCCGCCTGAGTTGTGCACCACGGCATGCAGGTCACCCCGGGCGATTTCTGCCAGCGCCTGTCGCGCTTCGGCCGGGTCGCCGCCCAGTTCCTTGCGCACAGTGGTGCGCATCAGCAGGCTCAAGGCTACGGCCGCCAAAAAAGCGAGGATGGCAATACCGAGCGAGGCAACAATCGCAGCATCCGCCTTGTGGTTGACCCCTGCGTGCACCTGTGCGGTACGCTTGGCCGCATCGTCCCTGAGCTTGAGTATTTCTGCCTTGAGCAGGCGCCAGGCCGGCGTTTCTTCCTTGTTGAGGGCTGCCACGGCCTGCTCGCTGTTGGCGACCAGCGACAGCACCTTATCCTGGGCTTCGCCCTGGGCTGCGCGCAAGGCGACGGTGTGTAGCAAGGCGCTTTTCAACTCCGGGTCGTGGACCGCTTGTGCGGCCTTGGCGTAAGCCTTGTCGTAGGCAGACCGCGCCGCCTTCAGGTTTTCAAATGCCTTGGGGTTGGCCGGGTCCAGCACCACATTGCGCAGGGCTTGGCCCATTTGAAGGCCTTGCGCATACATTTCGGACAGGCCCCGCTCCACCACCTCTTCGGAGCCAATGTATTGGTCAAACGCGGACCGGACCAGCATCAGCGACCCAATGCTGGTGGTCAGCCCCAAGATAAACAATGCCGCCGGAAGAATCGCCAGCAAAACGATCTTGGTACCAAATTTCATACAGGCCTCTGTCGGTAAACTTTGTCGCGCACACGGCATGCATCGCATGCGCAGCTCCTTTGCACATGGTACCCGTACCAGTATTTTTGCTTTTGCGTTGGCGCAATGGATCAAACGACGGGTGGCATGGACAGCCGAGCCCATGGCCCTGCGCAACATCCGCATGCTGCAGGCCTTCAAGGAAGGTGTGACAGCCTGGAAGTCAGCCCAGCAAATCCGCTACATCCAGCATGCGCTGGGCCACTTCCACAATCTTCAGGTTCTTGTCCATGGCGGCCTTGCGCAGCTTGGCATAGGCATCGTTCTCGCTGAGCTTTTGGCGCTCCATCAAGAGAGCCTTGGCGCGGTCTATCACCTTGCGGTCTTGCAGGGAGGCGCTGAGTTCACTGAGTTCGTTGCGCGCATCGGCCAGCTCCTGGCGCAGCGCCTGCTCCTGCTGAAAGCGGGCCATGGCCACGTCCAGAATCGGGCGTATGCGGTCGGACTGCAAGCCTGCCACGATATAGGCGGTGACCCCGGCGGCCACGGCGGCGCGGGCATTGCCGCTGTCATGGTCGTTGGTGAACATCACGATGGGGCGGCGTGCATCGCGCGTGGCCATCACCACATGCTCCAGCGCGTCGCGCGCGTCGCTCTCGGCATCCACAATGATCAGGTCGGGGCGCAACTGGGCCAGGCGCTCGGTCAAAAACACGTCGCAGGGCAGGGACGCAAGCAAATTAAAACCGCTCTCCAGCAGACCGATGCGCAGGCTGCGCGAGCGCTCGGCCTGCTCATGGGCCTGCGCGTCCTGCGGATCCAGCAGATCGAGGTCGGGGGAAATCACCACAATGCGGATAGCGTCAGACATGTCCTGCTGTGACGCAATATTCGCGCCACACAAGGCACTCCCATCCTTCGCCACAGCGCCCGGCCAGCCGCCTTGCATCTGCCGCGCGCCCGTGCTGCATGTTGCAGACCTTTGCACCCGCCTTCCATGTTGGCGTGACTGCTGCGTTACAGAAACGCCTGGTTTCGCATTGGGGGGCCGGGATGCAGCGGTGGCTGCCAGTCGAGAATGGCCGCTTTCAGGTGGCGGAAACTGGAAGCGATGCGACTGGAGTCAGACACTCACAGGGGTGTGCAATGCCCGCTGCTACCGATCTCACTTTGCTGCAAGTGCCTGAATCGCTTTCACCAACAGATCCACATCCGTTGCAGGGTTGATGCTACCGGTCGCCGCTCCGTGCTTGCGCAAGCGCGCAGCATCGGTAAGCGCGTGGCTCAGTTTGGCTTTCAACTGGCCATAAATTCCTTTTTGCCCTTTGCCGTAAATGGCAAAACCCGGCTTGGTTTTCAAGGCCGCTACGACCTGATCGCCGACGGACTTCTTGCCTGCCGGATGAAAGGGTTGGTCTGTATAGCCAAAGTGCAGCAGCAACCAAACCTCAAAGCAGGGATTGGAGGTAATCGCCACAAACGGCTTGCCTTCAGCGCTCAGATCCTTGGCGCGCTGTACGGCCTCATCGAAGGTGCTGTGCCTGTCCCGGTCGAACACGCAATACACCTTGTCAAAAGCATCTCCAGCTGCGGCGTCTTCCGCATACAGCGCCACAGCATGCGCCACCACGCGATCGGGTGAAACCCCGTCATTGGGCGCAATGCGCACAAGCTGTGGGCGGATGCCCAAGTCATCGCGCAACTCGCGCAGGTACTGGGGCTCCGTCTTCGTCCCTTCGCAGACGATCAGGTAGCGCTTGGTCCGCGCACGTTCGCGCTTTTGCCGCTGCAGCGTGGCTGCATCTCTGGCCTTGCGTCTGCGAAAAAGATCTTCAGACCCCATAGAAGTCCAAGTCCTTTAAGAAAGGAATGCCGCCATACCGCCCATTCAGATAACCGCGCTCGATGGCCTCGTTGTCGCGGGGACTGAAGTCAGACAAAGGATACAGGCGGGTGGCACTTGTATCCCCTTTCTCCATAAACCACACCTGGTCGCGGCGCAGCAGCTTTTGGCTGAGTAGCGTGGTGTCATGTGTCGTAAAAATGAGCTGTGCTTGGGTGCCTTCGTGGTGCAGACGCTTTACCAAGTGGTGCACCAGCAAAGGGTGCAGGCTGGTGTCTAGTTCATCGACCACCATCACCCGTTCGCTCTCAATCAAATCCAACCACGAGCCGGCGAAGGCGAACAAGGCGAGAGTTCCGTCAGACTCCTCGGATTTGTCAAACTCAACGGCTTCTGCCGTATTGACATCTTTGTGAAAAAACTGCGGCTCTACCAATTTTCGGCCCGCCATGTCTTTCAACAATTCCTCTCTGAAGGCTGCGGGCATGCCCTTGGGCAAGGACTCTGCCGAAAACAATGTTTCCTTCAGCCGGATATCGGCGATAGACAGGTCTGCCGAATTCATGAACGCAACAACCCGCTGGCGATCCTCGTCCTTGCCGCAACGCTGCAGGGTACGGCCTGGGCTGAAACCACGCACAGAGTCAAGCACGCGCAAACGTAACTTGAACCAGTCAAAGGCAGGTTTGAGCTGTTCGTTGTTCAGTTGGATCGCTGTGGAAAAGAACAAGGCGTTGGGGCGGGTTTGTTCCTTCCAAAGTCCGTGACGTGTCTTCCCGCCCAGGAACGAAGTGCTGAATTTGTAAACATCTTTCCCTGCCGCGGCATCGAACACCCGGTGAAACCACTTCTGTGCGCGGCCCATCGGGTAGGCAATGAGCCACTCTTCGGTGAAGCGTTCGCGGTTACAGCAAAAGCCATATTCGTACCGGACGCCCTGTTCCACAAAGGTGAGCTCAAACTCGCTATCCGCCGCGCGTGACGCCGCTGTCAGCTTGAATGGCACGACATCAATCGCATCCCCAGCCTGGCTTTCCTTTTGGGAGTTGAGCACCTGGTTTTGCACCAAGCGCAGCGCCTCAATGAGAGTGCTTTTGCCCGAGGCATTGGGCCCGTACAGCACGGTGGAGCGCAGCAGGCGGGGGACGCCATCCACTGGGTCCGGGGCAAAAGTATTGGCCGATTCCAGTTCTTTGAAATAGGTGGACGCGGCCATATTGAGCGTCTGGCGCTCCAAGATGGAGCGGTAATTGGTGACCGAAAACTCGATAAGCATCGGTTAATCATACAATCAGAAGCAATTTTTTGCACAAAAAACGCAAAAAAATAAACTTGTTTTGCTTAAAAGCCCCTGAACGGCCGCAATTGAATACAGAGTCTCCTGATAAGCTGCCTCGCTCAACCCTTGGGATGGCGCAGTGACGTGACGTGATTTTCACGCCACGCCCGCCATTCGCCTTTGGATTTACTTCTTGCCAAACACCAGGAACATCGGATCGTCCGAGGTGGCGTGGCGCACCTGTGCGTTGTCAAAGGCGGAGAAGCCAAAGCCGTAGCGTGCGCCTAGGTCGGCGAACTGCTCGTCGTAGCGGGTTTCCAAGGCCTCAATGCGGCGGGCCAAATCGCGGTTGGGGTCAGCAAAGAGCGAGCCCACCGCGCAACATACACAAGAGTGCTGTGGCGCGTTGACGCTTTACGCCGGAGCTACCAACCCTTGTATCCAGACTCGCGCTGATGGCGCAATGCCAAAACTAGCACGCGGTCGATATGGGGGAACAAACGGTACAGCTGGCAAAATAGTCCGTTCGCCCGCGTGAAATCACCCACTATGCAGCGCAGCACAAGAGATGGCGCAGCTTCATAAGCAGCAACTCCAATGAAACGCCCATATCCCTTATTGCACCTTCGCGGTGTCGCGCAAGAACTTTACTCGGGCATCAATGGTTCTGCGCGAAATAATCTGTACAAGTTGCCCTTTGAGATCTTCCAAAGACGGGGCTTTAAAGGTACGCGTATCTTCGAGCTGAAAAATATGCCAACCCAGATCAGAATGCACCGCTTGTTGAGTGAATTTTCCTTTGGTGAGTTTGGCGACTGCCTGTGCAATCACCGGCAACAAATTAGCCGAGAGTGTCCAATCGGTCAAGCCGCCGCGATTTTGGGTAGCGCTATCGCGGGAGTATTCTTTTGCAAGGTCTGCAATATTACTACCGCGCTCTAATTTTTCAATTAAAAGCTTTGCTGTTGACTCTTCATTCACCAACAAGTGACGCAACAAAACCTCTTTATCACCTAGACGTGCGATTTGGGTCTTGTATTCGGACTGGATTTCGGCGTCGGTAATGGTGGCATTTTTCAATACTGTTTGCTGCCATGCCTGCGCCAAAATATTTTGACGTGACAACTTGATTTGGGCCTGCACCAAGGCATCTTTTTCCAAACCACCAGTTTCCGCTTGTTGCTCCATAATGAGCAAATTAATAAGCGTTTCGCGTATGCCGTTCCTCAACTCCTGGCTGTCCGCAACACCACGACCCAATTGCTCGCGCAGCAAAAATTCGGCTTCAGAGTTTGACTGAGGCACTCCGTTCACCGTGACAAACGGTTTTGCCATAATGGCCTGCACATCGTCTGTAGCAGCCATGGCAGCAACGCTAACCAACAAAGAAATAGACAGAATAGATCTATTTATATAATTGAATTTCATGGTTTTTTTCTTTCGTTAATTTAAATTCGTTTGAAGGCAAAGCCAACTCTGCCTGAGGACTTCAACAGCTTTGATAACTCCTGTTATTGGAGTCGCTCGGTAATTTCAATAGTGATTACGCTCGTGCCCACCCTCGCCAAGAGTTGTAGAGGCAAAGCACCCTCCGGTATCATCACCGCAGTGAATACATTGGTTCTTGGATCGAACTTCAACCAGCTCGGCAAGGGCTGGTTGTTGACCTGTGTAACGATGATGGCGCCCCCTGATAATTCCACATTGGCAATCTGAGCCGGCAGAGGGAAACTGAAGCTACTGTTTGCAGCCGCCATATCCTTGGGCACCGATACGGAAACAGTCCCACTTTGCCCCTCCGCCGGTTGACGTACAACCTCTACCAAAACGCCAACGCCGCTTGCGTCACCCACATTCCCGGCAGCGTTGCCCGCAGTACTGACTGCTTGTGCTGAATTGCCGGGGATTGCCTCGGACGCGCTAGTCGCAAAGGGACTGGCCGCAGCTGTGACATATTGCAGCTGAGCGGGATCTCTGGCGGGACTTGGCAAGGCAATCCGCATCGGAGTGGGTAGCAGCACATTATTCGTTGAGGGCAAATTACTTCCGCCTCTCAACGCGTTTCCTGACGTTAAAAGCTTAACGATACCTGTTGCGGAATTGAATATCGACGTTCCGGCCACACTGATGGCCGACCCATCGATTTGGAGGATCGACCCATTAGATACTGCAGTCAATGTACCCATGGCGTACACATTTGCAAAGGTCAAAGCGCCTGCAGCCGTAACAGCCACATTGTTTCCATTTAAACTGACCGCACCCGATAAGGTGTTGGACCTATTCGTCAAATCAATGTTGCCAGTTCCCGCTGCGATCCCGGTCGTGCCGCCCACCGACAGTGCGCCGGTTTGCGTCACGTTGCCGTTGCCGCTATGGGCCGTCAGATTGCCACCCACCGTCGAGGTGCCCAGATTCAAGGCACCGGTGGAGTTCAGCGTCAAATCACCAGTCGCTTCGCCTGTGCCCAGGGTCAAAGGACCCGCATCGGTGATGACCACGTTGTTGCCGTTAAAGCTCACCGCACCCGTTAAGGTGTTGGACGCATTCGTCAAATCAATGTTGCCAGTTCCCGCCGCGATCCCGGTCGTGCCGCCCACCGACAGTGCGCCGGTTTGCGTCACGTTGCCGTTGCCGCTATGGGCCGTCAGATTGCCACCCACCGTCGAGGTGCCCAGATTCAAGGCACCGGTGGAGTTCAGCG
>CAISLN010000095.1 GCA_903886275.1 uncultured beta proteobacterium | reverse complement strand
GAAACCGACTCACTGACTCTGGACAGCCCCGCTCGCTTCATGAAATACTACATGCGCAACGTCACCTTCCAGAGTGGGAGTTTCGGGGCGCGACAGTGGGTTGACCGGCTAAGTTATTGCCACTGTCGCGCCTGCTTCATACACAGGCTTGGGCGATTTGTAACGCAAAGTCCATCGCGGTGCCAAGCCCCAGCGCTGGCTCACTCCCGCCATCCCAATCCAAAGCAGGCTCGACCAGGCCCCATTCATGCCCTACAGAACGGGCAACCCCATTCGACTCAAAGGAAGTTCAAAGGAGCCGGCGGGCTCAGCAGGTGCATGCGCCCGCCAGGCTGCCGACACCGGATTTACGCGGAAACTGAAAGCCGTTCACAACTGAAAGCCGTTAGGGTTGCGTTGCATAAAAGGCTTGCGAATTTCGCAGTTAACGTAGACTTCAAGCTCGTCAAGCTCGTCCTCAATTTCCGCCTCCACAGCATGGTTAATGCGGCCTTGCTCAAGTCTTGTAAGCCGACGACCGGAGGTAACACGAAGCGCCTCTTGACGAGCCTGTTTCTCACGTAGCCAGCGGGCGGAGTGATAGAGTTTGAACTGCTTTGCTTCCTCTTTTCTCAGTACCTTTGAAGGATCAAGGTGAGAATTCCACAGATTCAGCAAACGACCTTCACGAGCCCTCTTCACAGGTATGTATTCCGCCACATATGCCGCCTTGCCGCTGCGGTAGTCCATTTTCTCTTTCCCCATTGACACACGATGGACGTCCACAGCAGCGAGCACCTCTGCGTATTTCTCGACAGAGTACCGGCGCAACTGAACAAGCGTGTTCAGCGGCGCTGCCTCATCCTCAAGCGTGAACATTAACCCGGCATCAACGGCAGGCTGAATAAGGTTAATCCACTGGTGAATGCGCTCTCCATCGTTGGAGGCAATGAGGTATTGGAGAAGCGATTTAATTTCGGTTGTTGTTGGCATGGCCATGATTAAGCTCGAAAAGGGTAAAGTGACTCCAGATCAAGCCGCTTAGACGCAGGCGCCGGGCCGGTGGAGGTATCGCATTGCTGCAGGTATAGGCTTTGATCAGGATTTAGCTGCGGACTTGCAGACTGTGCAATGCTTGGGTTCACTGTCTATTAATTCAACAAGACCGGGCCACGTGTCACACGGGGTAGGACGTTTTATTTGCCTTGATATTGAGCGTTGATGTTGTCTTGAAGCTCGTGCACCATTGTTTGCAAAAGGGATGCGCCCATTTGGTTGTTGTTGCCCATCTGGAACAGGGCTGCTCCGAGGGCGATGGTGAAGTCGTCCAGCGAGAAGTTCGGCACGCCATCGTTGCTGTAAAGACAACCTTCCATGAAACCCAGCATCATCTTGGTTAGAACGCGCTGGTTAACTGCGGGTTTCATGCGCATCATTTGCGACTGCACGTGGGGCGGTAGCGCCTTGATGGAGTCGAGGGCGGCGAGCGCTGAGCGCGAGCAATTTGTTTGATGGTCTATTGGCTGTTTCTGATCAAGGTAGTTGAGGTTCTTTAGGACGTTGGCCTCATAGACCTTGACTGTCGAGCTGTGCGGGTTGACCCTGTGTCTCCTACAACCGTTGAGACGTTGACTGCCATGAGCCAATCTACTTTGCTGAGCCCGGTGTTTTTCCAATTTCTTGAGGCCATTGATCGTGAGCGCGCACAGGTGGTCCACTCGCAGGGCTGCTCTTGCGGCGGACCTCTTCATCAAGGCCACTTTCAGCGCAAGCCCAGGTGGGGCGGGGCACATGCTGCTGGCACTGTCGACACGACCCGGTTTAGCTTTTGTTGCGGGGCTTGCCGACATCGCAGCACACCCGCATCTGTTCGTTTTTTGGGGCGCCGCGTGTATTGGGGCGCGACCGTCGTCCTAGCCACAGCCCTGTGTGCTGGACTGAGCCTGCGCCGAGGCAAGCAGCTCAGCGAGCAATTTGACGTTCCGGTTTTGACGCTACTGCGTTGGCGCAAATGGTGGCTAAACGACTTCGCTGCGAGCCCACTGTGGCTGGCCTTGCGTGGACGGTTTCTACCACCGGTTGTCGCCAGTGACTTGCCTGGCGAATTGCTGCGCCGTGCGCTGCCCGCCGATGAGTGCGCCGCAATGGCGGCAGTGCTGCGATGGATTGCACCGTTAAGCACGCTCACTGAGGGCCGTTAAAAGCTGCACAACGACGCGCAGAAGTTGATTTCCTGCTGAGGGTAAATCGCCAATAGGCTCAGGGTTATCGGTGAAGTTGTCCCGTAACTCAGAAAGAGATTTGTCACACGAACGAAAGTTGTTTCTCCCGTGATTGAGCGCTTCAGAGGGAAGCCCTACTTTCTGGGCTGACTTTGAAACAACTTTGCTTCAATCTCAATTGAACTAAAGTTGTTACTGTTGTGGAAATTGAAGTAAAGATTGCGATCTTCATTCCTTGTCCACTGCCCCCATGACAGATCCGATTGCCCTGCCCGTCAGGCGCCTTCCAAAGCAAACGTTGCATCACGTATGGGCTCCAAAACTGAACCGTGCGGTAGTGCTCGCCGGGCGCGACCAACTGCATCTGTGGGTCATGCTTGAGGCACATCCAGAGATATCGCGGTACTGCGAACGGCCGACCTGGCCCGACGAGAATGAGACGTCCCCGAATCCGGATTTCTGGGCGCTGCGCGACGGAAGCGCGGTCTGGCTCGCGCTCGGCGACAGTCCGCAATGTGATCCGAATGCCGCACCACCACTACCAGCCGTGCCCTATGTCGCGTGGGTCCACGCCGACGCACTGAATCAGCACCGCGTTTGGATTCAAAACTGGCTGTCGCTGCTACCTTACCTGGGCGCCACCAGCACACCCAGTTTCGACTCGCTGGTGGCGCTGGTTGTCCAGGCTGCCGATCCCGGCAGCTGCTTTGATGACTTGGAACGACAGTTCTCAGCCACAGACCCACTCCTTGTACGCACAGCGGTAATTGCCGCACTTCATCAAGGTCTCCTCGTCAGCCAAGACCTGCAACGCCGGCAATGGGACCGCTCCACGCGCGTCTCCAAGCTGTCGAAATGGAGTCCGCATGCGACGCGGTGACATTCCCGAAGCCCTGGAAGATCCGTCCTTGTGGCCCACTGTCGATGTCACCGCACTGACAGGCGAGCGGCAGGACATCTACCAACGTCGGGAACTGGCGGTCTGCGCTTATCTGCGGGGCGAAGCACGAGCCGACATTGAGCACCGCTTCGGCGTCAGCCGCGCATCTCTGGCGAGACTGGTCGCACGCTGCCTCTCGCCGCATCAGGACGGCCGCATTCAAGGGCTGCGGGCACTCATTCCACATACCAGAGCCAAGGAATACCAGCGCGTCAAGCCCGCAACCCGCATGCCATCTCAAGGTGGGATGGCGGGGGCGCTGGGGCAACTATTCGAACGTCTCCCACAGCTCGTTGGCATCATCGAACGCCAGATTTCCAGCTCTGCACTGGGCTTGTCAAAGAACAACCGTATCTACGGACTCCTTGACGTCCAATCCAAGATCATCGCGGCGTGCCGCGAAGCCGGCCTGACAGCCCAGGACTACCCGCTTAACCACGACGAGATGGGCTATCGATCAATTGCCTATTGGATTCGCAATCGACTGGAGCAACGCATCCCATTACGCCTGCCACTGCAAGACGACTCATGGGACACGACGATCCGGCCATACTCCGTCGTAGAGCTTGATGGCCACAAGCTCGACCTGCGCGTTCGTGTCCGCTATATCGACTCCACCGGAGTCAGTGTCGATATAGAGAGCGAGCGACTGTTCGTGATCACGCTCATCGACGTCTGCACGCGCATCGTCCTGGGATGGCAACTAGTACCCGCGCCTGAATACGATCACCATGACGTGCTCTGCGCGATACAGGACGCACTGCGGCCACGACTGAAGCGTCAGGAATTTTCAATCCCTGGCTTGGCGTACCGCCCCGGCGCGGGCTTTGTCGCCGATGTCCTTCCGGAGCTGAACTACGCCTGCTGGGACGTACTCAAGGTAGACAACGCCGCCTCGCACCTGACAGAGGACACGTTCGAGCCAATCTGTCGATTCGTCAGATGCCGGCTTGAGGCCGGGCCTATCGGCGAGCCCACGTCACGCCCCTTCATCGAGCGCTTTTTCGGCACGCTCACCAACCGTATGTCGCGTAAGGTCACAGGTACGACCGGCCGCAGCCCGGACGACCCCCTCGGCAAACAAGGCCGCGCCATACCCGTCCCCTTGCTCATCACGCTGCCTGAGCTCGAAGAGCTGCTAGACGTGAGCATCGCGAACTACCATGCCGCTGCGCATTCGGGTCTCAACGGCCGATCGCCGTTGGAGGCCTTGCAGCTTGCCGCCGCGAATCACGCAACCCCTATTCGGACCCTTGCGCCATTGCTGCGCGGGCGACTGCACCAGTTGCAATCCGTGCACCTGTCAACGGTGCGCGGTAGCGCGGCAAGCGGCGTCGCCCCTTACGTCAGCTTGTACGGTGCCCGGTACAGCAACGAAGTCCTGCAACGCACAAGTGGCCTCATCGGGCAAAAGATCCGTGTCTACATTCAGCCCAACGACATGCGCACAATTTGGGCGTACCTCTCCAACGGTGCGGACCTGGGCCAACTGTCGGTACTCGATGGCTGGCGATACAGCCGCCACACGCTCAAGCTGCGTAAACGCATTCTTCGTGAACGCCGCCTGGGACGGCTGAAGTTTGTTGGCGAACAGGATCCCGTAGTGCTGTTCGCCGAGGCACAACGTCGTGCAGCGCGGGGCTCACGCAAGCGAGGTACGGTCGTGCTTCAGCTTGACGCAGCGAGCATGAATGCTGAGAACACGCCGTCGCCCTCCTCCCCGTTCAAAGACAAAGTGCCCATTGCACGTGCAACCTCCCCTACCACTGCCTTCGTTGATTTGGGCGACCTCAAGATGCAGAACAACTAATAATCCGCCTCCATGACCATTGACATTGTGCGACCTCGGTCGATTGACGAACACCCATTGAAGCGGCGAACCTACCGGGTGCCTACGCCGTCGATCAAGGCCATGATCGCGCTGATTGACGAATGTCTTTTCATGTTCATCGGTGGTGCGCTTATTCACGGTCGTCCGCGCATAGGCAAGAGCTGCGCTATCGACTTCGTTATCACCGACCTCAAGGCAAAACACCCAAAGCTGTCCGTCTACAAAATGCGTTGGATTAAGCCGCAAGTGCCCTCGGAGAATTCCTTCTTCGCCGCGCTCTTGCACGCGATCAAGCATCCCGCAGACCCCTCCGCAAAGAAGACCGCTCTGCGCGGCCGCTTAGTTCACCGGCTTCGCCAGATCGCCGACACGCTCGGTGATGACCGGGTCGTACTTTTTATTGACGAGGCACAGAACCTGCGCGAGATTGAGTACGAGTGGCTGCGGGATTTGCACGACGACCTTGAGAACAATGGCGTTCGTCTATTCACGTTT
>CAISLN010000094.1 GCA_903886275.1 uncultured beta proteobacterium | reverse complement strand
GCGGCTGTTCTGGTTTTCGGCCAGGAACGACAACCAGCTTCCCAACTCCAGCTCATAGGTGTATTGGTCCTGCGTCTGACCGGTGTCGCGAGCGGCAAACACATGGGCATGAAAGAGGCGCTTGGCGCCCTTGTCCAGGTCCAGATCCACACCCACCGCATCGCCCAGCAGCGCTTCTATATCCAGGTCGGCGTTGGGAGATTGCAGCTCAAGGCGGTAGCGCGGCTCGTCGGACAAGCGCTCCTGCGCGCGCCAGGAAAGGGCGATGCATTGCGCGTCCAGCAGGGGACTGCGAAGTTCGATCAGGCGCATGTGGCCTCCTTCGTTTCATCAAAGTAAAGGCTCAAGCTTTCTTCCACACACAGACGCACGCGGGCCAATGGCTGCTGTCCAGCGCGTGCCGCCAACAGGTTCTGGGCAATGACAGGCACCACATGCTGGCGCAGCAAGTCGCGCACCGCACGCCCGCTTGCCGGATGCTTGGCCACGGCCTGTGCAATCCAGGGCGCAACGGCCGGATCGACCCGCCACTCCAAGGCGTTTTCGCGCACCCGCTGGCCCACTTCTTCGAGGGCCTGCTCGGCAATCCGGGTCAGGGCCTCAACGCTCAGTGGCCTGAAGGCCACCAACTGGATACGCCCCAAGAGTGCCGGGGCAAAGCGGGTTTGTAGGCGCGCGCGCGCCAGGGCTTCGAGTTGCGACTGCGCGATGTCCGGAGTGGCGGCACAGGCGGCTTCGATTTCCGCGTCGCCTAAGTTGCTGGTAAGCAGGATCAGGCAGTTGCGAAAGTTGATGCGGTGGCCCTCCCCGTCTTCCATCCAGCCCTGGTCAAAGACCTGCATAAACATCTCGTGCACATCCGGATGGGCGCGGTCAAACTCATCGAGCAGCAGCACGCTGTAGGGGCGTTGTCGCACCGCCTCGGTGAGCCGCCCGCCCTTGCCAAAGCCCACATAGCCCGGTGGTGCCCCCTTGAGGGTTGAGACGGTATGCGCTTCCTGAAACTCGTTCATATTGAAGTGAATCAGGTGGCGCTCACCGCTGAAAAGCAGCTCGGCCAGCGCCGCTGCGGTCTGGCTTTTTCCGGTGCCGGTGGGGCCGGCCAGCAGCAGCACGCCCAGCGGCCGGTGCGGCTCGTTCAAGCCGGCGCGCGACACCTGCAGCGACTGCACGATGGCGTGAAGCCCGGCGTTTTGCCCATGGATGCGGGTTTGCAGCAGGCGCTCCATGTCCATCATGCGCTGCGCATCGTCCTGCGCCAGGTCGCTGACCGGCACACCGGTCCACTCCGAAAGAATGTCGGCAATGGTGTGTGCGTCCACCCAAGGACGCACGAAGGCCTTGGCGCCGTGGTCGCCAGCCTGCCAGGCCGGCAGCTGCGCCGAAGGAGCTGTCGTGGCGTCCTGCGCAGCCAATTGTTTGAGCCAGGCATCCACCTGCTCGCGTTGGGTCTGCACTTGCTGCGTCAGCGTGGCGGCCTTGTCGCGCAGGCTCTGGTGTTCGCAGTGCAGGCCGAGGTCGTCGTCCTGTACCAGCCCTAAGCGCCTGTCATTGGCGCGCCACTGCAGGGCCTGCTCCACCGTAAGGATGTCGTGGTGCACCGCATCGAGATCGGCGGGGCGGCTGCTTTGGCTCATGGACACGCGGGCGCAGGCGGTGTCGAGCAGGCTGATGGCCTTGTCAGGCAGTTGCCGACCCGGCAAGTAGCGGCGCGACAGTATCACGGCAGCAGTCAGGGCGCTGTCGGCAATCTGCACCCCATGGTGACTAGCAAAGCGCGGTGCAATCACGCGCAGCATGGCGGTAGCGGTGAGGTTATCGGGCTCACTAACCGCCACGGCCTGAAAGCGCCGGGTCAGCGCGGCATCGGGCTCAATGAATTGCTTGTATTCCGACCAGGTGGTGGCGGCAATCATGCGCAGCTGTCCACGTGCCAGCATGGGCTTGATCAGGTTGACGGCGTCGCCGGTGCCTGCGGCACCACCCGCGCCTATCAAGGTGTGGGCCTCGTCGCAAAACAGGATGATGGGATGCTCGCAGGCAATGACCGCGTCGATGACCGAGCGCAGCCTTTGCTCAAACTCGCCGCGCGCACTTGCACCCGCCTGCAGGCGGGCAATATCGAGTGCCCAGACCCTGGCCTTTTGCAGGCCGGCAGGCACCTCGCCCTGGTGGATGCGTTGGGCCAGGGCCTCGACCACGGCGGTTTTTCCCACGCCCGCCTCGCCCACCAAAATCGGGTTGTTCTGGCGCCTGCGCAGCAAAATGTCGATGACGGCGCGCAGCTCGCTGCTGCGCCCCACCACCGGGTCGAGCTGGTCTTTTTGGGCCTGCTCACTCAGGCTGGTGGCCCAGCGTGCCAGCACGGCCTCATGGGCCGATGCATCGGCAGGTGCCGCGCTGAGCACCATGGCACTGGCACCGTTGTCAACGCCGGCGTGCTCGCGGGCCTCTGGCCACTGCAGGCATTGCGTCTCAAAGCGCTCCAACAGCGTCTCTACCGTGAGCGCACCCAGGCCGCGTGGGTCTAGCCGCTGCAACCACCGGTGGGTGGAGTCATCCTCCAGCCAGGCCAGCAGGATGTGCAGGGAGCGCACATGGTGGGTGGGCACGGCGAGCTGGCTCCAGCTCAGCGCTGGTGCCACGCTTCGCTCCAGCGAGGGCGATATGTCGCGCAGTGAATCGCCCGACTGGGCTGCGCGTGCCAGCGCATTTTCCAGCCGGCCTTGCAGCAGGGCAATGTCGCCATCGAGCGCAAGCACCAAGCGGCACAGGTCACTGTCTTCGCGGCGAAGCAGGCACAGTGCCCAGTGGTCCAGATCCACGAAGGCATGGCGCGCACTTCGCCCCATGGCGGTGGCATCGATCAGTGCCCGGTAGGGTGTTTGCCCCAGGCGGCCAAATAGTTTTTCGCGGTTCATTGTGGTTCCTGAAAAGAATCAAAGACGGTCAAGGTCTGGATGGATTCGCCCGGATGGGCCCAGGCATCGTGGCCCAGGGACATGGCACCGATGCGTGCGGCCATGGCCGCACGGGTGCGTATTTGCACCGTCACCAGCGGCTGGATATGGCCGTTGCTGTAGTCGTTGGCGATCTGGATCAAGGCGGCCACACAGGGCGATTTGCGCTTCCATTGCAAGAAAGCCTCTGCCTCCAACGGTCCCACCACGATGTGCGTTTGCAGCTGTGCATCGAGCACCCGGTGGCCCACGCGCCACTGGCCCAAGCAGCGCGCGTCCCATCCCTTGTTAGGCACGTTCATCCAGCGTCCGGCGCGTGGTTGCACCTGCACTGGCACTTGAAAATAGTGGGCCAGCAAACGCCGCAAGGGCGCCAGCGGACGCTGCCTTGCCGCATACAGGCCCGGAAAAGCGGCCCGGCAGGCGCCCGCATGGTCGCCGCCGGCCTGCCCCTGCGCTGCAGACTGGGGCGCGTTGGAGAGCTGGCCCACACGCTGGGCAAAGATGTTGCGCGGGCGTTCGTAGCCCAGCACCGGGTGCAGGGCCGACCAGGCGCAATAGTGGCTCCATGCCAGGTGCGCGCAGACCAGGTTCACAAAGCGTTCAAACGCGGCATTGCGTTCGAACCGGCTCTGCACCATCGCATGTTCGGTCACATACAAAGGCAAGGGCCCATAGGGTGCGAACAGGCCGAAGTTGCGCTGGCGCACCACCACCTGTGGCGTTGCATTGGCATCAAAGGGATCGGCGAGCAGCCGCACGCTCTCGACCTCGCCCGCCGCAAAGGCCAGGTCTGCGCATTGTTCGAGCACCAGCCATGCGGGCTGGCGGCGCGCCAGGCGGTCACGTTCGTTGGTCAAACCACCCGCTAGATTGAGCGCCTCGGTGCTGCGCATCAGCGCAAAGAAGCTCTTGCCCTTCTGCTGTGACAGGGCGTGTAGCGAATGGTTCATTGCAGCACCCCACTCGGCAAGGCAGTGTTGGTGTGCAGGCTAACGGTCTCGCCGTTGAGCTTGAGCGCGACCTCCAATGCATCATTGAGGGACACCGACTCTGCCAGCGCGTGGGCCAGCACACGACCAAAAAGCCAGGCCCCTTCGTCCGGGTGGTGCGACTCCGAGATGTCGAGTTCGAGCTGGGTACTGCGCACCCAGGCAATGGGGTTGGTGCGCGCAGCCTTGGCAAATCCGCCCGACAAAAAGACCGTGCGCAGGCTCTCCATGCGTTGGCGGTCGTTGGCGCTGTGCGCGTCACTGGCCAGTGCGATGCCCTGCAAAATGCGCTCGGTCACCTCCACGCGCTCCTGCTGCTGCAGCGCCAGCGGGTTCTGGCCGATTTGGCTGACCGCTGCCCAACTCGCCAGCGCATCGGGCATGGCGCGCGGTGCGCTGGCAGGCCAAAGGCACTCGATGCGCTGCACCGCCCGCGCATCGGTCAATTGAAACGCAGCGTCGGGCAGACTTTGGATGCGCCAGCCGCGATCGGCCACCAGGCCCTTGGGCAAGAGGCTATTGATGTCATCCGGGCTGCTCTGTGCCAGGGTGACGCTGACAAGGTCGTGGCTGTCCAGCGGGTCCACGCGGTCGCTGCGCTCGCCCATGGCCAGCGCGCTGGGCTCACGCTGCAGGCTGTAGCGCGCCACCACCTCAGCGCCGTTGTAACCGGTGTTGTCGAGCGAAGGGCGGGCGGCAACCAGCCGGTGGTCTTTGCGGCTGATGTGCAGTTCGCTCAGGGACCACAGGTGGTAGGCCGAGGGGCGCATCCGGTCCACCGGAATCCATTGCGCCGTTTGGCGCGGGTCGTAGGGCACCGGGTCCAGCCGCTTGGAATAGAGGTTGATGACCGGTGTCGCAAACAGACGGAACTGCGTGGCATCCACATCGCCCAAAAGTTTGGCCGGTGCATGGCGCAAGGCAAACACCAGATCGAAAGAGCGTGCCGCCGGGGCCAGCGCCGCAAGCCGCTCCAAGACATCCATTTCGATACCCAGAAAGCGCGCCGGCTGGGCAAAATATTCGCGCAACAGGCGCAGCCCCGGCAAGGCGCCCAGGTCGCCGGGCAGCAGGGATTCGGACTCTTCTAACCCGGCAATGCGCAAGGACGCACGGGGCAACGCGATGACCTGCTCACCCTGATCGGTGCTGACCACGGCAAACCAGTCTTTGGTATCCGAGACGATGGTGCGGTGTAGGGAATAGGCACGCGGCGCGTCGCCGCCCAGCATGAGGTGCAACGGCGCGTTGCCGGCCTGCGTGAGCTGGCCCAGGCGGGCCGCGCCCTCTAGGTTAAAGCGCAGCCGCAAGACCGCGGGCACATTGTTGAGCGTCTGGGCCAGGGCCGCCGGAATATCGCTCAGGCTGCGCGCGCACTCGGCTTGGCGCAGGCGCAGGGGCAGTAGAGTGACCGCACGCGCGGTGGTCCATTGCACCGGTGTAGCGCGCCCGGCCAACTGGGCCTGCACGATGCTGCCGCGCGCAATGGTCTGTGAGCGAAAGGCGTCGGGCGAGGCCATGTCGGGATGCAGGGCCAGCACGCTCATCGAGGGTGTTGCACTTTGAAACAGGGGGGCCACGCGGGCCATGGCCTGCTGCGCAAACTCCACCCCTTCGCGCTCCATGCGCGATTGCACACGCGCTGTCAGATAGGCCACGCCCTCTAGCAGCCGCTCCACAAAGGGGTCGGAGGTCGCGTCGGGCTGCAGCCCCAACTCGGCGGCCACTTGCGGATGGTCCTTTGCAAAACGGGTGCCGGCCTCGCGCAGGTAGCGCAGCTCGTCGTTGTAATGGTCCAGAAATTTCATGCGCATCACAGGCCCTCCGGTACCCAACTAAAGAGCCCATTGAGATAGTCCAGTTTCAGGCGCAAAGCGATGCTGGCGGCGTGCGGCTTGAGCAGGCCATGCACATCGAAGTACAGGCTGGTGCTGCCGGCGCTGTCGGTATCCTGGCGCGCCACCACCGTGGTGCGCGCCGCCTGCAAACGGGGCTCAAACAGGGCCAGGGTGTGGCGGATGTGGGCCGCGAGTTGAAGCGGGTCCACCCTGCTCCCCCCCATGACGAGCAGGCAGGGGTTGCCGAAATTCAGCACCGAACTGGCCACCGGCGTGTCGCTTGACACGTCCAGGCTTGCGCCACGCAAAGCGCAGTTGAGCAGGTTCACCACATCGCGCGCCACACAGTCCCGCAAGGGGAGCTGGTGCGCCCGCGCGCTGAGCCGGTAAAACAACTGCGGAGAATGCATGTGACCAGTCCGGGCTAATGGGCCTAGCGTCAGACCGCGGCGTTGAGCTTAAGGTCGTAGCCGGCCTTGATCACTGCGCCCATCGAGCCATCGTTGCGCTGTTCCCGGTATTCGATTTCGATCTTGGCGAAGTTGATCTTGATCTCGTCCACGGGCAACACGCCGTCTACGGAAGATGCACCCAAGGCCAAGCCCTGGGGCACGTTGCCCAAGGTGCGGAAGGACGACACCAGCCCGTTGCTGAAGGTCACGATCATGAAGTCCTGCTGGCCCTTGCCCGATTTGCGGCAGATCAACCGGGCCGAGGGAATGTGCTCGCCGGTGGCGCACATCAGAAACAGCTTGGGCGAGGCCTTGTTAGAAACCATGCGGAACTCAAAGTCCTTCATTTCCACCTTGCCAGCGCCGCCACCGCTGCCAAAGCCCCAGCGACCGGAGTTCTCCTCGGCCCACTGCCAGCTTTGCAGCTGGATCAGGCCTGGGTACTGCGCATCAGGGGACTCACCCTCCACGCCATCAATCTTCAAAAAGTAGTCAACCAAGGATGTAGCCATGTTTAGTTCTCGCAATAAATAAGAGCAAAACTGCCCGGAATAAAACCACAGTGTTTGTGAATCAGGCACCCGACGGACACAGCTCCGCCAGGCGCCCCGCTTCGCTGGACGCTTTCAAATCAATGATCGCGTTGAGTCGCCCCTCCTTTGGGTCGACCCGTCTGCAGCGGCTCTAAGACGCGGCGGCTTGCTTTGTCGAAGGCAGCTTGGACACCAACCGAAGGGACACTGTCAAACCCTCCAGCTGGAAATGGGGACGCAGGAAAAACTGCGCACGGTAGTAACCCGGGTCGCTGGGGACTTCGTCCACAACGACTTCGGCGGCAGAAAGCGGACGGCGCGACTTGGTGGCTTCGCTGGAAATCGTGGGGTCTCCGTCCACGTAGTTCATCAGCCACTCGTTGAGCCAGCGCTGGGTATCGTCACGCGACTTGAAGGAACCGATCTTGTCGCGCACGATGCATTTCAAATAATGCGCAAAGCGGCAGGTGGCAAAGATGTAGGGCAGCCTTGCCGACAAATTGGCATTGGCGGTGGCGTCTTCGTCTTCGTAGACGGCTGGACGGTGCAGGGTCTTGGAGCCAATGAAGGCCGCCATGTCTGAGTTCTTGCGGTACACCAGCGACATAAAGCCAGCCTCGGAGAGTTCATGTTCGCGCCGATCCGAAATGGCAATTTCTGTCGGGCAGTGCATATCCACTTCGCCATCGTCCGAGGCAAAAATAAACTTCGGCAAAACCTCCACCGCACCGCCCGATTCCACACCTCGAATCTTGGTGCACCAGCCGTAATGGCGGAAGGCGCGCGTGATATTGGCGGCCATGGCATAGGCCGAGTTGGCCCAGCAAAAATCTTCCGCACGGTTAGGATCTACCGATTCTTCGTAGCCAAATTCTTCGACCGGATGGGTCTTGGCGCCGTAGGGTACGCGTGCCAAAAACCGCGGCAGTGTCAGCGCTAAGTAGCGCGAGTCGTTGCTCTCGCGCAGGCGGCGCCACAGGGTGTATTCCGCAGCGGTGAATATTTTGGATACCTCGCGCGGATTGCCCAATTCCTTCCAGCTATCCATTTGCATGACACTGGGTGAAGCAGCGGTGATAAAGGGCGCATGGGCCGCCGCCGCAATTTTGGACATCTCGGTGAGCAGACCCACATCTTGCGGGCTGTGGTCAAACTCATACCCGCCCACCAGGCAACCAAAGGGCTCGCCGCCGAACTGGCCGAACTCATGCTCGTAGATTTTTTTGAAAATCGGGCTTTGGTCCCACACCACCCCCTTGAAGCGGCGCAGCGTGCGACCCAGCTCGATCTTGGAGATATTGAGCACGCGGATTTTCAGGTTGGCACTGGTGTCGGTGTTATTGACCAAATAGTGCAAGCCACGCCAGGCCGCTTCCAACTTCTGAAAGCGGTCGCTGTGCAGCACTTCGGTCAGCTGCGCCGATATTTTTTTGTCCAGCTCGGCCACCATCTGCTCTATGGTCTGCGCTACATCTTCATGGACCAGCACCTTGTCTTTTCTGGCAAAGTCTAACAAGGTCTTGACCGCCCCTTGTACCGAAGCCGCCGCCTCTGTGGAACGTGGCCTGAAGGAGCGCTGCAAGATGTCGCGCAACTCATCGTCTGCGGGGTCCTGTAGCAAACCCTCCGCTTGCGCCTTGGTGGATTGCAATTCTGCAGTGCTCATGCTTGGGGCTCCTGGGGATTCGGGGTTTCAGTGGGCGCCTGCTTGTCGCTTGCGGCAGACTTCAGGGTGTCGCGCCATTTCGGGTTCTTCAGCAACTCTTCAATAACATCCTCGGCGGCGGCCTTGCCGTCCATGTAGGTGATCAGCTCCTTGAGTTGCTTGCGCGCGTCGAGCATCACAGCCAGTTCGGGAATGCGCTTGACCACTTCACCCGGCTCAAACGAAGCCATGGAGTCAAAGCGTAGGTTGACCTCGATCAGGGTGCTGTCGTTGGTCAGCACGTTCTTGACATGAAAGGCCAGTTCCGGTGCAATTTCCTCCATGCGCTTATCGAAGTTTTCTACGTCGATGCCGACAAATCGGCGCTCCTCGACCGGACCCAGCGGCTCCACGTTGTCGCCCGAAAGGTCGGCCATGACGCCCGCCACAAAGGGCAGCTCCACCTTTTTGCTGGAGCCGTAAAGCTCCACGTCGTATTCAATTTGAACGCGCGGCGCGCGGCTCTCTCCGATGAATTTTTGGGCATCTGATGGGCGTGTCATTGCTTTCCTTTTCCTTAGTGGGGGTTGCTAAAAAATCAAAGCGCTTGCGGCTTCTCAATGCGGGCGATCATTTGTTTGGCATCGGCATACAGCTCGCCCATCAGCTCTTCAAAGCTTGCGCCCAACATGCGCTGCACGCGCTGCAAAAAAAGAGGCGCGGGGTGACCCGGTTCGTACTCCTTAAAATAGGCAATCAAGCCGGCCAGGGTCTGTTGGACATCGGCGCGTGTGCGTGGGCCCCTAGAAAAATCTTGTGCTGCACTGGCCAAGGGGCTTGCAGGGGAAGCCGCCAAGGCGTCTGAGGCAAGCGATTGCCGACCCAATGTCTTGCCCAAAAACTCCAACTCGCCACGCAGGGAAGCTACATTGAAATAAACGTCTGCGCCGTCTTGCTGCAGCGCGTGGATGATGGCGTCAAGCGCCTGCAAGCCACGCTGCATGGTGGCGGCCAGGCTGGCTTTGGTGGAAGGCTCCAGGCTCAGGACCAATGCCGCGTCCTGATGCAGGTCTGCACCTGACAGTGCCAACTCGGGCGTCAATCTGGCGCTGCGCAACTGGTACAGCAAGGCCGTACCGCCCAACCAGGACAGAGATACGGCATGGGCCTCGCGCACAGGTTCGCCATCAACGGCACGTGGAAACAAACTGCTTTCTGGCAAGGCCAGCAGGGATTCGATACGGGCCAGACCTTCCACAAAGCCACACACGCCCTTGCCATCCAATAGAGAGCGCAACAGCCAGATGGCCACACGCAAGTCGGGGGACTGCGCCAGCAGGCCCTCTGCTGCAGACGCAACGCTATCCCATTGAAAGGGCCGCTCCCCCTTGCGCAGGGGACCAAAACCTTCCGCATCAAAGGTATTGATCGCTGCGTCAAGCCGCTGAAATTCGGCGCTGTATTCCACTCCGCTTTCTGACGGATCGGATTGCGCCTCAGCGACGCCTCGAAGCGGAATTTCGCGACTAGCCACGTTGACCATAGGTACCCTTACAAAGGAGAGTGATCGAACTATTCGAGACCGTTGCCGCTGTTGGCAACGAGAATGCAGGACTTTCTTGTTTCTTCTTTTTTTGTCCCAACACATTGCTTGGTGCAACGCGCTGTGGGATGAAATATATTTTCATACTCCACATATGTCAATGCCGATATTCGCAAATTCATATAATTTATATTTTCATAGAAATTATTTTTATATTGTTCGCAGCAAGACAATCAAATGACCAACCACGATCCACTTTGGATAGTCATTTTTTCGCTCCGACTTTAGAAATCGCAATGAGCGACTGAGCCGCTGCGGCTATCCAACCGAGGAATGCAGCCTATCCAATTGAGACGCTATCGAACAAGCCATGCGCGCAGCGAGGCGCAACATTGGTGCCACACGCGTGCTGTGCTTGCAGTACTGGCGCTGCAGATTCCAAACAGTTTGAGCAGGGGCACTGCGGGTCGCAGCAGCCCTTAGGCCTGCATGGGCTAGCAGGGGTGAGCGTGTAACGCCCTTGGGGCTGCACTGCGTCAACCGGTTGCCATCGGCTCCGGCACAGGCGTGCTTTTATTGCTGGTCGCGCCGCAACTCGTCCACGCGGTCCGAAATGGCATTGACATCCACCAGGTCCTCGGTATGCACCAGGTAGCATTCCAGATCTGCCAGGGCCTGCTCGGTGTTGCCCATCTCGGCATGGGCCAGGCCACGGTCGCGGACCTCGGTCCAGGACTCGGGCAACAGCACCACCAAGCGCTCCTGCACCGCCAGCATGCGCGGCCAGTCCTCCTGGGTGCGGTAGATTTCCTTCAGGTTGTGCAACATGCGCGCGATGATGTCGCGCGGCGGCGCGCTCTGCAGGTACAGGCCCAGCGGTGCTTGCATGTCTTCGCTTTGCTGGCCGCCCTGGCGGTAAGGCTCCAGGCGCTCCGACAGCTCTTCGCGGCTGAGCGACTGGCCGTTGAGCGGGTCGATCACGGCCTGCCCCATGGGCAGGTTGATCTTGAGCATGAAGTGACCAGGGAAGCCAATGCCGCTGACCGACAAGCCCAGGCCCTGCGCCAGCTCCATCCACAAAATGGCCATTGAAATCGGGATGCCCCTGCGTGTGCGCAGCAACACCGAGATGAAGCTGTTCTCGGGGTCGTAGTAATTGTTGAGGTTGCCGCCGAAGTTCAGGTCCTTGAAGAAGAACTGGTTCAGGCTGCGCAGCTTTTGCAACTGGCCGGCATCCTGGGGCAGGCGCCGGCGCAAACGATCAAGCAAACCGTCCACATCGCCCAGCACACCCTGCACATCGAGCTCGGGGTATTCATCTTGCGCCAGGCTAACCGCCGCTTCAAACAGGGCAAAGTGGGTATCGCTCTGCACCAGGGTGGAGAAGTAATCCAGCGGTGTCGGCACCTCGTATGACAGGTTCATCACCATGCAAGCCCTCGCGTTCGCCGGTGTTAACGCCGCAAAAATTGCCGCGGGTTCAGGCCGGCTGCCCAAACCGCCCCCAAATACACCAGCGCAGCGCCGCCCAATGTCGCGGCCAGCAGCCCCATGCGCTTGAAGCTTTCGCTGCGCAGAGCAATCCAGTCAAAGGACTGCACGGCCCAGAGCAAGTACACCACCAACAGCGCGCTGCCCGCCAGCACCTGCAACAGAAAAGTTCCCCATCCCGGCTCGGGCTTGAAGGTACCGCGCCGTATCAAGCCCGTCAACAACAAGGCGGCATTGGCCATGGCAGCCAGGCCTATGGACAGCGACAGACCGGCCACCTGGAAAATGGGCACCAGCACCAGATTGAGCAACTGCGTCAGCACCAAAATGCCCACCGCAATGCGCACCGGCGTCTTGATGTCCTGGTTGGCGTAATAGCCCGGCGCCAGCACCTTGATGGCCACCAGCCCGACCAGCCCGGCCGCGTAACCCATCAGGGCCGTGGTGGTCTGTTCCACATCGCCGGCCGTAAAGGCGCCGTTGTGATAGAGCACGGCCACGATCGGCTTGGCATACAGCAGCAGGCCTATGGCCGAGGGCACCGACAGCAGCACCACAATGCGCAGGCCCCAGTCCAGGTAGGCGGAATAGCGAGCCGGGTCGCCGGCGGCGCGGGCTGCGGCCAGCTGCGGCATCAGCACCACGCCCAGAGCCACGCCCAGCATGGCGGTGGGAAATTCCATCAGCCGATCGGCATAGGTCAGCCAGCTCACACTGCCCGTGGGCAGGTGGGACGCGATCTGGGTGTTGATCAAAAGCGAGATCTGGGCCACGCTCACGCCCAGCAGCGCCGGCAGCATCAGCTTGCCAATGCGCCGGGTACCGGGGTCAGCGATTGCCGCACGCAGACCGGCCCGGTTCAGCGCAATGTGCGGCAGCAGACCCAGGCGCTTGAGGGCAGGAATCTGCACGCCAAGCTGCAGCATGCCGCCCAGCACCACGCCCACGCCCATGGCGTAAATCGGCTCTATGCCCTGCGTCTTGAACCAGGGTGCGAGCAGCCAGGCGGCTCCAATCATGCAGAGATTCAACAGCACCGGTGTGGCAGCCGACACGGCAAAACGCTTCCAGGTATTGAGCACGCCCGCAGACAGGGCTACCAGCGACATGAAGCCAATGTAGGGAAACATAAAGCGGGTCATGAACACGGCAGCGTCATAGCCCTGCGGGTTTTGCTGGAGGCCACTGGCCATCACCCAGACCAGCAGCGGCGCCGCCAGCACGCCCAGCACGCAGGTCAGCAAGAGCACGGCCGTCAGCAAGGTGGCCACATGGTCTATCAGGCCATGCGTCGCCTCATCGCCATGCTGCGCCTTGCTGGCCGCCAGCACCGGCACAAAGGCCTGGCTAAAGGCGCCCTCGGCAAACAAGCGGCGAAACAGATTGGGAATGCGAAACGCTACGTTGAAGGCGTCGGTCATGGCGCTGGCGCCAAAGGCGGAGGCGACCAGCAGCTCGCGCACCAGACCGGTGATGCGCGACAGCAGTGTTAGCAAGGAGACGATAGAGGCGGATTTGAGTAGGCTCACCGCAGCGAGTGTAGCCCGACGGGTCTGTCCCCACACCAGCACAGGGAACCTGTCTGGGCCGCCCGCTCGGTCCACCTGCTACAATCGCCGGCTTTGCTGACAACATCCGCAGACACAAGGAACACACACAATGGCATCTGGAAAACCCAAGAAAAAGAACCCGCGTCTGGCGTCGGGCCGTAAGCGCGTCCGTCAGGACGTCAAAATCAACGCAGCGAACACATCGTTGCGTTCCAAATACCGCACTGCGGTGAAGAACGTGGAAAAAGCAGTTCTGGCTGGCGACAAGATCAAGTCGGCTGAACTGTTTGCCAAGATGCAAGCCGTGGTGGACACCGTGGCCGACAAGGGCATCTTCCACAAGAACAAGGCCGCTCGCGATAAGAGCCGTCTGGCCACCAAGGTGAAAGCCTTGGCCCTCGCCGCCTAACTCCGTTAGGCATTCGCACGGATCTGCAAAGATCCGCCGTTTGTAACGGGTGCGCTGTCAGCAAAAAAGCAGGGAAGCCGTCTTAGGACGGCTTTTTTGTGGGCGAAGCACTTCCGTCAAAAGGCACTGTGGGACTCAGGCGGCACCAGATGACAATGCGGTAGAGGTGCGTGCATACATGCAGGTATCGCGCAGTTGGCCGTCGGGCGCTCGGCGCTCACAGCGCAGCACACCCTCCAGCACAAACCCGCATCGCTCAGCCAGGGCGCGGGAGCGCAGATTGGAGGCATCTGTGCGCAACTCGACGCGCGCGGCGGCAAGATTTTTTTCTGCAACTTGAAGCAGCGCCAATACCGCCTCGGTCATGAAACCATTTCCGGCCCTGGTCGAACGGCACCAATACCCCAGCTCCACCTTGGGCGTATGCCAATCAGGACGGTGCAAACCCACACAACCAACCAACATGGAAGTGGAGCGCTCAAAAATAAGAAAGGGCATGTCTTGGCGCGCTATGAAGCTGAAGTGGGCGTTGCGACAGTAAATCTCCGACAGCTGAACGGACTGCACTCCTGCGGCCCACGGCAGCGATGCAAGGAACTCCCGAAGTTCTGCAAGCGAATCCGCCACCGCCTCATAAAGAGCAGGCCCATCGCCATGCATGGGCGAACGCAAGGTGAGTCGGGCGGTTTCGATGCGCTCGGGGACATCGAGCAAGATGGGGTTTTGCATGGGTGTACCGGGCTCAAGGTTTGATGGAGGCCGCACTTCGCGGCGAAGTTGCAAGGATGGCCCAGCGCGCATGATCACACCAGCGACCGCCTATCTTCAGATAGGCGGGTGAGTAGCCTTCCTGGCGAAAACCGAGGGTTTCAACGAGCGCGATGGAGGATGCATTGCCAGGCTGAATATTGGCCTCAAGCCTGTGTAGCTTGAGCTCCTTCCACGCCCGCTGAACGATCACCCCAAGCGCCCATTTCATGTATCCCCGGCGCTCAAAGCCTGCGAACATGGAGTAGCCGAGGTAGGCGCTTTGGAATGGGCCCCGCACGATGTTGGTGATCTCTACGTAACCCGCTAGCGCAGCCTTGTCGAAATCGTGAATCACGAAACCGTAGTCCATTGGTCCTTGGCGCCTGCGAGCCAAGTCCATGACCTTCTCAGGTTCGGTAGGTGGCTGAACCCAGCCCCTGTGCAGTACCTTGCTCCTGCTTGCGGCGGCAGCGAATGCCGAGGCGTGGTTTTCGCAAATACAAGTGAGGGTGGGAGACAGGGTCTGGGGCGGCCTATCGTTCATGCAGTCCGCAACCCACCGGGCAGATCCGGCCCGCAGCAGGACAGCAGGCTTGCTATTAAAAAATATTTTGGCATCCAACACGCACCCCAATGAACTGCAGGCATCGTTGCCTACAGTTTGATCACAGAAACCGCCAGCAGGCGGCGCGGTATTTATGGGAGTCGGTGGCGAAGTATCTGACGGTCAGGAAGCGGTGTGTACCGCTGGCCACCCTTTGCCGCAGGAGCGAAATATAGCCTAATTGGCGGCAGGCTTTTCCGGAGCAGCTGGCCTTGTGTCGCTGACCTGCAGCTCGTTGTCCTGCGCAAAGTGCACACAAAAGTCCCAGGCCATCACATGGTGGTCGCGCAGGGCGTGGTCCACGATGACGCACTTCAGATTGCCGATGGAGGTGGGCACGCACCAGGGCGAATAGGAAATATGGCCGCCGGGGCGCGCTGCTCCCGGGCGAAATTGGCTCATGACACCGGCCAGACGCTCAGCCCAGTCGCTGGGTCTGAAGGTCTTGCCCTGCTTGGTCACACCCAGGATGTATAGTTTTTTGGCGGAAGAAGGGTCCATAGGGGTAGAGGGGGCGCTTGGCTTTGTGCAAAAAACACAGGTGCTGCACCGCACAAGAATTCTACCCTTTTGCCCGTCGCTCGGTTTTCGGGCGACGGCCAAAACAAAAGGTACCGGGACGGTGCGGGCCGGTGTCATCAAAGCACCGTGAAGATACGCCTAGAATCACACTTCAACGGCCCAACCTGTGTTGGGCCGCAGTTTTTTCTATCTACCCGGAGTGCCTGCATGTCCAGCGAAAAGTCCAATTCTGCGCCCCGTTCACCGCATGTGATGAACACCTATGGCCGACTGCCCATTGCCTTGTCGCACGGCCAGGGTTGCCGAGTCTGGGACACCGATGGACGCGACTACCTGGACGCGCTAGGCGGCATCGCCGTAAACACCGTGGGGCACAACCACCCCCAGCTGGTGGCCGCCTTGCAAGACCAGGTCACCAAACTGATCCACACCTCCAACTACTACCACATCCCCCTGCAAGAAGAGCTGGCAAAGTTGCTGGTAGAGCGCTCTGGCATGACGAATGTGTTCTTCTGCTCCACCGGGCTGGAGGCCAACGAGGCGGCGCTCAAGCTGGCGCGCAAGTTTGGCCATGACAAGGGCATTGAGCGCCCCGAGATCGTGGTCTACGAGAAGGCCTTCCATGGCCGCTCGATTGCCACGCTCAGCGCCACCGGCAACCCCAAGGTGCAAGCAGGCTTTGGCCCGCTGGTGGAGGGCTTCGTGCGTGTACCCATCAACAACATCGAGCAGCTCAAGGCCGCCACCGCAGGCAACCCGAATGTGGTGGCCGTGTTCTTTGAGGCCATTCAGGGCGAAGGCGGCGTCAACCCCATGCACATGGACTACCTGCGCGATGTGCGCGCCCTGTGCAACGAGCGCGACTGGCTTTTGATGATCGACGAGGTGCAATGCGGCATGGGCCGCACCGGCAAATGGTTTGCCCACCAATGGGCCGGTATCCAACCCGACGTGATGCCGCTGGCCAAGGGCCTGGGCTCGGGCGTACCGGTGGGCGCGGTGGTGGTGGGCCCCAAGGCCGCGACCATTTTCCAACCCGGAAACCACGGCAGCACCTTTGGCGGCAACCCCCTGGCCATGCGCGCCGGGGTTGAGACGATTCGCATCATGGAGGCTGAGGGCCTGCTGGACAACGCAGCGCGCGTCGGCGCACACCTGAAGACAGCGCTCGAAGAAGGCCTGGCGGCCGAGCTGGCCAGCGGCGCGGTGAAAGAAATCCGTGGCATGGGACTGATGCTGGGCATTGACCTGAGCCAACCCTGCGGTGCCCTCGTTCAGCGCGCACTCGACAAGGGCCTGCTGATCAGCGTCACCGCCGACAGCGTGGTGCGTCTGGTGCCCTCGCTGATTCTGAGCGTGGCCGAGGCCGAAGAAATTGCCGACATCCTGTGCCCCCTGATTTCCGCCCTCCTGAAGGAAGCGCCATGAGCCATTTCAAACCCGCCGTTCCCAGCACCCTGCCCAAGGGCGCGCCCCCGGTGCGCCATTACCTGCAGTTCTCTGACTTCAGCACCGAGGAATACGGCTACCTGTTGGAGCGCGCCGCCTTTATCAAGCAAAAATTCAAGACCTTTGTGCGCCACCAGACGCTGGTGGACCGCACCCTGGCCATGATTTTTGAGAAGGCCTCCACCCGCACCCGCGTCAGCTTCGAGGCCGGCATGTACCAGCTCGGCGGCAGCGTGGTGCACCTGACCACGGGCGACAGCCAGCTCGGTCGCTCCGAGCCGATCGAGGACAGCGCCAAGGTCATCAGCCGCATGACCGACATCGTGATGATCCGCACCTTTGAGCAAAGCAAGCTCGAAAGCTTTGCCAAGCATTCGCGCGTGCCGGTGATCAATGGCCTGACCAATGAGTTCCACCCCTGCCAGATCCTCGCCGACATCTTCACCTACATCGAGCACCGCGGCCCGATTGAAGGCAAGACCGTGGCCTGGGTCGGTGACGGCAACAACATGGCCAACACCTGGCTGCAGGCCGCTGCGATGTTGGGCTTCCATTTGCGCGTGAGCACGCCCAGCGGCTATGAGGTCAACGAGGTCACCGCCGCCGCACCCGCCTCCATGGGCGCGGGCAGCTACAAGACCTACAGCGACCCGATGGAGGCCTGCAATGGTGCCGACCTGGTCACCACCGATGTATGGACCAGCATGGGCTTTGAGGCCGAAAACGAAGTCCGCCGCAAGGCCTTCGCTGCCTGGTGCGTGGACCGCAAGATGATGGCTGTTGCCGCCCCCAAGGCCATCTTCATGCACTGCCTGCCGGCCCACCGCGGCGAAGAGGTAGAAGCCGAAGTCATAGACGGCCCCCAAAGCGTAGTCTGGGACGAGGCGGAAAATCGTATGCACGTACAGAAAGCATTGATGGAGTACCTGCTCCTCGGTCGCCTGACATGATCTGCATACGATTTCGGCGCAGGCTAACAACTGCCCGCAGGGCTTGTTATGCCGTAGCCACAACAGAATGCATGTGCAAAAGGCACTCATGGAGTACCTTTTGCTGGGGCGACTCGGATGAAATCCGGGACGCACAGGCACTCTGTTCAGGCGCAGGCTAACAACTGCCCGCAGGGCTTGTTATGCCGTAGCCACAATCGTATGCACGTACAGAAAGCATTGATGGAGTACCTTTTGCTGGGCAAGCAGTAGGGCATTCCTGTGAGCGCTTGCACCACCTGCGGCGCTTGCTGCGCCTGCTTTCGGGTTGACTTCTCGGTGCACGAGCGCGAAGACCTGGGCGGGCGCGTGCCCTCGGGCCTGACCGTGGACGTCAATGCCAGCCTGGCCCGCATGCGCGGCACCGACCACCAGCCGCCGCGCTGCGCCGCCCTCTCGGGCAAGCTCGGTGAAAAGATAGGCTGCGGCATTTACGAATGGCGCCCCTCGCCCTGCCGCGAATTTGAAGCAGGCAGCGAGGCCTGCGCCATGGCCAGGCGCCGCCATGGAATGCAAGCCCTCGACGGCGCCTGACTGCCGCACAGTCGCATCGGCCCCTCGCATGGCCGTGCTGCCCGCTATATCTCTGGCCTGTTGGAATTAACCGACACCATGGTTTTTGGGCTGGTGTTAACTTAGTGAGGCATTGAGACAAACCCAAAAAATATACACACCATGATCACCCTCCAAGACTGCCAGCAACGCGACGCGTCCGACCCCTTGCGCAGCCTGCGCGATTTGTTCTCCCTTCCCCCTGGCCTCATCTATCTGGACGGAAATTCGCTAGGCGCCATGCCCAAGTCCGCAGCAGCGCGTGCAGCGCAAGTGGTCACGCAGGAATGGGGGCAAGACCTCATCCAATCCTGGAACAAGGCCGGCTGGTTCGACCTGCCGCAGCGCCTGGGCAACCGCATTGCGCCCCTGATTGGCGCGGGACAAGACCAGGTGGTGGCCACCGACAGCACCTCCATCAACCTCTACAAGGTGCTGTCTGCGGCCATCACTATTGCCAAGCAAGACGCGCCCTTGCGCCGCGTCTTGTTGAGCGAGCGCAGCAACTTCCCCACCGACCTCTACATCGCAGAAGGCCTGTGCCAGGCGCAGGGCTTCACGCTCAAACTGGTCGAGCCCGAGGAGATTGCTGCAGCGCTGGACAGCGATTTGGCCGTGCTGATGCTGACCCATGTGAACTACCGCACCGGCGCCATGCACGACATGGCTTCTGTGACCGCTGCGGCCCATGCCGCCGGTGCCCTGATGGTGTGGGACCTGGCGCACAGCGCCGGCGCCGTGCCGGTGGATCTGCTCGGTGCCGGCGCCGACTTTGCCGTGGGCTGCGGCTACAAATACCTCAACGGCGGCCCCGGCGCTCCGGCGTTTTTGTGGGTCAACCCCTTGCACACCGAACGCTTCTGGCAGCCGCTCTCGGGCTGGTGGGGCCATGCCGCACCCTTTGCATTTACACCGGACTACCAACCGGCCCCCGGCGTTACCCGCTACCTCTGCGGCACCCAACCCGTGGTCAGCCTGTCCCTGCTGGCCTGCGGGCTCGATGGCTTTGCGGCGGCCGAGCCACTCGGCGGCATGGCCGCGTTGCGTGCCAAGTCGCTGGCGCTGACCGATCTGTTTATCGCCCTGGTGGAACAGCGCTGTGAAGGCTACGGCCTGGGTCTGGCCACGCCACGCGAACACGCCAAGCGCGGCTCGCAGGTTTGTCTGACAAGAGAACATGGCCAAGGCGCCTTCGCCATCGTGCAGGCGCTGATTGCGCGCGGCGTGGTTGGCGACTTCCGCGCCGGTGACGGTGCCACCCACAAGGACATATTGCGCTTTGGTTTTACGCCGCTCTACATCGGCTTTGAAGAGGTGTGGAACGCGGTGGAGCATTTGTACCAAGTGCTGGCAAACGGCGAATGGCAAAGGCCGGAGTTCAAGCAACAACAGGCGGTGACCTGATGGACCGCGAAAACTCCGGCTGCCCCCTGCACGCAGCGCCCGCCACCCCCCACGCCACTGAGGCCATCGTCACGCAAGAAAAAGCCCAGCTCGACTTCAGCAACACCATGAGCTATGGCGACTACCTGCACATCGACCAGATCCTCAGCGCCCAGCATCCGCTGTCGCCCGCACATGATGAGATGCTGTTCATCGTGCAGCACCAGACCAGTGAGCTGTGGATGAAGCTGATGCTGCACGAGCTGCACGGCGCCATTTCGCACATCGCCCGGGACCAGATGGCGCCGGCCTTCAAGATGCTGGCGCGCGTCTCCAAAATCATGGAGCAGTTGGTGCATGCATGGGATGTGCTGGCCACCATGACGCCACCGGAATACTCAGCCATTCGCCCCTATCTGGGCCAAAGCAGCGGCTTTCAGAGCTACCAGTACCGCTGCATCGAATTCGCGCTGGGCAACAAGAATGCCGCCATGCTCAAGCCCCATGCCCACAGCGCCGAACGGCTGGCACTGGTGGCCACCGCGTTCGAAGCGCCCTCGCTGTATGACGAGGCCTTGAAGCTGCTGGCGCGGCGCGGCATTGCCGTCCCCAACAGCCATTTGCAGCGCGACTGGACCCAGCCCTATGCTGCAAGCGAGGAGGTCGAGCAGGCCTGGTTGCAGGTCTACCGAAACCCCGAGCAGCATTGGGAGCTGTACCAGCTCGGAGAAGAACTGACCGATCTGGAAGACGCCTTTCGCCTGTGGCGCTTTCGCCATGTCACCACGGTGGAGCGCGTCATCGGTTTCAAGCGCGGCTCGGGCGGCACCGGCGGCGTGAGCTATTTGCGCAAGATGCTCGATGTGGTGCTGTTCCCCGAGATCTGGACCCTGCGCACGGCGCTGTGATAATGGCCGATGAACCACTTCCAAAAACAAACCGCACGGCGCATTGCCATGGTCAGCATGCTGCTAGCGGTCATCGCCAGCACATTGGCCTGGTATGTGGCACGCGAAAATGCCGAGGAAGCCATTGTGCTGCTGGCCACCGAGGAATCGGGACGCCTGCTGCACCACTACGACGCCATTGAACTCAGCGGTCCCCAAGCCGCCACGCGTGCGCAGGCGGCCGCCCACACCATTGTGGGCGGCCTGTTCGACATTGCCGAAATTTACGGCGCCCAGGGCAACAAACTGGCCGAGGCCCTGACCCAGGAGGGCGCACAAATCGAGGCGCGCGTACCCAAGCATGGGGCACCGGCTTACCGCAGCGCCTCCTACGAAAACCTGCAACTCGGCGGCACGCAATGGGCAATACGGGTCTTTGTTCCGTTGCGCAATTCCGTCACCGACATGCGCCTTCCCATCACCGGTTACTTCGAGGGTGTGCGCCTGGTGCCCGCATGGCAGAGCCAGCAGATGATGGTCAGTTCGCTGAGCGCCGCCCTGATGGCGGCACTGGCCGCGCTGCTTTGCGGTGCCGCCATTTTCCCGGTGGTGGTGCACCTGTCCCGCGAAAACGAGCGCAAGACGCGCGAGGTGCTGGACTCCCACATTTCGATGATGGAGGCGCTGGGGCGCGCCATTGCCAAGCGCGACTCCGACACCGGCATCCACAACTACCGCGTCTCCTGGATTGCCTCTGGCATCGCCGAGCGGATGGGACTCAAGGGCAGTGCCATGCAGTCGCTGATTGCCGGCAGTTTTTTGCACGACGTGGGCAAGATCGGCATCCCTGACGCCATCTTGCTCAAACCCGGCAAGCTCGACGAAGCGGAGTTCAGCATCATGCGCACCCATGTGGCCCAGGGCGAGGAAATTGTCACCGGCATGGGCTGGCTAGACGGTGCCAACGCCATCGTCGCAGGCCACCATGAAAAGTGGAATGGCGCAGGCTACCCGCGTGGGCTCAAGGGCGAAGACATCCCGCTGGCCGCGCGCATCTTTGCAGTGGCCGATGTGTTTGACGCCCTGTGCTCCAAGCGGCCCTACAAGGAGGCCCTGTCACTGGAAGTGGCCATGGCCATTCTGGAAAAGGACACCGGCAGCCACTTTGATCCAGCGGTCATGGCGGTGTTTCGCCCCATCGCCGCCGCCATCCACCAACGCCTGCAGGGCATCAGCGAAGAAGAGGCGCGAGAGCTGCTGGAGGCAAGGGTGCACAGTCACTTTGACTGAAGCGGGCCGGCCTGCGCCGGCAAGGCAAGCAAAGGCGACAACATTGCCTGGCTGCAGGTGCTTGGGCTAGGATGTTTCTCAGAGGAACATTCCGCGAGGTTCGTCCATGCATTTTTCCAGTCTCTCCCTGCGCGCCAAGATAGCCTGCGGCTTTGCCACCATCGTCGCCATGGTCGCCCTTCTGGGCGGCGTTGCCCTGTCAGAACTCAGAGCCGTCAACGCAACCACCGAACAGATAGCGGCCAACGACCTGCCCAGCATCAAGCTGGTGGCCCAAATGAGCGACCTGATGCAGGTCATTCGGCGTGCCGAGGCGCGCCATGTGATGTCCACCAATGAAGCCGAAGAAGCGGGGCAGGATGAGCGCATCGCCAAGACACGCAAACAACTGGCGGACCTTGAGCCCAGCGCCACGAAGTTTTTCAACTCTGAAGTTGAAACCCGCATGCTGGCCGATTACAGAGCGCACCGCGATGCCTGGTTTGCCCTGTGGGAGCAAAAGATGCGTCCTCTGTCGCAGCAGGGCCAGGCCGGCTCCGCTGAGGCACAAAAGCTGTACATCGGTGAATCCAGCAAGCTCTTCAACACCGCCCTGTCCGATGTGCAGAAGTTCAGCGAAATCAGCAGCACCGAGTCGGCCAAGGCCTGGAGCGACGCACAGGCCGTGTACGCGCACTCCAAGCTTCTGGTTTCGGCCTGCGTTGTCATCGCCATGCTGCTGGCCATTGGCCTGGCACTGCTGATTTCTGCGGCCATCGCGCGCCCCATCGATGCGGCCGTGCGCGCCACCAGCGCCATTGCCAGCGGCGACATGACGCACATCGTGCGCGTGCGTGGCGGCGACGAAACGGCGCGCCTCTTGCAGGCGCTGGAATCCATGCGCGCCAACCTGGCGCAGGTGGTTGCCAAGGTGCGCCAGGGCTCAGAGCAGGTGGCCACCGCCTCGGCCGAAATTGCCCGAGGCAACCAGGACCTGTCCGCGCGCACCGAAAGCCAGGCCAGCGCACTGGAACAAACCGCCTCCTCCATGGAAGCGCTCAGCGCGCAGGTCAAACACAATGCAGACAATGCGCGCCTGGCCAACGAGTCGGCGGCCAATGCTTCTGTCGTGGCGATACGCGGCGGCCAGGTGGTGGACAAGGTGGTGCAGACCATGCGGGAAATCAACGAATCCTCGCGCAAGATATCCGACATCATTTCCGTCATCGACGGCATCGCCTTTCAAACCAATATCCTGGCCCTCAACGCGGCGGTGGAGGCGGCCAGGGCCGGCGAGCAGGGACGCGGCTTTGCCGTGGTGGCCTCCGAGGTACGTTCGCTGGCCGGGCGCAGCGCCGATGCCGCCAAGGAGATCAAGAACCTCATCAACGCCAGCGTGGCGCGGGTCGAACAGGGTTGCGCGCTGGTGGATGAAGCCGGCACCACCATGGAAGAAGTGGTGGCCTGCATACAGCGCGTCACCGACCTGGTGGGTGAAATCAACTCCGCCAGCAACGAGCAGGCCACCGGCGTGGCGCAAGTGGGTGAGGCCGTGACCCAGATGGACCACGCGACACAGCAAAATGCCGCACTGGTGGAGCACATGGCCACCGCTGCCAGCAAGCTGAAGTCCCAGGCCTCAGACCTGGTCCACTCGGTGGCCGTATTCAAGCTCGACGCACAAGAAGGCGGCAGCCGGGCCAGCATACTGACCGCCTCAACCCAGCAGCGGAAACAGCGCGTCATCGAGCACCGCGCCATCGGCCAGACGCTCGCTCAGGCCGGCAAACGGCGGTGAGGTGCGCCAGGGCCTTGGGGCGTGGCGGGCGTCATCGCCCAGAAAGCGCGCAGAAAATACACGCCTGCGCTGCATTGGGCTGACGCCGCCACTGGCGTGCAGCGTGAGCATGTGAAAGGCCACGGCGTCACCCGGCTGCAGGGCCCAGGCCAGTTGCGGGTATCGGGCTGGCTCTGCATCGATGGCCGGCAGCTCGGCCAGCGTGCCGTCTGCAAACCACTTCGCCTGGTTGTCGCGGAAGGTGCGCGGCATGTACCAGGTTCCCGCATGGGAGCCAGCCACAAAGCGCAGCGTGCTCTCCAGCGCGACCGGGTCCACCGGAATCCAGAAGCTCACGTTTTGTCGGCCACTGACGTTGTAGTAGGGCTGGTCCTGGTGCCAGGGCGTGGGCTGGCGCGTGCCCGCTTCCTTCACCAGCAAATGGTCGTGGTAAATGCGCACGCCCTGGCTTTGCATCAGCGCCCTGGCCACTGCAGGCAGGGCCGTGTCACGCAGGGTGGCCTCATAAGCCGGGTTGCTTTGCCAGGTGCAAAAGTCCTCGGTAAAAAGGCCCGGGTCGTCGCCCCGGCTCGCCACCTGGGCCAGCGCACTTAAGTGGGCCAGATTGTGTTCAATGCCCTGCTGCAGGCGCTCCACTTGTGCAGGATTGAGCAGGCTGCGCAGCACGACGGCGCCATCGCGCTGGTAGTCGGCCACCGCGTGGGCGGGGAGTTGGAAGGCTTGGTGGGTCATGGCGCTATTTCACCGCAAATCCGCCCGGGCGCATCCCTGTCTTCTGTTCACACCGGGACCCACAACCTGGGCAGGCCCGACAGGGCGCGCATCACGCTCGCCACCGAGCCGTCGCGCACCAGTTGCGTGGCATGCGCGATGTCGGGTGCCAGGTAGCGGTCCACGTTGTGCGCGGGGACATCTTTGCGTAACAGCGCGTGCACCGCCTCCAGCGCCACCGAGCTTTGCAGCGGGCGCAAGAACTCGATGCCCTGGGCTGCGGCCAGTAGCTCGATGCCCAGGATGTGCGCGGTGTTGCTGATCATGGCCTGCAGGCGGCGTGCGGCAAAGGTGGCCATGGACACATGGTCCTCCTGGTTGGCGCTGGTGGGCAGGCTGTCCACGCTGGCCGGATGCGCCATCGATTTGTTTTCCGAGGCCAGCGCGGCGGCGGTCACATGGGCAATCATGAAGCCGCTGTTGAGACCGGCGTCGGCGGTGAGGAAGGGCGGCAGGCGCGACACGCTGGAGTCGATCAGCATGGCGATGCGGCGCTCGGCAATCGCGCCCACTTCGGCAATCGCCAGGGCCATGCCATCTGCGACCAATGCTACCGGCTCGGCGTGGAAGTTGCCTCCTGAAATAAGCTCCCCCCTGAGCAGGCCTTCGGCATCCCTGGCGAAGGCAGCTTCACCGGCTACGGGCTGGTCCTCCAGAAACACCAGCGGGTTGTCGGTCACTGCGTTGGCCTCGATCAAGAGGATGCGCGCGGCATGGCGCAGCTGGTCCAGGCAGGCGCCCACCACCTGCGGCTGGCAGCGCAGGCAGTAGGGGTCTTGCACGCGGTCGTCGCCGTTCAGCATCTGGCTTTGCCAGGGCTGAACACCCCCCTCGGGGGGTGACCGGTGCAAAGCACCGGTCTCGGGGCCCATATTCTTATGGGATTGACGGATGGCGCTGCCCTTGAGCAGTTCGCGGTAGTACTGGGCCACGTCGATCTGCCCGGGCTGGCCGCGCACGGCGTGGATGCGCGGATCAAACGGGCCGTCGCTACCGCGTGCAGCGTCCAGTGTCAGCGCGCCAATCACCAGCGCGGCTTCGAGCACCGGCTCAAAACTCAGCAGCGCATGCAGCGCCAGCGCGGTAGAAGTCTGGGTGCCGTTGATCAGCGCCAGTCCCTCCTTGGCCTCCAGCGCCAGCGGCGTGATGCCGGCTTTTTGCAGGGCCTCTAATGCAGGCACGCGCAGACCCTCCACGATCATGTCGCCCTCTCCCATTAGCGCCAGCGTCATGTGCGACAGCGGCGCCAAATCGCCCGAGGCGCCCACCGAACCTTGCGACGGCACGCAGGGCACCAGCCCCGCGTTGTGCACCGCCAAGAGCGTGTCGATCACGGTCTCGCGGCAGCCCGAATAGCCGCGCGCCAAACTGGCAGCCTTGGTGGCCATCATCAGCCGCATGATGGGTGCGGCCAGCGGCTCACCCACGCCCACGCTGTGCGAGCGAATCAGATTGCGCTGCAGCGCGGCCAACTGCTCCTTGTCGATGCGCTTGTTGGCCAGCTTGCCAAAGCCGGTGTTCACGCCATAGACCGGCGCGTCGCCCTCGGCCGCGGCCTTGACCACCGCGTGGGCCGCGCGCACGGCAACCCGTGCCGACTCCGGCAGCGAGAGCTGGCAGACGCCCGAGTGGATGGCGTTCAAGTGGTCCAGCGTCAGTTGGCCGGGATTCAGAATCAGTGGAGTCATACGGTTCTCGCAAATAAGAGGTAGCTAGTTCATGGAACCCGCAGAACTGGCTTTGCCAGGCCACCGGGTTCGTCCCCGTGAGGGGTAGTTCATTCAGGGAACCCGCAGAACTGGCTTTGCCAGGCTGCTGGGTTCGTCCCCTTGAGGGGAAGCGCCAAAGGCGCTAGGGGTGTTTCAATTCCTCATCATCGGCAGGTTCAGGCGCTGCTCCTTGGCGCAGGCCACCGCAATGTCGTAGCCCGCATCGGCGTGGCGCATCACTCCCGTGGCGGGGTCGTTCCACAGCACGCGCTCCAGGCGCTTGGCGGCAGCGTCCGTGCCATCGGCAACTATCACCACGCCGCTGTGCTGCGAGTAACCCATGCCGACTCCGCCGCCATGGTGCAGAGACACCCAGGTGGCGCCGCCCGCAGTATTGAGCAGGGCGTTGAGCAGCGGCCAGTCGCTCACGGCGTCCGAGCCGTCCTGCATGGCTTCGGTCTCGCGGTTCGGGGAGGCCACCGATCCGCTGTCCAGATGGTCGCGACCGATCACGATGGGGGCGCTCAGTTCACCGCTTTTAACCATCTCGTTAAAGGCCAGACCGGCGCGGTGGCGCTCACCCAGGCCGATCCAGCAAATGCGCGCTGGCAGGCCCTGAAAGGCAATGCGCTCGGACGCCATGTCCAGCCAGCGGTGCAGCTGCGCGTCCTCGGGAAACAGCTCCTTCATCTTGGCGTCGGTCTTGCGGATATCTTCCGGGTCGCCGCTCAGCGCCACCCAACGAAACGGCCCCTTGCCACGGCAAAACAGCGGGCGCACATAGGCGGGCACAAAGCCGGGGAAGTCAAAGGCGTTTTTCACGCCCTGGTCGAGTGCCACCTGGCGGATGTTGTTGCCGTAATCCACCGTGGGCACGCCCATGGATTGAAAGTCCAGCATGGCCTGCACATGCACGGCGCAACTCTTCGCAGCGGCAAGGCGCAGGGCCGCGTGTTGCGTGTCGTCGACCTGCGCGGCGTGCCACTGCTCCACGCTCCAGCCGCTGGGCAAATAGCCGTTGACCAGGTCATGGGCCGAGGTCTGGTCGGTCACGATGTCGGGGCGGATGGCAGCACCCGCCTTCACGCGTTTCACCAGTTCGGGCAGGATGTCGGCGGCATTGCCCAAGAGGGCAATCGACACGGCTTTCTTCTCGGCGCTGTACTGGGCCAAACGGATCAGCGCGTCGTCCAGATCGTTGGCCTGCTCGTCCACATAGCGGGTCTTGAGGCGAAAGTCGATGCGGCTTTGCTGGCACTCGATGGTCAGCGAGGAGGCACCTGCAAAGGTGGCGGCCAGTGGTTGTGCGCCGCCCATGCCGCCCAAACCGGCGGTGAGAATCCAGCGCCCGGCCAAGCTGCCCTGGTAGTGCTGCCTGCCGGCCTCGACAAAGGTCTCGTAGGTGCCCTGCACAATGCCCTGGCTGCCGATGTAAATCCAGCTGCCGGCCGTCATCTGGCCATACATCATCAAACCCTTTTTATCCAGTTCGTGGAAGTGCTCCCAGGTGGCCCACTTGGGCACCAGGTTCGAGTTGGCAATCAGCACGCGCGGTGCATCGGCATGGGTGCGAAACACGCCCACCGGCTTGCCGCTTTGCACCAGCAGGGTTTCCTCTTCGCCCAGATTTTCCAGCGCCTTCAGGATGGCTTCATAGCAGTCCCAATTGCGCGCCGCCTTGCCAATGCCGCCATAGACCACCAGCGCATCGGGGTTCTCGGCCACCTCCGGGTCCAGGTTGTTTTGCAGCATGCGGTAGGCGGCCTCGATCAACCAGTTCTTGCAGGTGATAGCCGTGCCGCGCGGGGCGCGCACCGGGTGGGCTTGGGCGGATACAGGTGCGGGCGAGGGGGTCATGGCGGCTCCGGTGAAGGGTGGTCTGAAAGTGGGCGCAGTGTACTTGTCTAGACATGTCTATGCAAGTACACTTTGTGCATGGTTTTCACCCACCCTCCAAAAGCCAAAGCGCGCGCCGCATTGGCGACTGCACCCCTTTCCACGCATGCCAGCCACGCACCCTACGCCCGCGTCAAAAACTTTTTGAAAACCGGCCTGGCCAAGGGCCAATGGGTACCGGGCGACCAGATGCCCTCAGAGGCCGAACTGGTGCAGCAATTTGCGGTGAGCCGCATGACGGTGGGGCGTGCCCTGCGCGAGCTGCAGGCCGAGGGCCTGGTAACCAGGGTGCAGGGCGTGGGCAGTTTTGCCGCGCACCTGTCGCGCGTCTCCTCCACCCTGACCATCCAGGACCTGCACGACGAAATCGTGGCGCGCGGCCACAGCCACCACACCAAGGTGGTGCTGTCGCGCCAAGAAGTGGCCGCTGCCGAACTGGCCGCACAGCTGGGATTGGCGCCGGGCGGCGCGGTCTTCCACAGCCTGATCGTGCACAGCGAAAATGGCGTGCCCCTGCAATGCGAAGACCGCTATGTGAACCCGGCCTGCGCACCCGACTATCTGGCGGTGGACTTCCAAACCATCACACCCACGCAATACCTGCTGAAGGTGGCGCCGCTGTGGGAGGCCCAGTACCGCATAGAGGCCGCCACCGCCACGGCGCAAGAGGCCCAGCTCTTGGGCATAAGCGTGCAGGACCCCTGCCTGATCGTGATCCGGCGCACCATCAACCGCGGTGTGCCCATCACGTTGGCGCGCCTGGTGCACCCCGGCACGCGCTACCAGATCGCCGGAGAGTTCAAGCCATGACGGCCAGCCAGCCTTTTGCGTTGATACAGGCCGAACACATGCCCGCGCAGCCCTGGCGCAATGGCGGTGGACAGACGCGCGAGCTGCTGGTGTGGCCCAACGCCGCTGACTGGCAGTTGCGCATCAGCCGCGCCGACATCGATAGCAGCGGCCCCTTTTCGGCCTTCGCCGGCGTGCAGCGCTGGTTTGTGGTTCTGTCGGGCAAGGGCGTGGTGCTGCGCATGCCCACCGCAGACGGCCACAAGCACCACCTTGAGAGCGGCCACGCGCCGCTGCAGTTTGAGGGTGGCCTGGCGCCCTTTTGCCAACTGGTGGACGGGCCCACGCAGGACCTCAACCTGATGGCGCGCGGCGGCAGCGCCTGCATGCACAGGGTGTCGGCCGAGTCCTGGCTAACTGAGCACGCGATGTGCGGCCTCTACACCGTCCACCCCGGCGTCTGGAGCAGCGACCCACAAAGCCTGGAGCTGCCGGCGCACACTCTGCTCTGGCTGCCACAAGGCGGTACCTGCACCATGCAGTTCACACCCACCGGTGCACAGCCCCTGCGCGCCTGGTGGCTTGGCTTTTCCCCGGAGCAACACCCATGACCCAAACCCTGTCCCTGTGGCGCAATGCCAACCTGGCCACCCTGTCCGGCAGTTCCTCCTGGGGCTGGATCGAACAGGGCGCCATGCTCACGCAGGGCGAAACCCTGCTGTGGGTAGGCGCCGAGGCCGACCTGCCGATAGACCAGGCGCCCTTCATCACCCACACCCATGACCTGGGCGGCGCGCTGGTGACGCCCGGGCTGATCGACTGCCACACCCACCTGGTCTATGGCGGGCAGCGCGCCACCGAGTTTGAGATGCGCCTGCAGGGCGAAAGCTACGAGGCCATCCATCGCGCCGGTGGCGGCATACGCTCCACCGTGGCCGCCACCCGCGCCGCCACCGACGCCCAGTTGCTGGCCAGCGCCCGCAAACGCGCGCTGGCGCTGATGTCCGAGGGCGTGACCACCCTAGAGATCAAGTCCGGCTACGGCCTGAGCCTGGAGCAGGAGGCGCGCTGCCTGTCCGTGGCGCGCCAGTTGGGCAAGAGTCTGCTGCTCGGTCCTGTGCCCAACCGCCGCAAGAACGACATCGCCCCAGCAGCAGGTTTGGCGCTGCCAGCGGCAATCACGGTGCGCACCACCTTTCTGGGCGCCCACGCACTGCCGCCGGAATTCGAGGGCCGCAGCGACGACTATGTGGACGCCGTTTGCGCCTGGATGCCCGAGCTGCAGGCACGCGGTCTGGTCGATGCAGTGGACGCGTTTTGCGAGAACATCGGTTTCAGCCTGGCACAAACCCGCCGGGTCTTTGAGACGGCGCGGCGCTTGGGCCTGCCGGTCAAGCTGCATGCCGAACAGCTCAGCGACCAGGGGGGGGCGGCGCTGGCGGCCGAATTCGGCGCCCTGTCCTGCGACCATCTGGAGCACCTGAACCCCAACGGCGTGGCAGCCATGGCGCGTGCCGGCACGGTGGCCGTGCTGCTGCCAGGTGCCTATTACTTTTTGCGCGACACGCAACTGCCGCCCATTGCCACCCTGCGCGCCGCTGGCGTGCCCATGGCCATTGCCAGCGACCACAACCCGGGCTCCTCGCCGGGCCTGTCGCTGCTGCTGATGCTCAACATGGCCTGCACCCTGTTTCGCCTGACACCCGAAGAGGCCCTGCGAGGCGTCACCGTGCATGCGGCCCGGGCCCTGGGTCTGAAGGACCGGGGGCAATTGGCGGCGGGTCAACGCGCCGACTTCTGCGTCTGGGACGTGGAGCATCCCAACGAGCTGGCCTACTGGTTTGGCCACAATCCCTGTCAACGCGTCATCGTGGGCGCACAGGAGCGCATCCTGTGAAACCGCCCATCCACACCGATAGCTTTACGCTTTACCCCGGCAGCGGAGCGCTGCTGGTCAGCATGCCCCATGTGGGCACCGTGATTCCACATGAGCTGCAGAGCCGCCTGGTGGAGCGCGCCCTGCAGGTCGAAGACACCGACTGGCATCTGGAGGCGCTGTACGACTGTGTGCGTGCCAGCGGCGCTGGCCTGATCGTGCCGCGCTACTCGCGCTATGTGATCGACCTCAACCGCCCCAGCGAAAACACGCCCATGTACGCGGGCTCCAACAACACCGAACTCTGCCCCACCCGATTCTTCACCGGCGAGCCGCTGTACCGCGCAGGCCTGGAGCCCGATGGTGCAGAGATCGCGCACCGCGTGGCCCGCTACTGGGCGCCCTACCACGGCGCGTTGGAAGCCGAGCTGAGGCGGCTGCACCAGACCCATGGCCGCGCCCTGCTGTTCGATGCGCACAGCATCCACTCCGAGCTGCCCTGGCTGTTTGAGGGCCAGTTGCCCGACCTGAACCTGGGCACGGTGGATGGCCGCAGTTGCGCGCCGTCCCTGCGCGCCGCACTCGCGCAGTTGCTGTCAGCACAGAGCCACTTCAGCCAGGTGGTGGACGGGCGCTTCAAGGGCGGCCACATCACGCGCCACTATGGCAGGCCCAGTCAGGGCTGGCATGCGGTGCAACTCGAGATGTGCTGGCGCTGCTACATGCACGAACAAGCCCCCTATGTGCTCGATGCCGAACGCGCCGAGCAGGTGCGCCCGCTGCTGCAAGACCTGGTCAACAGCATGCTGGCCTGGAAGCCGGAATAAGGCATGACGACCACCACCAACCCACCACTCTTTTGGGCCGCGCAGGCCTGGGTAGAAGGTCGCTGGCAGCAGGATGTTTGTCTGGAAGCGGATGCCAGCGGCCACTGGTCGCGCATCACGGCCGGTATGGCCACCGCACCGCAAACCGCCACGCGGTTGAACGGCCCGGTGCTGCCGGGTCTGGTGAACGCCCACAGCCACGCCTTTCAGAGGGCCTTTGCCGGCTTGTCGGAGAGGCGTGCAACGGATGCCGATGATTTCTGGTCCTGGCGCGAGCGCATGTATGGCGTGGCGCTGCGGATCACGCCGCAGCAGATGCGCGCTGTGGCGGCCCAGCTCTATGTGGAAATGCTGCAGGGTGGCTACACCCAGGTCTGCGAATTCCACTACCTGCACCACAGCGAAAGCGGTGCGCATTACGCAGATCCCGCCACCATGGCCTGGGCCGTGGCCGATGGCGCCGAGGCTGCAGGCCTGGGCCTCACGCTGCTGCCGGTGCTGTATGAGCGCGCCGGCTTTGCACAGGCCACACTGCGCGAAGACCAGCGCCGCTTTGCCGGCACGCCAGACTTTATTGCCGGGCTGCAGCGCACCCTTTCATCGTCCGGTCGCGCGCTGTTGAATGCCGGCGTGGCCATCCACTCGCTGCGCGCCGCCTCCCCGGCTTCCATTGCGCAATTGCTGCAGCAGGTGGGCGATGCCGACCTGCCCATCCACCTCCACATTGCCGAGCAAATGCAGGAAGTGCGCGACTGCCTGGCCCACACCGGCATGCGCCCCATTGCATGGCTGACCGATGCCCTACCCATCGATGCGCGCTGGCAGTTGGTGCATGCCACCCATGCGCAACTCTCCGAGATCGAAGCCGTGGCCCATTGCGGCGCGGGCATCGTGATTTGCCCTAGCACCGAGGGCAATCTGGGCGATGGTCTGGCGGATCTTTCCGCCTGGCTGCAACCGGGCGTGCCCCTGGCCATAGGCTCGGACAGCCAGGTCTGCCGCCAATGGAATGAGGAGCTGCGCTGGCTGGAATATGGCCAGCGCCTGCAGCTGCAAAAACGCAATGTGGCGGCCAACCCGTTAGGGGGTCAGCCGGCCACAGCAGCGCGTTTGTTTGAAGCCGCCCTTTCTGCGGGAGGCAGCGCAGCAGGACAACGGGCTTGGGGCCTGCGCGTCGGTGCCCGTGCCGACCTGCTGGTGCTCGACACACAGGCGCCCGGTCTGCTGGGCCTGCCCCTCAGCCATGCGCTGGATGCCACCGTCTTTGCCTGTGACAAGGCACCGGTGCGCAATGTCTATGTGGCGGGGCGCTGCGTCATTGCAGAGGGGCGGCATGTGCAGCAGCAGGCCATAGCAGCGCAGTTCGTAGAGGCCATGGACGCGCTCTGTACAGCTTAAAAAGTGTCGTCATTCCATTCAACGCGGGCGGGAACGGCTGCTTGCCTGTCAGCGCTGGGGCAGGCCGATCTGTTGCTGCAACTCCAAGTACTGCGCCAGACGTGCACCGCCCAGGGCCACGGCATGGGCAATGGCCTCGCGCGCCGCGTCCTTCTGGCCCCGTTCAAGCTGCGTCTGCGCCAGGTTGTTCCAGGCATCGGCCAGCTCGGGCTGCGCGGCCAGCGCCGCTTGGTAGGCCCGCGCGGCTGCCGGCAGGTCCTGCAAGGCATAGTGGCTATTGCCCAGCCCAAAAAGAAGTTGGGCCTGCTGCGGCCAGCGCGCCAAGGCTGTGCCATAGGCCAGGCTTGCGGCCTGCGGCCGGTCCCGCTCCAGGGCAGCCACGCTGCGCGCATATGAGGCCGCATCGGCCGTGGCCGGCAATTGCTGCGGCGCCAGCGCCAGCATGGCCCAGTAGTTGCCACGCGCCCAGACACGCTCAAAGGTGAACAGCGACATCTCCAGCCGCTCGGTCTCGCCCGAATGCAGCGTGATGGTATTGCGCTGCAGGTCGTAGCCCGTCACCACCGCGTAATGCCAGACTGGGTAGATCGGCAGCGACAGGTTTTGCAACACCAGCACCGGGTGGCCGTGCGCCACCTCCTGCAACAGGTCTTGCAGTGCGGGCTTTAGGACATAGGCGAGCAGGCCCTGCCGGCGCGTGGCAGCCAGCATTTCCACCTGCAGCGAACCCTTGCGTGCGGGCAGGTAGACCTGCTCCACCAGGGCATCGGGCGTGACGGCCACACCGGAGGCTGCCATCACCATGGCCAGCGCAGCGGGGCCGCACTCAAATTCCTTTTGCGCAAAAAAGGGCACGCTCTTGAGCTCGGCCTGTTGCGCCATGCTGGACGCGGCCTGGCGCAGCCGCGTCACCTGGGGCGTGGCACAGGCGCTGAGCAAGGCACAAACAACAACCCCCGCCAAGGCGGGGGTGTAGCGCAACAGGCCTAAGCCATTCATCGAATCGATCGGGTGAAGGGGTATACCTTGGTCAGGCCCAGGATATCGGTGACCAGCAAAACGATGAACACCGTGAACAAAATGCCCAGGATGTCACCACCAGCAGGTGCCTGGTCGATGCGACCGGCCAGCGAAGCCACTTCCTCGTCCGACAGGGCACGCACCCTATCCTGTGCCTGCTCGGCGCTCAGGCCGCGCTCGGCCAGGCCGGCACGCACGTCTTCGCGGGCCAGCAGGGCCGCTACCTTGGCGCGCGCATCGGACTGCGCGGTGCTGGCCATGGATTCGGCACTGCTGACCATAGCGGCCTGCGCCGGCAAGCCTAGCAGGGCAGTGGAGGCGATCAGGGCGCAGGCGGTAAAGCGTTTGAAGAGGTTCATGGTGGCCTATGGTGCAAAAGTAAAAACACAGGATAGAAAGCACGGCCGCCTGTGTCAAAGCGCCTTACATCCACACACACAAAGGCGCGTGGCAGGACCTACTGCAGCGCCGCGCTCAAATCGCCGATCTTCTCGCGCACGCCCGCCAAGGGCTCCAGCGCAAAGCGGCCGGTGATCAGCTTGAGGATGGAGCCGGTGTCGTAGGCGGTGGAGTCCACAAAACCTTTTTTCACCATGGGGCCTATCAGCAGCGTCGGAATGCGCGTGCCCGGACCGAAGCGGTCACCCCAGCCGGGGCCCTTGGGCGGCGGCACATGGTCCCAGTAGCCGCCGTTCTCGTCATAGGTGACGATGACCAGCATGTGCTGCCACTGGGGGCTTGCCTTGAGCCGCTCCAGCAGGTCGGCAATGTGCTTGTCGCCCGTTGCCATGTCGGCATAACTGGGGTGCTGGGTGTGGACACCAGCGGGCTTGTAAAAGGCCACGGGCGGCAACTGGCCGGCGTCAATCGCCTTGAACAACTCCTCGCCATCGCGCAGGTGCTGCGCCCTTGCCGGCATGCCGGGTGCGTAATTCGCAAAGTAGTTAAAGGGCTGGTGGTGCGCCTGGAAATTGGGCGCACCCTCTGCACCGCTGTAGATCACCTTGCGCTTCACGCCGGGCTCCTGCATGCCGTCTTGCAGTGCGCGCTGGTAGCCACCGGCGTACCAGGCCCAGTCCACGCCTTTGGCCGACAGGCTGTCGCCAATCGTCTTGCTGGTTTGTGGTGGCAGCGGCATATCCAGATGGCCGTTGCGTACATGGCCTGCGGGGTTGGCAAACGCAAGCGCACCATCGGCCACAGGCGGCACGCCGCTGGGCTGGTAGGGCGGCTGGGTGGTGTTGATGGAATAGCCGTCCGGCGTGACCTTGCCGCTGTTGACCCATTGCACCGCGCCCTCATTGGCCGAGGGCGAAGCGGCTTGCTTTTGCAGCTGGCCCTCGCCATCGAGCTTGGCGCGCAGGCTCTCGGGTGCATTGTCAAAGCGCGGTGCGCAGGCGCACACCAGGTACTGGTGGTTCAGGTAGGAGCCGCCAAATGCGCCCATGAAAAAGTTGTCGGCCAGGGTGTAGTCCCTGGCCCATTGCCACAGGCGGAACTGGCTGCCGTCGTAATGGCCCATGACCCAGCCGCCCACTTCCGACAGGGCGGCGAAGCGGTTGTTCTTGCCACCGTTGATTTGCTCCTGGTTGTTGTAGAAAAGATGGGTGGGGCTGGGCACGCGTTGCGTGAGCGCGCGGTTGACCGGCGGGGCATCGATGCGAAACGGCGCATTGGGCATGCGCGGATAAGCGTCGTCGGGCTTGCCGTCTTTGCCAAAGGTCAGCAGCTCCTTGAGCGGCTTGCCGTCGTGGTCGAGTTGCAGCTTCTGCTCGGGCGTGGCCTTGGCCAGGCCATTGGCGCCGGGAAACAGGCCGTAGATGTTGTCAAAGCTGTGGTTCTCGGCATAGATCACCACCACGTTCTGTATCTGCTGCAGCGGGTCTTTTTTTGCAGAAGACGGGCCGGTGCTGGCACAGCCAGCCAGCGCGGCCACCATGCCAAGGACAAGTGCCCTGCGCGCATGGCGGTGGGCCGTGATGGAAAAATCGGTGCAAGGGTGCAAAGGGTGCATGGCGTCTCCTAGTGAGGCTTCTTTTTGTGCTGCCGGATGGCAGGAGCCTTGGAAGTTTAGCGCCAGACGCAGGCTGTGCACTCAGGCGCTCAAGGCCCTTGGTACAGCCAGGGCACATCCATGAGCTTCGCGCCCAGCAACTTGAGGGCCATGTCGCGCCCCAGTTGTTTGAAGCCCTTGAGGTGGTAAATCTCGCCGTTGCGAATGGCCCTGGCCTGCACCCTTGCATTGCGCTGCCAGCGCATGTCGGCGTAACGCGACAGGGCCTGGGGTATCTGCTGCGGTGTAGCGCTGATGCAAGCAGCCAAGGCAGCGGCGTCTTCGATGGCCATGCCCGCACCCTGGGCCAGATAGGGCCGCATGGGGTGGGCGGCGTCGCCCAGCAAAGCGATGCGGCCCCTGGCCTGCTCTGCCGCGCTGGCCATGGGAGGCCTGTCGGTCAATGGCCAGAGCCGCCAGTGGTCGATGGCTTGGACCAGGTCGCGCAGGGCGCCGCGTGCCAGGGACATGCGCTGGCGCAGCTCCTGTGCGTTGGCGCTGTGGTCCCAGGACTGCGGGTCGCCCGCCACCTTGCCGTGCACGATGCACACCACGTTGAGCCATTCACCGGCATGCACCGGGTACTGTACGGCATGAAAATCGGGGCCCATCCAGGCGGTGACGACCTGGCTGCGCAGGGCCGCAGGCAGCTCGGACTGCGCCAGCATGGCCCTGAAGGCCAGGTGACCGGTGACGCGCGGCACACTGTCGTTTTCCACCACCTGCTTGCGCACCTGGCTCCACAGACCATCGGCTCCCACCAGCAGCGGTGCCTCAAATACCTGGTCCTGCACCGTTTCTACGCTTGTGCATTGCGCGTCCTGCGCAATGCTGATGACGCGCGAATCCAGATGCATGCCCACCGACGCCTGCACCGCCTGCAACAGCAGCGCGTGCAGGTCGGCGCGGGCGATGGCCACATAGGGCGCGCCATAGCGCTGCTCGGCCGTCTTGCCCAGCGGCAGCAGGCCCAGGCGCTCGGTGGTGAGGGCATTGCGCACCTCCAGATGTTCGGGATAGGCCGCCACCCGGCGCAGGGCGGCGTCCAGCCCCCAGGCCTGCAACAGCCGCACGGCATTCGGGCCCAGCTGTATGCCGGCACCGACCTCGCCAAACGCCGGGGCCTGCTCCAGCAGGTCCACCTTCCAACCGGTGCGCGCACAGGCCAAGGCCGTAGACAGCCCGCCGATACCACCGCCCGAAATCACCATGTTTTGAGTCATGGCCGATTGTGGGTAGCTGATCTTTTGGCTAACTGACAGCGGGGCTTTATTCCACCCGCACAATGCCGGCAGGTTTGAAGCCCAGGTCGGCTGCCTTGCCCTTGCGACCGCGCGCGGCGCGGGCATTGTTGAGGCTGCGGATTTCCAGCGTCTCGTCGCGCACCTTTCCACCACGGCCTATGCCGTCTATGCGGATGCTGCGCGTGTAGGCCGCAGCACCGGCCAAGGTGTCCTTGTCCTCTAGGTCCAAGAGCATCAGGCCGCGCCCGCCAGTGGCCATGGATTTGAGCTCTCCCACTTCAAAGGTCAAGATGCGTCCACCCGTCGATGCACAGGCCACATGGGTGGCAGGGGCCACCAGGGCGGCCGGCGTACCCGGTGTGAGCACCCTGCCCTGCGCGCCACTCATCAGCGAAGGTTTGCACAGGGTCTCGCCCGCATTGCAGGTGACAAAGGCCTTGCCCGCCTTCTGGCGCGACACCAAATTGGCCACCGTGGCCGTGAAGCCATAGCCGGCGCTGGAACTCAGCAGCAGCGTGGCCGTGGCCGGCCCGGCAAAGTAATAGAGGATTTGCGTGCCGCTCTCGAGCTCGATCAAGGTGGTCACCGGTTGGCCGTCGCCGCGTCCGCCCGGCAGCAGCGACACCGCCACCGAATAGACCCGGCCGTTGGAGCCGAACACCAAAAGCGTATCGACGCTGCGGCACTCAAAGGTGTCGTACAGGCCATCCCCCGCCTTGAAGGCAAAGGTGCTGGGATCAATCCCGTGGCCTAAGCGCGTGCGCACCCAGCCCTTTTGGCTGACCGCCACGGTCAGCGCCTCGTCCACCACCTTGACCTCCAGCACGGCCCTTTTCTCGGTCTGTATCAGAGTGCGGCGCGCATCGGCAAAGGTCTTGGCGTCCGCTTCAATTTCCTTGATCATCAAGCGGCGCAGGGCTGCGGGGTTGTTGATGATTTCTTCGAGCTTGCCCTGCTCGACTCTCAATTCAGAGAGCTCCTGCTCGATCTTGATGCCCTCCAGCCTGGCCAACTGGCGCAGGCGGATTTCCAAAATATCTTCGGCCTGTCGGTCGCTCAAGTGGAAGCGCGCAATCAGCGCCGCCTTGGGCTCGTCGCTACTGCGGATGATGGCAATCACCTCGTCGATATTGAGCAAAACGGTCTGGCGGCCTTCCAAAATATGGATGCGGTCCAGCACCTTGGCCAGGCGGTGGCGGCTTCTGCGCGCGATGGTGATCTGGCGGAAACTGATCCACTCGGTGAGCATTTGGCGCAGCGACTTTTGCGTGGGCCGGCCGTCCAAGCCGACCATGGTCAGGTTGATGGGCGAGGAGGACTCCAGGCTGGTGTGCGCCAACAGCGCGGTGATCAGCTCCTGCTGCAGGGTGCGACTGGTCTTGGGCTCGAACACCAGGCGCACGGCGTTCTCTTTGCCGGACTCGTCGCGCACCACGTCCAGCACGGCCAGGATGCTGGCCTTGAGCTGGTTCTGGTCTTGAGAAAGCGCTTTTTTGCCGGTTTTGACCTTGGGGTTGGTCAGATCTTCAATTTCTTCGAGCACGCGCTGGGTACTCACACCCGGTGGCAACTCCGTTACGACGAGCTGCCACTGGCCACGCGCCAGGTCTTCAATCTTCCAGCGCGCCCGGCACTTGAGCGAGCCGCGCCCCGTTCGGTAGGCATCCGCTATGTCGGAAGCCGGGCTGATGATTTGCGCGCCGCCGGGAAAGTCAGGGCCCGGCACGATGGCAAACAGCTCAACTTCTGAGAGCTGCGGGTTCTTGATCAGGGCGATGCAGGCATCGGCCACTTCGCGCAGGTTGTGGCTGGGGATCTCGGTGGCCAAGCCCACGGCAATGCCGCTGGCGCCGTTGAGCAGCGAGAAAGGCAGGCGCGCGGGAAGTTGGCAGGGCTCCTCGGTAGAGCCGTCGTAATTGGGCTGGAAGTCCACTGTGCCCTGGTCGATTTCATCGAGCAGCAGCGAGGTGATTTTGGCCAGCCGCGCCTCGGTATAGCGCATGGCCGCAGCGCCGTCGCCATCGCGCGAGCCGAAGTTGCCCTGGCCGTCGATCAGCGGGTAGCGCTGCGAAAAGTCCTGCGCCATGCGCACCAGTGCCTCATAGGCGGCCTGGTCGCCGTGCGGGTGGAAGCGGCCCAGCACATCGCCGACCACGCGGGCGCACTTGACCGGCTTGGCACCGGTGTTGCCGTTGGCCCCACCAAACCCCAGGCCCATGCGCGACATGGAATACAGGATGCGCCGCTGCACCGGCTTTTGGCCGTCGCAGGCATCCGGCAGGGCACGGCCCTTGACGACGGAGAGCGCGTATTCGAGGTAGGCGCGCTGGGCGTAGGTGGCCAGATTGAGCTGGTCGTCACCGTTGTCTTCGGGCGGGTTCAGGGGAGTCAAAAGGTCTTCGGTCATTCTTGGAAATCAAAGGGGGTACACATCACTGCGCTGCAGTGGCAGGCGGGGTGAAACTGGGCGTGGGCAGCTCTGCGGCCAAAGAGTCGGAGATGCCGGCTGCTGCCTGGATGTTGGCGTAAAACGCCGTCACCTTTTGCACGAAGTGGGGCGTCACACCATTGGCCGGCACGCGGTTACCGGCCTTGAGCACATTGCCGGTGCCTGCGTTGTAGGCCGCCAGCACCAGGTCCAGTTGGTTGTCATAGCGGTCCATCAAGTAGCGCACATAGAGTGCGCCCGCGTGCAGGTTGGTGGCGGGGTCCTGCAACTGCTGGCGCAGCGACTTGGTCGGGCCGCGCAGACCCGCCACACGGGCAGCGGTTTGGGGCATGATTTGCATCAGCCCGACGGCACCCGAACGCGACACGGCCATGGGGTTGAAGTTGGACTCCACCCGCACCAAGGCCTGCAACAAATGCGCATCCACCCCATGCCGCTGGGCCGCGTCTTGCAGCTGCTGCAGCCAGGGCACAGCAGCTACCTCGAGCAAGCTGAAGGCGGGCAGGAGCAAGGGTGAGGGAAAGCCCATCACCTCCCCCTGGGCCACAGCAGGCTCGGTCCCAGTTACAACACCTTGCGCCAGCAGCAGGCCGGGCATGGCCAGCAAGCCCGTCAGCAGCAGTCGGCCCAACAGTCCCTTGTTCATACGTCTACCTCCACAGAGTCGCCATGCAGTTCCATCAGTTCGCGCCGCGCAGCCGCTTCCCCCTTGCCCATCAGCTTGGTGATCAGGGCCTCGGTACTAGCGAAGTCGATAGCACCCAGCATCACCGGCAACAGGCGCCGCGTGTCGGGATTGAGCGTGGTGTCCCACAGCTGCTCGGCATTCATTTCACCCAGACCCTTGAAGCGGCTGATGGACCAGGCGCCCTCGCGCACGCCCTCTTTGCGCAGCTTGTCCAAGATGGCGGTGAGCTCGCCGTCATCCAACGCATAGGCCTTGCTGGCGGGCTTCTTGCCGCGCGCGGGGGCGTCCACACGGAACAGCGGTGGGCGTGCCACAAACACATGGCCGGTCTCTATCAGCATGGGGAAATGGCGAAAGAACAGCGTGAGCAACAGCACCTGGATGTGCGAACCGTCCACGTCCGCATCAGAGAGGATGCAGACCTTGCCGTAGCGCAGACCGCTCATGTCGGGCTGGTCGTTGGGGCCATGCGGATCGACGCCAATGGCCACCGAGATGTCGTGGATTTCGGTGTTGGCAAACAGCCGGTCGCGGTCCACTTCCCAGGTATTGAGCACCTTGCCGCGCAAAGGCAGCACGGCCTGATTCTCTTTGTTGCGGCCCATCTTGGCGCTCCCCCCCGCGGAGTCGCCCTCGACCAAAAATACCTCGTTGTACAGAATGTCCTTGCTCTCGCAATCGGTGAGTTTGCCGGGCAGCACGGCCACACCGGAGCTCTTGCGCTTTTCCACTTTTTGGCCGGCGCGCTGGCGTGTCTGCGCCGCCTTGATGGCCAGCTCGGCCAGCTTTTTGCCGTATTCCACATGCTGGTTGAGCCACAGCTCCAAGGCCGGGCGCACAAAGTTGGAGACCAGGCGCACGGCGTCGCGCGAGTTCAGCCGTTCCTTGATTTGGCCCTGGAATTGCGGGTCCAGCACCTTGGCCGATAGCACGTAGCTGGCGCGGGCGAACACGTCCTCGGGCATGAGCTTCACTCCCTTGGGCAGCAGGCTGTGGAACTCGATAAAGCTTTTGACCGCCGTGAACAGGCCGTCGCGCAGGCCGCTCTCATGCGTACCACCGGCGCTGGTGGGGATCAGGTTGACATAGCTTTCGCGCACCGGGGCGCCGTCTTCGGTAAAGGCCACGCACCAACTCGCGCCCTCGCCGTCGGCAAACTGCTCGCTCTGGGCGTCGGCAAAGCCCTCACCGTCAAACAGGGGAATCACCGGCTCGCCGTGCAGCGACTGCATCAGGTAATCGCTTAAGCCGCCCTTATAGAGCCAGACCTGGGTTTCCTTGGTCTTCTCGTTGACCAGGGTGACGCTCACGCCCGGCATCAGCACGGCCTTGCTGCGCAGCAAATGCGTCAGCTCGGCCATGGGCAGGGCAGCGGATTCAAAGTATTTGGGGTCGGGCCAGACCCGCACCGTGGTGCCGGACTTGCGGTCGCGTGGACCGTCCACTAGTTCACCGTTCTCCAGTGCACCGGCCTTGCGAATGACCAGCGGCTCGATCACATCGCCACCGGCAAACACAATGCGCGCGACAGAGCCTTCGCGGTAGCTGGTGGCCTCCAGGCGCTTACCCAGGGCGTTGGTGACGCTCACCCCCACGCCGTGCAGGCCGCCCGAAAAGCTATAGGCGCCGCCCTTGCCCTTGTCAAACTTGCCGCCCGCATGCAGTCGGGTAAAGACCAGCTCAATCACCGGCGCCTTTTCTTCCGGGTGCATGCCAAAGGGGATGCCGCGGCCGTCGTCTTCGATCGACACCGAGCCATCCAAGTGCAGCGTCACTTTGATCTTCTTGCCGTGGCCGGCCAGTGACTCGTCGGCGGCGTTGTCCAGCACCTCCTGGATCACGTGCAGCGGGTTGTCGGTGCGGGTGTACATGCCCGGGCGCTGCTTGACCGGCTCCAGGCCCTTGAGGACGCGGATAGAGCCTTCGGAATATTCGGAAGTGGAGGTGGTGGGTTTGGCTGACATGGCGCGCATTGTAGACTGGGAAATTTATTTCACTGTACATATAGACAGTTCTGCTTGGGCAAACGGATGGCGGCGCAAGACCTTAGACCCGGCACAGCAGGCTTGGCCGGTATTGGCTACATTAGTTGGCTATGTCCGAACCCAACGCCCGCCTATCCCTCACCCGCCTGCTGATTTGCGGCGCTGCCATCGTCACACTGGCCATGGGCATTCGCCATGGCTTTGGCCTGTGGCTGCAACCGGTGACCCAGGCCCACGGTTGGACGCGCGAGACCTTTGCCTTTGCGATTGCCATCCAAAACCTGGCCTGGGGTGTGACCGGCGTGCTGGCCGGCATGGCGGCCGACCGCTTTGGCGCCTTTCGGGTGATTGTCGTGGGCGCTGTGGCCTACAGTCTGGGCCTGATTGGCATGGCCTATGCCGACACTTCTTTGGTGTTTGCCCTGACGGCCGGCTTGTTGATTGGCGTGGCCCAGTCGGGCACCACCTACGCCGTGGTTTATGGCGTGATCGGGCGCAATGTGCCGGCCGACAAGCGCTCCTGGGCCATGGGGGTGACGGCAGCGGCGGGCTCCTTTGGTCAGTTTTTGATGGTGCCCACCGAGGGCTTTTTGATCAACCAGTTCGGCTGGCAACAGGCGCTGGTGCTGCTGGGGTTTGCCGCCCTCTTGATTGCGCCCATGGCCTGGGGACTGCGCGAGCCCGGCTTTGGCGGCAGTGCGCAGACAAAACGTGAGCAGTCCATATTGCACGCCATCCGGGAGGCCTTTGAAACCCCCAGTTTCAAGTTGCTGATGGCGGGCTACTTTGTCTGCGGCTTTCAGGTGGTGTTCATCGGCGTGCACATGCCCAGCTACCTGAAGGACAAGGGCCTGTCGCCCGAGGTGGCCAGTTACGCACTGGCGCTGATCGGCCTCTTTAATGTGTTTGGTACCTACACCGCCGGCGTGCTGGGGCAGAGAATCGCCAAGCGCAAGATCCTGGCCTTTATTTACCTAGCGCGCGCTGCGGCCATCAGCCTCTTTTTGCTGGCGCCGCTCACGCCTGTGTCGGTCTATGTGTTTGCCAGCGTGATGGGACTGCTGTGGCTGTCCACCGTGCCGGTGACCAATGCCCTGGTGGCGCAAATCTTTGGCGTGGCGCACCTGTCCATGCTCAGCGGCTTTGTGTTTTTCAGCCACCAGATCGGCTCCTTTCTGGGGGTCTGGCTAGGCGGCTATCTGTATGACAAGACCGGCAGCTACGACAGCGTCTGGTACATCGCCATCGCCCTGGGAGTGGCAGCAGCGCTGATCAACCTGCCGATCCGCGAAGTGGCGATTGCGCGCGCCCCCCGGCTTGAACCCATGCCGGCCTGAAGCGCCCTGCAAGCGATGCAGCGCATGCGCCAACTCCTGCTGATCGTGCTGGCCCTGGCCGCACTGGCCGGGGTGTTTGCGCTCTACCTGCGGCCCGACTTTTTGCTGCAACTGAGCAACCAGATCTGGGCCTGTTTCTAACCCAGTGTTCTCGACCCTTCACCACAATGACCCATACGCATCACGCTGCCACAACCAGTCAAGCCGCGCCCTCCCCTTGGATTGCGCGCTGGTCGCATCTGCTGCCCGCTGGATGCAGCGTGCTCGATGTGGCGTGCGGCAGCGGGCGCCATCTGCAGTGGTTTGCCGCGCGTGGCCATGCGGTGTTTGGCGTGGACCAAGACACGGCGCTGGCACAGGCCCAGGTGCCGCAAGCGCAACTGGTACAGGCCGACATCGAGAACGGCCCCTGGCCCTATGCCAGCGCGCAAGGTCCGCGTCCGTTTGGCGCCGTGGTGGTCACCAACTACCTGTGGCGCCCCCTGCTGCCCACTCTGCTGCAAAGCCTGGCGCCCGGCGGACTGCTTTTGTATGAGACCTTTGCGGCCGGCAATGAGACCGTGGGGCGCCCGGCAAGGCCAGATTTTTTGCTCCAGCCCGGTGAGCTGTTGCGCCTCTGCGCTGCCTTGCAGGTGGTGGCATTTGAGGACGGCTTTGTGCCCAACCCGGACCGCTTTGTGCAGCGCATCGCCGCATTTGCTCCCGCTTTACCGATGGCCGGCAACCCCGCGATAGTGCGTCGCCCACTCTAGGTAAAATGGGCGTTTTTCGAACTACTGGCAAGCCATGAACTCTTCAAACGGTCCTCTGCGGGGCAGCATTGTCGCCCTGGTCACTCCCATGCTCGCCGACGGGGCGGTGGACTATCCGGCCCTGCGCAAACTGATCGACTGGCATATCGCCGAGGGAACCGACTGCATAGGCGTGGTCGGCACCACCGGAGAGTCGCCCACGGTCAGCGTCGAAGAGCATTGCGAGATCATCCGTGTGGCGGTCGAGCAGTCCGCAGGCCGCGTGCCCATCATGGCCGGCTGTGGTGCCAACTCCACGCGCGAGGCCGTCAACCTGGCCAAGTTCGCCAAGAAGGTGGGTGCCGACAGCCAACTGCAGGTGGTGCCCTACTACAACAAGCCCACGCAAGAGGGCCAGTACCAGCATTTCAAGGCCATCTCCGAAGCGGTGGACCTGCCGCTGATTTTGTACAACGTGCCGGGTCGCTCGGTGGCCGATATGGCCCATGACACGGTGCTGCGCCTGGCCGAGTTGCCCGGCATTGTCGGCATCAAGGAAGCCACCGGTAATATCGAACGCGCCCAGTGGTTGATCAAGGAGGCGCCCAAGCATTTCTCCATTTACTCCGGCGATGATCCCACCGCCGTGGCACTGATGCTGTGTGGCGGACATGGCAATGTCAGCGTGACGGCCAATGTGGCACCGCGCCTGATGCACGCGCTGTGCATGGCCGCCATTGCAGGTGACGTGAAACGCGCCATGGAAATCCAGTTGCAGCTGCTGCCCCTGCACAAGGCGCTGTTCGTCGAATCCAACCCCATTCCTGTGAAATGGGCGGTGTCTCGCATGGGCCACTGCGGTGGCGCCCTGCGTCTGCCGCTCACCCCCTTGACGCCAACGAGCCAGCAGATGCTGGAGCAGGTGATGCAAGCCAGCGGCCTGATCTGAGTGCCATTAGAAAAAAGGAATTTTGTGAAATCGATTATTCAAGTGACCGCCTTGGGCGCAGCCCTGGCCTTGGCCGGATGCTCCGTACTGGAATCCGACAAGGTGGACTACCGCAGCAGCGCGGTCAGGGCACCCTCTCTGGTGGTGCCGCCGGACCTGACACAACTCTCCAAAGACACACGCTACACCGTAGTCGATGGCGGGGTTTCGGCCTCAGGCCTCAAAGCAAGCCAGACCGCTGCTGCCAAGACACCGCTGGCCATGGCAAGCGCGATCGGTGATGTGCGCATTGAACGTGCGGGCAACCAGCGCTGGTTGGTGGTCAAACGCCCGGCAGACAAGCTGTGGGAGCCGGTCAAGGACTTCTGGCAAGAAAACGGCTTCCTGCTGGCCATGGACCAGGCCAATCTGGGCATCATGGAAACCGACTGGGCTGAAAACCGCGCCAAGCTGCCGCAGGATTTCATTCGCAACTCGATTGGGAAAATGTTGGACTCGCTGTACTCCACGGCCGAGCGCGACAAGTTCCGCACCCGCCTGGAAACCAACAGCGCCGGTGAAACCGAAATCTACATCAGCCACCGGGGCATGACCGAGGTCTACACCAAGGAGCGCTCCGATCAGACGGTCTGGCAACCCCGCGCCAGCGACCCGGAACTCGAAGCCGAGTTCCTGCGCCGCCTGATGGTTAGCCTGGGCGCCACAGCCGAACAGGCCAAGGTCATGGTCGCAAGCGCCGGCACCACCAAGGCTGTGGCCACGGTAGCGACCGTGGGCGGCAACCCAGTGGTGCAAATCGCCGAAGGCTTCGACCGGGCCTGGCGCCGCGTCGGTCTGGCACTGGACCGTACCGGCTTCACGGTGGAAGACCGCGACCGCAACCAGGGCCTGTACTTTGTGCGCTATGTGGCGACCGAGGCAGACACCAAGGCAGAGCCTGGTTTCTTCAGCAAGCTGTTTGGCGGCTCGGCAGCCAAGTCGGGTGAAGCGCGCAAATTCCAAATCGCGGTAAAGAGCGTGGGCGAAGCGACCGTGGTGTCGGTGTTGGATGACAAGGGCACACCGGACACGTCGTCCAGCGCCCAACGCATCACCAAGGTGATTGCCGACGACATCAAATAGCCAAGCACCCCATGGTGGCCTGCCGGCTGCCATGGGGTGTACCGCGTGTTTGGCCGCCAAACGCCAGGCGAAAAAAAAGCCACCCTAGGGTGGCTTTTAGCTTTGCAAGTAAGGAATTACTTGGCAGCAGATGCGTCAGAAGCGGGTGCAGCAGGAGCCGAAGCAGCAGCAGCAGGAGCAGCAACCACAGCAGGTGCGGGAGCAGCAGCAGCAGGAGCTTCTTCTTTCTTACCGCAAGCAGCAAGAGCAGCAGCAGCGATGATGGCCGCCAGTACGAGTGATTTGTTCATGGTTTATAGACTAAAGTGAGTTAACGAAACAATTTCCGGAAATTGTCTAAGCAGCAAGCTGCAAAGACCCCGACAAGAAGCATTCGATCTCTTTTTGCCAGAGCCCCGCATTATACGATGTTTCTCAATGAGGGTTCGGGAAAACCCTTTGACACCCATTCAGACACCCAAGATGCTGGCCGGAAAACCGGGCGAACTTTGCCGCTTAATTTCTTCCAACTCCTCGCGCAACAGCAGCCGCATACGCGGCTCCACACTCGAGACTCCGGTACAGCGCACCAAGTCCAGGCGCCGCAGGGCCCATGTCGGCGTCCACAGTCCACTGGGAAATGCGGTGACCGACACACCCTTGCAGACGCGGCATTCCACCAAATGGTCCCAGCGCACACGCCACTCCACAAAGCGGGGATGCAGGCGTCGCATGGCATCAAAGTGATGCGCCAAAAGAGTGAGCTTGCGCCCCTTGCGCGCCCAGGCGTTCAGTGCTTCGACCACCGATTTTTCATACAGGGGCCAGTCCTCAAAGCTGGCATCGGACCAAACCATCTCCGCCCAGCCTTCGTCCGAGGCCTGCAACAGTGCGCTGCGGACCCGATCCGCGAACGCCTTGGGTCCGACGAACGAACCCTGCGCCAGAGGCCCACTGTCCGGCGGATCCGCTTCAGTGAAGGCCATACAGCCACCCGTCCTCGCCCCACTGCATCAGCAAGGCGCGCGCGTCCTCGCTCAGCTTGGCCACCTCAGAGACCGTCAGCTCGCGGCTATCGGCCAGCTTGCGCATCCGCTTGGCGTCACTGCCGGCGGCGCGAAAGCTCTCGCCGTTGATGAACACATGCTTGGCGTCATACATCATGCGCGTGCGCTTATCCAGACGAACGCCCACGCCATGCTCAAACTCCTGCTCGCCATGGAACCAAACATGGGCCTTGGGCTCGGTCATGATTTCGCCCAGCGAGCGCTGCAGCGCCAGCGGATCTTTCAGCGCTGCAGCCAGCGCCTCCTGGGCAAACTTCACCAGGCCTTCAGGAATTTCGCCGCTGCCGCTTACGGCCGGTTGCTTGGGGTCGCGGTAGATGGCGCAGCCCACATCGTCTTCAGCCTGCTCGGCCAAGGCCTGCAACAGGTCGCGCGCAATCTCGCCCTTCACTGGAGAGCGAAAGCCAATCGAATAGGTCATGCAATCGCCCTCGGCGATGCCGTCATGCGCCCAGTCCGGTGGCAGGTACAGCATGTCGCCTGGCTCCAGCACAAACTCCTGCTCGGCCACAAAGTTGGCCAGGATCTTGACCGGCATGTCGGGCACCAGACTCAAATCCTTTTGGCGGCCAATGCGCCAGTGGCGCCGGCCCTGAGCCTGCAGCAAAAACACGTCGTAGCTGTCATAGTGCGGTCCCACACCACCGGTATCGGTGGCATAGCTGATCATCAGATCGTCCAGGCGCGCATCGGGCACAAAGCGGAACTGGTTCATCAACTGGTGCACGCGCTCGTCATGCAGGTCCACGCCCTGCACCAGCACGGTCCAACCGGGCTGCTTGAAGGCCGGGTAGTCCTTGCGCACAAAGGGCCCGTGCTTGAGCCGCCATTGGCCCTGCTTGTCGGCCTTGGCAGACACCACCAGGCGCGACTCCACATCGTCCTGTGCCGCCAAATCGATCAGCTCGGCGCGGTCCAGCAAGGGCTTGAAGCCGGGAATGGCCGCACGAATCAAGAGCGGCTTTTTTTCCCAGTAAACGCGCATAAAGGTCTCGGGCGAAATGCCACCGAGCAACTGGAGGGGGAGGTTAATGTTCATGGGACAATTCTTTCATGGAAATCACACAACAATGCGTCGTTGCCCTTACTTGGACGCTGAAAGACACCCTGGGCGAAGAACTGGACCTGCTGGACGACCCTGCAGAGTTTTTGATGGGCGGCCACGATTTGCTGCCCATCATTGAAGAAGCGCTATTGGGCCACGCTATTGGAGACCGTCTGAATTTGCAAATTGAGCCAGAACAAGCTTTTGGCGATTTCAATGACCAATTGCTGTTTCTGGAGCCGCGCCACCTGTTCCCGCCCGAGCTAGAAGCCGGCCTGACCATGGAGGGTTCCGCCCTGCCAGCAGGCTGCAACCCGAATGCGCCGCGCGACGCGTTCTACACCGTTACCGACATCTACCCCGAGCATGTGGTGCTCGACGGCAACCACCCGCTGGCCGGCATTGCGATTCGCATCAGCCTGCGCATTGAGGGCGTGCGCGAAGCCACCGAGGAAGAAATCGGCAGCGGCTCCACCGGCACCGGCTTCTTTCGCATCCAGCCGCTACACGATGCCCAACCGGGCGACGAAACCCTGCATTAACTCGTCAAGATTTCCCTGTGGAGCCGTAACCGCCTTCACCGCGTGAGGAGACGGCAGGAAACTCCTGCACTATTTTGAACTGCGCCTGCACCACTGGCACCACCACCAATTGCGCAATGCGCTCCATGGGCTCTATGGTGAAGGCGGTGTTGCTGCGGTTCCAGGCACTGACCATCAGCTGGCCCTGGTAGTCGCTGTCGATCAGACCGACCAGATTGCCCAGCACAATGCCATGCTTGTGGCCCAGGCCCGAGCGCGGCAGGATCAGCGCCGCATAGCCCGGATCTTCCAGGTAGATAGCCATGCCGGTGGGCACCAGTTGCCAGGCATTGGGCTGCAAGGTGAGCGGCGCATCCAGGCAGGCGCGCAGGTCCAGCCCGGCGCTGCCCGGTGTGGCGTAGGCGGGCAAGTTGTCGTTAAGGCGGCTGTCGAGAATTTTGATGTCGATTTGCATGGTGAATTTTCAGTAACGCGGTTCAAATGGCGGGCGCGCAACGGCGCCCGATTCAGACGGATTGTTGGGCCAGGCGCCTGGCAATGTCGGCAACCAGCAGCCGCGCCAGCGCCAGCTTGCTGTTGCGCGGAATCTCTATGGCGCCATTGGCATCCACCAGCAGCAGGGCATTGTCATCCTGGCCAAAGGTGGCAGGGCCGATATTGCCCACCAACAGCGGCACCTTCTTGCGTGCCCGCTTGGCCGTGGCATGGGCCAGCAAATCATGGCTCTCGGCCGCAAAGCCGACGCAGAACAGTTCGCCGCTGGCCGCGCGCGGCGACTGCGCCAGTGTGGCCAAAATATCCGGGTTTTCAACAAAGCCCAGTTGCGGCATGCCAGTGCCATCCTTCTTGATCTTCTGGTCGGCGGCATTGTCGGGCCGCCAGTCGGCCACCGCAGCGGTGGCGATAAACACCGTGGCCTGGTCGGCCTGGGCCACGCAGGCCGCCATCATGTCCAAGGCCGACACCACATTGACGCGCTGCACGCCGCGCGGTGTGGCCAGCGCCACCGGCCCGGCCACCAGGGTCACCGTGGCACCGGCCTCCTGTGCCGCCCGCGCAATCGCAAAGCCCATCTTGCCGCTGGACAAATTGGTGATGCCGCGCACCGGATCCATCGCCTCAAAGGTCGGCCCGGCGCTGACCAGCACATGCTGACCGGCCAGGCGCTTCGGACTAAAAAATGCAATCAGGTCCTGCAGCAACTCCTGCGGCTCCAGCATGCGGCCGTCCCCGGTTTCGCCACAGGCCTGCTCGCCGACGCCCACGCCCAACAGGTGCGCTCCATCGGCCTGTAGCTGCGCCCGGTTGCGCTGGGTGGCGGGGTGGTCCCACATCTCGCGGTTCATGGCCGGAGCGATCAAGAGCGGCACGCGGTCCATGGGGCGGGCCAGGCACATCAGGCTGAGCAGGTCGTCGGCGCGACCTTGCACGAGCTTGGCCATGAAGTCGGCACTGGCCGGTGCGATCAGGATGGCATCGGCCTCGCGGCTGAGGTTGATGTGCGCCATGTTGTTGGGCGCTCGTGCGTCCCATTGCGAGCCATAAACGCTGCGCTGGCTCAGGGCCTGCATCGTCACCGGTGTGATGAACTGGGCGGCTGCCTCGGTCATCACCACCTGCACCGTGGCGCCCTCCTTGAGCAGCGCGCGGCACAACTCAGCCGCCTTGTAACAGGCGATACCGCCGCTGAGGCCAAGAACAATGTGTTTGCCAGCTAAGTCATTCATGGGGGCAATGTAGCATCCAATAGAAACCACCGCGCGCAAGGCCTTGCGCGACCCAACTGGAGACCCCATGCACCCCACCCCCCTTCCCGATTGGCCCTATCCGCGCTGGATAGCACACCGCGGCGCCGGCAAGTTGGCGCCAGAAAACACCCTGGCCGCATTGCGCCTGGGCGCCAGCCACGGCTACCGCATGTTTGAGTGCGACGTGAAGCTCAGCGCCGACGGCCTGCCCTTTCTGATGCACGACGCCGAGCTGGGCCGCACTACCAATGCCGCTGCCGCGCTGGGCACGGGCAGTGACCTGGGTGGCGATCACATCTGGAGCACGCTGTCGCAACTCGACGCCGGCAGCTGGCATTCACGCGCCTATGCGGGTGAGCCTCTGCCCACTCTGGAAGCAGTGGCCCGCTTTTGCCGCCACAACGGCTTGTTCCTGAATATCGAAATTAAACCCTCGCCGGGCACCGAGCGTCCCACTGGCGAAGTGGTGGCGCAGCATGCCGCCCACCTGTGGCAGGGCGCGACTGTTCCACCGCTACTGACCTCGTTTGACATCCCCGCACTCGCGGGCGCGATGGCCGCAAACCCGGAGTTGCCGCGTGGCCTGCTGATCGATGCGCTGGAGGGACAGACCTGGTCGGCTTGGCTGGACCAGGCGCAGGCGCTGAAATGCCGGTCAATAGTCTGCAACCACACGCTCTGGAACGTCGAGACAGTGGCACAGGCCAAGAAACGTGGCTTGCGAACCCTGAGCTACACCGTCAATGGCGTGCCGGAGGCCGAGCGGCTGATCGCCCTGGGCACCGACGGCATCATCACCGACCGGGTGGATTTGTTCAGTCCCGAATAAGCAGGCGACGGCACACCGTGGTGCGCCCCGAGCCGTGTAGGCGGCGCTGCGGCTCGGCAAAGGTTTCCAGTTCCTCAAAACCGGCCCTGCGCATCATGCCGGCGGAGGCCAGGTTTTCTTCGTGGCGATCGATGTAGACCTCTTGCAGGCACTGCGCCTGCAGGCCCTGCACGGCCCGCTCCAGCAGTTGCACCCCCAGGCCTCGTCCGGTCTGGTCGCGCCGCACCACCACTTCGCAGACATAGCCGTGTTCGGCATCCCGGCGCAATGGGGATTGGTAACGGGCAAAGTCCTGCGTGCGGCAAAAGGTGACGGCGCCCAGCAGTTGCTCACCCTCCATGGCCAGCAACGCGCCAGCCTCTTTGGCGGCAATGTCGCGCATATGGGCTGCTATGCCGTCCTGGGGCAGCCAATTCCAGACATTGGCACCCTGCTCAAAAATGAAGGCCTGCAGGCCGCTCAGATGCGTGCGCTCGGCTGCGATGAAGCGGATGGTCATGGTCGAAAATCGGTGTCAGCCGCGCCAGGCCTTGGCAGTAAACCACTGCACGGTGGCACAGGCCAGCACCATGGCTGCATAGGTCGCCATTCTGCCGTCGCGCCCAAAAAACACCATTCCGCACAGCAGCACCAGCAGGCCGGCGGCCGAATTGATAGTGCTCTGGATCAGCCAGCTATGATGGGGTTGAACTTTTTTCATCAGCAGCGGTGCTGTGGCGGCCAGCAAAAAGCCCACCACAAGGGCTGGCAACACAAAATTAAACAGGTGGTTTAGCAGGCCAAGCAGGCTCATGGTGTGGGCATTGGGCCTGCTTTCGCAAGACCCGGTCAATAACAGGGATGAACTGGATTTTATAATCCGCAACACAACGTATGGCAGTCTGGGCATTAGGAATCAACCACCACACCGCGCCGCTAGACATGCGGGGCCGATTTGCGTTCGCCATGGACAAGGTGGAGCCGCACCTGCAAGCACTGCGCCAGTCGCTCAACCGCAACCCGGAAGCGGCCATTGTTTCCACCTGCAACCGCACCGAAATTTACTGCGCCGGCGACGAGGCTGCGATGGAGCAGACGCTGGCCTGGCTGGCCCAAAGTGGCGGCGTATCCACCCACGAACTGCGCTCCCACACCTACCACCTCGAAGGCGATGATGTCGCCCGCCACGCCTTTCGCGTGGCCAGCGGGCTGGACTCCATGGTGCTGGGCGAGCCCCAAATTCTGGGACAAATCAAGGATGCGGTGCGCGCCGCTGAAGCAGCAGGCGCCCTGGGCACCACGCTGTCGCAAATGTTCCAGCGCTCGTTTGCGGTGGCCAAGGAGGTACGCACCTCCACCGAAATCGGTGCGCACTCCATCAGCATGGCAGCCGCCGCCGTGCGCCTCTCAAGCCAGTTGTTTGAAGACCTGGCCCAGGTGAAGGTGCTGTTTGTAGGCGCTGGCGAAATGATTGAGCTCTGCGCCACCCACTTTGCCGCCAAGAACCCCAAGGCCATTGCCATAGCCAACCGCACCTTTGAGCGCGGCGAAAAACTGGCCATCCGCTTTGGCGCCGAGGTCATGCGCCTGAGCGATCTGCCGGACCGCCTGCACGAGTTTGACGCCGTCATCAGTTGCACCTCCAGCACCCTGCCCATCATCGGCCTGGGTGCTGTGGAGCGAGCCCTCAAAAAACGCCGCCACCGCCCCATGTTCATGGTGGACCTGGCGGTGCCGCGCGACATCGAGCCCGAGGTCAAGGCCTTGGGCGATGTCTACCTCTACACGGTGGACGATCTGGCCACCGTGGTGCAAACCGCGCAGGCCAGTCGCCAAGCCGCAGTGGCCCAGGCCGAGGCGATTGTGGACGCCGGTGTGCAAAGCTTCAGGCACTGGATCGAGCAGCGCAATGCCGTGCCCCTGATCCAGCAGCTCAATGCCCAGGCCGAGCAATGGCGTTTCATAGAACTGGCCAAGGCCCGCAAGGCGCTGGCCCGTGGCAACGATGTGGACGCCACCCTGGAAGCCCTGGCCCGTGGCCTGACGCAAAAAATGCTGCACGGCGCTATGGCCGAACTGCATACCGGCGACGCCCAGGCGCGCGAGCGCGCCAGCAACGCCATTGAGCATTTCTTTTTGCGCAAAGAAAGATGATGCGGCCCCCACGTTCGCCCACTTCGCTGCGTTTCTAGCGGCGCTGTCCTGCCGCCGCACTGTCCACATCCAGCGGACAGAATTTCCGATCCCTTTGCATCCCTAGTCCCATGAAACCCTTTTTACGCCAACAACTAGCCCGCTTTGCCGACCGCCTGGGAGAGCTGGAATTTCTGCTTTCGCGCGAAGACATCATGCAAGACATGAAGCAGTTTCTGGCCCTGTCGCGCGAGCACACCGAAGTGGGCGCGGTGGCCAGCCGCTGGGCGCGCTACCAGCAACGCGAGGCCGATCTGGCCGCTGGCCGGGAGATGCTTTCCAGCAGTTCCGATGACGAAGACATGTCGGCCATGGCCCAGGAAGAAATCGACAGCGCCACGACTGAACTGGCGCAGCTGGAAGCGGAGTTGCAGCGCATGCTGCTGCCCAAAGACCCGGACGATGCGCGCCCGGCCTTTGTAGAAATCCGCGCTGGTACGGGAGGTGACGAATCCGCCCTGTTTGCCGCCGACCTGGCCCGCATGTACACCCGCTTTTGTGACGCCGCAGGCTTCAAGACCGAAATCATCAGCGCCTCCGAGAGTGAACTGGGCGGCTACAAGGATGTGGTGCTGCGCATTGAAGGCACGACCCAGACCAGCGCTGGCCCCTGTGGCGCCTATGGCATGCTCAAATTCGAGTCCGGCGGCCACCGGGTGCAGCGCGTACCGGCCACAGAGACGCAGGGCCGCATCCACACCAGCGCCTGCACCGTGGCCGTGCTGGCCGAGCAGGACGAGGCCGAGGCCATCAAGATCAACCCCTCGGACCTGCGCATTGACACCTACCGCGCCAGCGGCGCTGGCGGCCAGCACATCAACAAGACCGACTCGGCGGTGCGCATCACCCACCTGCCCACCGGCATCGTGGCCGAATGCCAGGATGGACGCAGCCAGCACAGCAACAAGGCCCAGGCCCTCAAGGTCTTGACCGCGCGCATCCATGAAAAAGACCGCTCCGAGCGCGCCGCCAAAGATGCGGCCGAACGCAAGAGCCTGGTCGGCAGCGGCGACCGCAGCGACCGCATACGCACCTACAACTTTCCGCAGGGGCGCCTGTCTGACCACCGCATCAACCTGACGCTGTACAAGCTCTTGGGCATCATGGAGGGCGACCTGGGCGATGTGATTGAGGCGCTGCAGGCCTATGAGGCAGCGCAGCAGATGGCGGCGCTGGAACTCAACGCCTGAGCGTTCTGCCATGACCGTTTCCCAGTCCATCCGGTATGCGCAGTCCCTGGGGCTGGAGCGGCTGGACGCACAACTGCTGCTGCTGCATGCGCTGGGCCGCGCTAGCGGCGAGCGTGCCTGGTTGCTGGCCCATGGGGATGAAGCCCTGCCCGAAGGTGCGCAAGCCCGGTTGCAGGCAATGGCCGCGCGCCGTGCTGCGGGTGAGCCGTTGGCCTATATCACCGGCTTCAAGGAGTTCTACGGGCTGCGCCTGGCCGTGGACGCCCGCGTGCTGGACCCGCGCGCCGATACCGAAACGCTGGTGGACTGGGCGCTGGAACGTATGGACGCCTGGATACCGGCTGCCGCTACAACGCCGCCCGCTCTCATCGACCTGGGCACCGGCAGCGGTGCCATTGCCCTGGCCCTCAAGCACAGCCGGGCGCAGTGGCAGGTGCATGCGCTGGACTTCAGCGCCGATGCGCTGGAAGTAGCCCGCGCCAATGCGAAGCGATTGGCGCTGGAGCTGCAATTTCACCAGGGCAGTTGGCTGGCTGGCCTGGATGGTCGCTTCGCACTTATCGTCTCCAACCCGCCCTATATCGCCGCCCAGGACGCGCACCTGGCCGCCCTCACCCATGAGCCGCTGCAGGCCCTGGCCAGCGGTGCCGATGGGCTGGCCGATATCCGGACCATCGTCCAACAGGCTCCGGCGCATCTGCAGACCGGCGGCTGGCTGCTGCTGGAACACGGCTACGACCAGGCAGAGGCCGTGCGCGCCCTGCTGCAGGCGACAGGTTTCACGCAAGTGCAGTCGCACCGCGATCTGGCAGGCATTGAGCGCTGCAGCGGCGGGCAATGGTCCGGCAACCCCGATTTAATTCAAGAAAGAAAACCATGACTACCTCCCCCGCCTGCCCCCAGTGCACCTTGGAAAACACCTACCCCGATGGCACAAACTTTGTCTGCGGCGACTGTGGTTTTGAATGGCCGCAAACGGCTGCTGCCGCAGCGGATGACGAAGCAGATGCGGTCATCAAGGACAGCAACGGCCAAGTCTTGCAGGACGGTGACGCCGTGGTGCTGATCAAGGACCTGAAGGTCAAGGGCAGCTCCACCGTGCTGAAGATGGGCACCAAGGTCAAGAGCATCCGCCTGGTGGGCGGCGACCATGAGGTGGACTGCAAGATGGACGGCGGCAGCTTTATGCTCAAGGCCTGCTTCCTCAAGAAGGCCTGAGCAGGCTTGCTGCTCAGGTGGCAGTGCCTTCCGCCGCGTGGCAGCACACGCAGAGCTTGTTGCCATCGAGGTCGCGGAAGTAAGCGCCGTAATAGTGCGAGTGGTAGTGCGGGCGCAGGCCGGGTTCGCCCTCATTAACCGCACCTGCTGCAATCGCTGCGGCATAAACCCGGTCCACAACGGAGCGGCTTTCAGCCTGCAGCGCCAGCATCTGGCCATTGCCCGGCTGGTGCGGCCCGCTGTCAAAGGGCTTTGCAATCAGAAACAGCGGCCGGGGTGCCTGCGGTGATACCCAGGCTGCCCAGTCCTTCTCGGGCTCGCTGAACTTCAACACCAGACCCAATTCCGGCAGCACCTTGGCATAGAAGGCATAGGCGCGGCCGAAATCGGAGATGCCGATGTTGATGTGCGAGATCACGCTGCCGCTTCTTCCGCTTCAGCGCGCTTCACACCCAGCTGCAGGCCGAGGCGGTTCACGCCGCTGATGAGCGCCTGCAGCGAGGCGGTGACGATGTTGCTGTCCAGGCCCACGCCAAAGCGTTCGTTGCCCTGTGCGGCCAGTTCCAGAAAGGCGCAGGCCTGCGCGTCGCCAGCATGCTGGCTGGCCTTGGTGGAGCGCTCCTCAAAACTGCGCACCTGCACCTGCACACCTGCACCTTGCAGGGCATGCACGGCAGCGTCGATCGGGCCGTTGCCCTGGCCCTTGAGTCGCAACGTCTGACCGGCGACTTCCAACTGCAGCTCAATGCCCTGCACCGGTTGCTTACCCTGCGCCGGCGCTTCAAACAAGCGGTGGCCCACATAGTGCAGGGACGCATCGGCAGCATGCAAGTAGGTGGCACCAAACAGTTTCCAGATGGCCTGCGCGGTCATCTCGCCGCCATGGGCATCGGTATAGGCCTGCACCTCACCCGAAAACTCCACCTGCAGACGCCGGGGCATGACCACGCCATAGTCCACCTCCATCAGGTAGGCCACGCCGCCCTTGCCGCTCTGGCTGTTGACGCGGATGACCGAGTCGTAGCTGCGCCCCAGATCGGCCGGGTCTATGGGCATATAGGGCACGTTCCAGACCGCATCGGGCTTTTGCGCCGCCAGGCCTTTTTTGATCGCGTCCTGGTGCGAGCCACTGAAGGCGGTGAAGACCAGGTCGCCCACATAGGGGTGGCGCGGGTGGATGGGCAACTGGTTGCAATACTCCACCGTGCGCGCCACGGCGTTGATATCCGAAAAATCCAGCCCCGGTGCCACGCCTTGCGTGTAGAGGTTGAGCGCGAGGGTCACGATGTCCACATTGCCGGTGCGCTCGCCATTGCCAAACAAACAGCCCTCAACGCGGTCGGCACCGGCCAAGAGGCCGAGTTCGGCGGCGGCCACGGCCGTGCCGCGGTCGTTGTGCGGGTGCAGGCTGAGGATGATGCTGTCGCGCCGAGCCAAGTTGCGGTGCATCCACTCGATCTGGTCGGCGTAGACATTGGGCGTGCTGCCCTCCACCGTGGCCGGTAAATTCAGGATCACCTTGTTGGTGGGCGTGGCGCCCCATTCGGCGGTCACGGCGTTGCAAATCTCCAGTGCAAATTCAGGCTCGGTGCTGCTGAACACCTCGGGGCTGTATTCGAGCGTGAAGGCGGTTTCGGGTTGCTCGGCGGCCAGTTGCTTGATCAGGCGTACGCTTTGCAAGGCCATCTCTACGATCTCGGCCTTTTGCATGCCGAACACTACCTCGCGAAACACCGGTGCGGTGGCGTTGTAGAAATGGACGATGGCGCAGCGCGCGCCCTTGAGGGACTCCATGGTGCGGCGAATGAGATGCTCGCGCGACTGGGTCAGCACCTCGATGGTGACATCGTCCGGAATATGGCCGCCCTCGATGAGGCCACGCACGAAGTCGAATTCGGTTTGCGAGGCGCTGGGGAAGGCCACCTCGATCTGCTTAAAGCCGACCTCGCACAGGGTGCGGAACATGCGCATCTTGCGCTCGCCGTTCATGGGCTCGAACAGCGACTGGTTGCCGTCGCGCAAATCGCTGCTCATCCACAGGGGCGCAGCAGTCAGGGTGTTTGACGGCCACTGGCGGTCTGTGAGCGGGAGGCCTTGGAAGGCGCGGTACTTGGTGGCGGGCTGGGCTAACACGGAAGACTCCTTGGGTTCGATACGAAACCGTATGGGAGTATGGTATGCCCTCAGAGCCGGCAGACTATTGCCAATTCGTGCTTAAAAAATTTTCTCTCTGGCACTTTATTGCCACATTTTAAAAAATGCAGCAATAAACCTAAATAGCGACTGGTTCAACCGTGTATTTTTGAATGATGGCCCGCAACTGCGCCACGTTCAGTGGCTTGCTAATGAAGCCATCGGCGCCTGCCCGCAAAGCATTTTCGCTGGCTTCGTTCATCACATCGGCGGTCAGGACCACGATGGGTGTACGCGCCACCGGCCCATCCAGTGCGCGGATCAGCCGGGTGGCAGTCAGACCATCCATTACCGGCATATTCACGTCCATCAGGATCAGGTCAAACGCCTGCACCTGCACCTGGTCCACGGCCAGTTGCCCGTTTTCGCAATAGCTGGTGTGGCAGCCCATGCGCCCCAGCAACACACCCACCAACTTCTGATTGATCGGGTGATCTTCTACCACCAACACGCGCATGACGTACACCGGCACGGCTTCTGGCTGCTTGGGCGCAGGCTCAGTCAATGCCACCGGCTGCAGCGCGACCACCGGCTCGGTCACGATTGCGGGCGAATCCGATACCACGGCATCGGCAACACCCAGGGGCAAACGCAGTGTGACGGTGAACACCGAGCCCACTGCCACCTCGCTGCGCACCACAATCTCGCCATCCATCATGCGCACCAAGGACTGCGATATCTCCAACCCCAGGCCGGAGCCGCCAAAGCGCCGGATACGGCTGTCCTCCACCTGGAAAAAACGCTGAAACAGGCGCGACAGCGCCGAGGGGTCCATGCCAATCCCGCTGTCCTTTATCTCAAACACCAACTCTATGGTTTGCGCATCGGGACTGTGCTGCGCCACGGTCAACAGCACATGCCCATGCTCGGTGAACTTGATGGCGTTGTTAATCAGGTTGAACAAAATCTGCTTGATGCGGGTTTCGTCGGCGATCACCACCGGTAAGGGCTCCTGTGGAACCTGGATGCGAAAATCCAGCCCCTTGCTCACCGCTAGAGGCTGCATCAGCGCGCTGACTTCGCGCAGCAATTTTGGCAGCTGCATCGTCAGCGGTTTGAGCGTCAGCTTGCCGGTCTCCAGCGCCGACAGGTCCAGTATGTCGTTGAGCAGGATCAGCAGGTGGCTAGCCGAAGTCTGGGCGGTCACTATGTAATCGCTCTGCTGGTGCGTCAGGGGCGTGCCCTGCAGCAGATCCAACATACCTATCAGGCCGTTAAAGGGCGTGCGCAATTCGTGGCTCATATTGGCCAGAAACTGGCTCTTGCCTCGGTTGGCCGCCTCGGCAAGCACATGCGCTTCACGCAATTCGTCTGTCATCTGCTCCAGCGCCAGGCGCTCGGCCTCCATCCGCTTTTGGCGCAACACCAGTGCGCCGGAAGCGATGATGAGCAGCGCCAATTGCGCAAGCGTCAGCCACACGATCAGTGTATTTTGGTCGCGCATGGTGTCGGCCCGGCTTTCCAGCATGCGCGCCACCTCCGAATTGGCGGCCACCGTCAGGGCCTGCACATCGCTGCCCAGGTCATTGAACTCTTTGAGCACCAGCGCCAGCGCCGGCCGGCTAACGGGTCGGGCCGCAAGCGCCATGTCCATCTCGACCACCAGCGGCTCCAACCTGGGTATGAGCTTGCGAAATTCGGGGCGCGGCGTGAGCAAGGAGACACTGGGACTCTCGCGTAGCAGCGTCAGGCGGCTCTGAAAAATGTCGTAGCGCAGGGTCAGCGCATCCATGCTAGCGGACTCTGGCTGGGCCAGTGTCTCGACCAGTGACTGCCGGGTGCGCAGGAACTCACGCTCGAAGTGAAAGGTCAGCGCTGTCAGCGAGTCCGCACGCAGTTCGCTGCTCTGGTCGAGGGCGCGCTTCTGAGCCAACTCAAACAACAGCAGGGAAGCCATGGCTAACGCCATAGCCGCCGTACCCAGCGCCAGCCACAGCAAATAGCGCTGATTGTTGGTACGGATCCGCATCTACCGTCTATTCAATCATCAAGGACTTGAGCTGCCAGGCGGAGCGCTCGTAATACACCGTCGAGCGCAACTCGGACTTGGTTTCGTAAGGGTAGACAATGAACAGAGGACCCTTGGTCTTGACCGGAATATCGGCGTCGTTCATCTTATGTGCAAGGATGACATCGAACTTCTGCGCATCGTCCAGCGGAACGCTACTTTGGTAGTCGTTCAGGGCCACGGCCTTGATGGTGGTGCCCGTGGCCTTGGCTGCTGCCAGCACGTCACGCAGCAAGGGGCCGGTGAACTTGATGGGATGCTTGTCCCAAGGCGTCATGGTGGTGAAGCTACGCTGAGGCAGTTTCTCGAGCATTGCCATGTCAAATGCAGCCGCATTGGAGGTGTTTTTATCACCCACATTACCGCCAATGGTCAAAATCACTTTACCGGTCGCGGGCTGCAACGCTGACGCAGGCAGGGCCATTAACAGGACTGCTGCAGCGATCAGGGCCGGAAAAACACGAAAAATAGCCAAGCGCATAGAAATTCCTTTTTCGATCAAACCTGCAATTATGTCACTTTTGATAAAAAGTGCAATCATCTATCCGATGCACTTATTATGAACGAGTTATCAGTGGTGGTGACCGTGCGCACCATGCACATGTCCATGGGCCACTTCCTCTTCAGAGGCGGCTCGCACCTCCAGCACCTTGAGGCCAAAGCGCAGTGTTTTGCCGGCCAGTGTGTGATTGCCATCCAGATAAACGGTGTCACCCTTGATTTTTACAACCGTAAAAACATGGGTTTGGCCATCTTCGCCACGGCCTTCGAGTTGGCCGCCCAACTTCACACCGGGTGGAAACTGCGTTTTGGGGATGGTTTGCAGCAGGCCCTCGTTGCGCTGACCAAAAGCCTCTTCCGGCTCCAGCACGATGGTGGCCTGGTACGCGGCCTCTTTGCCTTCCAGCGCTTCTTCCACCTTGGCAAAGATGTTGCCGTAGCCACCGTGCAAATAGGACATGGGCTCCTTGCTCTCGTCGAGCAACTTGCCGGATGTATCGGAGATGGTGTAGTGCAGGGTGACGGCGGAGTTTTTTTCGATTTTCATGGTGATAGAGAATAAGGAATAGGCGATTATCGGCAAAAAAACCCCTGACGTTGGCGGACGACCCGGTCGCAGCAGGCAAGTGCGGTACGAAGGTGAAATAATCGGTCACTATTTACTTGGGATTTTTGACATGAGCAATGCACAGCAACGTATCGACGAACTGGTGAAATCCAACGAAGTCCTGCTTTTCATGAAGGGCACGGCCAGCTTTCCGCAGTGCGGATTTTCCGGGCGCGCCATCCAAATCCTGAAGGCCTGCGGCGTGGAGCCAAAAGCGGTGAAGACCGTCAACGTGCTCGAAGACGACGAAATTCGCCAGGGCATCAAGGAATACAGCCAGTGGCCTACCATCCCTCAGCTTTACGTCAAGGGCGAGTTCATAGGCGGCTCCGACATCATGATGGAAATGTATGAATCGGGTGAACTGGCCAAAGCGCTCGCAGCGCAATAAGGCCCCCACATGAGTCGCCAAGCGGCTCAGACCACCTTGGCTCGGTGGCAGCTTAACTGAGTTCCCAGCGGCGCCTGGCTCCTAGCACAGCATCGGGGTAAGGCGACTTGCCGCGCGAGCCGTTGTAGCGGCCCAGGCCCATGAAGGCATCGTCGCGTTCCATGTCCAAGTAGAGCCGCAAAATGGCACAGCCAAAGCGCAGATTAACCTTCATCTGGAACAGCTTGCTGGCGTCGCCGTCACCGATGCTGCGTGACCAGAACGGCATCACCTGCATATAGCCCCGTGCCCCCGCGCTGCTGACGCAGAACTGGCGGAAATTGCTTTCCACCTGAATCAGCCCCAGCACCAAAGCCATGTCCAGCCTTGCACGCTTGCAGTTGTACCAAAGCGTTTGCAAAAACTCATCGCGCTGCTGCAGGGTTTTCAGGTCTGAGCGGCGCGCCACCAAGCGCTGGTTCATCTCCACCTTCCAGCGCAGATAGTGCAAACGCGCCTCGGTATCGGCAAACACCGGCTCTGGCGGCTCGCTGCTGCTGACCAACGCACTCAGGGCATTGCGCACGGCATCGGCCAAGGGCTCTTCAATTTGCGCGCCGGCCAGGGCGATGTGCGGCAGGCCCAAGAGGGCCGGCGCCCCCAAGAGGGCCAGCGCACTGCGCCTGCTGGTCATCCCTTCAGTCGCGCCTGGATCAGCCCCGCGATTTCCGCCACAGCCACGCTGGTGGCGGCCTTGTCGCGGCGGTGCTGGTACTCGACCACGCCCTCTTTGAGGCCGCGGTCGCCCAGGGTGACGCGGTGCGGCACGCCTATGAGTTCCCAGTCGGCAAACATGGCGCCAGGGCGCTCGTTGCGGTCGTCCAGAATCACGTCCACACCGGCTTCCATCAGCTCCTCGTAGAGTTTGTCGGCAGCTGCCTTCACATCCGGGAAACGGTCCGGGCTGATCGGGCACAGCACCACGGTAAACGGCGCCAGCGAGTCCGGCCAAATGATGCCGCGCTCGTCATGGTTCTGCTCGATGGCGGCAGCAGGCAGGCGCGTGATGCCAATGCCATAGCAGCCCATTTCCATGAACTGCGGCTTGCCGTTCACATCCAAAAAGGTAGCGTTCATGGCGCGGCTGTATTTGGTGCCCAAGTAAAACACATGGCCGATCTCGATGCCACGCTCTATGGACAGGGCACCCTTTCCATCCGGAGACAGGTCGCCCTCCACCACATTGCGCAGGTCGGCGATCAAAGCCGGCTCGGCCAGGTCGCGGCCCCAGTTCACACCGCTCAGGTGGTAGTCGGCCACATTGGCGCCGCAAGTCCAGTCGGACATGACAGCCACCTCGCGGTCCACCACCACGGTCAAAGGCTTCTTCAGGCCCACCGGGCCCAAGTAGCCGGGCTCGCAACCAAAGTGTTCGTCAATCTCGGGCAGGCTGGCAAAGCGAAAGCCCGCCAGACCGGGCACCTTGTTGACCTTGACCTCGTTCATGCTGCGGTCGCCGCGGATCAAGAGCAGCCAGACCCGGCTCTTGACGATCTCGCCCTTGTCGTCGCGCTCATCGGTGGCCACCACCAGCGACTTGAGCGAGTTCTCGATCGGCAGCTTCAGGTAGTTGGCCACATCCAAGCAGGTGCTCATGCCCGGGGTTGCCACTTTTTCCATCGCCTGAGCGGGAGCGGCGCGGGCTACCGTGGGCGCCAGCGCCTCGGCCTTTTCCATATTGGCAGCGTAGTCGCTGTCCGGGCAATAGACGATGGCGTCTTCGCCGGTGGCAGCAATCACCTGGAACTCTTCGGACAGGTCGCCGCCAATGGCGCCGCTGTCGGCGGCTACGGCACGGTAGACCAGACCAAAGCGGTCAAAAATTTTGCGGTAGGCCTTTGCCATCACCTGGTAGCTCAGCTTGGCGGCTTCTGGATCGCGATCAAAACTGTAGGCGTCCTTCATGGTGAACTCGCGCCCGCGCATCAGGCCAAAGCGTGGGCGGCGCTCGTCACGGAACTTGGTCTGGATCTGGTACAGGTTCTTGGGCAACTGTTTGTAGCTCTTGATCTCCTGGCGCGCGATGTCGGTCACCACCTCTTCGCTGGTGGGCTGCACCACATAGTCGCGTGCGTGGCGGTCCTTGATGCGCAGCAGCTCCGGGCCCATGGCCTCAAAGCGTCCGGTCTCCTGCCACAACTCGGCGGGTTGCACCACCGGCATGGAAATCTCCACCGCACCGGCGCGGTTCATCTCCTCGCGCACGATGGCCTCCACCTTGCGGATCACGCGCAGGCCCATGGGCATGTAGCTGTAGATGCCGGCGCCGAGCTTTTTGATCATCCCCGCGCGCATCATCAATTTGTGGCTGACCACTTCGGCATCGGCCGGCGCTTCTTTGAGGGTGGAGATAAGGAATTGGGAGGCTTTCATGGCGCGCTTTGTGAACTTCAGGGACGGCAGGAGGGCTTAGTTACTTGATGCACCTGACTTGCTGTGCATAATCAACCAAGTTTAAAAATTGGGGTTTGATTATGCTTGACCGGGACGGCTTTCGCCCCAACGTCGGCATCATCCTGCTCAACCAGAAAAATCAGGTATTTTGGGGCAAGCGTCTACGTACCCACTCATGGCAATTTCCGCAAGGTGGCATTGACCGGGGGGAAACCCCCGAGCAGGCCATGTTCCGTGAGTTGCATGAAGAAGTGGGGCTGCATCCGCAGCATGTTGCCATTGTTGCCCGTACCCGAGACTGGTTGCGCTATGAGGTGCCAGACAGGTACATACGACGCGATGCGCGTGGCCATTACAAGGGCCAAAAGCAGATATGGTTTTTGCTGCAGCTGACAGGGCACGACTGGGATTTGGACCTGCGCGCCACAGATCACCCTGAGTTTGACGCTTGGCGATGGAACGACTACTGGGTTCCGCTGGAGGCCGTGGTCGAGTTCAAGCGCGGCGTCTACGAAATGGCCTTGACCGAGTTGGCCCGCTATCTGCCGCGCAACGAAACACGCAACCGCTACCTGCGTCACGGCTTTCGTACGCGTGAGCAGGAGCAAGACCCGCCCATCCATTCGGCAGATACAGGCGCACCTGCGCCCGTATCTGATCTCCACGCCACAAACCGTCCTTGCGCAGGCAAGCCCGGCAGCAACCCGACAGACAACTATGAAATTTAAAACCCTTGTGCTGCTAGGCACCGCCAGTCTGCTGGCATTGGCAAGCGCCCTTAGCCTGGCCAGCGAGGACCGCAAGGGCCGCACCGGTCCCTACAACACGCCCGCTGTCTCCACTGGGAACGGCCTGGACAACACCGACTGGGCCGAAGTGGAAGTTCCACCTCCACCGGCATTTTCCACAGACCACCTGATTCCCATCGACATGCCGCTCTATGTGGCGGTCAAAGTGGGCGTGGACCCAGAGAGCATTGTCGTGAGCGGCGATGGTGTGGTGCGCTATGTCATCGTCATGCGCAATGCCACGGGCAACACCACTGCGGTGTATGAGGGCTTGCGCTGCGCCAGCGACGAGGTGAAGACCTATGCGCGCCAGGGCAGTTCAGGGCAATGGTCTTTTGTGAAGACTGCGCAGTGGAAGGCCGTCAGCGACAACATGCCCTCGCGCCACGCACAGGCTTTCGCGCGCCAGGGTGCTTGCCAGAATCAGCTCGCCACCAGCAAAGAAGAAATCATCAAGGCCTTGAAAACCGGCAACCGGCCGACCCAGAACAACAAGCCCAATTGAAACGGCTGTTACCGGGTGATCACCAGATTGTCCCGGTGCAGCATTTCCGACTCGGCGGCATAGCCCAGCAAGGCCTCGATCTGCGACGAAGGTTTGCGGCATATCAGCCTGGCCTCGGTGCTCGAATAATTGGCCAGACCACGGGCAATCTCATTACCGCTGTGGTCGCGCACCGCAATCACATCGCCGCGTGAAAAGTCGCCCTCCACCTGCACCATGCCAATGGGCAGCAGGCTCTTGCCCTCGTCGCGCAGCTTGGTCACCGCACCGCCATCCACCACCACGGAGCCGCGCAGTTGCAGGTGATCGGCAATCCACTGCTTGCGCGCCTGTGTCTTTTGGGTTTGTGCCACCAGCAGTGTGCCAATGGACTCGCCGGCCACTAGGCGGATCAGCGCATCGGGCTCGCGGCCCCAGGCGATCACGGTGGAAGCGCCCGAACCGGCCGCGCGCTTGGCCGCCAAAATCTTGGTGATCATGCCGCCCCGGCCTATGCTGGAACCCGCACCACCGGCCATCAACTCAAGCTGCGGGTCACCCGCCTTGGCCTCGTGCACAAAGGTCGCGGCCGGGTCCTTGCGAGGGTCGGCCGTGTACAGGCCCTTTTGATCGGTCAGGATGATGAGGGCGTCGGCCTCCACCAAGTTGGCCACCAACGCACCCAGGGTGTCGTTGTCACCGAACTTGATTTCGTCGTTGACCACCGTGTCATTCTCGTTGATCACTGGCACCACGCCCAATTTCAGCAGCGTCAGCAGCGTAGAGCGGGCGTTCAAATAGCGTTCGCGGTCGGCCAGGTCGGCGTGCGTCAGCAGCACCTGCGCGCTGCCCAGCTGGTTGAGACGCAGCTTGGTCTCATACATCTGGGCCAGGCCCATCTGCCCTACTGCGGCCGCAGCCTGCAGTTCCTGAATCGCCTTGGGCCTTGCGGTCCAGCCCAGGCGCTTCATGCCCTCGGCAATGGCGCCGCTGGAGACCATGATGACCTCACGCCCGTCTTGCATCAGGTGTGCGATCTGGCGGCACCATTCGCCTATGGCCTGCTCATCGAGGCCGCGACCTTCGTTGGTCACCAGGCTGGAGCCAACTTTGATCACCACGCGTTTGGCTTTGCGCAGCAAGGAGGAATGGGGTTGCTTGATCAAACCGAAAGCACCTGCCTCAGGGGGCTGTGGGATCTTCGCCGGTGAAGCGCGGATCGATTTCCACATGCGGCTGCTCGGCAACCTGCTGCGCCTTCACATGCTTGTAGATTTCCTTGATCAGCGGCTCGCAGCCTTCGCGCGTGAGCGCCGAGATCTGGAATACCGGGCCCTTAAACTTGTAGCGCTTGATGAAGTCCTTGATGACCGCCTCGCGCTCTTCCAGCGGCAGCATGTCCACCTTGTTGAGCACCAGCCAACGCGGCTTAGCGTAGAGCTTGGGATCGTATTTTTTAAGCTCGTTGACGATGGCCTTGGCCTGCTTGACGGTGTCCACTCCCTCGTCAAACGGTGCAATATCCACAATGTGCAGCAGCAAACGGGTGCGCTGCAGGTGGCGCAAAAACTGGTGGCCCAGGCCCGCACCTTCGGCTGCACCTTCGATCAGACCCGGCAAGTCGGCCACCACAAAGCTCTGCTCGGGGGCCACGCGCACCACACCCAGGTTGGGGTGCAGTGTGGTGAAGGGATAGTCGGCAATGCGCGGGCGCGCGTTGGACACGGCCGTGATAAATGTAGACTTGCCCGCATTGGGCATGCCCAAGAGACCCACATCGGCCAAGACTTTGAGTTCGAGCTTGAGTTCAAACTTTTCGCCAGGCCAGCCCGGTGTCTTCTGGCGCGGTGCGCGGTTAATGGCGCTCTTGAAGCGCATGTTGCCAAAGCCGCCGTCGCCCCCCTTGGCAATGGTGATCACCTCGCCGGGAACCAGCAACTCAAACAGCACTTCGCCGGTTTCGGCGTCGGTGATGATGGTGCCCACCGGCATCTTCAAGGTGATGTCGTCACCGGCGGCGCCGAACATGTCGGAGCCCATGCCGTGCTCGCCGCGCTTGGCTTCGTGCCGGCGCGAAAAGCGGAAATCGACCAGGGTGTTGAGGTTGGAATCGGCCACCGCGAACACGTGGCCGCCGCGACCTCCGTCGCCACCATTGGGACCGCCAAATTCCTTGTACTTTTCATGCCGGAACGAGACACAGCCCGCCCCGCCGTCTCCAGCAGAGATATCAATATAGGCTTCGTCAACGAACTTCATGGTAGCAATTTTCCCAAATGACAACCCGCATGGGGGTTGCGTTGGAGGTCAACTTCGCGGTGCGAAGTTAAACGGAGTGGGCTGAAAACAAAAACCCCGCGCTTGTGAGCGCAGGGTCCTTTGGGGAGCTTCGCCAGCAGATTACGCTGCAGTGATGCTCACTGTGTGCTTGTTCAAAGCACCCTTGATTGCGAAGGAAACGGTTCCTTCGATCAAGGCAAATAAGGTGTGATCCTTGCCGATGCCGACATTGGTTCCGGGGTGGAACTTGGTGCCGCGTTGGCGAACAATGATCGCGCCTGCGCTGATCAACTGACCGCCGTACGATTTAACGCCGAGCATCTTGGGGTTGGAATCGCGCCCATTTCGCGTAGAGCCGCCGCCTTTTTTCTGTGCCATGACTCTTGTCCTTTAAGCGACAATCGCGCCGATTTGCAGTTCTGTGAACTGCTGGCGGTGCCCTTGACGTTTCTGATAGTGCTTACGACGACGCATCTTGAAGATGCGCACTTTGTCGTGCTTGCCGTGTGCAATTACCGTGACGGTAACTGTTGCGCCGGACACCAAGGGAGTTCCAACCTTCAGTTCGGTGCCGTTGCCGACCGCCAGAACTTCGTCGAACACAATCTCTTGGCCTACGTCCGCAGCAATCTGTTCTACTTTAATTTTTTCGCCGGCTGCAACTCGATATTGCTTACCGCCGGTTTTTATGACCGCGTACATGTTGACCTCTTTGTCTTGACTCAGCGAACGGATTTTCGCAGAGCCTCGGATTATAGCCTTAACGCCCACATCCGGCAAATTCGCTACTGCTTGGACGTTTTGGCAATGCAGCTTTCTATAATCGCGCCAACAACCAACCGGTCCAACGCCTTGCAAGTCCAATCCAACGGCTCCTCCACAGGGCTCTCCATCATCGACGCAGACATGCGCCAAGTCGACAAGGTCATTGCAGAGCGCCTCGACTCCGGCGTGCCTCTGGTAGGCACTGTATCCCAATACATCATCACCGCCGGGGGCAAACGGCTGCGCCCCTCGTTGTTGCTGCTGTGCTGCAGCGCCCTGGGTTGCGACAGCACGCAGCGCTTCAACATGGCGGCAGTGGTGGAGTTCATTCACACCGCCACCCTGCTGCATGACGATGTGGTGGATGACTCCGCCCTGCGCCGTGGACGCGCCACCGCCAACGCCATTTTTGGCAACCCGGCCAGCGTGCTGGTGGGCGACTTTCTGTACTCGCGCGCCTTCCAGATGATGGTGGACGCGCAAAGCATGCGCATCATGCAGGTGCTGGCCGACGCCACCAATGTCATCGCCGAAGGCGAGGTCATGCAACTCATGAACATGCACAACGCCGCCCTGGATGAGGCCGGCTACCTGCAGGTCATACGCTCCAAGACCGCCAAACTGTTCGAAGCCAGCGCCCGCGTCGGCGCCCTGCTGGCCGGGGCAAGCCCCGAACAAGAAGAAGCCTGTGCCGAATATGGACAGGCCCTGGGCACCGCCTTCCAGGTCATAGATGACGTACTCGACTACGCTGGTGACGCTGTCCTCATGGGGAAAAACCTGGGCGACGACCTGCGTGAAGGCAAAGCCACTTTGCCGCTGATTGCCGCCATGCAACGCGGCAGCGCCGAAGAGGCCGCCACCATCCGGCTGGCCATTGAAACCGGCGACATCAGCATGCTGGAGCAAATCGTAGCCATTGTGAAAAGCACAGGCGCACTCGACGTGGCCCGCGAGGCCGCGCGCCAGGAGGCCACGCGCGCCATCGCCGCTGCCCATCGCCTGCCCGGCGGAAACCACACAGACTGTTTGATACAATTGGCCTCCCAATTGCTGGAGCGCAATCACTGATTGCAACCCAGCCAAGCACCGCGGGGTGTGGCCTAGTCCGGTAAGGCGCTTCGTTCGGGACGAAGAGATCGGAGGTTCGAATCCTCTCACCCCGACCAAAAACTCCCCATGCATTTTTTCGACGCACTGCTCGGCGCTCCTGTTTGGCACCTCCTCACCCGGCTGGGCGAAGTTGAAATCCTCCTGCCCGCAGCCGCACTCACGGCCTTGGCGCTGCTTGTCCGGTCGGCCACGCGCTTGCTGGCCCTGCGCTGGTTGTTGCTAATTGGGGTGGCCGCTGCACTCACCGTGGCGAGCAAGGTGGCCTTTATCGGCTGGGGCCTGGGCTGGAAAAACATCGACTTCACCGGCATCTCTGGCCATGCCATGTTCTCAGCCGCAATCTACCCCGTACTGGCGCTCTGCTTGGTGCGCGCCGATGTGCATGGACGCCGCGCTATCGCGTTCGGCTACGGCCTGGCGGTACTGATAGCCATCAGCCGCATGGTCATCGGCGTGCACTCTGCATCGGAAGTGGCTGCTGGCTTGTTGATAGGCGCAGCTGCGAGCGCCACGGCCCTGGCATGGTCCGATACCCCGATCCTTCGCATACGCCCGCTGCTTCCCCTGGCGCTGGTGGCATGGATGGCGCTCACACCGCTGCACCTGCCAGCCTCCCAAACCCACAGCCTCGTCACCCGCTTGGCCCTGGCCCTGTCGGGTCACAACGCCCCCTATACGCGCAGCGACCTACTGCATCCGAAGCCCGGCGAAAAATCTTGAGCGATCAGCCGCCGCAGACAGTGCGAGGGGCGACACAGCGCACGATGGATTGAGAAATGGAATCAGCTGCTGCGGCGCATGCTGCGGCGAACAATGGCGGCCATCAACGCCAGACCTGCCAACACCCGCAGGCCCTGGTCAGAATCTGCGGCCGATCCCAGCTTGTCCATCACCGCCCCACCCGCGCGCATTGCCGCGTTGACCAGATTCACAGGCGCAAGGTCGCCTTGCGATGCGTTGCCATACAGGGTGATGCCTTGCGCCGTCGCAGCCCACACGGCACCCGCCAGTGCCACCAAAACCAGAATATTTTTCAACTTCATATGGCCCCCTTAAAGAACAAAATGCCCCACCTGCAATGGAACTATTGTGGTAAAGCGGCGCAACATTCTCAATAGTCCATATGGATACATTAAATATCCGATCGATGAGGAGCAGCCGTTTGCGAGCTGCATCCTGCAGGATTCGGATGTATAGCGCGCATAAAAAAACCGCAGTGAACTGCGGTTTTTTTATGCGGCCTGAGCCTATCCAAATGGCTACTTTTGGGGTCCTTCAATAGCCTGTCGCCTCTTAGCCGCGGCGACCACGGCGGCGCGCGATGGTGCCCATCATCATCAGACCGGCCAGCATCATGGCGTAGGTTTCGGGCTCCGGCACTGCGGTGATGCTGATGGAGTTGGCTTCGCGCGTGCCGTCAACCAGGCTATCACCATCAACCAAATTCACCGAACCCAGCAAGGGGATTCCGGCGCCAGACAAAGCATTCCAGGTACCAGACAGGGTCAGGGTGTAGTAACCAGCGGCCAGGTTCTGAATGGCGATGATGGATGAGCCCAAATAACCAGGGGTATCGAAAATCGTTCCGGTGCGCACTGTAGTAGGAGCCACCCCACCCGTGGTCAGGGTCCAACCCAGAGACGCTGCATCCTGCACCGCCACAGTGACACCATCGAACAAAGCAGCATCAATCCAAGTAGACAGGATAGAGACATTTGAATTCGATAGGGCCGAGGTCAGATCAATAGCATAGGAATCGGTATAGGTGGACGCCGCCGAAGCGAAACCTGGTGCCAGCAAAGCGGCAACGCATGCGATTTTTCCAAGCAATTTTTTCATGGGATTCGTGGTTGGTGGTTGTGCGACATTCTCAAATGGCAAACATTGCACATTGAGCCAAATATATCCAAGACCAGCGCCAAGCCCAATAGTCCGAACGGACTAATCTGCCGCGTCACGACACGAAAAGACGGCATCCGGTGCCGCCTTCTTGTGTGCCTTCTGCATTGGCAGGGCAACGTACCGTTACTTGGCCTTGCGGCGCCGGGCAATGGTGCCCATCACCATCAGGCCGGCCAGCATCATGGCGTAGCTTTCGGGCTCTGGAACGGCCGTCACCGCACCCGAGATGGAACCAGCAGACACCAGCGAACTGCCAGCGGCCAGGCCCACCACATTGGTCCAACGGCCCCACAAATTCACGGTGTGCTGCCCGGCAGTCAGACCCGTCAACGAAATAACTTCGGTCCCAGAATTTCCAGTGAGATCCTTGGCCGACAAATCGCGATAGCCTGTGTTATCCAAGGCCCAACCCAAATAGCTCGCATCTTTCCAGGTCGATGCAGTAGCGGCTCCAATGGTGTAGGCAAGGTCGGACCAACGGATGGTCAGCGTACCCGCATTCGATGCGCCCAAATTGAAGTTAAAGCTGTTGTCGGCGGTATTTCCAAAAACGGTGGCTGCACCGGCAACAGCCGGCACAACCACTGCTGCAGCGAATGCAATTTTGGTAAGCAGTTTCATCATATCGTTTCCCTCGATGTGTATTGATGGGCTACAGAGAAGACCTTCTTTGTAACTATCCGTAAATGTAGAGAAAGCAAACACAAAGCCCAATAGTCCATTTGGACTAATCTATTGTTCATTCTGTACGAATAGATATACGCATCCTTGGCATAGAATCGGCCCGTAGGGGTTTCTGCGTTAACGCGCAGCGATTTGTCAGATCGACTCCTGCATGCCCTTGGGACGCATGCGGAGTGTGGTCACTTTTTTCACCAAGGTCTCAAGCACTTGTTCAATACAATAAAACCAGATGGGAATGCCTCAATGGCAGTGAAATGAAAACAGCCCTTGCCAGAGCCCCCCGAAAAATGGTTTCTGCCGCTTCGTTCAGCGAAAAGATCGCAGCTACGTCATTGGGCAAGGACAACCTGTTGAGCCTGTGCGACACCCTGGCTTGCCCGGCCGCCCTGATCGCTTCGCTATTTGCTGTGGGGATACGCTACGAAGGCGAACTCACTGCCCCCTATTTGATGCTGGCCGTCATGGTGTTCGCGCTGACATTCCCTGGCGACACTAGGCTGCAGTCCAACATCGCGAGCGTGCTCTTTGATATCTGCGTCAACTGGGTTTGGATAGCTGCACTATTGATACTGACCGGCTACGGAACCGGCTATATCGAATATTTCTCGCACCACGATATCAAGGTCTGGCTCTGGGCCGCACCGCTATCGGAAGTGGGCGCCACCGTACTGCTGCGCCTTGCCGCACCAGCCCTGCTGACGCTGCAAGGCCCCAGGCAGCGCGCCGTCATTATCGGCATGAACGAGCAGGGCATAGCGCTGGCCAGGAAGATCCACGAGACCCCCTTGTCGCGTGTGGAGCTCTGCGGTTTTGTGGACAGCCGCAATACCGAACGCCTGAACCCCAAGGGCGAACACAAGTTACTAGGCGACATGTCGCGCATTGCCCAGGTGATACGCGAGCAGCGCATCAGCAACATCTACCTCTCGCTGCCCATGGCCTCGCAGCCGCGCATCCTCAAGTTGCTCGATGACCTAAAGGACACCACCGCCTCCATCTACTTCGTGCCCGACATGTTTGTCACCGACCTGATCCAGGGCCGGGCCGGAACCGTCTGCGGCACGCCCGTGATCTCGGTGTGCGAAACGCCGTTTTCCGGCTTCAACGGCTTGCTCAAGCGCGGCAGCGACATCTTATTTTCCATAGGTATCTTGCTGTTGATTTTCCCGCTGCTGCTGCTGGTGGCCTTTGCTGTGAAGTGGACCTCGCCCGGCCCCATCATCTTCAAACAGCGCCGCTACGGTCTGGACGGGCAAGAAATACTGGTCTACAAGTTTCGCAGCATGAGCGTCACCGAAGACGGCGGAGTCGTCACCCAGGCGACCAAGGGCGACAGCCGCATCACCCCGCTGGGCGCCCTGCTGCGCCGCACTTCACTGGACGAGTTGCCCCAGTTCGTCAACGTGCTGCAAGGGCGCATGAGCATCGTGGGTCCGCGCCCGCACGCAGTGGCGCACAACGAAATGTACCGCAAGCTCATCAAGGGCTATATGGTGCGCCACAAGGTCAAACCCGGCATCACCGGTTGGGCCCAGATCAACGGCTATCGGGGCGAAACCGAAACCCTGGACAAGATGCAGGGACGCATCGACTACGACTTGGACTACCTGCGCAACTGGTCGCTGCGCCTGGACATCCGCATCATCCTCAGCACCGTCAAACTGGTCTCCAAAGACCAAAAAGCCTATTAACAACCCTCTTTATCCCTACAACACCATGACACAAGCCGCACCACGACCTATCCAAAAGCTCAAGCCCCTTGCCGGCTGCATGGCCCTGTTGGTCTTTGGATCGCAGGGCGCCTGGGCCCAAACTGCCGCACCGGCACCGCTGGGCCCTTTTTCCATCAAGGCCAGCTACGCCGTGCAAAACGACAGCAATATTTTTCGCAGCAGCAGCAACGCCATGAGCGAGCAGACTGGCGTGACCACGCTGGGGCTGGGTTTTGTCACCAACCAGGGCCTGCAAAAGTTGGAGGCCAACATCAGTGCGGTGAACTCCAAATACCAAACCTATGACTACCTGAACTACACCGCCGCCAACTATGACGCTGCCTGGCGCTGGGCCGTGTCGCCGCAATGGACCGGCAACCTGATCACCTCGCGTGCCGAAACACAAAACAGCTTCGCCAACGTGCAAAACATCAGCCAGCGCAACCTTCGCACCACCACGGCCACCGGTCTCGACACCACCTATACCCTGCAGGGCGCATGGAGCGTCGTAGCCGGTATCGTCACCAACAAACAGGTGAACGACCAGGCAGTCCTTGGCGCCGACGACTACAGCAGCAGCACGGGTGACCTCGGTGTGCAATACAACTTTTCCTCTGGCAGCACGCTCACCTACCGCGCCAACTTCACCAACGGTAGTTACCTCAACCGCACTGTGCCCAATGGGCTGCTGGCCGACGACGGCTTCAAGGAATTGGCCAACGACCTGCGCCTGCACTGGGCCTTTGCGGGCGCAAGTTCGGCCGATGTCTATGCCACCGCCATCCACCGCACCCACCCGGTCTACGCCACGCGCAACTATGACGGCGTCAACACCGGTGCGATCCTGAACTGGGCCCTATCGGGCAAGACCGGCGTGGTGCTCAGCGCAACGCACACCCTGGCGGCCTATGAAACCGTCAACACCAACTACAGCACCACCGACACGGTGAGCGTGGCCCCGGTCTGGCAGGTCAGCCCCAAGATCGCGCTGCGCCTGCTCGCCCAGTGGTCACAAATCGGCTACCAGGGTTCGCCCACTTCAGCGCCTGCGCTGGACCGCAAGGACCAGCAAAAAGACACCACCCTGTCCCTGGTCTGGACGCCCACGCAGCAGTGGAACCTGGGTGCCTCCTTTCAAAAGTCCAGCCGCAGCTCCAATCTGATCGGCCAAGACTATGACGCCAACGTCCTGGGCCTGACCGCCACCTTCACCTTTTAAGCCGGGATGACAGACATGACCTTCAACACACGCCCTGCGCTCATCCTGACTGCCGTGGTGCTGGCCACCCTGGCGGGCTGCGGAAAAAAAGACGACGCTTCGGCACCTGCCACTCAGGTGGCCGCCAAAGTGGGATCGGAAGAAATTTCGGTGCACCAAATCAACCAGGTGCTCAGCCGCAGCAACACCAGCGCAGCCAGTGCGCAGGATATACAGCGCGTGAGCCGCGAGGTGCTGGAAAAGCTGATCGACCAGCAACTGCTGGTAGACCAGGCTACCGAATCCAAGCTCAACCGCTCCCCCGATGTGGTGGCACAAATTGAAAGCGCCAAACGCGAAATTCTGGCGCGCGCCTATGTGCAACAACTCAGTGCGGGCCTGCCCAAACCCAGTGCCGAAGACGTGAAGAAATACTACGTCGCGCACCCTGCCCTGTTTGCCGAACGCCGCATCTTCAACGTGCAAGAAATCATCGTTCCGGTCGCCCCTGGCCTGATGGAGTTGCTGAGCGGCCTGGCCGCTGCGGGCAAGCCGATGGAGGAAGTAGCGGCCCTGCTCAAGTCCAAGGACATCCAGTTCACCGGTGGCGCCGCTACGCGCTCGGCCGAGCAGGTGCCGCTGGAATTACTGTCCAAGCTGCAGCCCCTCAAAGACGGGCAATGCATCGTGCTGGAGGCGCCACGGGCCCTGACCTACGTGCGCGTCGCCGGCTCGCAAAGCGCGCCCCTGAGTGCCGATGCAGCCGCCCCGAATATCGAAAAATTCCTGAGCAACCAAGGCGTCAACGAAGCCGTGGCGGCCTCACTCAAGCAACTGCGCGCTGCCAGCAAAATCAGCTACCTGGGCGAGTTTTCCAAGCCGGCCGCAGACACCGCAGCCGCCACGCCTACCGCCGCCGCGCTCCCCACTGACGACAAAGCCGCCATGGACAAGGGCGTCTCCGGCCTGAAGTAACGCAAGCACCACACCCACCCCAACCAGGACTCTCCACCATGATTTATCCAACCAAACGCGGCGCAATCGTCTGGGCAGCTGCACTGCTTGTGTCGGTGTGCTGCAGCTTCGCATCGCTGGCCCAGGCCCAGGCCGTGAGCCAAGCGGTGATCCCACAAAACGTCGGCAAGGGCGACTATCCGCTGGGCTCGGGCGACGCCATCAAGATCCAGGTATTCCAAAACCCTGACCTCACCATCGAAACCCGCGTTTCCGAAAACGGCTCCATCACCTACCCGCTGATCGGCTCGGTGGAGATTGGCGGCCTGTCGCTTGCCGCGGCCGAAAAGAAAATTGCCGACGCCTTGCAAAAAGGCGGCTTCCTGCAAAAGCCGCAGGTCACCATTGCCCTGCTGCAAATCCGCGGCAACCAGGTGTCGGTGCTGGGCCAGGTGGCCAAGCCCGGGCGCTTTCCGTTGGAGACCGTCAACACCCGCCTGAGCGACATGCTGGCCAATGCCGGGGGCACCGTGGCCGCGGGCGATGACATTGCCATCGTCACCGGCCAGCGCAACGGCCTGGCCTTTCGCAAGCAAATCGACATCCCCTCCATCTACCTCAATGGCAAGCTCGAAGAAGACATGCTGGTCCAGGGCGGCGACACCATTTTTGTAAACCGCGCTGCCGTGTTCTACATCTACGGCGAAGCCCAGCGCCCCGGCGCCTACCGCATTGAGCGCAACATGACCGTGATGCAAGCGCTGGCCCAGGGCGGCGGGCCCACGCTGCGCGGCAGCGACAAGCGCCTCAAGCTGCACCGCAGAGTGTCCGATGGCAACGTTGCGGAAATAGAACCCAGCTTGACCGACCCGGTGATGTCCGACGACGTTATCTACGTCAAAGAAAGCATTTTCTAAAGCCAGCCCAAGCGGCTCGCCTGCCTGCTTTTGTTGACCCGAAGACCTATGACCCTACAGCAACTCTTCCTCATCTTGCGTGCCCGCTACAAGGCGCTGCTTTTCACCCTGCTGCTCGTGGTGGGCGCCACCGCCTTGGTCAGCCTGCTGTTGCCCAAGCAGTACACCGCAACGACGGCGGTGATTGTGGATGTGAAGTCACCCGACCCGGTGGCCGGGGTGGCCATGCAGGGGCTGATTGCGCCGGGCTATATGGCCACGCAAATCGACATGATCAACAGCGACCGCGTGGCCAAGGATGTGGTCAAGGCCTTGAAGCTGGAGCAGGCCGCCGCCGTGCGCCAGCAATGGCAGGAAAGCACCCAGGGCCAGGGCGACCTGGTGGACTGGTTGGCCAACTTGCTGCAAAGAAAACTCGATGTCAAACCCAGCCGCGAGAGCAACATCATCAACATCAACTTCACTGGCAACGACCCGCGCTTTGCGGCCTCGGTGGCCAATGCCTTTGCCAAGGCCTATATCGATCTGAACCTGGACCTGCGCCTGGCCCCGGCACGCCAATATGCGGCCTTCTTTGAAGAGCAAACCAAGACCGCGCGCCAGAAGCTCGAAACCGCGCAAAGTGCCCTTTCCACCTACCAACAGTCCCATGGCATTACGTCGGCCGATGACCGCTTGGATTTTGAAATGGCCAAGCTCAACGAGACCTCCAGCCAGCTCACCGGCATTCAGGGCCAGACCACCGACAGCCAGAGCAAACGCAGCAATGCCAGACCCGACACGGTGTCCGAAGTGATACAGAACCCGCTGATCAATGGCCTCAAGGCCGACATCGCCCGCCTGGAGGCCAAGCTCACCGAGAGCAGCGGCAACCTGGGCCAGAACCACCCGCAAACCCTGCGCACCCAAAGCGAGCTCGCCACCCTCAAGGCCCAGTTGGAGGCCGAGACGCGCAAGATCACCAGCTCCATTGACACCACCTACCAGGTGAGCCGCCAGCGCGAAGGCCAGTTGCAGTCGGCCCTTGCCAGCCAGAAGCAGCGCGTGCTGGGGCTCAACAAACAGCGCGATGAGCTCAATGTGCTGCGCCGCGATATTGAATTGGCCCAGCGTGCTTTTGAGACCGTAAGCCAGCGCGCCTCGCAAAGCAATGTCGAGAGCCAGACCAACCAGACCAATATTGCGGTGCTCAACCCCGCCAGCCCTCCGGCCGAGCCGAGCAAGCCCCGGGTGTTGCTGAACATTTTGGTGTCCGTCTTTTTGGGCACCCTGGCGGGCATCGCCCTGGCACTGGCAAGAGAGCTATCGAATCGCAAGGTGCGTTCGATAGAAGACTTGGTGGACGCACTGGGAATCCCCTTGTTGGGCGTGGTGTCCTCGGCCACTGGAATGATGAAGACCATGGGATCCAAGGCATGAAGCGCAACCCACACAAGTCCGTTGCAGCCTCGATCAAGCAGTCCATAGGCAGCATCCTGCTGGCCAGCGGACGCATCAACCCCGAGACACTGCGTAAAATTCTGGACCACCAGCGCAAAACCCATACGCCCTTTGGCGAGGCCGCCGTGGCCCTGCACGCAGTGGACAAGGACGACATCGACTTTGCGCTGAGCCAGCAGTTTGACTATTCGTATCTGAGCGAAGATGACCAAAGCGTCAGCAAGCAACTGGTCACCGCCTTCAAGCCCTTTAGCCGCGTGGGCGAAAACATGCGCGCCATCCGCAGCCAGTTGATGCTGCGCTGGTTTACCGGCGACCCCCTGCACCGCTCGTTGGCCATTGTGAGCGCCGGTGCCGGCGAGGGGCGCAGCTTCATCGCCGCCAACTTGGCCGTGGTGTTTGCCCAGCAGGGCAACAAGACCCTGCTGATCGATGCCGACCTGCGCGCCAAACCCGAGAGCAGCATCCAGCAGTTGTTCAAGCTGGGCCGCACGGCAGGCCTCTCGGGCATCTTGTCCGGGCGTGCCGGCACCGAGGCCATGCAACTGGTGCCCGGCCTGCCCAAGCTCGGCGTGCTGGCCGCAGGCGCCGTGCCCCCCAACCCGCAAGAGCTGCTGGGCCGCCCCATGTTCAGCAAAATCTTGCGCGGCGCGGCCAACACCTTTGATGTTATTTTGATAGACACGCCCAACGGCAATGCCTATGCGGATGCAGAAATTGTCGCCAGCCGTGCCGGTGCCGCGCTGATGCTGGCCAAGGTGCACCAGACCCTGGTTCCGCAGGCGAGCGCCTTTGCCAAGCGCCTGCAAGACGGTGGTGTCAACCTGGTGGGATCGGTCTTAAATGACACCTGAATCCAGTCCCCGCGTGCAAGGGCTTGCCGGCTTGGCCCTGGGTCTGGTGGCCCTGTATGGCCCCAGCCTGTATGACCTGCTCACCGGCATCTGGAGCAGCGACGAGCAAATGCACGGCCCTATCGTGCTGGGCATCAGCCTGTGGTTGTTCTATCGCAACAGGACTGCCATGGAGGCCGCCGCCAGGGGCCAGCCCGTCAGCCTCTGGGGCTGGCCGGTGTTTGCGCTGGGCCTGCTTTTGTATGTGCTGGGTCGCTCACAAGGAATTTTGCTGCTGGAAATCGGCTCCTTTCTGTGGCTGCTGGTAGGCCTGCTGCTGCTGCTTCGCGGAACTGCCGCACTCAAGGTGCAGTGGTTCGCCCTGTTCTTCATGCTGTTCATGGTGCCCCTGCCGGGCGTGGTGGTAGACGCGGTGACCATGCCCATGAAAATGGCCGTCTCCTTTGTTGCCGAGCATGTGCTCTATGCGGCCAACTACCCCATCGCCCGAACCGGCGTCGTTTTGCAAATCGGCCAGTACAAACTGCTGGTGGCAGACGCCTGCGCCGGGCTGCACACGCTGCTGACGCTCGAAGCGCTGGGCCTGCTCTACCTCAACCTGGTGCGCCGCGACTCCACCTTCAGGAACATTGGCTTGGCCCTTTTGATCGTACCCATCTCCTTTACCGCCAATGTCATACGTGTGATGGCGTTGACCCTCATCACCTACCACTTTGGTGATGCCGCCGGCCAAGGCTTCTTGCATGGTTTTGCCGGCATGGTGCTCTTCTTGACGGCGCTGCTGCTCATCATTGCCTTTGACAACCTGTTGCAACTCAAGACGCCCCTCAAGGTGGCGCCCAGGCCGGCCCAATGACCTCCACACGCAAAGCCTACCTCCTGCTGGTCTTGATGCTGTGTGCGGCCGCGGTCGCCCTGCGCATCAAACCCACCCACCGCTTGGCCGATGACAAACCCCCTGTGGTGTTGGCCAAGCTCATCCCCAGCGCCTTTGGCGAATGGAAGCAAATCGATACGGGCGCCCAGCAAATCATCAACCCGCAAGAGCGCAAGATACTGAGCGAGCTGTATAGCCAGACACTATCCAAAATATATGTCAACGCCAGCGGCTATCGCATCATGCTATCGATTGCCTATGGCGGCGACCAGTCGCGCGATCTGGGCGTGCACCGCCCCGAGGTCTGCTATGTGGCGCAAGGCTTTGCGTTATCCAAAAAAGAGAAGGTCAGCTTGCAGATCGGCAACACCGAGGTGCCGGCCATGCACCTGGAAACCCATTTTGGCCCCCGCAAGGAACCGGTGACCTATTGGATACGCGTGGGCGAGCAGGTGGTGCGCGGCAATCTGGAGTTGGGCCTTGCCAGACTGTCCTATGGCGTCAAGGGCCAAATTGCCGACGGGCTGCTGTACCGGGTGTCGAGCATTGACGCAGACGCGCAGACCGCCTTTAAACACCAGGAGGCGTTTTCGCGCGACCTGGCGCTGGCCATGCGTGCAGCGGACAGGCCCGCCCTCTTGGGAGCCTTGGGCGCATTGACTGCTTTGGGCGCAAGGCCCGGAGCGTAAATATGGCGACTCTCACACAAGGCCACCATGCGTGAAGGCGGCGCCAAAACCATTGCGATCAGCAGCGCGGTGCTGCTCACCGAGAACCTGATTCGGCTCATCGCCGTGGTGCTGGTTTCATTTTGGATGGCACGCCAATTGGGGCCTGGGCAGTTCGGCATTCTCAACTTTGCCTCGGCCTTCATGGCGATACTGTTAGCCGTTGCCGCCATGGGCCTCGACACGCCCGTGATCTTGCGCCTGACCCACGCGAGCCGACCGGGGGCCCTGCTGGGCACCGCACTGTTGATCAGGGGCATCGCCAGCCTTGTCGTGTTTGCACTGGGCCTGCTGATCGCGCTGCTTTTGAAGCAGGGCGACCACCTGAGCTTGCAGGCCACTTGGATCGTGAGCCTGTGCATTCTGGCCTACACCTTCAATACCCTGGACTTCTGGTTCAAGGCCCACACCGCCAGCGCCGCCCCGGCCCTGGCCAGGACCGCGGCGAGCCTGCTGGGCATTGGGGCGAAGGTGGCCTTTTTGCTGATGGGCCTGGGGGTGGTGGCACTGGCCTGGACCATCACGCTCGAAGCCGTTCTGGCCGGCATTGGCCTTGTGCTGGCCTACCTGTGGAGCACCAAGAACTCCCCGCAAGACAAGCTGTCGCTGGACCCCAGCGAAATTCGCCCGCTGCTCAAGGAAAGCCTGCCCTACCTTTGGAGCAGCGTGGCCGTATTGCTCTATATGAAGGTCGATGTGGTGATGCTGGGCTATCTGTCGAGCAAGCAAGAGACCGGCATCTACAGCCTGGCACAAAAACTCTCCGAGGTGCTCTACATGGTGCCCGTGGTGCTGATTGACTCTGCCTACCCCACGCTGGCGCGCAAATTCTTGGCGGCCCAAAGCGATCAGGCAAGCCACGGGCAAATGCTGTTTGACCTGGCCGTAGGCGGCTCCTTGGTTGCCGTGGCCCTGGCCATGCTGCTGGTCGGCCCGGCCATCACGCTGGTCTTTGGTTCTGAATACACCGCCTCCATTGACATCTTTCGCCTGCACGCCTGGAGCTGCGTGGCCATTGCCCTGAACACCGCCAGGCACCGTTGGCTCGCCACCGTGGGACTGCAACGCCACGCGCCAACGGTCACGTTGATTGGGCTGGTGCTCAACTTGGCAATGAACGTCGTCTTGATACCGGCCATGGGTGCCATGGGCGCGGCGATTGCCACCGTGGTTTCGTATTTCGTATCTGGCTACTTTACGTCCTACCTGATACCGCCATTGCGGGAAATTGGCCAAATGCAAACCCGCTCGCTGTGGCCCTGGAGCCGCCTGTTCCAAGCCGCCCTTCACTGGCACAGCCAAAGCCGATCCCTCCCATGAGCCAAGCACTGTTTTCCATCGCCACGCCCACGCGCAATTGCCTGGACAAGCTCAAGCGCTGCATCGGTTCGGTGCGCGGGCAAACCGAGGTGCGCCATGAGCATCTGGTGCAAGACGCCAACTCCAGCGATGGCACGCCCGCCTGGCTCGCAGCGCAGACCGGCTTAAAGGCCCTGAGCGAACCCGATGCCGGCATGTATGACGCCATCAACCGGGCCTGGGCCCGCTCGCAGGGCAGCATCCTGTCTTGGTTGAATGCCGATGAGCAGTACCTGCCCGGCACCCTGGCCAAGGTTCAGTCTTTTTTTGAGCAGCACCCAGCCGTGGATGTGCTGTTTGGCGACTACATCGTGGCCGACCCGCAGGGCCGCCCCGTTGCCCTGCGCCGCGAAATTCCCTTTCGCCACCGCTACGCGGCCAATAGCTTTATCAACACCGCCTCTTGCACCCTGTTCTTTCGCCGCCGCTTACTTGAGCAGGGACAGCTGCAACTCGACAGCCGCTACCGCTACGCCGCCGACAAGGAATTGATGTTGCGTCTGGCCTCTAAGGGTATGCACATCCAACGGCTGCCCGACTATCTATCTATCTTTGGAGTGGACGGCAGCAACCTCAGCACCCATCCGCAAATGGCGCTGGAGGTGGAGTCCATCCGCATGGCCCATGGTGCCTTTCGCTCACAAGCCCTGCGCGAACTGCTGCTCTTGGGGCGGCGCCTGGAGCGCCTGTTCAGCGGCGGCTACCAGGCCCGCGACCTGCGTTACCGCTACGCCACCGACGCCCTGCCGCATTACACCGAGTACCAGGCCACTCAGCTGGGGGGGCGCTACAGCCTGGCCGATATCGAAGGACAGGCAGGCGCTGCCCTGCCCGAGGGGCTGCTGTGAGCCGGCCCGCCGGAACCCTCGAAGGCAAATGCATTGCCTTCTTCCACCAGTCGGCCGAGCTCTATGGCTCGGACCGTGTGCTGTTGGACCTGGCCTGCGCGGTGCAGGCAGAGGGCGGCACCGCCGTGGTGCTCTTGCCCTACAGCGGCCCGCTCACCGAAGCCTTTGCCCAGCGCGGCATCGCGTTCCATGTGCTGCCGGTGGTGAAGCTCACCCGTGCCCACCTCAGTATCCAAGGCCTGTTCCAACTGGCCGGCGAGGCGCTGACCTGCCTTGGGCGCTATGACCGCATCTTTAGCGACCGCACCGTGCATCTGGTGCACTCCAACACGCTGGCGGTATTGGGCGGTGCCCTATGGGCCAAGCGCAGGCACTTGGCGCACCTGTGGCATGTGCACGAAATCATGGTGAGCCCCCGCATTGCGGCCTATGGTTTTCCACGCCTGGTGAACGCCTTGGCCGACCATGTGGTCTGCAATTCCAACGCCACCCTGGCCTGGATGCACAGTGTGCAGCCGCGCTTGGGGGCCAAGATGCGCGTGATCTGGAATGGCGTGCCGGCCCCGGTCGTCAACGACAGCAGCGCGGTGGCGCAACTGCGCCTGCAGTACCGACCCCAGGGGGTGCGCCTGGCCGTGGGCTTGCTCGGGCGCATCAACCGTCTCAAGGGGCACGACGTGCTGATCGACGCCGCCGAGCTCTTGCACCACCAAGGCGTGCGGGATTTTTCGCTGGTATTGATAGGCAGCCCACCGCCAGGCCAGGATACTTTTTTGCTGCAACTCCAGCAGCGCATACGCCAGTCGCCGCTGCGCGAGCGCATTGTTTTGCAAGACTTCACGGCCAATGTCTGGCCCAGCTACGCGGCTCTGGACATCGTCTGCGTGCCCTCTACCGAGCCGGAGTCCTTTGGCCTGGTGGCCGCAGAAGCCATGGCAGCGGCCAGACCGGTGATCGCCTCCAACATAGGCGCACTCGGAGAAATTGTGGAGGACGGCGCAACGGGCTTCACCGTCCCCCCGCGCGATGCGCAGGCGCTGGCCGCCTCCTTGCTTACGCTATTGAATAGCGAGGCCCTGAGGCAACAAATGGGGCTGAGCGGCGCGCACCGCATGCAATCGCAATTTTCCATGCGGCGCATGAAAGAGCGGCTGCTGCGCTGCTATGCAGAAGCCCTCAGCAATGGGCACAGGCCATGACGCACGCCCTGCCTGAGCGCCTGTCTGACAAGCAGCCCTCTTGGCCGCCGGTTTCCATCTTGCTGCTGCTGGTCGCTTCGGTATTTTTACCCTCGGGCCTGCTCACAGGAATGAACGCCTACTTGCTGCTGCTGGCAGCCATCGCCTGGTTCTATTCCTCCACCAAATTCGACTCCCAGCTCCTGCGCGCCATCGCGCCGTTTTTGCTGATCATCGCCAGCGGCCTTTGCCTGGGTATCTATGCCGATACCTACCTCTATCTCAAGGACGCCTGGTATGTGGCCAACCCGGCCATCATCCTTTGCACCGGCTCGGTTTTTTACCGCTGCAGGCCCCAACTGGCCAGCGGCCTGCGGGCCTTTGTGCTGGGCGGAACCTTGGTTGCGGGCTTTTACCTGAGTGCCTTTGTGGTCCAGCCCGAGCTGATCACGCAATCGTCGGTGAAAATTCGCGAGACCATAGGCACCGGCTTTTATGCACCCGCGCTGGCACTCACCCTCTTGCTTGCCTATTTCACGCAGTCCAGGGATGGGCTGCTGCTGCCGGTTTGGTTGGCGCGCACCTGCCTGCTGCTTTGCGCGCTGGCCTGCGCGCTGTGCTTCTCTCGCACCATGCTGCTGGTGGTGGGCATTGGAATCGCGGCGGTCTGGGGATTTTTTTCCAGGAACGAATGGGGGCGTTTGCTGGCCATCGCCACCGTGGGTCTGGCCTCGCTGTCCCTGTTGGGCCTCGCCGTAGACACCGGCTCCAGAGAGGTACAGCACAGCTTTATGGGCAAGCTGTCGCGCTCCATCAGCGAGATCACGGTGGAGGAATACACCGACTTCAAGAGCATCAACGAAAACTGGCGTGGCTATGAAACCGCCAGGGCCTTGAAGCTGTACTACGCGGGCAATCCCTTGCAATGGCTGCTGGGATATGGCTTTGGCCAACAGGTCGATCTGGGCCTGGCCATGCCCCTGGGCGCCGCCGGCGACGAGGGCTCCGTCAAAAGATACATCCCCATTCTGCACAACGGCTATGCCTATCTATTGGTCAAGGGTGGCGCTGTTGCCGTGCTGCTGTTTTTGTCCAGCCTGCTCTTTCTATACCGCGTGGGGCGCCGGGCGGCCCATGACGCAAGCAGCGACATGACCCATCGCAACAGGGCAGCAGCAGCAAGGGTCTTGCAATCGGTTGCCGCAACCCTGGCAGCCACCACCTGGCTGGTCAGTGGGGCCTTCAATAAATTGGATATGTTTCCCTTCTTGCTGGCGGCTGGCTTTATTTTGGCGGCCCTCACGCACACCGCTCCCCAGCGTCACCCCACATGATCCAATTCAACCGTAGAGAATGGCTGCGCCTGGGCGCAGCGCTAACGCCTGGCTTGGCTTGGGCTGGCCGCCGCGACCGAGACCGAGACCGAGACCGAGACCGAGACCGAGACCGAGACCATGACCGGGACCTGGTGCAGGCCAGCGACTTTGCCGCGGGTGGCATGAAGGGCTTTGTGCTGGGCACTGTGCGCAACCGGGATGCGGCCTATTTCGACGCGCTGGCCAGCACCGGTGCAAGGTTTGGCCGGATCTTTTTTCCCTTCGTGAAATGCCGGGATTGCGACAGGTATGGGCAGCCGCAGGAATATCTATCCCTCTTAAAGCAGATCCTGGAACTGGCGCGCAGCCGGGGCATAAGGCTGGTGTTGGTGGGTGAATTTCCCGGCTCCGAGTTGCCAGACTTTTGGAACAACGCCCAGCTCAGAGCAAGCTTTGTAGACAACTGGCGCTCCTTGGCCAAGCAATTGGGAAACGACCCGGTGATTGCCGGACTCGATTTATTGAATGAACCCAATCCGCCCTGGGTGAACGGCAAGCTCGAAGCGGCGCAACAACTGTGGCGCTCGCTGGCGGAGCCGGCCATCAGCGCCATACGCCAAGAAAATATCGCCTTGCCGATTGTTTTTGAAGGGGTGGCGGGCGGATCGAGTTTGGGTCTGCGCGCCATGGTGCCCTTGCAGGACGCGCAGGTGGTCTACAGCATTCACTTCTATACACCGCATGACATTACCCACCAGGGTGTCAACCCCTCCTGGCCGCGGAAAATTCCCTATCCGGCCGGGGCCGAATGGGAACTGGGCAAGTGGGATGCAGAAATCGGCGTAGGCCCCTGGAACCGCCAACGCCTGGAGATCGACCTGCGCGACGCCTTGGCCTTTCAGCAAAAGCACAGGGTGCCGATTTACGTTGGGGAGTTCAGTTGCGTGCGCTGGGCGCCTGGCGCTTCGCGCGAAAACTATATTGCCGACTGCCTGGCGATTTTTAAAAAGCATGGCTGGTCCTGGAGCTACCACGAGTTTCGCGGTTGGCCGGGCTGGGACGCAGAAATTGCCTCCGCTGACCGCAATGCCAGCCGCCGCGCCATAGACGCGCCGGTCATGCAACTCCTCACCCGCGAACTGCCGCCACCGGGCCTATGAATTTGCACCCTGCCCCCCACAAGCTGCCGGGTCCAGCGACCCAGCGCCGACGCATCCTGCTGTCCTGCTTCGCTTGTTCGCCCCTGTGGGGATCTGAGCCGGGCGTGGGTTGGCGCTGGTTGGTCGAACTCAGCCAGCTGCACGATGTGGTCTTGGTGACCCATGGCTATTTCAGGGAACATCTGGAGCCTGCCCTTCGCAGTGCGCCCCTGCCGGGCTTAGAGGTCCACTATTGCGAGGCCTATGCCTTCGGAGCCCCTCCCCACAGGCAACTCAATTCGCGCCTGTTCTATATTGGGTGGCAACTGCGTCTGCGCCGCCTGGTGCGTCCACTGCTCAAAGAGAAAAGCTTCGATCTGGTGCATCACCTGACCTGGGGTACGTTTCGCTTCCCGACCTTTTTGGGCGGCCTGGGTGTGCCCCTGGTCATGGGCCCCCTGGGGGGTGGCGACAGCGCACCCCTGCGCTTTTATAGAGGCCTGCCGTTTCGCGCACAGGCGTTTGAGTGGCTGCGCTCCCTGTCGCTGCGCCTGGCAAGGTTCGACCCGCTGGCCCTGTGGGGGCCCAAGGCTTCCACGCTGATCCTGTGCAAAACCGCCGACACGGTTGCGGCCCTGCCAGCGCAGTTGCGCGCGCGCGCCGTGATTGCGCTAGAAATCGGCGCCCCACCGGTAGACCTGTCAAGCCGGGTCCAGCGCCCCACCGGGCAACTGCCCTTTCGCCTGCTGTTTGCCGGCACGCTCACGGCCGTCAAAGGCATTGCGCTGGCCTTGGCAGCCGTGGACCAGTTGCTGCAATCGGGTTACGACGTCACCTTGGATATCGCGGGCCAAGGCCCTTTGCGTGCCCATCTGCAAAACGATATGGACCGGCGCGGCTTGGGCAAACGCGTGCGCCTGCTGGGCATGCTGGAGCGCGCCGAACTTTTTGATCTGTATGGCCGGGCCGACCTGTTTATCTTTCCCAGCCTGCACGACTCCAGCGGCAATGTGGTGCTGGAGTCGCTGTCGCGTGGCCTGCCGGTGCTGTGCCTGGATTTGTGCGGCCCCAAATACTATGTCAATGCCGACTGTGCGCTGGTGCTGCCCACGGCAGACAGGTCCAAGGCCCAGCTTGAAAAAGACCTGGCCGATGCCATTGCCTGCCTCATCCAAGACCGGCCGCGCCTGCAGCGCATGTCAGAAGAAGCCGTTCGGCAAGCCACCATCCAGACCTGGTCGGCGCGCGTGGAGACGGCCTATCAAATGATAGGTTCCCACTTGGGCTGGACCGCTTAGCACACAACTATTATTTTTATGCCCTTTAGATTCGATAGGCTTGCATGTTGAAAACCGTTCGCATACTTGGAACCCGCGGCGTCCCGGCGGCCCACGGCGGCTTTGAAACCTTTGCCGAACACCTGGCCCTTTATTTGGTGGAACAGGGTTGGCGCGTCGTGGTGTATTGCCAGGAGGCTGGCAGCGGACCGATTTTCAAGGACCGTTGGGAGGGCGTGGAGCGCGTGCGTATTCCGGTGCTGGATGGGGGCCCCAAAGGGACCATGCTGTTTGATTGGCATGCCACCCTGCATGCGGCAAGACAGCCCGATTTGTGCCTGACCCTGGGCTACAACACGGCCCTCTTTTGCGCCCTGCTGAGGGCCAAGGGCGTACCCAATCTCATCAACATGGATGGCATCGAATGGGCGCGCTCCAAATGGGGCGCCATCGCAAAGACCTGGTTCTGGCTCAATGAGCGCGCCGGCTGTTGGCTGGGCAACCACCTGGTTGCCGACCACCCGGAAATCAAGGCCCACCTGAGCACCCGCGTTGCGGCCGCCAAGATCAGCGTCATACCCTATGGCGCCGATGAGGTCACCCAGGCCCCGGTGGAGCCGGTGCGGGCACTCGGGCTTGAACCGGGCAAGTACCTGAGCGTGATTGCCAGGGCCGAGCCCGAAAATTCCCTGCTGGAAATTGTCCAAGGCTTCTCTGCCAAGCCGCGCGGTTTCAAGTTGGCGGTGCTGGGCAGCTATGTGCCAGAGAACCGCTACCACTGCGCCGTCAAGGCCGCGGCCAGCGGCGAGGTGCACTTTGTGGGCGCCATTTACGACAAGCGCACCGTGCAAGCCCTGCGCTTTCACAGCCTGGCCTATGTGCATGGCCACCAGGTGGGCGGCACCAACCCCTCTTTGGTAGAGGCCATGGGAGCGGGCAACCCCGTCATCGCCCACGACAACCGGTTCAACCGCTGGGTGGTAGGTGGAGGTGCCGAATATTTCACCGACGCCGATAGTTTTGCGCAGCGCATGGACGAGTTGGTGCAATACCCCACCATCCTGCAGGCCGTTCGCCTGCACGGGCAAAGGCGCTTCAAGCGTCTGTACACCTGGCCGCTGGTACTGCAGCAATATGAGACCCTGTTGAGCGGGTATTTGCCGCCGTGAGGCAATGGCTGGCGCTATGCACCTCATTGGCACTGCTGCGCATAGGCCCCTATGCAGAGCTGTCTCAAAATTGAAATTTGCGCGACATAAAATTCCACAGCCACACCGCCAAGCTGCGCCTCTGTTTTTCTTTCCAAACTAAATTCTTATGAAAATAACTGTTATTGGTACCGGGTATGTAGGTCTTGTCACAGGCAGCTGCCTGGCCGAGGTGGGTAACGATGTGCTGTGCCTGGACATGGACCCGGCCAAGATTGAGCTGCTAGAGGGTGGCGGCATTCCGATTTACGAGCCGGGTCTGGAAGACATGGTCAAGCGCAATGTGGCGGCCGGTCGCCTGCACTTCACCACCGACAGCCTGCGCGCGGCGCACTTTGGCACTGTCCAATTCATCGCCGTGGGCACACCGCCCGATGAAGACGGTTCGGCCGACATGCAATATGTGCTGGCGGCAGCGCGCAATATTGGGCGCCACATGACCGACTACAAGGTGGTGGTGGACAAGAGCACGGTGCCGGTGGGCACGGCCGATGCCGTGAAGAAGGCCATCGAAGAAGAGCTGGCCCTACGCGGCGTGGCCACCCCGTTTAGCGTGGTGAGCAACCCCGAGTTTCTCAAAGAGGGCGCGGCGATCGACGACTTCATGCGCCCGGGACGCATTGTGATCGGCTGCGAGGATGAGCAAGCGGCGCTCAATATGCGCGCGCTGTACGCGCCCTTTCAGCGCCACCACGACCGCCTGATTGTGATGGACGTACGCAGCGCCGAGCTGACCAAGTACGCCGCCAATGCCATGCTGGCCACGCGCATCAGCTTCATGAACGAGCTGGCCAACCTGGCCGAGAAGCTGGGTGCCGACATCGAACAGGTGCGCAAGGGCATTGGCTCCGACCCACGCATTGGCTACGACTTTTTGTATGCCGGCGCGGGCTATGGCGGCTCCTGCTTTCCCAAGGACGTAAAGGCGCTGATCAAGACGGCGCAGCTGGACGCCGGCATGGACATGTTGGTGCTGGGTGCGGTGGAAGCGGCCAACAACGCACAAAAGCATGTGCTGGGCAACAAGATCAAGCAGCGCTTTGGCACTGACCTCAGCGGCATGCACTTTGCGCTGTGGGGCCTGGCCTTCAAGGCCAATACCGACGACATGCGCGAGGCCACCAGCCGCGAGGTGATCAACGACCTGATTGCCGCAGGCGCCACCATCACCGCCTACGACCCGATTGCCATGCACGAGGCGCAGCGCTGCTACCCCGACACCCCGGCCCTCACCTACGCCGAGGGCCAGACGGCGGCGCTCGATGGCGCCGACGCGCTGGTGATCGTCACCGAGTGGAAGGAGTTCAAGAGCCCGGACTTCGACACCATCAAGTCCAAGCTGCGCTACCCGGTGATTTTTGACGGACGCAATTTGTACGAGCCCAAATTGGTTCGCGCCATGGGTATCGAATACCTGGCCATAGGCCGCTAAAGGCGGGACTTGCAGATGCTGCGTTCTGCGCGCGCTTGGGGCGTGCTGTGTTTGCTCTTGGGGCACCTGGCGCTGCTGCTGTTGCAGCAACTCGACGTAGGGCAGCCCTGGTTGGCCGAGCTGACACGGTTTTTGCCCTGGTACTGGCTGCTGCTGCCCTGTGGCTTGGCGCTGCTGCTGGCAATCGGTCTGTCGCGCTGGTGGCTGGCGGCCTGCGCCTTGAACCTGGCGCTGCTCGCCACGCTGACCATGGGCCTGCAATGGCACTTTGACAGCAAGGCGGGGGCGGGGCGCACGCTGCGCGTGCTGTCCTACAACGTCAAGGCGCTCAATGCACGCTTCAAGGACGAGGGCTATAGCGGCATTGATGACGAGGTGCGCTCGCACGCGCCCGACATTGTGGCGCTGCAGGACGCGCAGCAGCTGCTGCCGCTGGACTCGCACAACACGCCCACCCTGTCGCAGCCGCTCTTTGGTCTGCCCCATGTCTATGCGCTGGACCAGTATGTGATTGCCAGCCGCTTCCCGGTGCGGGAATGCAGGGCCGGCCAACTCAGCCAATACCATGCGCCGCACGGCGAGTTCTATTTGCTTTGCCAGCTCGACATCGATGGCCGTTTGCTGTCGGTGGTGACGGCCCATTTGGTGTCGCCGCGCGAGGCGCTGGAGGGCACGCGCTACAGCCTGCTCTCTGGCCTGAGCGACTGGAAGAGCAATCTGCGCGAGCGCCTTGGCCAGGCCCAGGTGCTGCTGCGCGATGTATCCAAATTGCCGCGCCCGCTGTTGCTGATGGGCGACTTCAACGCGGGCGATGGCTCGCCGGTCGTGGAATTGCTCAAGCGTGCCGGCCTGCGCGACAGCTTTTCCGAGGCCGGCCAAGGCTATGGCTACACCTACGGCCACGCGCTGAGTCGCAAGACCGACTTTTTGCGCATTGACCATATTTTTTTCAGCGCCGGCATCACGGTATTCAATAGCACGGTGGGCGGCACCGAGGCCTCGGACCACAGCCCGGTGATTGCCGATATCCAGCTCCACCCATGACCCAAAAACACCTACGCGCGGGGGCCATTTCGATGGGCTCGTTTGTGCTGACGCAGGGCATACGCTTTGCGGGCAATCTCTTTTTGGCCAAGCTGCTGGCACCCGAGGCCTTTGGCCTGGCGGGCATTGTGAACATGGCGATATTGGGCATCACGCTGATGTCAGACCTGGGGCTGCGCCAGGTGGTGGTACAGCGCCAGGGGCAGCTGGAGGCCAGCTTTCTCAACACGGTGTGGACGGTGGCCGTGCTGCGCGGCCTTGGCATCTGGGGGCTGGCGCTGCTGGGCGCGCTGGGCCTGCTGCTGCTGCAATCGAACGGACTGGTTGTTGGCAATGTCTACGCCAACCCCCTGCTGCCCTACCTGATGGTGGGGGCGGCCAGCAGCGCCATTTTGGGCGGACTGGAGTCCACCAAGGGCATGACGGCGCAGCGCGCCATGAGCCTGGGCCGGCTGACCGCCATGTCGCTGGCTTCGCAGTTGCTGGCCATGGCAGTGATGCTGGGCATTGCCCGGGTGACGGGTTCGCCCTGGGCGCTGATCGCCGGTGCGGTGACGGCTGCGGCCCTCAACTGCTTGAGCGGCCATGTGTTTTTGCCCGGACTGCGCAACCGCTTTCACTGGGACAAGGCCATCGTCAAAACCATTTTAGAGAAGAGCAAATGGATCTTGCTGTCCACACCGCTGGCATTTTTGCAAAGCAGCGCCGATGTCATGATTCTGGGCGGGTTGGTCAACGCCACGCTGCTGGGCAACTATACCGTTGCCTTCATGCTGGCCAATGTGGTGCAGCAGGTGGCCAGCAATCTGTCGGGCAACATCTTTTTTCCGGGAATGAGCGCGGCCGCGCGTGAGGGGCTAGAGCCCTTGCAAAAAACCTATTTGCGTTTTCAACGGGTGTCGGACGCCATCATCCTGACGGTCGCAGGCGGGCTTATCGCAGCCGGACCCAGCATCGTGGGTCTGCTGTTTGACAAGCGCTACGCGCATTCGGGTGAGATTTTGTCCTGCCTGGCGATCGGCTTGATCGGGCTGCGCTACCACGTGATTGAGTCGCTGATACAGGCCCAGGGCAACTTCAAACTGGGCAGCCTGATGTCCTCACTGCGGCTGTGCGCGCTGGTGCTGGGAACCTATCTGGGCTATTACCTGAGCGGCCTGAGCGGGGCCGCTCTGGGCGTGGGCCTGAGCTGGTTTGCCGCCTGGCCGGTGCAGCTCTGGTACCGCAACAAAACCATGGCCTGGCCTTGGCCAGTGGAAGCCGCAGCCCTGGGCTTTTTGCTGACGGGCTACGGACTCGGTCTGGTGTTTACAAGGCTGGCGGTATATTTACCCTGCCTGCATTGCCAGGCATGAGGGCTCTGGCCGGTATGCGCGCAAGCCGACCCATCAGCCAGCGGGTCGATGGGTTGAAAAGCCGGTCCCATAGCTGCCAAACCAGAATGCCCCCCAACACACCGGCCAACACATAGGCGGTGGTGTTGCCCGCCAGGGGGGTCTTGTCCACCAGCCCCTTGAACTGCAAATGGCTGATGTAGATAAACAGCGAGGCACCGGCGATCAGATTGACCATCTTGGCCAGCACCGTAGGCAGGCTCACGCGGGGCAGCGCAATCAGCAGCCACACCAAAAGCATAGGAAAAGGGGTGATGGGGGCAATCACCACCTGGTCAAACAGGCAGCCTGTGGCCAACAGAGCCACCACGGCTTTTTGCGAGCGGGTGTGGGCGTGGGCGATGGCCATGCCCAGAAAGAGAAGCCACAGCTTCTGGATGGGTGAGGCAACCGGTTCACCGTTTTGAAGCAGGTGGCCCGTCACGGCCAAACACTGGCTGAGCAAGGTGGCACTGACCGCTGCGCTATAGATGTCCAGCCTGAAACGCTGGCGCACCAGCGGCACGCAAAACAGGAGGGCCAGCACTGCGAAGCTGTGCACCAGCACATTGATAAACCAGTAACCGCCGTCCAGGTAATAGGCCGAGGCGTAGTTATTGACCATCAAGACGGTGGGCCAATCGAGCTGGTGGGTATTCTTCAACTGCGTAAAGACATTGAATAGCGTGGACGGGATGACGATGTAGACCACGGTCTTGAGGATCGGAGAAACCAGGTTCTCCTTGAGCACCCGGTGCAACTGGTACTTGCCAAAGCTCCAGCCAGAGATGACAAACAAGGCAGTGGTGGAGCCCAGGATATCCAATACCTTGAAATGGTTTAGCAGCACCAGCACGATGCACAGCGCCCTTGCGACAACCGTCGTGCCTGCGGTGCTGAAGAAACGCTTGGTGGCCCTTTTTTGTTGCAGCAAGCGCTCCAGGGGCTGCTTTTCCCAGCCCTGCGCAAGGGCTCCTATGGCCTCTTCAATCACCATGGAGGCCTGTATGAAAGACAGCGAGTCGCCACCTAGCTCCACAAATGATTTGCGCGTATCCAGGTCGGCGACTCTGAGGATGCGTTGCAAGTCCTGCAGCACGCTGGGATGGGCTTGCAGGACAAACTCCTCGTCAACCGAGCCAAGCGGACTTGGCCGCTCCTTGGCAAGTTTCAGCAGGGCGGCGCGGTCGATTTTTCCGTTCGGCAGCAAGGGCACAGAGTCGATTTCAATATAGATACCGGGCACCATGTGCGCCGCTAATTGACCTGCTGCAAACGCCTTGACCGCCTCGGTGCCACCAGCGCCCGCCCTGTGCACCAGAAAGGCCAGCAGTTCGTTCTCAAGGTCTTCGCGCTGGACCGCCAGCACCACGGCCGCGTCCACCGATGGATGGGCATCCAGTACCTTGGTGACCTCGGCCAGCTCAATGCGAAAACCCCGCACCTTGACTTGATCGTCCTCCCGGCCCACCACCACGACGGCACCGTCGGCACGGCAGTAGCCCAGATCACCCGTGAGGTACACCGGCAGTTCGTCAGCGCCTGGCGCCTGGCTGTGGATGAATTTTTGGGCGGTGGCCTGCGCGTCGTTGTAATAGCCCTGCGAGAGGTAGCGGCTGCGTATGCCAATCTGCCCCTGCTGGCCCGTGGCACACAGGCTGCGCAGGTCCTTCTCCAGCACCAAAAGCTCTACGTCTGCGATGGCCTTGCCCGCAGGCAGGGGGTCGCATTCACCAGCGGCGGGCAGCACATGGTGGGCCATGGCCTGCGGAGTTTCGGTGGTGCCGTAAAAATTGACCTGCTGTGAGGCCGGCGCAATCTGGCGCAATTGCGCCACATGCGCCGCCTTGAGTGCATCGCCTCCCGAGAAGACATAGCGCAGGCGGTGCAGCAACTCGCCGCGCGCTCCGGCCGCAATGAGGCGTATGAGTTGCGGTGTGGCGTGCACAAAGCTGATGCCACTGGCCTGCAGCCAGGCAAATAGCTTCGCGGGCTGGGTGATGGTGCCTGCGGGGGGAATGCACAGGGAGGCACCCACCGACAAGGGCACAAAGATATCGCGCAGCACCGGGTCGTGGCCCAGGCCCGACAACAGGCTGAACCGGTCTGCGGCGTCGGGCTTGAAGCGCTCTGCATACCAATCCACAAAATGCACCAAGGGCGCGTGGCCGGTGGCAATGCATTTGGGCGTGCCGGTCGTGCCAGAGGTGAACAACAGATAGGCCAGGTCGGTGGCCTCGGGCGCAGCCGCCTCGGGCGTATTTTGCGGCTCATCCTGCGACGGTGAAAACACCTGCTCCAGGGTCAGTGTCGGCGCGCCGGTCTGCGCCAGCACGCAATGCGCCAGGGCCAGGCCGGCTTCTGAAGCTTCAGACAACACCAGCAAGCAGGGCTGTAGGAGCTGCGCCATGGACAGCAGCTTGGCCACGGGATAGGCGGCGTCCAAGGCGGCAAACGTCAGCCCGGACCTTGCGCAGGCCAGCACTGCGGCCACAAAGCCGGGGCTGCGGCTTGCATGGATGGCGACGATGGCGTTGTTGCCCTTGGCGTGTTGTTTGAATAGGCGGGCCAGGCGGGCGCTTTCAGCGTCGAGCTCGTGGTAGAGAATGTCGGCCCCCTGCCAGTGAATGGCGACAGCGTGGGGGCTGTGCGCGGCTTGCTGCACGAACCGATCAGAAATTCTGCGCGCCTGAAAAGCACGAAAACCATGCAATGCATTTGTTGACATTATTTACCTGCGCGTCAAGCACCGTATCGGCGTGCCAAGTTATTTATTTATTCCGTCCTTTTCAGACGTCCCTGTTCCATAGCGACCCCTGCCGAGAATGGATTGCACAACGATACCGTCTTCCATCGATGCCACACTGGAACGACAACGCCTCCTGCGCCATCCATCCACAGCAGGCCAAACAGACTATTGACTGCCCCGCCCACCGGGACGCAGCACCCACCAGTCACTCCGCTTGAACCCTGAGCGCAACGCTGCGATCGCGCGCCGAACAACGACTTCTAGCCGGTTCCATAGCCAGGAGAGCGCTACGCCTACGAGCACTGCAGCGGCGACTTCAAGGGGCCAGGAGCCGTCAAAATGAAGCAATTTGTGCGCCTTTTGGATCACCGTGTAGTTGACGATATAGATAAATAGCGAAGCCGAGGCAATGCCTATGAGGGGATGGCGCAAGAAGCGGGGTATCGCGACACGCCTAAGCCAGATCAGGGCCATCACAGAGGTATAAAAGAACGGGTCCAGCATGCCAAAGCTATTGGCGACCTTGGGCAGTTCTGCCAGTTGGCCCAGCGCAATGCCCGCCAGCAGCAGACTCAAGAGGACCTTCTGCCGCACGCTCACGGCCTGGGTCACGGCGATGCCAAAGGCCAGCATCCATAGCCATTTGAAAGGGGCCACGCTGTGCAGACCAAGCGCGCCATCCCATGTGCCCAATCCCACCTGCACAAAGGAAACCACCAGACCCACCAAGACCAGGCAAAGGTCTGTTGCAAAGGTCGGCCTGACCGAAGGATAGGCGCGCGAAAAGCGGCCCCACCATAGCGTGAGCACCGACACCGTCACCAGGTTGGCCGCCAGCACGTCCAGGTACCACAGCGTCATGTGCGTGCCTTGGGGCTCATGGAAATAGGTGCCCATCAACAGCAGGTCTGGCAACCAGAAACTGTGCGCGCCGGTGGCAATGGCCAGCAACTGCCACAGCGCTGCCGGTACGCCAAATTTGAAAATGAAGCGGCCCACCGGGCCCAGATCGCCTTTTTCAAACAGGTCGCGACGGAAGAACTTTGCAAAGCTGATGCCCGAAATCACGAAGAGCGTGGAGGTGCCCATGAACGCCATATGGCTGGCATGGCCCAGCACCACAAACAGGATGGCAAAGGCCCGCAGCAAAATGGACGGCTCCAGGGAGATCCACCAGCCAGAGGCGTCCTTGGGCTTGCGGTGCGCAGCCATGCTGGCGCCGAGTTCGCCCAGGGGCGTCAGCTCCCAGCCCAGGGGCAGCGCGCCGTACGCGTCCTCTATCACAAACGCAATGCGGATGTACGAGAGCGAGTCGCCACCGAGGTCCACAAACGAGTGCTTCAGGTCCCGGATCTGAACGCCCAGCACTTCTTCGATTTCTGCAATCACCCGGCCCAGCTTGGCATCCACCTCCGGCACGGCCAGTAGCGGGCTGTCGGTGCTGCCAAAGTCTATGGCGGCGATGGATTTGCGATCGAGCTTGCCATTGGGCAGGTAGGGCAGGCTTTCTTGGTACAGGATGCGCGCGGGCACCATGGCGTCGTGCAAGCGTTGCTTGAGCTGTTCGCGCAGTTGGCGGGCTTGCTGCACCGAGTCGAGGTTTTCAAACGACTGTGGCACCACCACGGCCAGCAATATCTTGTCGCCCGAGGCACCGACGCGGGTGGTGACGGCTGCGTCCCTGATGCCGGGCAGGCTCAGGATGCAGGATTCGATTTCACTGGGCTCTATGCGCACGCCGCGAATTTTGATTTGCGCGTCGATGCGCCCGAAGATCTCGACCTTGCCGTCCGATCGGTAGCGACCCAGGTCGCCGGTAAAGTAGACCAGGTCATCCGGGTCGGCGCGCAAGGGGTTGGGCACAAACACTTCGCGCGTCAGCTCAGGGTTCTGAAAATAGCCGTTAGATCGGTAGGGCGTGCGGATGGCGATTTCACCGGTTTCCCACAGGCCGCACAGGGTCTGGCGGTCCTTGAAGATGACGACGTCCACGCCGGGCTGGGGTTTCCCAAGGGGCTGAATGCCCTCTTCAATGCGCTCAATGCGGTGGTAGAGCTTGGCCAGGGTGGTCTCAGTGGGGCCATATAAATTGATGATGCAGGTGGCCTCACCGGCTGCGGCCTTGAAGCGGCGCAGCAGCGCGTCGGTCAGTGGCTCGCCGGCGAAGAAAATATAGGCAAGGTGGCGAAACGGTTGCTGTCCCGTATCGGCCATCAGCCAGGCCCGCATGAGCGAGGGCACACAGTGCATGGCGGTGATGCGCGCAGAAGCGATCCAGGCCAGCATCTTGCGCGCGTCAAGCAGGGTCTCGCGCTTAGGGATATGGATACAGGCACCGCTGGTCAGCGGATAGAACAGGTCGCGCAGCACCACATCAAAAGACAGCGCCGTGAGCTGCGCCGTGCGGTGGCCTGGGCCTATGGAGAAGGTGTCGCGCTGCCAGTCCAAAAAATGCGACAGGCCCAGGTGGGTGCCCAACACGCCCTTGGGAACGCCGGAGCTGCCGCTGGTGAAAAAGAGGTAGGCGCTGGCATGGGGTGCCGCAGGGACCAGGGGCCTTTGCAGCAGCGCCGCTTGCCATTGCTGCGGGTCTGGCCAGGCTTCGGTGCGGAGGGTTTGCGCCTGCTCGGCTTGGCTGGCCCTGTGTTCCAACACCTCGATGGTGAAGCGGGGCTGGCTGATCTTCGCGATGAGATTCCTGCGCTCTTCGGGCAGCAGCGGGTCGATGGTGACGAGCACAGCGCCCACGCCCAGCACGGCCAGCATGCTGGCGATCGTGCCTGGGCTACTGGCACCCCGGATGGCGACCACGTCGCCCACAGCCACGCCCGCCTCCACCAGCTGGTTCATAAGCACTGTGGTCTGGTTCTTCAGGAACGCATAGCTATAGCTCAGGTCCTGGCCAACGATTGCGGGTTCGTCAGCGTAACGCTCGGCCACGTCAAAGAAAGTGGCCGCCAGGGTTTCATAGGTACGGGCCTGGATTGGCTGCGCAAGGTCAGGAATCAACTGGGCGCTGCTGGCAGTTCCCAGCGCCAGCGCGTTGACGACCACCTCGTCCTGGCCCGACAAAGCAGCCCACACCAGGCCAATTTTTTCAAGGAAGTCACTTGCGCTGAGGGGTGCCAGAAGGTGCCTGTGAAAATGCAAGGTGAGATGCAACTGCTGGTCTTGCACAAAGTAGCACAGCACCGGGGCTTGCGGCAACGGCTGCTGATGCACTTGGCCCGTTGCGGGTGTTTCCCAGAGCAATAGCTCCAGTTCTGCGACGCCGGCGCGGGGCTCGCGGGAGACCTCCATCGCATCCCATGCCGTACGCAGCGTGGCCAGGCCCGAGATGCTGGCTGTTGCGAACTGGTCCTGGTGGGCAGCGCCCTGCAGCGCATCAATCGGCCGGAACTTGACGCACAGGGCTTCGGTTTGCAAAGTCCGCGCGAAAACAAGCAAGGTGGCAAACGCCAGGGCCTTTGCGGTGCACAGCGTGGACCCATGGTGCTGACCGCCAATAACAGGCAGGCTGAGAATGGCTGAGCAGCGCTCGGCCGCAGCACCGACCAATGAGCGGTCTTCTGGAAAAATAATTTTCATTCGGCCTTGATAATACATATTAGGGCGGTCGTCCGTTACAGCAATGGCTGCCTCTTATTTTAAGGTAACAACCAACTATCTATACAAATATAAAAGATAGGAAATACTTGCATCAGATAGCACGTATGGACTATTGACAGGTGTCGGTTTGAATAGCGTGGCGGCCACCATGTGCACAAGGCTTGCAAATCGAACGGCTGGTATTTCAATCAACGCGATTCTGAAAAGCCAACATGTCTATAACCACTACAATACCAATCAGGAAAAAATACCGCACCCCTTTCGATGTGTGAATGCATGCACATCGAAAGGGGTCCGGCAGCCTTTTTTATGTAAATGAAAAGAATCTTCAATACAGTAGCCACGCTGTGGCGTGGGGGAAGGACCAATTTCCCCAAGAAAGATGCCCACAGTACCTACAGAAGGCTTCACTTCTACACGGTCAGCTGCATGCATTTGGCCTGCCTGCACCGCTGGTTGCATTGCGAGGTTCCGCCAGCGTTGCAGACGGAATTGCAGCGCTCATCACTCTTGCTGAAGGTGCTGACCAAACCCTATATCAATAGACGATGGGGCTTTCAAAAACGGGCGCACATGATCGCGACCCACTACCGTCTGGTGGGTGTTTTGGACCTGCCATTTTTCAACTTCCCGGATGATCATTACTGGAATTGCACCCAATTTGAATTGGACCAAAGACCGTTTCGCATTGTCATTGACCGGCCCAGCTGGATGCGCTCGGAAGGCGAAGTCTGTGTCAGCCTTTTCGCGGGGGTTGACCGCCTGTATTCCTTGGCGCTTTCGATAGGCGGCACCGCCGACTCCCCCCGCTTGCTGGTGGGTGCCATTCAGGGTGCGGCAGATGTGGTGGATGGCAGCCTGTACTCCAACATCACCAAGCTCTTCCATGGCATCAGGCCGCGGGACATGATGGTTCACATAGTCAAAATAATGGCACAGCACGTCGGCTGCACCGAGTTGTGGGCGGTATCGGACGCATGCCACCAGTCGGTGGGGCGCGGCAACCAGTTTGCCAGGGCTTCCAAATACGATGGCATCTGGCTGGAAAACGGCGGCACTCCAAACGATGCCGGATTTTTTGTAATGTGCACCACACTGCACAGGCGCGCAGATGAGGACATCCCGGCGCGCAAGCGCGCACTCTATAGGCGCCGCTATGCCTTGCTCGGCACGCTAGCCGAAAATATAAAGATAGCCTTTGCCAGCGAACATAAAAATAGCCGGCTGCACGGGCTTTGAAAAGCGGCAGCGCTCAGGGTCGCGCCGCATTGGCGCTGTCGATTTCCGCAATCGCCCTGTGCTTGCCCACCAGCAGCGCACGCTGTTGGTACTGGCGCAGGAAGGCGCGAAAGGCCGGATCCTGGTAGCGCTGCTTGCCCTGCAGCGCGCTGCGCAACCAGCCCCACAGCATGGCCAGACTGCCAAACAGCACCGGTGCTTGGTCCAGGCGGCGCAGGGCCACGGCGGCCATGTAGACAAAGCCCGTGCCCATGAAATACTGGCCAAAGCCGTGGCGCATGCGCCCGGTGTAGACATTGACCTGGCTGGAGCCTTCGGGGCGCAGATGCACAAAGCGCAGCGCGGGTTCATCCCAACTGCAGGCGACCATGCCCAGCATGCGGCAGCGGTGGCAGTCGATGCCGTCCCAGAACACCTCGCGCACAAAGCCGCCTATGGCGGTGAAGCTGGTGCTTCGGTAGAACTTGGTCATACCCAGCGAGGTCTCATCACCATGGCCCTCGTTGACGAGTTGGTCGCCAGCCTGGATATAGGCCTTGCCGCTGCAGGTGGCCAAGCGGGGGTTGGCCTGCATGCGGTCCATCAATATTTCAAAATAACGGGGCGGCAGGCGCAGGTCGAGGTCGAGCTTGCAGAGGTAGTCAAAGGCGCTCGGATCAATGCTGTCGTAGCCGGTATAAAAGGCATCCATCACGCCAGGCCCCACGGCGCGCTTGCCACGGTTTTGCCGGGTGATGATGTGTATCCAGGGGTGCATGGCCGCATAGCGCGCCAGGATGGCGGGGGTGGCGTCGGTGGAGCCATCGTCCACGATCAGCCACAGCGTGGGCCGCTCGCTTTGGGCCACCACGCTGTCTAGCGTTTGCAGCATGTACTCTTCTTCGTCACGGCAGGGGGAGATCAACAGGTATTTGCGGCTCATGGCGGGGCTCTTTATTTGTATTCGATCAGCGTGGCTGGCTTGCGGCGCAAGAGGTTGAAGGTGAATTGCAAGGCGCCCTGCCCTTCGGCAAATTTGCCCAGGGTCAGAAACAGGGCACGCTGCCAGGACAGCAGTTGCAGCGGCTTGAATTGCAGGGCGAGGCGCGCCATTTGCAGCGGATAGACCAGGGCCAGCAACAGCAGGCGTGCATCCAGCGCAGACAGCAACAGGATGGTGGTGGGCAGCAGCAGCGACCACAAGACGATGCGGCGCAGCTCGCGCACATTGTGGCGCTCGGGTGGCGCACCATGCAGCCAGGCGCCCTCGGCATAGGCGTAGCCGGCGCGCTTGCTGCGCAGCCACCACTGGCCAAAGCGGGTCATGGCGGCGTCATGCAGGGTCATCTCCGCATCGAGCCGCCAGAGGGTCCAACCGGCGGCGCGCAGGCGCACACAGAGCTCGGGCTCTTCGCCGGCAATCAGGCTGTTGCGGTAGCCGCCCACGCCCTGCAGGGCCTGCACGCGCATCAGCACATCGCCACCGCAGGACCTGGCCTGCCCTATGGGGCTGTCCCATTCCAGGTCACAGAGTTGGTTGTAAACCGTGCTGGAAGGAAAGCGTTCGCGCCGGCGCCCGCAGGCGGCAGCGGCCTGCGGATGCGATTGCAAAAACGCCAGGGCCACGCCCATCCAACTGCCGACGACTTCGCAGTCGCCATCGACAAACTGCACATATTCAATATGGGGGGAGAGTTGCAGCGCCAGGGCAAAACCCGCGTTGCGGGCGCGGGCAGCGGTGAAGGGAATGCTGAGGTCCAGGTCCACCACCGCACAGCCCATGGCGCGCGCTGTGGTCGGTGAACCATCGGTAGAGCCAGAGTCCACATACACCAGGGTGATGCCGGGCCCCGCGACACTGGCCAGGCATTTGCGCAGGCGCTCGCCCTCGTTGCGCCCGATGGCGACCAGGGCCAACTTGCTGTCGTTCATGCGTCTGCTACTTTCTTTTTGGGCTTGATCACGGCGGGGTTGCCCACGGCCAGGCAGTTGTCGGGCACGCTGCGAGTGACCACGGCGTTGGCGCCAATCGAGACGTTGTTGCCGATGGTGATGTCACCCAGCACCTTCGCGCCGGCACCTATATCGACGTGGTCGCCTATGTGCGGAGCGCAGGGGTTTTGCGGATTTTTCAGGCCCACCACCACGCCATTGCGGATGCGGCAATTCGCACCAAAACGCGCGTAGCCGCTGATGACGATGCCACCAAAATGGTCGATGACGAAGTGGGGCCCCAACACCACTTCGCAGGGCAGCTCGATGCCGGTGATAATTTGCACCAACTTGTACAAGACCTTGTAGAGCAGCGAGAACAGCTTGCGCAGCAGGGCCGGGCGCACTTGGTAGCGCCAGCGGCCAAAGCGGTAGACCAGGAGGGCCCAGAAGCCCTGGGCGGCCCAGTCGCCACCATGGGCACGCAGGTCTTGGCGGATGTTGTCAAACATGGTGACTAACGCGTGGCCTGGCGGCCCAGGCGGGTGCGCCAGAGCGTGGACAGGTGGACGCGGGCGTGCGCCAGATAGGTGGCTGCGCGCTCCTTGGGGCGGCGACCCAGCAGGCATTTTCCGGCATTTAGCAAATCGGCCAGCAGGGTCAGCAACACTGCAGCCAGCAGGCTGGGCAGGCCGTGGTTCTTGCGAAAGTAAAGCTGCTCGCTCTCCACCTGCAGCCCCTGCAACTGGCGCCCGCTGTGGGTGATGGCGCCATCGGACTTGGCGCTCTCTCCACCGATGTGCACCACGCGGCTATGCGGGTAGCAGACCACATCCCAGCCGGCCTTTTTGACGGCAAAGCAGTGGTCCACCTCTTCGTAATAGAGAAAGTAGCGCGGATCGAACAGGCCCACCGCATCCACCACCTCGCGGCGCACCAGGTAGTAGCAACCGGGCACCCAGTCGCACAACTGGGGACTGTCGTAATGCCATTGGGCATCGTCCACCAGGCGCGTTCCGGGGAACCATCTGGCCAACCCGCTGGCCTGCAAAAACAGATTCCAGGGTGTGGGAAAGTAGCGTGCCGAGGGCTGCCAGGCGCCGTCACGGCCCACCAGTTGCACGCCCAGCACGCCACAGCGCGGATGGGCCTGCATATAGGCCAGGGTGTCAACCAGGGTTTCGGGCTGCACAAAGGCGTCTGTATTGAGCAGCAGCACATAGTCGCCGTGAAAAAAGGGGATGGCCTGGTTGTTGGCGCGCCCAAAGCCCACATTGTTGGCGTTGAAAACAAGCTGGTGCTGGGCGAAGTCGCGGCGCATCAACGCGGCCGAATCGTCCTTGGAGGCGTTGTCCACGATCACGGTTTTCAGCGCAATGCCCTGCGCGGACAGGGCCAGGGCATCCAGCGCTTCGTGCAGCAAATAGCCGGTGTTGTAGTTGACCACAATGGCCGTAACGGATGTCTGGTTCAATCTCATGCACTCACGGTTTGGGGAACTGCGCGGCGAGCACCGGGCGGCTTAAGTGAAGTCGGGCTTTTTAAGCAGGCCGCGCACCCAGCGGCGCGCGCGCAGCTTGATCTCGGAATCAAAGAACTCTTGGCAGGCATTGCGATACAAGCCGCTGGTCTCCACCCCGTATTTGCGAAACAGCGTATGCATCTGTCTCGCATAGGTAAACGGCGCCTCGTTGGAGGCAAAGTGCATCATGCTGACCGAAATTCTTTCACCTGCGCCCTCCTGCTCCACATAGGAGCACAGCCCATCGAGGGCGCTCATGCGCAGGCTACCGGGTTTGGCCGAAAGATGGCGCGAAAAGAAGCCACGCCCGGCTGCGGGCTGCAGATCCATGACGGTCATTGCGATGTCAATCACGTCTTCGTCGGCGTATTTGATGCGGCCGCAATACTCCTGGTGGCGCGCGGTGATGTCGCGCGCCAGCTCAAAAAATGCCGTACTGCCGGGCTTGCGAAAATAGCAGTGACCCGCGCCGTCAATCACGGCCATACGCGGCTTACCGATTTTTTTTAGCACCTTTTTTCGGTCCATGCCAAAGGTGCTATAGCCCTCTGTTTGGTAACCACCAATGGCGGTATAGACCTGGTGGCCCCAGGCCTTGGCGGTGGGCAAGAGGTCTTGAAACAGCAGTACGTCAGAATCGAAAAAGAAGGTGTCTTCAAAGGGCGAGTAGCGGTCCATATGGACCTTGTGTTCAAAGCCTTTGAGGGCCCCGTTCTCTTCGACAAAGTGTTCGAAGTAGGGCGCCAGCAGCGGCCTGAGTTTGGCCGCTGCGGCCACGGCCAGCGGCACGCCAGGGTTGCTGACGCGGGCCGACAGAGCCAGCGCAATTGCCTTTTTATAATCGCCAGGCGTGGCGAGCGTCAAAATTCCAAAACTCATTGCATCTCCAAAACTACAAGCAGCCACTGCTGCTGTACAACTGTTGAATCACTGCTGCGCACCTATTCGCGCAAGGGCGGTGCCGCCTCGTAGTCCAGCGGCATCTCGCGGGTGGCTTCGTCAAACAGCGGCATTTTGCGGGTCGCGTCCGGGAACAACGCTATCTCGCGGCGAGGATCAATCGACCGTTCCCGTGCGGCAGGCGCTGCACGCCGGCGTGGTGCCGGCCTGCCAAGGCTCAGCTGGCCCAGTGGGTTGGCGGCGATAGGCTTTACCTTGGTATGGAGCTGCACCAGAGCCTGGTAGGACACGCCCATGCCGAAGATCACCCAGTAAACAATCGGAATAAAGGAAAGACTGCTCACCGTGTAGATGGTGATAACGGTGCAGGCCATGGCGGCCAGCAGCGCGCGGCCCAGCAGGGGGATTTCGGGGTCCAGGCTGGCGGCGCCGCGCATAGCACCGAACACGCCGTACACCACGCAAAGGACAAAGCCGACAAAGAGACCCAGACCGATCAGACCGCTGCCCAGTGCAATGGCAATGTAAGAGTTGACGATATCGATGATGCCGTTGTCCCCGCCCCAGCGCAGGGCCTCTAGCTCGGGTGCGCTGTAATAGTCCAGCGTGCCCAGCAGGGGATTTCGGGCAATGACCTTGAGCGAGGCGCTCAGCAAGTCTGCGCGAAAGACCACGTTTTGGGAATCCACCGTTCCCACAAAGGGCAGGTGATCGATGAGGGCTGCGCCAAAGGGCGAGAGCATCGCCAGCAGCAGCAGGCCCAAACCCATTGCACCTTTTTTGGAGACCGTGCGCAGGCCCTGCGGTCCCAGCAACCAGAACACCAAATAGCCCGACAAGGCGCCCACCCAGGGACCGCGCGACAAAGGCGCCACCAACACCAGCAGCAGACCCAGCAGCCCCAAGGTCCGCATCTTGGGACTGCTGATGGACTCGCGCACGAACAGGTAGGCGCACAGCGCCACGGCCAGCACAAAACCCAACACCAGGGGCTGGCCGGTGTTGGCCAATGCGCGCAGGCTTGTTCCCCGGCTGAGGTATTGACCCAGCGACCAGGAAGCATCGAGTGCGCCCGCAATATTGGAATACAGCAGCCAGCCCTTGAGGTATTCAAACAGACCGATCACGCCCATGACCGCAGCAACCAGCACCAGACTGGCCAGCGCGTCGCGAAAGTCCTGCAGCGTTTTGAGCGAGCGGCTGGCGATGTAGTAGGGCAGGAAGATATCGACAAACAGCAGGAAGCCAAAACGCAGAGCGCTGGTGATGTTGCCGGGTGGCAATTGCAGGGCGAACAGCAACAGTAAATAGCCCAGCACAAAGCGCTCGGCGTAGTTGCTGCCCAGGGCCGCTGTACCGGGCTGTCGGCGCAGCAACAGAAAGGCCGGGAACAGCACCAACAGGCTGAACAGGCGCATGAAGTTCAGCTCAAACAAATAGTTGACCAAGCCCAGGGCCGGGAGCTGTGCGTCTATCAGCGGAACGGCCAGCACCAGACTAAACAGCAACGCCACCAGGTTCTTCTCTTGCCTGGCGCCAACCAGCAAAAGCCCCGCCGAGATGGCCATGAACACCCAGAAGTTGTGCGACAAAAAAAGCGCCAAGGTGAGCCAAAGCCAGAGGTTTCTGCGCCTGTCAAAGTCTTGTGGCGCTATGGCGGTTTCGGTGAGTGCCGTCTTGGCAAACCAGAACACACCTAGCGCGATGACAAAGACCACCAGCAGCGCTCGAAAAATTTCCTGCATCGCAATACCCTTGTCGTCGTACGGTGCGACTTATTTGGCGACGTCAATCAGGGGCGGGTTGTTCAGGACCGAACCCACAATGCCGATCTGCGAGCGCTTGATCTCTTCGAGCATTTCATGGAAGGCCTTGGAGCGGGTCTGGTGCGTGCGTGCTACCGTCAGCGCCGCGCCGGTGTGGCCAGCGATGATCAGGCCATCGGCGCCACTGGAGAGCGAGGCGTTGTCCACCAGCACAATGTCATAGGTCTCGCCGGCCCATTGCATGAGCTCACCCAGGTTGTCGCGGTTGAGCAGTTCCAGCGGGTTGGGCGGCACCGGCCCAGCCGGAATAACCTGCAAATTTTGAATGAACGAGATGGTCTGCAGGGCACTTGCCACATCGCTTCGGCCGGCCAGCAGGCTGGAGAAACCGAGCTGGTTATTGAGCTCAAACATGCTGTGCTGGCGGGGTGCGCGCATATCCGCATCGATCAGCAGGGTCTTCTCACCCATCTGGGCAAACACGATGGCGAGGTTGGCAGCTAGGTAGCTGGCGCCTTCGGCACGGCCCGCGCTCAGAACGGACAGCATGCTGCGGCCTTCGCTCTTGTCAAACCAGCGCAGCATCAACTGGCTGCGAATGGCGCGCAGTTGGTCCACCTCGTGACCAAAGGGGTTGTAGGCGGCAATCAGTTCTTCGTTGATGCTCTTGCCACTGGCCTTGGGCAGGTAGTTGTACTGGTACTGGAACGACAGCGCATAGCGGATGTCGCCCTCGCTGATAAGGCCCATTTGGACCGCCGCCTCGCCAAAGCGGATTTTCTTTTCGCGCTGAACCTCCATCACCTTGTAGGCCTGCTCCTGCGTCAGAATGCCTGCGTCCACAAAGATAGCGCCTATGGAGCGCTTGATGCTGGTGCTGTCGGCAGGTCCTTCAACCAGCTCAAGTTCGAGGTCGAGCTCGATGTCCGAAGGGAACAGCGAGGAGTGAAATTGGGGTTCTTGTTGCTTAGACATTACAGGCTTCCCAGCCGACTGGCGGCAATCATTTCTTTGCGTTCTTTGCGCTGGGTAAAGAACTTCTTGGACAGCGTCAGGCGTTCTTCTAGGGTGTATTTATCGCTGCGGCGTTCGATCACGCCCAGCACCGGCACATCGGCAAACCGGATGTCCTCCACCACACGCACGCGGCGGTCCAGCATTTCAAGGCCCAAGGCGCAAGCGAGTGCAGCGGCCAGCGCGAGGAACAAACTTCCGCCCAGGTATTTATACCGGTCGGGTTTGGATGGGGTCGTGGGCTCGGAGGCCCGCGTCAGCACCGAGACATTGGCCAAGTCGGTCTGCTTTTCCAGATTCAGTTGGTTGCTGCGTTGCAGAACGGAATCATAGGTACGCTTGGCCGCCTCCACGTCTTGCACCAGCACGGCCATTTCATCTTGCTGCTGGCGCAGGGCCAGCACCCGGCCCTTTTGCGAAGAGATCACGCCGCGCAGTTCGGACTCCCGCAATCCAGCGCTGGTCTGTGCCATGTTGGTGCCACCAGACACACGCCGCATTTCTTCGTCGAGTTGCTTGCGCAGAACCACCACCTGGCCTTCGAGCTGCTGGCGCTGGGGATGGTTGGGACCCAGCGTCAGGCTGACATCGCTGAGCCGGGCCTCGGTCTTGGCCAGTTCGGACTTGATGCCCTGCACCGCCGCGCTGGCCTGGACATCGGGGGAGAGTTCGCCACCCGACATCTTTTGCCGGCTGGTCATGGCAATGTTTTCACCCTGCACCGCAACCAGTTGGGAGGTGAGCTGATCGAGGCGCTGGGTCTCCTGGTCGGCACTCTTGTCGGTTGCGCCGACTATGCCCTTCTTGCGCTGAAATTCGGACAGCTTGGCCTGCGCTTTTTCTATATTTTGGCGCAGTGTTTTGACGCGGTCGTCGAACCAGTCGGCGTACTGCTTGGCGGGCTCTACACGCAGGTCCACGTTCAGGCTCAGGTAGGTGCTGGCAAAGGCGTTGGCCGCCTCGGCCGCAAATGCGGGATCGGAGCCTTCAAAGTTCAGTCGAATCACATTGGTGCCCTTGGGGGGCTCTACCTCAAGACCCTTGCGCAACAGGTTGGCTGCGTAGACCTCAAAAGATACCTTGCCCTGGGTCGCCGCCTGCCAGCGGTCCTTGATTTTTTCATCGGCAATCAGGTTGAGCTTGCGCACCACACCAGAGGCCACACGCTCACTTTGGATAATTGCAATCTGCGTGGCGATGTAGTTGCCCTGCTGCGAGTTTTGCGTGCCCGCTATCGGATCGATCTGGGCATCCACCAATAAATCGGTGCTTGCAATATAGGTCTTTGGGGTGACAAAGGTGACTACGATACCAACGACCAGTGCGATCGCGAAAACGATACAGGCAACGTAGCGATGGGCAAAGACGATGAGAAAGATCTGTTTTGGATTCATGCCTGATACCATAAAATTATTGTGAGTCGAGTAAATTTACCGCACCTCTGAGCCTTGGATCGTATAGATGCATCCATCTCTTGGCGACCGCCTCCCGCAGTCAACTCTATCTTACTATACAGACGGTGTTTGTCGCTCGACATATCACAGAGACCGGTCCTGAAAATTAGGCCATGCCAGCGCCGTAGCCTCGCGCAGGCGGGCCGTAGAAATACGTAACAACATCAGTAAAAACTTGCTGCCCAAGCGGGGGTGATCTGCCAGCAGTGCATTCAGGTTTTCGCGCGTCATGAGAGCGAAATCGCTGGGCTCGGTGGTGACGCAACTAGCCGAGCGGAGCTTGCCATCAATCAGTGACATTTCCCCAATCATCTCGCCGCGCTGCAGGCTGTGCACGACACGGTTGATACCCCCCTGGGACTTGAGGACCACCGCCTTTCCCGTCACAAGGATGGCAAGGAAGTCACCCTCGTCACCCTCCTCGACCACATAGGATTCACGCGGCACGCCAAAGCACTCCAGGTACTCGCTCAGTTGCGCAGTTTCGGCCTCGGTAAAAATATCGAAAAAGGAATGCGCGCGTACGGCTTCAATAAACTCACTCACAAACGCGCTGGCAGCACCCAGTATTTCCGCATCTGAGTGCAACTCAGCAAAATTAGATGTCATCTTATGTTTCCAACTACACTGGTTCTAGACCGTAACCCCCCTGCTGCGCCGAATTAGGCCATCCTTTTCAGCGCACTTCAATAGTCCGAATGGCCTAATGGCCAGCGGTGTTGAAAAGGGCGAGCCGGCTGACTCACACGCTGTACATGGCGACCGCTTGTGCTCTGTTTGAGACACAAAGCTTTTTAAAAATACGTTGTAGGTGGTTCTTTACCGTGAACTCACTGACATTCAGGATGCTGCCAATTTCGCCGTTGGTTTTGCCCTTGGCGATCCAGACCATGATTTCGCCCTCACGCTCACTCAAGCTGTTGCTGGCCGCATCAGAAATGGGCTTGTCTCCCGTACCAATGGCCACCGGTGTGGCAGACACAGGGTATTGATTGGGCAGCAACTCGACCTGGCGCAGGGCCGTATCGATGTAGGGCAGAAAGAAACGGCAGATAAAGCGTTCTTTGGAACTGCGGTAGAGGTGCTTGCTAAAGAAAATGTAGAGGCAATCGTGGCGCCCGCGTTCGTCGCGTATGCCATGCACCAGGCAGGACCGCATGCTGCCCAGGGACTCGGCAATCGGGCCGCTTTCCACTACACGGTCCCAGGTGAAACCGGTCTCCCCCACCGACAGCGAAAACGGCGCGTGACCCTGTGCCAACCAGCGGGCAAACAGACTGGTCAGCAAGGGGGAAACCGCCTCGGCCATGGCGCTCTCGGTGCGCACACCGGGAATGGCGGAGATCACGTCATAGTGAACCACCCCCAGGCTGAAGTTGCCCCAGGCCGCAATCAATATATCGTGCTGCAGGTAGCGCTGGAAATCGCCATGGAGCCAGCGCATCAGATCAATATGTCGGCCAGCACCTAACAGCTGAACCATCAGTGAAAAAAGCTGCGGCAGGTCTTCGTCGATCTGCTCCACCTCATGTGTATGGGACATGTTTCTCACGCCTGGCGTCTAGGTCCAAAGACCAGATCCTAACCCAGCCAGCGCGAGACCTGTGGATGTCTAGCTACCGAAAAAGGCCTGCAGTCGCATGCGCTTGAGTTCGGGCTCCATTTGCGCGTCAAAGCCGCCCTCCCTTTGCTCGATCAGGGCGTACCAGGGGTACTCTTTGCAGCGCTGCTCTAGGCGCTGCACCAACGCTTCAGTGGAGCCTATCACCTTGGCCGGCACACCCCCGACAACCTGGCCCGCAGCCACGTCCGCAGTGACCACAGCGCCCGCCGCCACAATTGCGTTGGGGCCTATGGTGACGCCGGGCATGAGGATGGCGCCATGGCCGATAAACGAGTTGTCGAGAATGTCGATTTTTCCGACCGCATCGAGCTTCTTGTGGTAGGCGCTATTGAGCACCCGAATCACCCCGTCGTGCCCCAGCAGGGTACAGGTGGTCAGCGTGCAGTTGCGCCCGATGCGGACATAGGCGGGGTCGGTGATGGTGACGCCGTAGTTGATTTCCGTTTGCTCGCCGATGGAATGCAAGCCGCCGTGTTTGCGCAAATAGTGCGCATAGTCCAAGCCGTTGATAGAGAACATCCGCACATACATTCCTAAAAATCGACCTCTTTCGAGTGCAATATATTTCAAAAATTTTTTGAGAATGTTCATGGTGTGCGGGTGCTTTGCTTCAATCGGGTGCAAGCGCCAGACCGGGTTCCACCCGGCGCGACAAGGTCTAATGCACGCGGCGCCCATTCTAGACTCTCGCCACGCCGCCTCGCGACAGCGGTCCATTTCCTCCCGCCGGTGCCACTGCAAAGGGGACACAGCGGGAGGGAGCGCCTGCTAATGGTTGACGGCACCCAGATCGGAAGCCGCACCCCATGCGCGCAGCGCGTTATTGAAATCAGAAGTCACCAAGGTGGTGGCGCTGCCTATGGCGTAGCTTGCGGCGGCGGGCTTGAAGTCCGTCGCGGCAAGACTCTTGGCCGTCAGGGCCGGCACGGTGGTAAACCGGGGCGACACGCTGCGGGTCTGGGTGTCGGTTGAGTTGTTGCTAGCCACCACATTGGAGCCGGCCGACAGATTTGCAAAAGTGGCATTTGCCGCTGAAGGTGCGTAGGCGAGGTTGTTCTTCACATTGACCCCCGAAATCAAGGCCGGATTGCCGCCCAACAACACCCCCAGAAAGTAAGGACTGGATGTGTAGAAGGTGTTGTTATAGATGTTGATGGAGCTGACCGCACCCAAACCATCACCACTAATTTCAATATCGGCAGGATAGGGGTCCGCCGAGTTACTGGAGTTCAGGATATTGTTGCGCACAGAAACCACCGATACCGGGCCATCCAAAACCAGACCAAACTCGGACCCGACTCCCAGCAAAAAATAGTTGCGTTCAATGATGACATCACGGATGCGCTCGTCGTACGAGGTGTTCTGGGGTGCCACCTTCACATTTTGCACAGACTTTCCGCCATCAAAGGTGTTGTCGGCCATGACAATTTGTTCGGAGTATTTTCCAACCACCACACCGGTACCGGTAAAACTCGGTGCATGCAGCTTGAAACAATGCTTGGCCGCATCGGGCCTGGCCAGGTAGTTGTGGCTGACCACGCCCTTGCCAATATAGGGGGTTCGCAGCACATGCTCACCACCATTGGCGTTGTCCAGGTTATTGCCCATAAAAGTCAGTCTGGAGGCACTGATATACGCACCGGAATAGCCCGACGCAGCCGCATTCACTGAAACACCCACGCCAGCAAAGATGGTGTTGACCCTGGTATCGACGATGGCCAGTTGGTCCCACATGGTTTGACCCGCATGCCCCGGCTGTGTGTTCCAGTAGTCCAGCGTGGACACGTCAAAGGTCATTCCGTCGTTGACGTGGTGGATGTTGAGTCGGAGCAGCAAAACCTGGTTGATGCTGCCCCCTGCGGTGATACCACTGGTGGCGAGCGTCTGCCCGTCCATTTCGAGGTCCATGACACGCCAGTCGGAAATGGTTGGCGTCGTGACGTCCGATAGAACCAGTCCGGTTGTGCCTGCGCGCAGCAGCCACTTTGGCGCTGCACCGCTGCCATAAGCACCGATGATTCCCGGGCCGTTGCGCATTTCCCTGGCCTGCGAGGCAGCGCTCCAGGACTCGCCCCGGTTGAACAGAAAGCGCCGCACCGAAGCGTTGCCATTGATGACGGCGGCGTAATCGGACGCTGTGATTTTGGCGGCACCCACGGGGCAACCGGCAAAGACGCCGGCCACCGAGACGCATGCGGTATTCGTCGCAAACACGACGTTAGGATCGGTGACCGTGATTTGCACCGTCTTGGAGCCGACGTTGCTGCCATCGGTGGCATTGAGCGTGACGGTATAGGTTCCAGCGGTCTCAAAAACGTGGGAGGCCACCGGGCCGCTGTCCACGTTGCGGCTAAGGGCATTGGCATGCGCGCCCTGGCTCCAATTGCCCAGATTGGTTTCACCAAAGTTCCACTGAAACTCCAGCTCATGAAAGGGCTTGCTGCTGCGGGTCGCGGTGGTGGCCGAGGCATCAAAAAACACCGCCAGGGGTGCCACGCCGCTGACGCGACTGGCCACCAGCGCGGCATTGACCGTCGCATCGGCAGGGACTGCTGTCACGCTGACGCTGGAACTGCTGGAGCTGAGCCCATCGCTGACGAGCAGCTGCAGTTGGAAGGTGCCCACCGTGTCCGCAGTGAAGCTGGGGTGCACCGTGCTCGCACCAATGATGGCGTGGCCGCTTGGCGCGACAAAGGTCCAGGAATAGCTCAGGGTGCGGCCGCTCTGGACGGTACTCGCAGATGCGTCGAGTATGACCAAACTGCCCACGACCACGCTTTGCGCCGGGCCAGCATTGGCCTGCGTCACGCCGGTCACACGGGTGCCGGGTCGCCTTGCGTTTCGGCCGCTGCTGATACTTGCAGTGGCATCTGATAGGGCGGTATCAATACCACTAGCGCCATCACTAGTGCTATCACTACCACCGCCGCCGCACGCGCTCAACGCTGCAGCGACCAAACAACCTGCCACCAATAGGCCTTTAAAAATATCCATGATATTAGCGTCCAGTAATATCGCTTCGACAGGGCAGAAAATCCCACCACGCCGGTACATGCCCCATTCACCACCGCTTTCTGTAGCTTGGGTCACGGATGGTTTCCTCTTTAACCATCACGATGTTGCGTGACGGAATTTACCCTCTTACAGGCCTCTTTTCCAAGCTCTTACAAAGTCTTACCGGACTTGCATTTGAGTTGATAAATAACACTGGAAAATGGAAATTTATGTTACTCAATGGCTTAGCAAAAAGCCAACGCAAGAAAAATAAAATATTCGCTTCATTCTCGCATTAGTGCAAATTATATTTAATTGGCGATGCCGGCGCAATTGGATACCGCGCAGATGCAGTAAGAGGCCCAACAAGGCGCAATCGATATATTCCACATCGGACATATCTATCTCGATATCCAAATCGTGGGCTGGCGCGCCTTGCAAGGCCTGCCACAAACGAAAGCGATTGCTGCTGACCCATACGCCCTTGAGCGTGACCTGCGTGCCGGCCGTGTTTTCGGAAACTTCCAAAGTGGCCGCTGCTGCCTTGGAGCGCAAACGCCCTAGGTGCTTTTCCAGCAGCAACTGCGGCAGGCCACGCAGCAGCAGCAGGCGCGCGAGCAGCATTGCATCCTTGAAATAACGCAACCATAAGGCCGGCTCTTGCTGGATGCGCCACAGCCATTCCATGCCCACGCGTTGAAAAAACGGAGGCGCCCGGCGAATGGTTCCGGCAACAAAATTGATGACCGCACCCAGATGGCTGATCAGCGGCGGACTCAAGCGCTGGCGATTGTGCAAAATCCAGCTTTGTCCCTTGCGTGCACCCAGTGCCACCAACAAAAAGTCGGCCCCGGAGGCGTTGATGTGCTGGATGATTTCGGGGCTGCTCATGTCTTCAATAGAGCCAAAACCGGGAGAGGCGTAACCGGCGCAGCGCAGGGCCGACACCCCATCCACCGGTGCAGACCGCTGGTTGAGGTTCTCGCTTGCGGCCTTGGCGGCCCCCTCGGGTCCACCAAAAAAATACACCGCTGTTTGTTCGCTGGGCGTGGCCACCGTTGCCTGGTGCAGCGCTTCAAATAGGTTGGCACCTGCCACGCGCTGGCGAATGGGAAGGCCCAATAGTTTGGCCATCCATACAATGGGCATACCGTCTGCAACGCTGAGATCACTCAGGAGGACCGAGTCCCTGAAGGCGGCATCGGACTGGCAGGCCACCAAAAAATTGACGTTGGGAGTGGACAAAAATACCGGGCGCTTGCTGCGCATCCCCGCGCGCAAGGCGGCGACGACTTCGTCAAAGTTCAGTGCGTGAAACGGCAGTCCGAACACGCAGTAGGGCAAGAGCGGATCGCCACACCCATCCCAGACACTGGGCTGTGCAGACAGTTGCTGGCCCGGCACAGGCGCCAAGGCGCTATGGACTGGTATTGGTACTTGCATTTTTTTACCCGAATGAGCTCTGCCAAAGAATGTAGCCATGTGCGAGCCGGCTATAGCGCGGCAAACAGCGCGGCCAACTTGGCGGCCTCGGTGTCCACGTTGTGACGCAGCAGCACCCGTTCGCGCCCGCGCTGGCCCATCTGCAGCAGCTCTTCGGGCGTGGCGTCCAGGCAAGCCGCCATCACCTCGGCCAGCGCCTGCACATCGCTGGCGGGAACCAGCCAACCGGACTCACCCTGGCGCACCAGTTCGGGAATGCCCGCCACATAGGTGGTGATCACCGGTCTTGCCAAGGCCATGGCCTCCATGATGACCACCGGCAGGCCCTCGGCAAAGCTGGGCAGCACCAGGGCGCGCGAGCGCAGCAACTGCTGCTCGACCATCTCGCCCGAAATCCAGCCGGTGATTTCGACGTGATTGCCAAGGCCGAGCCGTGCAATTTTCTGTTCGATCTGGGGCCGCATCTCGCCGTCACCGGCCAGCACCAAGCGCACGGAATAGTTTTTTTCAACCACGAGCTTCAGGGCCTGCAACAGCAGCAGCTGTCCCTTTTGCTCGCACAAGCGGCCTATACAAACCAAGCGCCCCGCTTCGGGCTCCACGGCTTGAGGCTCGGTCTGGTAGCGCGCATCCAGGCCGCAATGCACGATGTGGATCTTGGGCCAGTCGGCCAGGTCGGACCAGCGCAACAACTGGCTGCGGCCAAAGGAGCTGATGGCCGCCACAAAGGTGGCACCGCGCACCTTCTCGCGCAGGCGCAGCGCGCCAGGCTTGTCAAACTCTTCCGGGCCGTGCACCGTGAAGCTATAGCTCTTGGCGCTGAGCGCCTGTACCAGCAGGCAGACCATCGCCGGATTGGTGCCGAAGTGGGCATGGACATGGCGCGACTGGGCCGCGTCCATCCAGCGGGCGATGACGCAGGCCTCGGCCAGGTAGACAAAGTGGTAGGCCCATGGGCGGTCCGCCCTCCAGCCCAGCTTGGCGGCCAGACCCAGGGCGCGCACAAAGGCCAGGGGGCGCTTGATGGCCGTTTCCAGCAGGGCAACTAGCAGGCCGGCCATGCCTTCGCGCAGCACATACTGGGTCTTGGCGCGCTCCGCTTCGTCTTGGCTATCGACCACCTGATCGCTCCAGCCGCGCAGGGCAATGCGTTGCACGCGCACCCCCTGCGCCTCAAGCGCCAAAATCTCGCGGCGAATAAAGCTGTGGCTGACCTTGGGGTATTGGTTGATCAGATAAGTGATTTGTGTTGTCATATCGAAACCCCGTTGCGACTGCACCAGCGCACCAGCACATAGAGCGACCAGACACGCGACCAGTACAGGCCAGGGGTGTTGGCCAGATAGGCGTTCCAAAGGCGCAGCACGGCCGCAGGGTTCAGACCCGCAGCCCGCACCGCAGCACGGTCGTTGAAGGTCTCGCCTATGGTCTTACCCAGACGGCTGCGCATCCAGCGGTCGTAGGGCAGCTCGAAGCCCGACTTGGGTCGGTCAAACAATTGCGGCGAGAGGCCGCGCAGACCGATGCGGCGCAACAAGGCCTTGCGCCGTATCGGCTGGTAACGCATCGCATCGGGCAAGCGGTTGACCTGCGTGAGCAGATGCTGATCCACCAGCGGCAGGCGGATTTCGATAGAGGC
>CAISLN010000093.1 GCA_903886275.1 uncultured beta proteobacterium | reverse complement strand
GGTACCACTCCTTCCCATCCCGAACAGGACAGTGAAACGCGTCTGCGCCGATGATAGTGCGGATTCCCGTGTGAAAGTAGGTCATCGTCAGGCTATTAAAAGCAGAAAAAGCCCCAGAGAAATCTGGGGCTTTTTTTTGGCTCAAATTTACTTGACGCTAAATACTTTTAGTCGTACAAACCGTCTAGTGAGCGCAACGCATTTTTTGGCAGATCCTCGAACATGAGGTCTAGCCAGTTAGATTCTCTGGTTTCTATGGTGGACAAAAATTGGGCAACCTTGCCTTTGGACCGGCTCATCGTGGCGAATATTTCAAAGCCCCGCTCCAAGAACTGCTGCAAAGAAGCAAGCCCAGCACTCCTGGCAGGGCGCCGCATCAGCTTAAGCAAGAATAAGAGGCCCGGTTTGCGGATTAAGTCTGCCAACTCGCGGCCTAGCTCCAAAACGGATTCGAGCTGATATTGGCGATCAGCGCGTCTTCCGACGGATTGCCACGCGGCCAGGTAGCTTGCAGCGTCAAGGTCGAATGCATTTTTCGCCTGCAGCCGATAATGCTCGGCCATTTGATGATCCAACTGCTCGGTCAGAAGATGCAGGCGGGATAGTGCCACCGCTGTACCAACTACCGCAGCAGGAAAAACGGTTGCCAAAGTCGCTGCAATACGCGCGAACTGCTGATCACGCTGCGCATAATCGGTTTCACCGTAAAGCTCTTCCAAGAAAAACCGGGAGGCGGCGCCAAAGTCATTTGCACTTAGCAAATCAGCGTAATAACGCTGAAAGCGCTTGGCCTGAAATCGCTTGACTGCTGCAACTGCCTCGCCCAGTGTGGAGTCCGCAGCGGCCTTTGAGCGCAGCAGTGCAACTGAGGTCATCGCATCACGAATAGTGCTTGCAGGGTCCATTGGAACAAGAGTTTATCGTTTTCAACCCGCTGCAGGCATAAAACCGAGGTGCGCAGCCAACGATCTAACGCCGGGCCTGTAGCGCCGATCAGTAGAAACCCTTATATTGCCAGCATGATCAAAGCAGTGGACATCGTCAAAGCCTCGTTGCGTGCGGGTTGGGCTGCTTTATGTCCGAAACAGGACAGTGACGGACATGATGCAGACGCGCAAACCCTGGTACCGATTCGTTCACTGGGGCCCCATCAGTGCCACAGGATAGGGGCGCATCTTTTGTCTCTTAACGCCGCAGATCGTTATTTGCGCTTTGGCTATGCAGTGCAGGACGCGCAAATCCTTCACTATGTTGATGGGCTGAACTTTGAGCGCGATGAAGTCCTCGGCATTTTCGATCGCAAACTGACCTTGCTGGCGGTAGCGCATCTGGCCTACGGACAAACCTACCGATCAAGGGGATGCGCCGAATTCGGCGTGTCGGTGATCAGCAGGGCACGCGGGCGCGGTTACGGCGCCGGGCTGTTTGATTGTGCGGCCATGCACGCTGTGAACCAGGGCGTGGATACGCTACTCATCCATGCGCTGACCGAGAACATTGCCATGCTCAATATCGCAAGGGCCGCAGGTGCAAGGGTTGTGCGAGACGGTGCTGAGTCCGAAGCCTACCTAGAACTGCCGCAGGCAACGCTCAACAGCCGCATCGCAGAGATCGTGCAGGCCAACGTGGCCGACATGGACTACCGGCTCAAACGCCAAGCCAAGCTGCTGCGTGACTCATTGACCACTTGAACGCAGGCTGCGCATCGATAGTCAAGCTTCAAATAGGCTGCCGATGCAATTCCAGCCGACAGGCCTGCAGCGTTCGGCCGCATTTCCGTTATCCTAGAAGCATCCCAACAACGGGCCTCATGGGCCACAAGCTTGTGTCAGACCCTCATCCCGCCCGTCCCAGCGAAAAAGAAGACAAACGCACCTTTCTCCAGAAGCTGGCTGAATTCATCCATCCAGGGCCGGATTCCACTGATGAACTGATTGAGACGCTGGCGGAGGCGCAGGACAACAACATCATTGGCGCCGAGTCGCGCTTGATGTTAGAAGGCGTGATCCGCATGGCCGACATGACGGCGGGCGAGGTCATGGTCCCGGCCACCCGAATGGACTTCCTCGACATTGGCTCCAGCATGGACGAGTTGCTGCACCAGGTCATCGATGCGGCGCACTCGCGCTTCCCGGTGTTCGAGAACGAACGCGAGAACATCATTGGCATTTTGATGGCCAAGGATTTGCTCAAGCTGCAGCGCGCGCCCGAGCTCAATATTCGCGCCCTGATACGTCCCGCTGTCTTCGTGCCTGAGTCCAAGGGGCTCAATGACCTGCTGCGTGACTTTCGCGGCAACCGCAACCACCTGGCCATCGTCATCGATGAGTTCGGTCGTGTGGCCGGTCTCATCACCATTGAGGACGTACTGGAGCAAATCGTCGGCGAGATTGAGGACGAGTTCGACATGCCCGAGGACGAAGGCGACATCTTCGGCTTGCCCGACCGCAGCTTTCGCGTCAGTGGAGACACACCGATAGAACGGGTCAATGCTGCCTTCGAAGTGAGCCTGGGCAGCGAAGATCCGGACGCTCATTTTGAAACCATTGGCGGACTGATCGCCCATGACATGGGCCATGTGCCCAAGCGCGGCGAACACCACTGCCTGAGCGGACTGGACTTTGTTGTGCTGCACACCAAGGGTGGCGCTGTGAAGTGGTTCAAGGTTTCACCCAGCAAGTTGCCAGTGCCTTGAGCTCCATGAGCGCCATGGCGCCCGAAGCAGGCCAAGGGGCCGTCGCCTGGGTAGCACCCCTGGTTCTGCTGTTGGCGGGTGCTACGGCCGCTGCAGCCGTCTGCTGGCCGTTCGCATTTGGGTTCTCCACCGGTCAGCCGCTGTGGTGGCTGCAGCTGCTGTCTTGTGGCCTCCTGTTCCGGGTGCTTCGCCACAGCGGCAGCCTCAAGCAGGCCTTTGCCTGGGCGGCGCTGTTTGCGACAAGCTGGCTGGGTGCCACCTTCTGGTGGCTCTACATCGCCATGCACACCTACGGCGGCCTGCCTGCGCTACTCGCCCTGATTGGGGTGCTGGTGCTGGCCGCCACCTTGGCAATTTATTACGCCGCTGCAGGCGCACTCTACTGGAGGCTGGGCGCCCTGCCGCCTGCGCTGGCTGCAACCGCCTTCGCAGCGCTCTGGACCATGGCGGAGATGGCGCGTGGCACCTGGCTTACCGGCTTTGGCTGGGGCGCCATGGCCTATGCCCATACCGATGGCCCGTTGTCGCTGTGGATACCTGTGCTGGGTGTCTACGGCGTTGGCGCTTTGGCGGTGTGGTGTGCCGCGTCGCTGGCGCTGATTGACAAGGCGGGCTGGTGGCAGCGAGGTGGCGTCGCGTTGTTGCTGTCGGCCGGTCTGCTGAGCCCGGCGCTGCAATCCACCACATCCACAGGCCTTTTGTCGGTGGCCCTGTTGCAGGGCAATATTCCCCAGGACGAAAAGTTTGACAGCAGTACCGGCGTTCCGATTGCGTTGAACTGGTACGCACAGCAGATGCATGGCAAGCAGGTCGATCTGGTGCTGGCACCCGAGACCGCCATTCCCCTTTTGCCGCAGGAATTGCCCGCCGGTTACTGGGACGCGCTGACGCAGCAGGTGGCACAGGGCCACAGCGCCTTGCTCACGGGTATCCCCTTGGGCGACTACACAAAGGGCTATACCAATTCCGTCATCGCTCTCTACCCTGGCAATACAGAAATCTGGCGTTACGACAAACACCACCTGGTGCCCTTTGGCGAATTCATACCCACGCTGTTCCAATGGTTCACCAGGCTGATGAACATCCCCCTTGGCGACTTCAACCGGGGCGCCCTGGGCCAGCCCTCCTTTGCCTGGAAGGGGCAGCGCATCGCCCCCAACATCTGCTACGAGGATTTGTTTGGTGAGGAACTCGGCACGCGCTTTGTGGATCCTGCGCTGGCCCCCACTGTGTTTGCCAATGTCAGCAACCTGGGCTGGTTTGGCGACAGCACGGCCATTGACCAGCATCTGCAAATTTCACGCATGCGTGCGTTGGAGTTCCAGCGGCCCTTTGTGCGTGCCACCAATACCGGTGCGACGGTCATCATGGACCACAGGGGAAGGGTAGTCGCAGCCATGCCGCGTTTGACGCAGGGCGTGCTGGAGGGCATGGTCGAAGGGCGCAGCGGCACCACCCCCTTTGCCTGGTGGGTGGCGCGCTTTGGTCTGTGGCCCCTGTGGCTGCTGTCTCTGCTGACAGTGGCCACAGCATGGTGGTCTCGCGCGTCGCGCAGCGGACCAGGCCGCCAGCGCCGGGCCTACTAGAACGGCCCAGGCCTAGCCGCGCGGCCCCGCCCCGTAGAATTGGGGCTTTACAAGACAGTCGCTGGCCGCTCGCCCACACACCATGCTCACCTTTCAGCAAATCATTCTTCGACTGCAGGACTATTGGGACCGCCAAGGTTGTGCCCTGCTGCAACCCTACGACATGGAAGTCGGCGCGGGCACCTCGCACACCGCCACCTTTTTGCGCGCCATCGGCCCCGAGCCTTGGAAGGCCGCCTATGTGCAGCCCAGCCGCCGCCCCAAAGATGGCCGCTATGGCGAGAACCCGAACCGCCTGCAGCAGTACTACCAGTACCAGGTGGTGCTCAAGCCGGCGCCGGCCAATATTCTGGAGCTGTACCTGGGCTCTCTCGAAGCCCTGGGCTTCGATTTGAAAAAGAACGACATCCGCTTTGTCGAAGACGACTGGGAAAACCCCACGCTGGGTGCCTGGGGTCTGGGCTGGGAAGTCTGGCTCAACGGCATGGAAGTCACGCAGTTCACCTACTTCCAGCAGGTGGGCGGCATTGACTGCAAGCCGGCCACCGGCGAGATCACCTACGGCCTGGAGCGTTTGGCCATGTACCTGCAGGGCGTGGACAACGTCTACGACCTGGTCTGGACCGACCAGATGAGCTATGGCGACGTTTTCAAACAAAACGAGGTCGAGCAATCCACCTACAACTTCGAGCACAGCGACGCCGACTTTCTCTTCACCGCCTTCACCGCGCACGAGAAGCAGGCCAAGCATCTGATCGAGGTGCAACTGGCCCTGCCGGCCTATGAGCAGGTGCTCAAGTGCGCGCACAGCTTCAACCTGCTGGACGCGCGTGGCGCCATCAGCGTGACCGAACGCGCCGCCTATATCGGGCGCATCCGCAACCTGGCGCGCGCTGTTGCGCAAAGCTATTACGAGAGCCGCGAACGGCTGGGCTTCCCGATGGCGCCGCGCGCATGGGTAGAGCAAATGACCAAGAAGGCCGCATAAAAATGACAACGAATAACTTGCTGCTCGAACTCTTCGTGGAAGAGCTGCCGCCCAAGGCCTTGAAGAAATTAGGTGAGGCGTTTGCGAAGGTGCTGGCCGATTCCTTGAAGAGCCAGGGCCTGGCCGCCGCAGACGCTGTCGTGACCCACTTCGCCTCGCCGCGCCGTCTGGCCGTGCACGTGACTGCGGTTGCGGCGCAGGCCGCCGACAGGTCCGTGTCCGCCAAGCTGATGCCCGTCAGCGTGGGCCTCAACGCCGAAGGCCAGGCCACCCCCGCGCTGCTGAAAAAGCTCTCCGCCTTGGGTGCCGACGCCTCCGTGGTGCCAGGCCTCAAACGCGCCATGGATGGCAAGGCCGAGGCCCTGTATTTCGAGAGCATGGTCACCGGCGTGACCTTGACGGACGGTCTGCAAAAAGCGCTGGAAGAGTCGCTTGCCAAGTTGCCCATCCCCAAGGTCATGAGTTACCAGCTCGGCGCCGAAAGTGGCTGCGAGCTGCCGGGCTGGACCAGCGTGAGCTTTGTGCGCCCGGCGCACAGCCTGCTGGCTCTGCATGGCACAGAGGTCGTGCCCATAGCCGTGCTGGGCTTGAAGGCTGGCAACACCACCCAGGGCCACCGCTTTGAAGCCGCCGTCTCGCCCGTCGTCATTGCCCATGCCGACCGCTACGCGGATACCCTGCGCACCGACGGCGCCGTGATCGCCAGCTTTGCCGAGCGCCGTGCCGACATCGTGCGCCAACTCGTCGAAGCCGCCGCCAAAATGGGCAACGGTGCCCATGCCATTGAAGACTTGGCCCTGTTGGACGAGGTGACAGGTCTGGTCGAGCGCCCCAATGTGCTGGTCTGCAGCTTCGAAGAACAGTTCCTGGCCGTGCCGCAGGAATGCCTGATCCTCACCATGAAGGCCAACCAGAAATACTTTCCGCTGCTCGATATCCAGGGCCGCCTGAGCAACCAATTTTTGGTAGTCAGCAACATCAGTCCGGCTGACGCCAGCGCTGTCATAGGCGGCAACGAGCGCGTGGTGCGCCCGCGCCTGGCCGATGCCAAGTTCTTCTTTGACCAGGACCGCAAGAAGACGCTGGAGTCGCGCGTAGCAGGCCTGTCCAAGGTGGTCTATCACAACAAGCTGGGCACCCAGGGCGCGCGCCTGGAGCGGGTGCGCGACATTGCCCGGGTGATTGTCGATTTGCTGGCCCTGTCCGGCGAGGCCCAGACGCAAGACCTGGCGCAGCAGGCCGATGTCGCCGCACGTCTGGCCAAGACCGATCTGGTCACCGACATGGTGGGCGAGTTCCCCGAGCTCCAAGGCGTCATGGGTGGCTACTATGCGCGCCACGACGGCCTGGGCGAGCCCATCGCCTGCGCCATCGAAGACCACTACAAGCCGCGCTTTGCCGGTGACGACCTGCCACGCAACAGTGCCGGTGTGGTGGTGGCTCTGGCCGATAAGCTCGAAACCCTGGTTGGCATGTTCGGCATTGGCAATCTGCCCACCGGCGACAAGGACCCCTTTGCGTTGCGCCGCCATGCCCTGGGCGTGATCCGCATGCTGATTGAGAAGGACCTGCCGCTGGACCTGGGCCTGCTGCTGAAAGCCTCCGTGCCGGCCTTTGGCGCGCTGATTACGGACGCCACGCCAGCCCTGTCCGACTTCTTCTTTGACCGCCTGGCCGGTTCCCTGCGCGAGCAGGGTTACAGCCCGCAGGAAGTGGAGGCCGTGTTGGCCCTGGTGCCCAAGCGCCTGGGCGATGTGCCCAAACGTCTGTTGGCCGTGCGCGCCTTTGCCGCCCTGCCCGAAAGCGCGGCCCTGGCCGCTGCCAACAAGCGCATCGCCAACATCCTGAAAAAAGCCGATGGCGATGTGGACCCCCATGTCAGCACTGTCTTGTTGGTGGAGCCGGCCGAGAAGAATCTGCACGCCGCCATGCAAACCGTGCTGCCGGTGGCACAAGCCCATTGGGAGGCTGGTGACTACAAGGCATCGCTGCAGGCGCTGGCGCAGCTGCGCACGCCGGTGGACGCCTTCTTTGAAGACGTGATGGTCAACGCCGAGGAGCTCGACCTGCGCCTGAACCGTCTGGGTCTGCTCAAGAGCCTGCACCAGGCCATGAACCGCGTGGCCGACCTCTCCAAACTGGCCAGCTAAAGCGCTGACAAGGCACACCATGAAACTCTGCATCCTGGACCGCGACGGCACCATCAACGAGGACAGCGACGAATACGTCAAGTCGCCGGCCGAGTGGCAACCCCTGCCCGGCGCGCTGGAGGCCATTGCGCGCATCAACCATGCTGGTTGGCATGTGGTGGTGGTGACCAACCAAAGCGGTCTGGGGCGCGGCCTGTTTGACATGGGCTCGCTCAACGCCATGCATGCCAAGATGCACGAGATGCTGGCCGCCGTGGGTGGGCGTGTTGACGCCATCTTCTGCTGCCCCCATGCGCCCGAAGAGAACTGCAACTGCCGCAAACCCGCCCCCGGTCTGTACGAGCAAATTGCCGATCGTTATGGCATAGACCTCAAGGGCATGCCCACGGTGGGCGATTCGGTGCGCGACCTGGTGGCCGGTGCGGCCGTGGGCTGCGCGCCGCATCTGGTGCTCACCGGCAAGTCAGCCGCCTACCGCGGGGTCGCGTTGCCCGAAGGCTTTCCGCCCGGCACCATGGTGCACGAAGACCTGGCCGCCTTTGCCCAGCACCTGGTGAACCAGTAGCGCAGCCCTTAGAACACCTTGCGTTGCTGAAAGCGCCCATGTTGCCTCTGCTGCGCTTCACGCTGGACCTTTTTGGCTCGCAGGCCGACCCTATCGGGCCTGCACCCAAGGTCAGGCGCACCAAGCCTGTGCCGCCCTCTGTTAAACCCCCAGTCCCTCCCATGCCCATCGGTGAGCGCCCCGCCTATGTGCCCGGCATTGCCCTGCCCGGCGCCATAGACCCGGCGCAGTTTGCCCATCCCCAGGCCAACCGCGAGGTGCGCCTGGAAGACGCCGTGGTGGCCTACGCCTTCACCCGCGCCAAGCGCAAATCCATAGGCTTTGTCATAGGCCCGCAGGGGCTGGTGGTGCGCGCACCGCGCTGGACACCCCTGCACGAGGTGGACGCCGCCCTGCAGGAAAAAGGCAGCTGGATTTTGCGCAAGTTGCAGGAGGCGCGCGAACGCCAGGGAAGGGCCCACAGCGCGCGCGTGGAGTGGTGCGATGGCGTGACCATTCCCTACCTGGGCCAGACCATCACCGTTCTGCTAGACCCCGCGCATGGTTTTAGCGGCAGGGGTGCGCAACTGAAGGCGGTCGCTTTAACGGGAGATGCTGCCGAGAGCGCAACGGGCGAACAAACCCTGCATGTGGGCCTGCCCAAGGCCGCCAACGCCGACCAGATCCGCGATGCCGTGCAGGCCTGGCTGATGCGCCAGGCCCTGGTGCATTTCAAGGAGCGCATGGACCACTTCACTCCTCTTTTGGCTGTGCAGTGGAAAAAGCTGCGCCTGAGCAGCGCGGGCACGCGCTGGGGCAGCGCCAGCACCGATGGGACCATCCGCCTGAACTGGCGATTGATCCATTTCCGTGAGCCGGTGATCGACTATGTGGTGGCGCATGAACTCAGCCACCTGCGCGAGATGAACCACAGCCAAAGCTTTTGGGACACCGTGGCCACCGTGGTGCCGGACTACCAGCAGTTGCGCGCGCAGTTGAAGGAAGACGCTATTCCGAAGTGGTGAAGCGGTAAACCCCGTCCACGTCCATTCGGCGTTGCAACTTTCCCGCAAACATCAGCGCATGCAAATGCGCCACCGCCTCGCCCAGTGCAAAGGTGGTCTGGTGAAAATCCAGTGGCCGCTTGAACAGCACTGGCAGCATGTCCGCCGCACTGCAGGGCTTTTCTGAACAGGCCTGCATCACCTCGGCCAGTCGCTCGCGGTGGTGGTCGTGCAGTTGCTGAATGCGGATGTGCAAACCGGTAAAGGGCTTGCCGTGCGAGGGCAGCACCAGCGTGTCAGGCGGCAGCGCCAGAAAGCGGTCTATGGAGTTCAGGAACAGCGTCAGCGCGTCCGCATCGGGCTCCTGCTCGTAGACGCTGACATTGGTGGAAATGCGCGGCAGCATCATGTCGCCACCGATCAGCACGCCCAGCTCCCTGCAGTACAGCGCCATGTGCTCGGGCGCATGGCCATAGCCGCTGATCAGGGTCCAGCCATGCGGGCCAATCTGCAGCTTGGCGCCATCGAGCAGGCGGTGGTAACTGCGCGGCACCGAAGGCACCAGGGTCGTGAAGTAGGGCTTGCGCTCCAGCAGCCGGCGTGCCGTCTCGGCGTCGTTCAGGCCATGGCTGGCATAGAACTGCACCGTGCGCTCCCCGCTAAAGGTGTCTATGCCAGAGCAGGCAATGGTGGCCACCATGAAGTCGGTGGCGCTGATATAGAAGGGCGCGTTCCATCGCTCACACAACCAATGCGCCAGACCGATGTGGTCCGGGTGCATGTGCGTGGCGATCACGCGCAGCACCGGCAGGCCTTCGAGTGCGTTCTGAAACAGCGCCTCCCAATGGGCCTTGGCCTCCTCGCTGTGAATGCAGGTGTCCACAATGCTCCAGCCCTGCACGCCGTCCAGGCAATCGCGCAGCAGCCAGAGGTTGATGTGGTTGAGCGCAAAGGGCAGGCCCATGCGGACCCACTTCACGCCGGGCGCCACGGTGATGCACTCGCCATGGGCGGGCAGGGCTTCGCCCATTGTGTAATGCAGCTGTTTTTCGAGTTCGTTCATGGGGGGTCTTTATGCTTCATAATTGACGTTTACGTAAACGTCAACTGCCGCCCATTGTAGGCAGTGGATACCACATCCGCAGCCCGTTCTGCACCCCATGCAATGACCACTACCTACACCATCGGCGATCTGGCAAAAGAGTTCGACCTCACCACCCGTGCCATCCGTTTTTACGAAGACTTGGGGCTTTTGCAACCCGAGCGCAGCGGCCCCGGCGGGCGCAACCGCATCTACAGCATACGCGACCGCACCCGGCTCAAACTCACCCTGCGCGCCAAGCGCCTGGGCCTGAGCCTGACCGAGGCCAAGGACATCATCGACAGCTATGACGGCCCGCGCAACACCGGCGCGCAATTAACTAAGTTCATGGATGTGCTGGCCCTGCACCGCAAGCAAATCGAACAGCAGATGGCCGACCTGCAGGCCAACCTCGACGAGATCAAGGAACACCAGCGCGAGGCCCGCGCCCTGCTGGCCAAGGCCGAAGCCAAGCCTGCAAGCAAGACAACAAGCAAAACAACAAGCAAGACAACCACCAAGACAACAACCAAGGAAAAACCCCATGCCAGCTGACGCTTTGTGGAAACGTGTGCAGGACAGTCTGGAGCGCCAGGGCATGATGCGCCACCTGGAAGCGCGGCTCTTGCGCGTCGAGCCTGGCCTGGTGGAGATTGCCCTGCCGTATAGCGACAAGGTGTCGCAGCAGCAGGATGGCTTCCACGGCGGCGCCATGGGCGCGCTGGCCGATATTGCAGGCGGCTATGCGGGCCTCACCGTGGCGCCCGAGGGCATGGAAGTGACCACCGCCGAATACAAGATCAACTTTCTGGCCGGCTTTACCGGTGGTGAGTTGCGCGCCATTGGCAGAGTCATCAAGGGCGGCAGGCGCCTGATTGTCACCACGGCCGAGGTCGTACATGTGGACGCCTCTGGCCGTCAAAGCCCGGTGGCCATCATGCAGCAGACCCTGGTGCCGGTGCCAAAAACCTACTGATTAAAAGCCTTTTCACTTTCCATAAAAACCCAGGAGACTTCCCATGAACAACTTACCCGGACTCAATTTCCAACTCGGCGAAGACATTGACGCCCTGCGCGACGCAGTGCGCGCCTTTGCACAGGAAGAGATCGCCCCCCGCGCCGCAGAGATCGACCGCTCCGACCAGTTCCCCATGGACCTGTGGCAGAAGATGGGCAATTTGGGCGTGCTGGGCATCACCGTGGGCGAGGAATATGGCGGCGCCAACATGGGCTACCTGGCCCACATGATTGCGATGGAAGAAATCTCGCGGGCGTCCGCTTCCGTGGGCCTGTCTTACGGCGCACACAGCAACCTCTGCGTCAACCAGATCAAGCGCAATGGCACGCCCGAGCAGCGCGCCAAGTACCTGCCCAAGCTCATCAGCGGCGAGCATGTGGGCGCACTGGCCATGAGCGAACCGGGTGCTGGCAGCGATGTGCTGAGCATGAAGCTGCGCGCCGAGGACAAGGGCGGCTACTACCTGCTCAACGGCAACAAGATGTGGATCACCAATGGCCCCGACGCCGACACATTGGTCGTCTACGCCAAAAGCGAACCCGACCATGACGACCCCCACGCTCCGCCGCTGCGCGGGTCGCTGCCCCCCACGGGGGCTGTTTTACCTAGGGGCGGCCCGTCGGTAAAACGGGGCGCTATAACGGCCTTCCTGATCGAAAAGGGCATGAAGGGTTTTTCCATCGCGCAAAAGCTCGACAAGCTGGGCATGCGCGGCAGCAGCACGGGCGAACTGCTGTTCGAGAACGTGGAGGTGCCGCTGGCCAATGTGCTGGGCGGCCTGAACCAGGGCGCCAAGGTGCTGATGAGCGGCTTGGACTACGAGCGCGCCGTGCTGACCGGCGGACCCCTGGGCATCATGCAGTCCGTGATGGACAACGTGGTGCCCTATATCCACGACCGCAAGCAGTTCGGCCAGAGCATTGGCGAGTTCCAGCTCATCCAGGGCAAGGTGGCCGATATGTACACCGTGCTGCAGGCCGGTCGCGCGTTTGCCTACACCGTGGCCAAAAACCTGGACCTGCTGGGTGTCGAGCATGTGCGCCAGGTGCGCAAGGACTGCGCCTCGGTCATTCTGTGGACGGCCGAGAAAGCCACCTGGATGGCGGGTGAGGGCGTGCAGATTTTCGGTGGCAATGGCTACATCAACGACTACCCGCTGGGCCGTTTGTGGCGCGATGCCAAGCTTTATGAGATCGGCGCCGGCACCAGCGAAATCCGCCGTATGCTCATTGGCCGCGAGTTGTTCGCCGAAACCATGTAAATGCCCACCCCAATCTCAGCCTATTTATCGATCTTTTTCAATGGCCTCCTGCGCGGTCTGATCCGCGCCTGGCTGCTGGTGCTGCCACTGGTGCTGGTGCTGTCCCTGATCCGTTGGGGCCAGATCATCCACTTCTGGCCCTCCGGCTATGTCACGCCGGCTTCCGATGTGCTGGCGGTGGCCTTTCAGGGTTTTCGCTTTGACCTGAAGGTCAGCGCCATCGCCGGCTTTGTGCTGCTGCTGGTGCTGCCCTGGGTGTCGGGGCGTGTCTACAGCCGCATTGCCGCCGTTGTGGGCTTTGTGTTTGTGTTGCTCTCGATGGTCAACCTGCACTACTTTGGCTTTTACAAGACGCCGATTGATTCGTTGGTGTTCGGTCTGGCCGAAGACGACACCTCGGCCGTGCTGCAGACCGTGTGGCGCGACTTCCCGGTCATCACCTCGCTCTTGCTGGTGGCCCTGCTGAGCTGGGGCAGCGCCTGGATGCACCAGCGCATCGTGCTGCGCGCCGTGCCGGACTCTGCCCTGCGGGACCGCAGCCGCTGGCTGCGTGCCCTGGCCATGGTGCTGGCCTTTTGGGCACTGGTGTTTGCGGGCAAGGGCACGCTGCGCGAGATGGCCCTGCAGCGCCAGCACCTGACCGTCACCACCTCGCAGTTCCTCAACGACATGGTGCCCAATGGCGTCATCGCTCTTAAGTACGCCTGGGACAGCCGCGGCCAGTCGCAAAACCTGCAGGACCCGCTGCTGGGCCTCAAGGCCCTGGGCTTTGACTCGGCACCTGCCGCCGCCAAGGTGTTGGGCCTGCCGCATGGAAGCGACGCAGAGGTCAAGGCGGCGCTGATCGCACACCCGGCCCTGCCCAGCGGCACGCCCAAAAAGAACCTGCTGTTTTTCCTGATGGAGTCCTGGAGCGCCGAGCCCATGCGCTACCAAGGCCCGCAGTTCGATGTGCTGGGCCGCATGGCGCCCACGCTGGACAAGGCCTGCCACTTCAGCAACTTCGACTCGGCCCAGCCCGGTACCCATCCGGCCCTGGAGGCACTGCTGTTTGCCTCGCCCATCACACCGCTGACCCTGGGCGATGTAGGTCGCAAGCCCATTCCCTGGTCGATCGCCAAAGTGGCGCGCGACGCCGGTTACCGCACGCTGTTTGTGTCCTCGGTACGCATCGGTTGGCGCAGTCTGGACCGGGTGTTGCCAGCCCAGGGCTTTGACGAAATCATCGATGCCACCAGCCTGCAAAAACTCTATCCGCAAGCCACCCTGGGCCTGTGGGGCGTGTGGGACGAATACCTCTTTCGCTATCTTGAAAAGCGCCTGGCCGAACCCAGCGACAAGCCGCTGTTTGTGTTTGTGCTCAGCTCCACCAACCACCCGCCCTACGACCTGCCCGACGACTACCAGCGCGTCAAGCGCGACATGGCGCATTGGAAGGGCGAGACCAGCTCCGACACCCTGCTGCCCAATCTGGACAGCTACCACTACGCCACCGACCAGCTAGGTGCCTTTGTGCAGCAGGTGCAAAAAGGCCCACACCACGCCGACACCCTGATCGCCGCCACCGGCGACCACAATGTGCGCTCCTTTGGCATTTATGCCGAGCCCGCCAGGCGCCAGTTGATCCGCCAGGTGCCGTTTGTGATCTGGGGCGAGGGCCTGGCCTGCGGGCAGCAGCAGACGCTGCCGGCCAGCCACCGCGACATGTTCAATACCCTGTTTCCGCTGGCCGGCATCGAAGGCCCTTATGTCAACGCCGGGCGCAATTTGCTGCTGCCACTCAAAGACGCAAGCGACCCCGTCAACGCAGCGCGCACCCTGTTCTTTACCGGCGAGGCGCGCAACGCGCAGGGCGCCTGGCAACTGGGCAACAAGGCCAGCTTTGTCTGCACCCAGACGGCTCCGCAAGCCGACTGCGTCTTCAACGCACAGGACGATCTGCAAGAGCGCGCCCGCTACGGCCTCTTGGACTGGAACGTGCGCAACGCGCTTCGCAAACCATAAACCTAGGACTGATTTGAACAACCTCTTTGCCAACAACCGCGCCTGGGCTGCCGACATACAGCGCCGACGCCCCGGTTTTTTTACCGACCTGGCCAACCAGCAGCGCCCCAAGTACATGTGGATAGGCTGCTCCGACAGCCGCGTGCCGGCCAATGAAATTACCGGCCTAGACCCGGGCGAGGTGTTCGTGCACCGCAATATCGCCAATGTGGTGGTGCACTCCGACCTCAACGCACTGTCCACCATCCAATTCGCCGTGGAGCGCCTCAAGGTCGAGCATGTGATGGTGGTGGGCCACTACGGTTGCTCCGGCGTGCAGGCTGCGTTGGAGGGTGCGCGCGTCGGTCTGGCCGACAACTGGCTGCGCCATATCCAGGATGTGCGCGACCGCCACCGCGCCGTGATGGACGTGATGCCCGAGCATGGCCGCGCCGCCGCCCTGTGCGAACTCAATGTGATCGAGCAGGTGATGAACGTGGCGCAAAGCACGGTGCTGCAAGACGCCTGGGCACGCGGCCAAAACGTCACCCTGCACGGCTGGGTCTATGGCCTCAGCGACGGCCTGCTGCACGACCTGCACATGACCATCACCGGCGACTCCGACCTCGATACGCTGTACCGCGAGGCTATCTCCGGCGTGCGCCTGATGCCGCGCAAAAACGGCTAGCAAAATTCCAATATCCTCGAATCCTGCAGGTTTGGGGTGCTAAATCTCTCAAGACGTCATATTCGTTGTGCTAGCATCAATCTAACTGGATTCTCAATCCAGCCTCCCCAAAAAAACACATGAGGCATCTGCGATGCAGCGCGTTGGCACTCTCATTTGAGAGTAATTGAAGCTGATGCGACCTCAAAAATCCATCGAACGCGCTGGCTAGTCAATCCCGTGGAATACTTCGCAGTGCTTTTGCGATATGGAACTCCTGCTAGTTCCTAGTATTGACGATTGCAGTTGCCAAATCAACAATTTCCAGGAATCGTTTTATGAAACTGATGATTAACTTTTCGAATGCATTCGCATTAAGACAACTCGCTGAAATATTCCAGAAATAGAAGGAATTTTGATGAATAGGCTTCCATCACTGAACGCTATCAAGACATTTCGTAAAGTTGCCGAACTGGGCGGAATATCCAAGGCTTCCGTCCAACTGCATGTGAGCCAAAGTGCAGTAAGTCGCTTCATTTCACTACTGGAATCGGAACTCGGGGTTGAGCTGTTTCACCGAAAAGAAGGCTTCGCATTAACTAGTGCCGGGCAGACATTGTATGAGTACGTCTCTCGATCTTTTCAGATTTTAGAAGAAGGTGTGCTTCGCATTGGCAGCGATCAAACCAAGCTGAGTATCAAGACAAATCCCTCATTTGCTCTTCGTTGGTTGCTCCACCAAAAAGATTTGCCTGCAGGTATCTCCATCACCCCGCGTTGGAAAAGCATTGCATTGAATGATGATGACTTCGACGTGGGTATTCGGTGGGGACTAGGTGACTGGCCTGCAAAAAATGCTGTATGTCTCTATGACGAAATGTTGTTGCCAGTGTGTACGCAAAAATACCTCGAAAAGTATGGTCTATTTCAAACAGCGGAAGACTTCAAACGAGCTGACCTAGTACACCCAGATCCAACGCACCATGACTGGCGAGCCTGGGCACAGCAATGGTCCGGTGGAGTATTTTCAGTAGATCGCGGCCTGACCTTTGACACACTTGATAACGCGCTGCAATGGGCCGTAGCTAATCATGGTATTGCAATCGCTGACCACTTCCTTGCAAAATACGAACTCATCAGTGGCACGTTGGTGGCCGCAGTGCCCGAGATATATCCGAGTGGGGTTAGTTATTACCTCGTTTACCGGCAAAAGCTTTCAGGCGACACTCGTTTGCAGGCTTTTGCCGAATGGATAAAGTCAGCATTGTCGTTGGCAATGCCACCCACGGCTTCATCTGACCAGCGGCAGTCAAACCATTTTTGCTAACACCGGCGTCAGCGCACGATGTTCTGGCTGCATAACTGACAAAGCCCATTTTTCTATTTCCGACATCATCGGCGTTTGGACACCCAGTGAAGCACCCAGTCCAACCAAAAGAGATAGTCCAAAGGGTACATCCTCGCAAAACGCGCGACTGGTGACGTCAACAAACCAACCGTCATTATTCGCAGAGCGCACCATAGGAATGTATGCGCCGTCGTAGGCTTTATTCGTGCGCAAGGTGCTCATGAGCGTTCTGGGGTCAGAAATCTGATTCCCGTACGCATCAACGATTTCTTTCTGAATATCGTGCACACCAGTGAGTACTTTGCCACGACGAGCATATTCGTTACGCAGCATGATTAACTCTGCATCGCACATGCTCAGAAAATAGCTGCCCAGTTCACTTGCTTCAGCCCACCATTTGATGCGATTCGGAAATGGCTTCTCGTCCCATTGTGAATACGGGCCCATCAGTCCGTAAAGAATTGCCGGATGCATGATGGGGTTCCCTGGGGTTAAGGCATCTCGTTATACACAAGTCCCCTGAGCCTGGAGCTCCCTTGAAAATCTAATGCCAGCGGAGAAATCAAGAATCCGCTGCATGCCCAGCCAGATGGTCTTGACGCCGGGCTCGCCGTCACCTGTGCGTGCCAAAAAG
>CAISLN010000092.1 GCA_903886275.1 uncultured beta proteobacterium | reverse complement strand
GTACCAAAGAGATTGGCGTGCGCGGGCTTTGGTATTGCCCAGCGAGCGCAGCAACGCGACAGGGAGCAGGAGGGGCAAGGGTGGGTGACGATTTGCGGTACTCCGCCATGAGGAGCCCATCCTTGCCCCTCCTGCGCGCCCCCACCTGTGAGAGAAACCGTTAAAGCGCCCACACCTGTGAGTGAGACCTGCCAAAACCCAAAAAATAACTTAAGCGGCCTCGGCCTTTAGGGCTTCAAGGGCTGCGACAAGGGCATCACGGTCTAGCAGCGGCTCCAGCTGTGCGGACAGTGCCTCCAGGGCCGAGGCGCCTTCCTTTTGCAACAGGCCAATGCTCTTGCCCGCCAATTGCGGTGACTCCAGCCCCAGGCTTTGCAGCAGCACCACACCCCGGGCGTCGGCCAGTTTGAAGTAGAACTTGCCGTCCTTCTCGCGGTACTGCTTGAAAGCGGGCAGCGAGGACTTGGCGGCCTTCACCTGGGCCTGCACCACACCCGCGGACAGGGCGCGCAGCCCCACTGCGTGGCGCAGTTGCTGCATGAAGGGCGTGGCGATGGCGCGGGCTTTTTTACCACCGGCCAGCAGCAGGGCTTCCACCTCTTCGGGATGCTCCATCAGGTGCTGGTAGCGCGCGCGCATGGGCGCAATCTCCTGGTCAATGCGCTCCAGCAAGAGCTGCTTGGCATCGCCCCAGGAAACGCCATTCGCATAGGCTTGGCGCAGCGCCAGCGTTTCTTCGGCAGTGGCAAAGGCCTGGTAAATCTGGAACAGGGCCGAGCCCTCGGTGTCCTTGGGCTCGCCCGGTGCGCGCGAGTCGGTTTTGATGCCCGCGATGAGTTTTTTGAGCTGCTCGCGGCTGGAAAACAGCGGAATCGTGTTGTCGTAGCTCTTGCTCATCTTGCGCCCGTCCAGCCCCGGCAGGGTGGCCACCGACTCTTCAATCGCGGCCTGCGGCGGCACAAAGTGCGCGCCATAGCGGTGGTTAAAACTGTTGGCCATGTCGCGCGCCATCTCGATGTGCTGGATCTGGTCGCGCCCCACCGGCACATGGTGGGCATTGAACATCAGAATGTCCGCGCCCATCAGCACCGGGTACATGAACAGGCCGGCTGTGACATCGCTGTCGGGGTCCACACCGCAGGCGTTGTTCTTGTCCACCGAGGCCTTGTAGGCATGGGCCCGGTTGAGTACGCCCTTGCCCGTCACACAGGTCAAAAACCAGGTCAGCTCGGGGATTTCGGGCACGTCGGACTGGCGGTAAAACACCACCCGCTCGGGGTCCAGCCCTGCGGCCAGCCAGCTCGCGGCAATCTCCAACGTGGAGCGCTGGATGCGCGCGGGCTCGTCGATTTTGATCAGCGCGTGGTAGTCGGCCAAAAAGTAAAAACTCTGCACGCCGTCTGTCAGGCTGGCGCGTACCGAGGGGCGTATCGAGCCCACGTAGTTGCCCAGATGCGGCGTGCCGCTGGTGGTGATGCCGGTGAGAAAACGGATGGGTGTGCTAACGGGGGTGGGGCTCATGCAATCCAACTCAAAACAATATGAAAAACCAGGGCGCCCCACAGAGTGGGCAATCGGTCCCATTCAAAGCAGCAGCGCCAGCGGCGACAGCAGCAGATTGACCAGGCGAAAGGTCAGTGCCATCACCGGTTGCATCCACAGGCTGCTGACCAGGCCGCTGACGACCAGGGCCATGACGATGAAGAAGCCGTAGGGTTCAATGCGCGAAAAGGCCATGGCCTGTTGGGTCGGTAGCAGGCCCACCACAATGCGTCCGCCATCGAGCGGTGGCAAAGGGAACAGGTTGAAGGCAAACATCACAATGTTTACCAGCACCCCGCCTTGGCACATCTTCATGAAAAAGATTTCCGTGATGCCCAGCGCATGCAGCACAAACAGCAGGGCGCCCCAGCCCAGGGCCATCGCCAGATTGGCGGCAGGTCCTGCCAGCGCCACCCAGACCATGTGGCGCTTGGGGCTGCGCAGATTGCCAAAGCGCACCGGCACCGGCTTGGCATAGCCAAACAAGAAGGCGCCCGAGGTGGCGAAGTACAGGATCAGGGGCATCAGGATGGTGCCCATGGGATCTATATGCGCCAGCGGGTTGAGCGTGACGCGGCCCATCTTCCATGCCGTGTCATCGCCAAAGTAGCGCGCCGCATAGCCGTGCGCGGCCTCATGTACGGTGATGGCAAACAGCACGGGCAGTGCGTAAAGGGCAACGGTTTGAATCAGGTTTGCAATGTCCATGGCGGCATTGTGTCAGACGCCCGCGCGTTGGCGTGCCATGGGGACACTCAGATGTATGAATAGGTGCGTGCGGGAGCGTCTCGGAGCCCTTGTGCTGCACCTACACTGCAGCATGACATTTGGTTCGATGCTGCAATCCTTCCCCGCCGAGCAGCAAATGCGGCTGCAGTCCCACGTGACGCAGCACATGACCGAGGGCGTGCTCATCGTCAGCCCCGTGACCGGCCGCATCCTCTACACCAACGCGCGCCTTGACCGCCTGCTGGGCTACCCGCCCGGGCAGTTGCCTGGCCAGCAGGTGGCGGTGCTGCGCACCGGCAGCGACACCGAGCGCCAGGCATTGGCCGACGCCATCGCTGCCGCCTTGCAATCGCGTGGTGAGTGGCGCGGAGCGCTGAAACGCCGCTCTGCCGATGGCCGGGAAATTTGGTTCAAGGCCCTGGTGTTTGAGCTGGTTGACGAGGGCTTTGGCAAGGTCTGGGTGGCGCTGCATGGCGACCCCCAGGACCGCTGTTTGGCGCAGGACGCGCCCACGCAAACCTTTGACCCCTTGCGCCTCTCGCTGCATATCCAGGATTCCATCGAGGCCGAACGCTTGGCGATCGCGCGCGATGTGCACGACCAACTCGGCGCGGCGCTGACCGGCATGCGCATGCAGCTCGAGTCGCTGGCCGCACGCATCCAACCGGGCGCTGGGGCGGTGGGCGCAGAGCTGTTGGCGCTGGCCGACATGGCACGTACAACCCAGTTGGCGGCGCGCGATATTTGCGCCCGACTGCGGCCCCAGTTGCTGGAGGACCTGGGCCTGATGGAGGCCTGCCGCTGTTACCTGGAAGAATGGTCGCAGCAGGTGGGTATCCGGGCGCGTGGCCGCTTTGGCAGTCCCGGGCTGCAGCCGCAGACCCGGCTTGCAGCGGACATGTTTCGCGTGCTGCAGGAACTGCTGACCAATGTGGCAAGGCATTCGCAGGCCAGCGAGGTGCGCTTGCTGCTGTGCGCCGGGCGCTCGGGCTACACGCTGCGGGTGCGCGACAACGGCCATGGTTTTTTGCCCGGCCAGGCCGGCCAGGGCTGGGGCCTCAAGGGGGTGCAAGAGCGGGTGCTGCAGCACAACGGGCGCTTTCAACTGAAAGCGGGTGCCAAGGGCACCCAGGTGACCGTGACCCTGCAGAACGCGCCGTGAAGTCACGCATCATCATTGCCGACGACCACCAGGTGGTGCGCCAGGGGCTGCGCGACATATTGCACAGCCGCCCCGATCTGGAGGTCGTGGCCGAGGCCTGGGATGGCGCCATGGTCGAAGAGGTGGTGCGCTCCAACCTGGCCGAGCTGCTGATCTTGGACATCGGCCTGCCCACGCGCCGGGGCCTTGCCGTGTTGGAGCGCCTGCGCGCGGAAGGTATTTCGTTGCCGGTAATTTTTTTCTCCATGTACCCGGCGTCCCAATACGCCTTGTCTGCGAAAAAGGCAGGGGCCCAGGGTTTTGTCGGCAAGGACGCGCCGGCTGCGGAACTGTTGCAGGCCGTCTACCAAGTGCTCTCGGGTGGCAACAGCTTTGGGCGGCGCGGGATGCGCGCCAGCGCCGCTACGGACGATCTGTTTCATGCCCTGTCACCGCGCGAGCTGCAAGTCCTTGGCGCGCTGCTGGCCGGCACCAGCCTGCAAGACCTTTCCCAGGAGACAGAGCTGAGCACCAAGACACTGAGCACCTATCGCACAAGGCTGCTGTCCAAACTCGATGTGCACAGCAACGCCGAACTGGTGGCCCTGGCCATCTGCCACGGCTACCAGTGAAATTTTGACCTTTTTTGTAGGGGATACCTTGCAGATGCAGGGTGGTGGGTACTGCATCATGCAGGCATACATAAACCGCGGTTTCCGGAGGCCCATGCGCAGACAACCCCTCCAGCCTTCACCATGAGCGCGTTCTGGAAGTCCCGCCAGGCACTGCGCTTCAAGCTGGCGGTCTATGTGGCGCTCGTGCTGGGGGCTGCACTGAGCGCGCTCTTTATGTGGTTGTCGATGAAGGCGGAAATCCATCGCAAGGTAGTGGACGCCAAGACTGCCGACGCGCGCTACATTGCCGCCACCCTGGACCGCGAAATCGCATTGCGCCTGCGCGCACTCGACAGCCTGTCGGCGCCTGTGGCTGGCCTGATCTTGGCAGGGCGCGAACCCAATGGCTACCTGGCCGACCAGGTGATCGTGCAAAGCCTGTTTAGCCGCGATGTGTATGTGATCTCGGCTGCTGGCGAGCGCATTGCCGAATCGCCCTCGCGCGGCAATCTGGGCATCAGCTACCGGGACGCGGCTTATTTTCAGCAGGCCATGGCCAGCGGCCAGCCGGTCGTCAAGCCGCTAGTGGGGCGCTTTGCCAAGGCTCCTGTGCTGGTGTTTGCGCTGCCCCTCAAGGGCAGCGATGGCCGGCTGCTGGGGTTGCTGTGTGGCTCCGAGCGCATAGGCGCGGGCACCCCGTTTGATTTCTCGGCCATGGCCAAGCCGGGCAGCAGCCAGTCCTATCACCTGGTCTCGCGCCCCGATGCGTTGCAGATCGCCAGCACCGACAGCCAGCTGCTGTTGCAAGCGCTGGAGCCCAGGGGCTTGTTTGCGCTGCTGGACCGCCACCGTGAGGGCTGGACCGAGGCGACCCGCTCCCTGGACAGCCAGGGACTGGAAGTCATCTCGGTGGCTGCCGATCTGGCGAGCGTGGACTGGTATGTGGTGGCCCAAATATCGGGAGGCGAGGTCTTTCTCAACCCGTTTGTCGTTGAGGTCGCCTGCGCCATGGGCCTGGTTGCGCTGGCCTTGTGGCTGGTGCTGCAGCGCGAGATGTTGCCGATGGGGCGCGCCGCCCGCCAGCTCCAGGCCAGCCTGGAGGCCGCACGCACCGAACGCACCGACGCGCTGGAGGGCAGGCGCAGGGCCGAGGAAGCCACGCTGGCCAAGAGCAACTTCCTGGCCCATATGAGCCATGAAATTCGCACCCCCATGAATGGCATTTTGGGTCTTGCCTACCTGTTGGAAAAAAATCCGCTGTCGGCAGATTCGCGCGAACTGGTGCAAAAAATCCGCGCCACCGGCGCCAATTTGCTGGCCGTGATCAACGACATCCTTGACTACTCCAAGATCGAGGCCGGCCACCTGCACGTTGGCAGTACCGCCTTTTCGCTCGACGAGTTGCTGGACCATCTGGCCACGCTGATGGGGGCCTTTGCCGAAGGTAAAAACCTGGTGCTGGCCATCGCACCGCCCGAGCGCCCGCTGTGCGCTCTGGTGGGAGACCGCATGCGCCTCTTGCAGGTGTTGGTGAACCTGGCCAGCAATGCCATCAAGTTCACACCCAGCGGTTTCGTGGAGGTTGGCGTGGACATCGTGTCGCAAGACAGCGAGCACCTGCTGCTGGAGTTTCGCGTACGCGACTCGGGCATTGGCGTGCCCCTGCACATGCAGCAGCACATCTTCAGTCCCTTTGAGCAGGCTGACAATTCCACCACCCGCGAGTTTGGCGGCACCGGCCTGGGCCTGAGCATCAGCCGGCGCTTGGTCGAGCTGATGGGCGGCAGCCTGCAGATGCGCAGTGCAGTGGGCCAGGGCAGTAGCTTTTTCTTCTCGCTTGCCTTCGGCAAGACGGTGCCTGCGGCTGAGGCTGTGCTGGCGCCGCTACGCGTGCTGATTGCGCACAAGAGTGACATTGCCAGAGCGGCGCTGTGCCGAACCGTGCGCAGCCTGGGTGGCCTGGCCCAGGCGCTGGAACCAAGCGAGGTGCTGGACCTGCGGCTGCACAGCGCAGTGGCCCAGGGTGAGCCCTTTGATGTGCTGCTGCTGGACGGCCGGTCCAGCCGCCCCCAGGCCCTGCAGATGCTGGACTTGTTGCTCGCGCCGCCCGCGCTGGCGCCCTGGCCGGTGGTTCTGTTGCTGACCGATCTGGCTGGCCAATCATTGGACTTGTCGTTGCCGCACATCGATGCGGCGCTGAGCCTGCCGCTCAGTGCCCTGGCCCTGGGCACGGCCATTCACAGCGCACTGCAGTTGCGTGCCGGTGTGGCGCCTCCAGCGCTGCAGGCCGCAGCGCGATTGGCGGGGCTGCGCCTATTGCTGGTGGACGACAGCGAGGTCAACCTGGAAGTGGCCATGCGCATTTTGGCGGGAGAGGGCGCCCACGTGGACTGTGCCAGCGATGGCACGCAGGCCTTGCACTGGCTGCAGCATTGCGGCGGCGCGGTGGATGTGGTGCTGATGGATGTGCAGATGCCGGCCATGGACGGCTACCAGACCACCCGCAAGATCCGCGCGCTGCCGGCGCTGGCGCAACTGCCTGTGGTGGCGCTGACCGCCGGCGTGTCGGACGCACGCCGCGAAGAGGCGCTGGCCGCAGGCATGAGCGACTTTGTCTGCAAACCCTTTGACGTGGAAGAAATCGTCGCGCTGATACGCAAACTCACGCCCCACCATGCGCCCGCGCAGCCAGCACCTCTGCTGGACCTGCAGGCGGCACGCGCACTGGACTTGGCCAGGGTAACCATGGACATGGACCGCGCCCTCGTTCTCTGGAAGGACGCTTCGGTCTACCGCAAGTTCTTGCACAAGTTTGTGCGCGACTACCAGCATTGCGTGAGCGAGATGCGCAACATGGACCCGGTGGCGGCCAAGGCCCACGCCCACAAGCTGCGTGGCGCCGCCGGTAGCCTGGTGCTGGACGGCCTTGTGCAGGCCTGCCGGGCGCTGGAACAATGCCTGACCTGCGGCGTCCCTTCGCAGGACGCCTACGCCCTGCTGCAGCAGGCACTGGATGGGACAGTGGCGCAGATCCATGTCTATGCCGGCGTGGAGCCGCAGTGCGCAGACGCCGCGTCTCCCGCAACGATAGACCGAAACCTGCTGCGCCCCCTGCTGCTGTTGGCGCTGCAGCGCCTGGAAGAAGATTCTCCGGCGGCCGTGGAGCCGGTGTTGGCGGACCTGGCAACGCTGCTGCCTGCGGCCGAACTGCTGGCGCTGCGCGGCGCCCTGGAAAGCTATGCCTTCGATGCCTGCAAACTAGCGGTGCGATTTCTGGCACGCCAGCACCACATCCAACTGGAGACCTGAGAAGCATGGCAGACCGACCGATTTTGATTGTGGACGACGAGCCGCAAAATCTGGCCCTGCTGCGCCAGATCCTTGAGGCCGATTACCGCGTGGTGTTCGCCACCAGTGGCTCGGACGCGCTGGCTGCGGCCAGCAAGCACCGGCCCTTGCTGGTGCTGCTGGATATTTCCATGCCGGGCATGGACGGCTACGAGGTTTGCCGCTCGCTCAAAAGCGATACGCGCACCGAGTCCATTCCGGTGATCTTTGTCACCGCGCTGGCCGACGTGGGCAACGAGGCCACCGGCTTCGAGGTGGGTGCGGTGGACTACATCGTCAAGCCGGTGGTGCCGGCGATTGTGCGGGCCCGCGTCAAGGCGCATCTGTCCCTGGTGCGCTTGAGCGAGCTGCAGACCAGCTACCGGGATGCGATCTCCATGCTCGGAGACGCTGGCCATTACAACGACAACGACACCGGTGTGCACATTTGGCGCATGGCCGAATACGCCAGGGCCTTGGCGCAGGCCAGTGGCTGGGGCAGCGAAGCCTGCGAGATGATGGGCATGGCCGCGCCCATGCACGACACCGGCAAGATTGGCATTGCGCGCGAGATCCTGGCCAAGCCGGCAAGGCTGAGCGCCGAGGAGTGGGTGGTCATGCGAACCCACTCGCGCATAGGCCATGACATCCTGGCGCGCAGCCATGCGCCGGTGTTCCACATGGCGGCCGAGATTGCCCTCAACCACCACGAAAAGTGGGATGGCAGTGGCTATCCGCAGGGCCTGGCCGGCACGGCCATACCGGAGTCGGCGCGCATCGTGGCGGTGGCCGATGTGTTTGATGCACTGAGCATGAAGCGCCCCTACAAGGCGGCCTGGCCCATGGATCTGGTGCTGCAAACGCTCAGGCAGGGTTCGGGTCAACATTTTGAGCCCGCGCTGGTCGAACTCTTTTTGTCCATCCTGCCGCAGATTCTGGAGATCCGGGACAAGTGGGACCAGGTGCCCAGCCCACCCGTCTGAGCCGCGGCTTTCGCCGGCTTTTTTTACAGCCCCAGCAATGCCGCGTCGCCCCGGCCCTGGCGAATGATCTCCGGTGTCTCGCCGCTCAGGTCCACCACCGTGGTGGGCTCCTGCGGGCAGGCGCCGGCGTTGAGCACCCCAGCAATCAGCTTCTCAAAGCGCGCTCGGATTTCCTCGGCGTCATTCAAGGGGTGGGTGTCGCCCGGTGGAATCAGCGTGGTGGCCAAGAGGGCCGAGCCGTGCAGGCTCAGCAGCTCTTGCAGCACTTTGTGGTCGGGCACGCGCAGGCCTATGGTCTTGCGCGAGGGGTGGCTCACGCGCCTTGGCACTTCCTTGCTGGCTTCGAGGATGAAGGTGAAGGGCCCGGGCGTGGCGTTCTTGAGCAGGCGAAATTGGCGGTTGTCCACCTTGGCGTAGCTGGCGAGCTCGCTCAGGTCGCGGCACAGCAGGGTGAGCTGGTGCTTGTCGTCCACACCGCGCACGCGGCGCAGGTTGTCCACCGCGTTCTTGTCATCGAGGTGGCAGACCAGGGCGTAGCTGGAGTCGGTGGGGACGGCCAGGATGCCGCCTTTTTCGAGGAGGGCGACAGCCTGTTTGAGCAGTCGGGCCTGCGGGTTTTCGGGGTGGAGTTCGAAGTACTGTGCCATGGGTTTTTTATTATTGGATCCGGCTGGCCAGCAGCTCCCAGACCGGTGTCAATGTGCGCTTGAGCAGGGGCAGGGTGCCCAGCTCGGTGTGGCTCTCGGCCGGGCTGTGAAAATCGCTGCCGCGCGAGGCGGCCAGACCGAACTCTTTGGCGGTCTGGGCATAGATGGCATATTCGGCCACGCTGTGGCTGCCGGTGACCACTTCGACACCGCGCCCACCGTGGCCCTTGAACTCGGTGAACAGGGCAAATTCTTCGTTGGGTGTGAACCGGTAGCGCGCCGGATGCGCCACCACCGCCAGGCCGCCGGCGTCAACGATCCAGCGCACGGCGTCGCCCAGCGTGGCCCAGCGGTGCGCCACATAGCCGGGCTTGCCTTCGGTGAGGTATTTGCGAAACACCTCGTTGGTGTCCTTGCACACGCCGCTGTCCACCAGAAAGCGGGCAAAGTGGGTGCGCGAAATCAGCTCGGGGTTGCCCACATAGGGCAGGGCGCCCTCAAATGCGCCGTGGATGCCAACCTTGGCCAGCCCCTCCGACATTTCCATGGCGCGCTGTCTGCGTCCACCACGGGTGTCGCGCAGGCCCTGCAGCAGGGCGGCATTGTCGGCATCAAAACCCAGGCCGACGATGTGCACGGTCTGGCCAATAAAGGTGACGGAGATTTCCACGCCGCTGAGGTAGCGCATGCCCTGGGCATGGGCTGCAGCCAGCGCGCGGGCCTGGCCGGCTAGCTCGTCGTGGTCGGTCAGGGACCACAGTTCCACGCCATTGGCCTTGGCGCGTGCGGCCAGTTCCTCGGGCGTTAGGGTGCCGTCGGAGATGACGGAGTGGCAGTGGAGGTCGGCGTTGAGTAGATGGGTCACCAAAGCATTCTAGTAGGCCCCCCGCTTTCCCACTGCGCCCCAATGGGAAACTAGGCCCAGGCTCCAAAACCATCGGCTGAATGGAAGCTTGCCCATGCACCGCTGACAGGATGGGCAAAGCCCAACTCGGTGGCGTGCAGCAGCAGGCGCGGGGAAAGTGCCGCAATGTCGGGTGGTGCGTACAGCGCGTCCCCCAGGATGGGGTGGCCTATGGCCTTGAGGTGCACGCGCAATTGGTGGCTGCGCCCGGTCAGTGGCTCCAGCTCCAGGCGCGAGACGTTGCGCGCCGCGTCAAAGGACAGGCAGCGCCAGCGCGTGCTGCTGGGCTTGCCGTTTTCAAAGTCGATCTTGCGCAGCGGCCGGTTTGGCCAGTCCACGAGGATGGGCAGCTCAATCGATTGCCAAGCTGAAGCAGGGTCGGCAAGGTTCGCAGCCCGCACGCTGTTGGCTGAATCGCTCGCTGCGGTGCTGCGGCAGTCGCCTTGGACGATGGCCACATAGCGCTTGTGTACCCGGCGTTCGGCAAAGGCGGTGTTGAGCGTTCTCTGGGCGTCTATGCCGCGTGCCATCAGCATCAGGCCGGAGGTGGCCATGTCCAAGCGGTGCACGATCAGCGCGTCGGCAAACTGCGCCTGGGCCAGCAGGCTCAGGCAGTCATTGCTGGTTTTGCCCGGCACCGCCAGCAGGCCCGAGGGCTTATGCAGCACGACGAAGGCCGCATCGGCATGGACCACCTCAAGCACTCTGGCCCCCCAGTATCAGGCGCTGCACCGTCTCGCACAGCTCGTTCACATCATTGGGCTTGTAGACCATGGCGCTGGCGCCGGCCTCAAACGCGGCCTTCTCGATCTCCGGGGTGACATAGCCCGAGGCCAGTGCCACCGGCAGGTCCGGGCGTATGGTCTTGGCGGCGCGCAGCAGGTCCACGCCGCTAAAGCCGGGCATGTTGTAGTCGGTCACCAGCAGGTCAAAGTCCTGCGGCCGCTCGGTCAGCGCCGCCTGCGCCTCAAAGGGGTCGGTAAAGCTCGTCACGGTAAAGCCCTTGCGGCGCAGCACCCGCTCGACCAAAAACACCAGGGCTTGGTCGTCGTCCACATACATCACATGGCGGCCCTGGCCGTGCACGGCGGGCGCTGCGGCGGCGGGCAGGGGGGGCGCAGGGATTTCCAGTTCGCAGACCGGAAAGTAGAGGTGAAAGGTGCTGCCCAGGCCGGGACTGCTGTTCACGTCGATGCCGCCCTGGTGGGTTTGCATGATGCCGTGTACCACCGACAGGCCCAGCCCCGTGCCCTGGCCGACCTGGCGCGTGGTGAAGAAGGGCTCGAAGATGCGCTGCAGTGTGGCGGGGGTCATGCCGCTGCCGCTGTCCTTGACCGACAGGTCCACATAGCGCCCCGGCGCCAGGCCGATGCGACTGCACTGCGGAAAATCCAGCCGGGTGTTTCCGACCTCGATGCGCACCCAACCCTTGTCCGTGCCCACCGCCAAAATGGCATTGGTACACAGATTGAGCAGGGCCTGTTCGACCTGGGTGGCGTCGGCCAGTACGGCGCTGCAGTCGCTGGCCTCCTGCACCTTGAGGTCCACCCCGGGCGGCAGGGTGACCTTGACCAGGCGCACGGTCTCATGCACCACCTCGCTGAGCTGCATGGGGATGCGCAGGGGCGACTCGTTGCGGCTAAAGGTGAGGATCTGGCGCACCAGGTCGCGCGCACGCCGCCCGGCCTTCTCGATTTCGCTCAGGCTGGTCTGCGCTGCCGATCCTTGCTGGGTGTCTTCCTTGGCCAGTTCCACATTGCCCAGGATGGCGCTCAGGATGTTGTTGAAGTCGTGCGCAATGCCGCCGGCCATGGTGCCCACGGCCTGCATTTTTTGCGACTCGCGCAGTTGCGTCTCCAGCGCCAGGCGCTGCGCCTCGGCGTGCTTGCTGGCCGTGAGGTCGCGCGCAAACAAAGTGGTGATGGCGTGCGTGGTGCTCAAGCCCCGCTCCAGCGAGATGCTGACCTCCACGTAAATTTCTGCGCCCTGCAAGGTGCTGGCGCGGTACTCGCCCAGCAAGGCCTGATTGGGCACATTGCCCCGCTTGAGCAGGGCCTCTACGTCCGGCAAAAAGCGCGCCAAGGGGCTGCCAAAGGCCGATGACGCAGGGCAACCAAACAACTGCGTGGCGGCTGGGTTGAAGACGGCGATGCAGTGGTTTTCGTCCAGGCACACGATGGCGTCTAGCGAGGAGTTGATGATGGCCGCCATGCGGGTTTCGCTTTGCAGCAGGTCCTCGTTGCGCTGCACCAGTACGGCGGCACTTTCCTGCAGTGCCAGGCGCTGGGCCAGCAGCGGCCCCTGGTCGATGATGGCGCAGATGAAGTGGGCCAGATCGTCCTGCGGATTCTCGATGCGGGCAATGTGCAGGTCGCCGGTGAAGGTGCCTTGGGCACCGCTGCGAAACACCACCTCGCTGACCTCGCTGGAGCCACTGGTCTTGGCATTGATGAAAGATACCGCCACCTCGTCGGCATGGTCGGGCCCGACAAAGGGCAGCAAAAAATTCAGCGCCGGGTCGCTCTCAAGGGGCTGGAACAGGCGCAGTGCCATGGCATTGCTGGCCAGCACCAGGCCCTCCTCATCGACCACCATCAGGGCCAGGGGCACGCTGGAGAACAGGGTGGCAAAGCGCTCGGAGGCCCCTTCGGCCTCTTGCTGGCTGTAGCGCAGGGCCTTGTTCTGGATCTCCAGCTCGGCCTGGTATTTGCGCAGGTCGGCAATCATCTGCGTGGGCCGGTAGCCGTCGAGGATCAGCTCCTGCGTCGGGTCCTGCGTCGGGTCCTGCGGCGCAGTCGGGCGCGGCAGTACAGGCGGTGTCACGCGCAGGACGCGGCGCAGCCTAGCCATGCGCCTCGTTGCTGTGCACGGTAGGCGCCGGGCGTTCACACTGGATGTAGAAAGGAAGGGGCATGGGGTTCAGGGCAACTGGGTGCGGCGAAACTTGTTTATATCAAACTCGCTGACCGTTGCCCCTTGGTTGCCCCAAGCGCTGCGGATGAAGCTGAGCAGGGCCGCCATGTCGGCATCGCTGAGCTGCAGCATAAAGGGCGGCATGCCATAGGGGCGCGGGTTGGCGTGCGTGGCCGCGCCAAAGCCGCCCTCCATCAGGCTGTGGATCAGGTTGTTGGGCAGCAACTGGTTGACGGCGTGGTTGCCCGCCAGCGCCGGGTAGACGCCGGCGCGCCCCTGGCCCTGCGCACCATGGCAATCGGCGCAATGCTTTTCGTACAGCCGCGCGCCCTGTTGGGGTTTGCGGCTGGCGCCAGCAGCAGCCGATGGGGACGGGGTGGCCAAAGTGCTTGGCGCGCGCTGCGCCATGGCCCGCAGGTAGCGCGCCATGGCCAGGGCGTCGGCATCGCTCAGGTACTGGGTGCTGTGCAGCACCACCTCGGCCATGGGGCCGCTGGCCTGGGCGCGGTCGTTGCGTCCGGTCTGCAAAAAGGCAGCCAGCTCGGCCTCGCTCCAGCCCGCAGCACCGCCCGGGTCGGACAGCGAGGGTGCCCACCACAGGCTGCCGGGCAACAGGGCGCCCGAAGCATCTCCCGACAGAGCGCCCAGGGCGTTGCGCGAACCATGGCATTCCATGCAGTGGCCCAGGCCCTGCACCAGGTAGGCGCCACGCTGCAGTACCGGATCAGCGGCAGGGCCCGCCGTCGCGCCGGTGGACTGCGTGGCGCTAGGTGTGAAGAACAGGGTGCGCCAGGTTTTGAGCGCGAGCTGCGTGTTGTAGGGCCAGCGCAGCCGGTGCGCCGTTGGGGCCACGCTGGCGGCGGGTAGGGTTTTCAAAAAGGCAAACAGGGCGTCGGAATCGGCGCGGCCGATGCGCGTGTAGCTGGTGTAGGGGAAGGCCGGGTACAGCGCGTGGCCGTCCTTGGAGATGCCTTGGTGCAGTGCCTGCCAGAAGTCATCGGCGCTCCACAGCCCAATGCCGTGCAACGGGTCGGGCGTGAGGTTGCTGGAGAAGATGCTGCCAAACGGCGTGTCTACTGCGCGCCCACCGGCATAGGCCATGCCACCGCGTGCGCTGTGGCAGCCGGCACAGTTGCCCATGCGCGCCAGGTAGGCGCCACGCGTGGCCGGGTCGCTCAGCGTGGTGCTGGCAACAAAGGGGACTGCGCCCGCTGCCGTGAGCGGCAAGTCGCTGCCGCATTGCAGCGCTAGCGTGGCAGCAGTCGCGGTGGGGCGGCGCGCGGCCGCTTGGGTGTTTGGCGGCAGGGCTTGGGCCGACAGCCAGCGTGCAATGGCGCTGGTCTCGTTTGCGCTTAGCAGGCGGGCAATGTGGGCCATGCAGTCGGGCGCATCGGCATGGCGCTGGCCGGTTTGCCAGCCACCGAGCTGCGCGTTCAGGTAGTCGGCGGGCAGGCCCAGCAGACCGGGCGTGGCGGGGTTGACGCCGGTGAGCAGCAGACCATGGCATTGGGTGCAGGCCGGCAGGCCGCGCGCCGCGTCGCCCTGTTGCACCAACCGACGGGCCTGCTCAAGCTCTTGCGCGCTGCTGGCGCTGGGCCGGGGCGCCGGGTAGGGCAGGGACAGCGCAGAAAAATAGCTTGCCAGCTCTTGCAGATAGGCGTCGTCTAGCGTGTCGAGCAGGCTTGTCATGGGCGCATAGTGGCGCCGGCCTTCTCGGAAGTTGCGCAGCTGGCGGTACAGGTAGCCTGCGGGCTTGCCCGCCAGGCGCGGGTAGTAGCCGTCGGGCCCTGCCCTGCCCTGTGCGCCGTGGCAGGCGGTGCAGGCCAGCGCGCGTTGGGCCATGCTGTCTTCAAAGGCCGGTGCCGCTAGGGCGTATAAGGGTATGACCAGGCCAAGCCACAGCAGATAAAAAAAGCGCAAGCAATGACCCATGCCGGGGAGCTTACTGCATGGCGCTCGCCCGGCTTGTAGCGGCCTGTCACATAAAGGCCTTAACATCCGCGCGCAAGGGTCCGATAGAAGACATAGGGGCACAGAAAGTAAGGGCCACAGGCGCAGTAGCGCTGCATGCCGCACCATTCACATTCATATGGAAAACTTGACCGATCAGGAATTGCTTCAGGCCTTTGCATTGCACGCGCCACTGGTGGAGAAGTTGGCGCGCAGCCTCGGGCGTAGGCTACCTGCCTGCGTGGATGCCGAGGACCTGATTCAGGACGGCCACTTGGCCCTGGTCCACGCCGTATTGGCGACCTACCAAAAGCTCAACGCCGCGCATTTCAAAAACTATGTGGCCCTGCGGGTACAGGGCGCCATGCTCGACGGCCTGCGCGCCATGGACCATGGTTCGCGCCAGTTGCGCAAGGACATGCGCGCCGTGGAGTTGGCGCTCCAAAAGCTGGGGCACCTGCTGGGCCGCGCTCCGCTGGAACAGGAAGTGGCAACCGAGCTGGATATTTCGCTCAAAAAATACCAGCGCATGCTGCAAGAAGCGGCCGACTACAACCTGATTTCGCTGGAGGATCTAGGGGCCTTTGACGACCTGCCCATTCCCACGCTCTGCGCCGAGGCCAATCCGCTGGCCATGCTGGAGCGCGCCGCGCTGCGCCAATCGCTGGCGCAAGCGATCAGCCTGCTGCCCAGTCAGAGCCACAGCGTGCTTCACCACTACTACGTGGACGATTTGAAAATGCACGAGATTGGCCGGCTGTTGCAGGTCAGCGAGGCCCGCGTGAGCCAGATCCATACCCAGGCGATTGCGCTGTTGCGCTCCTGCATGGTGGATGGTTCCGGCAGCATCCCGGCGCTCAAGCCGCGCCGCCGTAACCGCTAGCGCTGCGGACAATAATGGCACTGCGCCGCGCTGTGTGCAAAAGAGCACATTAGAATTTGCGGCGACAATGCCGACTTTCCCATTTGCACCCGTTCAACGATATACATGTCCAGCACGACAACCATTCAAGTGCGTCCCGCCACTTTGCGCGACGCCAAACAAATCGCCGAGCTCCACAACGCCACCGTTCGTGAAGCTTTCAAGTCCATTGCCCTCGACACGCCCATGGTGGTGGTGCCGTTGGAAAAGCGCCAAGCCTATTGGCGCGAGGCCATCGAATACAGCGAGCCGCAGGTCCATGTCGCCACCGATGGCGACAAGATCATTGGCTTCGTTGGCTTTGATCGCTCGCGCGACAAGGGCACTCCGCAGACCATGGGCGAAATCTGGGCCATTTATGTGGCCAACAGCCACTGGTCCAAGGGCGCCGGTTTGGCCCTGTGGGACGCTGCGCGCGAAGGCCTGCAGGAAGAAGGCTGTACCCATGTCAGCATCTGGGTTCCGATTGCCAATGACCGTGCCGTGCGCTTTTTTGAGCTGGCCGGTTTGAAGCGCGAACTCTCCAGCGCCAAGACCGTGGTCGAAGGCGGCGTCAAGATCGAAGAGATCCGCCTCAAGCGGGCGCTGTAAGCATTGGCAGACCGGCCAGTTGCTGTGCCAGCCACTGGTCTACCAGCAGCGGCTCATTGAGCGTGCGCAGCTCCAGGTAGGCCGTGGCCGCTTCGGGGTAGCGCTGGCGCAAAAAATTCAACCACTGCTTGAGCCGGCCGCATTGCTTTTTGCGGTCCAGGCGGCTGCACACCAGTTGCCAGAAGTCGGCCACCAGAGGCAGCAGGGCAGTCCATGCAATGCGGGGTGCGTCATCTGCTGGCGTGCCAGATGCGCCCTGCACGCCACCAATTGCCAGCGCCAGGCCGGGGTCGGTCACCATGCCTCGGCCCAGCATCAGGTCGGTGCAGCCAGAGAGCTGTCGGCAGCGCAGCGCGTCCGCCACGTTCCAGATTTCGCCGTTGGCAATCACCGGGATGCGCACCACTGCGCGGATGTCGGCAATGCGTTCCCAGTAGGCAGGCGGGCGGTAGGCATCGGCCTTGGTGCGGGCATGCACCACCAGTTCATCGGCGCCGCCCTCTTGTAGGGCCAGCGCACATTCTTCGGCGCGGCGGTCGTCGTGCAGCCCCAAGCGCATCTTGGCCGAGACCGGCATGTGGGTGGGCACGGCCCTGCGCACCGCGCCCATGATGCGGGTCAGCAGCTCGGGGTCTTCCAGCAGGGCGGCACCGCCACCGTGGCGGTTTACCACCTTGGCCGGGCAGCCAAAATTCAGGTCCACGCCAAACGGCCCCATGCTGGCCAAAACGCCTGCGTTGTCGGCCAGGCATTGGGGGTCCGAGCCCAGCAGCTGGGGGCGCACCGGCACACCCGCAAAGGTGCGCCCACCCATGAGCAGCTCGGGGACTATGCGCTCGAACACGCGCTCTGGCAGTTGGGTATTGGTGACGCGTATGAACTCGGAGACGCAGCGGTCTATGCCGCCACAGCGGGTCAGGATGTCGCGCAGCACAAAGTCCAGCAGCCCCTCCATGGGCGCGAGCACCAGAATGCTAGACCTCGCCGCCAAAACGCAGGGTCAGCTTGTCTATGTACTGCTCGATCAGCTTTTCAAACTCGGCTTCTACGATGGGCGCCACCATGGCCTTCATCAGGCCCGGCAGGGGCAGGCTGAGCTCGCCCTGTATCTCCAATGTGAGGTGGGTGGACTGCTTGTTGTCCTTGATCTTCCAGCAGCCCGAGACCAGCGCATTGCCCTCGCCCTGTACCGGGGTCCAGACCACGCTGCCCTGGGTGCGGTCCGATACGTAGGTGGATGCGTAAATGGTTTGCAGGTTGATGGAGGCAATGCCGATCTTGGCCATCTCCCAGCGGTAAGTGCCACCGCCCAGGTCCACCAGTTGGTCGAGCTTGGGAAAGTAGCTGGCCGAGGTGGGCACATCTGCCAGCAGGTCAAAGACTTCGGCGGCTTGGGCCTTGACCTCCAATTCGTAGGCCAGGTCTATGGAAACAGTGAACGCCATGGGCGGCTCCTTGGGTGGGGCTGCGCTTGCGCAGTCAGTTGGGTGGAAGCGGCCTTGCACAGGCGCGCTGTTCGCCACGGATTGTGCCCCATAGCGGGTGTTGGGCCTCGACGCAACCTGTGTGGGCGCTTTAACGGTTTCTCTCACGGATGTGGGCGCGCAGGAGGGGCAAGGATGGACTCCTCATGGCGGAGTACCACAAATCGTCGCCCACCCTTGCCCCTCCTGCTCCCTGTTGCGTTGCTGCGCTCACCGAAAAATACCAAAGCCCGCGC
>CAISLN010000091.1 GCA_903886275.1 uncultured beta proteobacterium | reverse complement strand
GGGGCTTTTTGGCACGCACAGGTGACGGCGAGCCCGGCGTCAAGACCATCTGGCTGGGCATGCAGCGGATTCTTGATTTCTCCGCTGGCATTAGATTTTCAAGGGAGCTCCAGGCTCAGGGGACTTGTGTATAACGAGATGGGTTTATGTGCATACCTTGCTACCTATACAGATTTTGCGAATTGTCAAAATTGGTTTTCCGGCACTCCGCCACCATTGCATGTATATTCATCCAAGGAGTGACAAATGAAATCCATCAAAACGCAGAGCCCATATCGCATGAAGCCTTGTGCCGTGGCCATCCTTCTAGCTGCGGAAACGGTCGGTGCCGGAGCCCAGAACCAATCACTTTATGTCGGTGCGGCGCTTGGTGGACAAAGCTATCCAAGTACCCTCAACGGAGTATCCACGAGCGGATCGGCCGCGAGTGGCAACGTTTTTGGTGGTTACCAATTCAACGAAAATTTTGCATTAGAACTGGGACTCGTTGAATTAGGCGCCATCAGAAACGGACCGGCCAATGTCGACAGTTACGGTGCCTGCGTCGATGCGTGGGCACCTTGCCCCTCACAAGCCAATGGTCACTGTCGGGCAGATTGGGCGCAGCATTCATGAATGCCAATACGTCACGGGGTAACGATACTGGCACAGGTGCCAAGTTTGGGCTTGGCTTTGACTATGCGATATCCAGGGAGTTTTCTGTTGGCGGAGAATGGGACCACTACCAATTCAATGTTTTCGGTGGTACGCCCTACGTCGATCAATTGGCGATCGATGTCAAATTTAAATTTTGACATCCTGTTTTGCTGCCGACGATTTTTTGACCGACACGCCGACGTTCCATTAACCCATAACGATATGTAAGAAACTGATGCCTGCCCTGCACTGTAGGAGTAAGTGATGGTCCAGTCAATATCGGAAGCCTGGGGCAATTCCGTAGTGGCAACAACATCCTGATGGCCTGCTCTTGCTCATCTTTCCTCAGCCAAAATTGGCGATGTTAATTGAACTAAAAATAGCTAATAGTGGGCCGTGAATATTTACTTTTTGATAGTTTGTCGGCGATGAAAAATACATCGCTTACCGTTCAATTAACTGAAGCAGTTAGTCCTACAATGGAGCTGACTGCGGCGTGAGAAGCTACGCTGCAGGGCCTAATATATAAATAAGGATTCTCGTGTCGTTATCCAAAGCCACACTCTCCGCCATTCAACAGGCCTGCACTGGCCTGCACCGAGCAACGGCGGTTGTGTCCGCTGCCGTGCGCGATCAAGCCGAGCACCTGGTCGCCACCGTTGCCAGCCAACCGTTCCAGGCCGAGTGCCAGCAGGACTTTTCCAATTTGAAAACGTTGTCCCGGTTGGTACAGGAACTGCAAGCCATGGAAGAGCAACTGCGCGACCTGCATGCTGCCGCTACTGAACTGTCCCGTACCGACCTGCATGTATCGTTCGCCCTGCCTCGCCCACGTGCCGGCGCTGCCAGAGTCAACGAAGCTGCCGAAAACATACTCGTCAAACCGGTCGCAACCCGCCGCCGCCCGACCAAGGCCAAGAAACCTGCTAAACCCGTGACACTGACCGCCAATGACAGCAAGGTGCTGGACTATCTGAAGACGGTTCTCAAAGTGGGTGAGTGGACTCTACTCACAGGCGCGACGGTCTCCACAGGCGCCGCCATGCCCCTGGGCTCGGTGGGCGCTTCGCTGAAAAGAGTCGTCGATTCGCGCGCGGTGCGTAAAAAGGGGCGCTGCAGCTACCAACTGGCCGCTTGATTCCGGAAATAACAGCGGGCTAGTGGGTCCCCGTTGTGTTGCTGGAACGCTAGCATCTGGTGAGAAACGGACCGACCCATGCGTATTGCGCTGCAGTGCCAACGAAATAATTTGCTGGCATTTCCCTGGTGTGCTCGATGACAAGTTGGATTCCATCGCTCAAGCCCACCCCCGTGCCCATGGCGGTAGTGCACTAGGCTTGTGTATTGCAGCGCAAATCAGAAACTTCGTCCAACTATTGGGTTGGTTGGTGCCTGCTCTGTACACAAATAGGCCAAAAATGCAATGCCTCCCGCGTATTGGACGCACTGTACTGCAAAACCGAAACGCCGCAGTGCAGTTCGCCAGCTTAGAACTGGAATTCCAGGCTGCGCAACTATTTCACGCTGCGCCGAAAGCTCGGAGGAGAGTTCGTGGACTTTCTGTAATTTTTCCTGAACCACCGTACGTCCCTGCGCAGGCGGGTTTCCCAGCAGATGGGTAAATGTATCAATCAGTTGATGACGGGGAAAGCACATCCGCTTTGGCTGGTGATGCTGGATTTGGTCAGCTAGAACCGCAGCGGACCTGACACGGCGCAGGCCAAAAGGCATCTCGTTATACACAAGTCCCCTGAGCCTGGAGCTCCCTTGAAAATCTAATGCCAGCGGAGAAATCAAGAATCCGCTGCATGCCCAGCCAGATGGTCTTGACGCCGGGCTCGCCGTCACCTGTGCGTGCCAAAAAG
>CAISLN010000090.1 GCA_903886275.1 uncultured beta proteobacterium | reverse complement strand
CGTGATCAATCCAGTGACCTGGAGCCAGGGCAGCTACACGCCGGCCAGCAACAGCATGCGCTTCACACGCCCGACCAGCACGGCGGATGCGAGTTGGGGACCGTTCGAGGCGCTCAACATCGGCGTGGCGGTGGATGATGCGGATGGCGCGGGTTTCGCCTTTACTGCCAGCACCGACTCCAGCGGCTTGACCTTCGACGGCATAACGCCCACATCCTGTTTGCAATCAAGCGCTACCGCCTGCAGAAAATATGCGAGCCTGACCGGCGGCGCATTGGCCCAAATGCTCTTGGGCCGCATCAAGCTGAAAAACGCCTACGGCTCGGCGCGAGGGCCTTTGAATATTCCTATGGCATTTGAATATTGGTCTAGCAACGGCTGGCGCAAGAACCCTTTGGATACCTGTAGCGGCGCACTGCTGACGGGTCACAATTTTGGCTTTGAGTTCCCCGCGGTGACGGCCCTAAACAAGCTACAGGCCTGCAACACCGCCATCACCATAGCGTCGAGTGGGGTGATGGCCACTTACCCCTATGCGCTGACCTTGAGCAAACCCCTTGTGTCCGGCTGGGCCGATATCACGCTCAATTTGGGGACCACAGCGCCCGGCGTGCAATGCAATGCGGTGGGTACCCCAAGTCCGGGTATTGCCCCGACCTCGGCCAAGACCGCCACGACTACCAACATGCTTTGGCTGCAGAACAGCGGCGCCAATCCCAAGGCAAGGGCGACCTTCGGGATGTTCAAAAGCCAATTGATTTATAGGCGAGAAAACTATTGAAGCCTGGCATGGGGCAAAAGGTGAGCATTGCAATGCGGCTCCTGCAGGAAGCGATTGCCTGCTACGTTTGGGCCCACACAAGGAGCAGATGACGGGCAAGTCAAGGGCATAGTGGGTTCAGAACCGCAGGGTCGGCTCGTGCGCAGGCCCCAAGTGCCGCGTTTCTTCATTCAATGCTTGTATCAGACCATGTGGCGATTCAATTGGACGCGTATGACGCGGCCTCGCATACTCGCGCCACGTCGCAAAGACGCTGGTTGAAAGTCGCTGAGACCTTCGATACAAAAGCACAAACGTAGGAGACAACATGACAACTGCTTCCCCTGGGTGGCTGGACAAAGAGCGCATCATTGCCGGCCCCGGTTTCAACCGCTGGCTGGTTCCACCGGCCGCGCTGGCCATTCACCTGTGCATCGGCATGGCCTATGGCTTTTCCGTGTTCTGGCTGCCCCTGAGCCGGGCGCTGGGCATCAAAGAGGCCATCAAGTGCGGCCCCGAGGTGGGCTTCTTCGGCCAACTCTTTACCACCAGCTGCGACTGGCAGATTTCCACCCTGGGTTGGATGTACACCCTGTTCTTTGTGTTGTTGGGTAGCAGTGCCGCCATATGGGGCGGTTGGCTGGAGCGGGCCGGCCCGCGCAAGGCCGGCGTGGTGGCCGCGCTGTGCTGGTGCGGCGGCATGCTGATCTCGGCCTTGGGCGTTTATACGCACCAGTTCTGGATGATGATTTTGGGCTCTGGCGTGATTGGTGGCATTGGCCTGGGCCTGGGCTATATATCGCCGGTTTCCACGCTGATCAAGTGGTTCCCGGACCGCCGCGGCATGGCCACCGGCATGGCCATCATGGGCTTTGGCGGCGGCGCCATGATCGGCTCACCCCTGGCTGCCGACCTGATGAAATACTTTGCCAGCCCCACCGATGTGGGCGTGATGCAGACCTTTGTGGTGATGGCGCTGATCTACTTTGTCTTCATGATGGCCGGTGCCCTGGGCTACCGCGTGCCAGAGACCGGTTGGATGCCCAAGGGCTGGGTCGCGCCGAGTGGACAGTCCACCAACATCATGATCACCAAGCACCATGTGCATGTGAAAAAGGTCTGGGGCATTCCGCAATTTTGGTTGATCTGGATGGTGCTGTGCATGAACGTGAGCGCCGGCATTGGCGTGATCGGCATGGCCTCGCCCATGTTGCAAGAGGTGTTTGGCGGTTCGCTGATCGGCGTGGCCAAGAAGTTTGGTGAGCTCGACAAGACGCAACTGGCAGCCATTGCCAGCGTGGCCGCCGGCTTTACCGCGCTCTTGAGCCTGTTCAATATCGGTGGACGCTTCTTCTGGGCCAGTCTCTCGGATAAGCTGGGTCGCAAGCTCACCTATATCGTGTTCTTTGTGCTGGGCGGCGCCATGTATTTCAGCGTGCCCGGCAGCGCCGCAGCGGGCAGCACCGTGCTGTTTGTGGCCGCCTTCTGCGTGATCCTGAGCATGTATGGCGGTGGCTTTGCCACCGTGCCAGCCTATCTGGCTGACATCTTCGGCACGCAAATGGTGGGGGCGATTCACGGCCGCCTGCTCACGGCCTGGGCCACGGCCGGCGTGCTGGGTCCGGTGGTGGTCAACTACATGCGCGAATACCAACTGGGTCTAGGCATCCCGCGTGAGCAGGTCTACAACCAGACCATGTACATCCTGGTGGGCATGCTGGTGATTGGTCTCATTTGCAACTTGTTGGTTCGCCCCTTGAACGACAAGTGGTTTATGAATGCACAAGAATTGGCGGAAGAAAAACGCCTGGCCCACGACAAGGCAGTGTCCAACGAACTGCACCGTGCCGATGGCGGTACGGCCGACACCGTGCCGACCTTTGTGGTGGTGCTGGCTTGGATGGCTGTGGGTCTGCCACTGTGCTGGGGCATTTACCGCACCACGCTGAGCGTGGCCAAGTTCTTCGCCTGATTCGGTTGGTTGTTGTTGGTAACTGCGAGTGCATATGTCTTCTTCTGTAACCCTTTCTCCTGATGTAAAAACCGTGACCCTGGGAACGGTAGACGATATGCGCGAGCGCATTCGCCGCAAAAGCAAACTCAAGGGTCGCCAGGCCGATGACATTTCACTGGCAGAGGTGCGCGCGCTGATCGGTGCGCCACCGCACCAACGCGACCTGCTGATAGAGCTGCTGCACAAGATCAACGACGCGTATCGCTGCCTGCATGACCGCCACCTGGTGGCCTTGGCCAAGGAGATGAATATCCCCATGGCCGAGGTTTTTGAAGTGGCCACCTTCTATCACCACTTTGAGGTGGTGAGGGGGGATGCGGTTGCCCCCGGGCTCACGGTGCGCGTCTGTGACGGTTTGAGCTGCGAGTTGGCCGGTGCGCAGGATCTGCTCAAGCGCCTGCCTGCCTTGCTGGGCAACGCCGATGTGCAAGTGATCCCCGCCCCCTGCCTGGGGCGCTGCGAGCAGGCGCCGGTGGCGGTAGTGCACCAGCACCCGGTGCCCCATGCCACCGTTCAATCGGTGGTGGCGTTGGTGGATGCGGCCAAGGCCCATCACCCCGAGGCTCAGACAGACGCCGTGTTTGCAGCAGCCGAACTGGCCGAGCGCAGCGTCTCGCCCGAACCGCACGCGATTGAAGTGGCGCCCGGCTATACCGGTCTTGATGCCTACCGCGCCCAAGGCGGCTACGGCCTGGCCGCAGCGCTGGTCAATGGCGAACATGATGCAGAGGCCGTGCTCAAGGCCATGGAAGATTCGGGCCTGCGCGGCCTGGGCGGCGCGGGTTTTCCGGCAGGGCGCAAGTGGCGCATCGTGCGTGACCAACCGGCCCCCAAACTGATGGCCGTGAACATCGACGAGGGCGAGCCCGGCACCTTCAAGGACCGCACCTACCTGGAGCGCGATCCGCACCGTTTTCTGGAGGGTCTGCTGATTGCCGCACAGGTGGTCGGCATAGAGCACTGCTATATTTATTTGCGCGACGAATACCACGGTTGCCGCGCTATTTTGGAAACCGAGCTGGCCCTGCTGCGGGCCAACCCGCCCTGCGAGTTGCCCCTCATTGAGTTGCGGCGCGGCGCCGGTGCCTATATCTGCGGCGAAGAGTCCGCCATGATCGAGAGCATCGAGGGCAAGCGTGGCGAGCCGCGCATGCGCCCGCCCTATATTGCCCAGGTGGGCCTGTTTGGCCGGCCCACACTGGAGCACAACTTTGAGACGCTGTACTGGGTGCGCGACATCGTCGAGCGCGGCCCGGATTGGTTCAGCAGCTTCGGTCGCAATGGCCGCAAGGGCCTGCGGTCCTTCAGCGTGAGCGGGCGCGTCAAGCAACCCGGCGTCAAGCTGGCACCGGCCGGCATCACGGTGCGCGAACTGATCGCCGAATACTGCGGCGGCATGTTGGAGGGCCACAAGCTGTATGCCTACCTGCCCGGCGGTGCCTCGGGTGGCATCTTCCCCGAAAGCCTGGCCGATGTGCCGCTGGACTTTGACACCCTGCAGCCCCATGGCGGCTTTATCGGCTCGGCCGCGGTCATTGTGCTCAGCCAGCAGGACAGCGCCCGCGACGCCGCTCTGAACATGATGCGTTTCTTTGCCCATGAGAGCTGCGGCCAGTGCACGCCCTGCCGGGTCGGAACAGCCAAGTCGGCCACGCTATTGGAAGCGAAGGTGTGGGATATTGAAACGCTGGAAGACCTGAATATTGTGATGACCGATGCCTCGATTTGCGGCCTCGGTCAGGCAGCGCCCAATCCGGTGCGCTGCGTGGTGAAGTATTTTGCGCATGAGGTCTCCTGATATGAACGCCCCTACAGAAATGAATGAAGTGACCCCTTTCACCATTGCGTTCAAGCTCGATCAACAGACGGTGATTGCCTTTGAAGGCGAGAGCATTCTGAAAGCCGCCAAGCGCCACGGCATCGATATTCCCCACCTTTGCTACAAGGACGGCCTGCGCGCCGACGGCAATTGCCGCGCCTGTGTGGTGGAGATCAAAGGAGAGCGCACCTTGGCGCCTAGTTGCTGCCGCAATGCCACGGCCGGCATGGAAGTGCTTTTGAAAACGCCGAGGGTGGAGAAGAGCCAGAAGATGGTTCTGGAGATGCTGCTGTCGGACATGCCGGATGTGGGCTACAAGTGGAATGATGCTGATGCTCTTTCTGGCGCTGCTGCGCTGGGGGATACGCCCCCTGTCACCGTCGGGGCAGAGGCGAGCGCCAATAGCGCAACTCAAGCAATAGGCCAACACGGCGAACTCAGCTACTGGGCCGACAAACTGGGGGTGACCGTTCGCCCCCAACTCAAAGCACTTCGCAGACACCAACCCAAGAGCGATGTTTCCCATCCCGCAATGGCCGTCAACCTAGACGCATGCATCCAATGCAACCGCTGCGTGCGTGCCTGTCGCGAAGAGCAGGTCAACGACGTCATCGGCTACGCCATGCGCGGCTCGCACAGCGAAATCGTGTTTGACCTGAACGACCCCATGGGCGACAGCAGCTGCGTGGCCTGCGGCGAATGTGTGCAGGCCTGCCCTACCGGCGCGCTGATGCCCAAGACACAAATTGGCTCGCAAGTGGTTGATAAAAAGGTCGATTCGGTCTGCCCGTTTTGCGGCGTCGGCTGCCTGGTCACCTACAACGTCAAGGACAACAAAATCGTCAGCGTGGATGGACGCGACGGCCCGGCCAACCACAACCGCCTGTGCGTCAAGGGCCGCTTTGGCTTTGACTACGCGGCCAGTCCCCAGCGCCTGACCGTGCCGCTGATCCGCCGGGCCGGTGTGGCCAAAGATCCGGAGTCACTCAGCAAGCTCAACCGCGACAGCGCCGACTGGTCCGAGGTGTTTCGCGAAGCGACCTGGGAAGAGGCGCTGGCCTATACCGCGGGCACGCTCAAGAACCTGCGCGATACCCATGGCAAAAAATCGCTGGCCGGTTTTGGTTCGGCCAAGGGCAGCAACGAGGAGGCCTACCTGTTCCAGAAGCTGGTGCGCACCGGCTTTGGCAGCAACAACGTTGACCACTGCACCCGCCTGTGCCATGCGTCGAGCGTGGCGGCCCTGCTGGAGGGTGTTGGCTCGGCGGCGGTGAGCAACCAGGTCAACGACGTGCAGCATTCGGAGATGATCTTTGTGATCGGCTCCAACCCCACGGCCAACCATCCGGTGGCAGCCACTTGGATGAAGAACGCCGCCAAGCTGGGCGCCAAAATTGTGCTGGCCGACCCGCGCATCACCGACATCGGCAAGCACGCTTGGCGCACGTTGCAGTTCAAACCCGACACCGATGTGGCGATGTTGAACGCGCTGATCCACACCGTGATTGAGGAGGGTCTGGCCGACCAGGATTTCATCAGCAAGCGCGCCAACAATTTCGAGGCGCTGCGCGAGAACGTCAAGGGCTACAGCCCCGAGGCCATGGAGCCGATCTGCGGCATCCCGGCGCAAAAGCTGCGCGAAGTGGCCCGTGCCTTTGCCAAGGCCAAGAGCGCCATGATTCTGTGGGGCATGGGGGTCAGCCAGCATGTGCATGGCACCGACAACGCGCGCTGCCTGATTGCGCTCGTCACCGTCACCGGCCAGATCGGCAAGCCCGGAAGCGGCCTGCATCCGCTGCGCGGCCAGAACAATGTGCAGGGTGCGTCGGATGCCGGGCTTATCCCCATGATGTTCCCCAACTACCAGCGCGTAACCAACAAGGCCGCGCACGCCTGGTTTGAGAATTTCTGGGACACCCAGCTCGACGACCAGCCCGGCTACACCGTGGTGGAAATCATGCACAAGGCGCTGGCGCCCGACAGCGACCCGCACAAGGTGCGCGGCATGTACATCATGGGTGAGAACCCGGCCATGAGCGACCCGGACCTGAACCACGCGCGCCATGCGCTGGCCAGTCTGGAGCACATGGTGGTGCAAGACATCTTCATGACCGAGACCGCTTGGCTGGCCGATGTGGTGCTGCCCGCCACCGCCTGGCCCGAGAAGAACGGCACGGTCAGCAACACCGACCGCATGGTGCAGCTGGGCAAGCAGGCGCTGGATGCGCCGGGACAGGCCAAGCCGGATTTGTGGATCATTCAGCAGATAGCAAAGAGAATGGGACCCCACGCTGCGCCGTTGCACGGGTCGCTGCCCCCCGAGGGGGCCGTCCCCGCCTTGGGGCGGCCCGGCGGCGGGGTGGGCCTCAACTGGAATTATGCAGGCGAGTTTGATGGCGTCGCCGCGGTGTACGAGGAAATGCGCCAGGCCATGCATACGGCCATATCGGGCATTACCTGGGAGCGGCTGCAGCGCGAGTCCAGCGTCACCTATCCCTGCCTGAGCGCCGAAGACCCGGGTGCGCCCACGGTGTTCATCAACCGCTTTGACACTGTCGATGGTCGCGTCAATTTGGTGCCGGCCGACATCATTCCCGCCAATGAGCGCCCCGATGCCGATTTCCCCTTTGTGCTGATCACCGGGCGCCAACTGGAGCATTGGCACACCGGCAGCATGACGCGGCGCGCCGTGGTGCTCGATGCCATCGAGCCCATGGCCACCGCCTCGCTGTGTGGCGAAGACCTGGCCGCCATGGGGCTGGAGGCGGGCGATGTGGTGACGGTGCAGTCGCGCCGCGGCGAGGTTGCCATCCACGTGCGCCGCGATGACGGCACGCCGCGGGGTGCGGTGTTCATCCCCTTTGCCTATTACGAGGCGGCTGCCAACCTGATGACCAATGCGGCACTCGACCCGTTCGGAAAAATCCCCGAGTTCAAGTACTGTGCCGTGGCCATCCGCAGGGGCGGCGTGCCCCATGCGGTGCCGGGCTATGGCACGGCCGCATAAGCAGCATCCCACACAAGGCAGCACCATGACCAACCCTTCGCTCTATTTGACGCAGGCCAGCGCGGCGCTGACCCATGTGGTGGAAGTGGTCAACGAGTTTGGCGAGAAGTACGAACTCGCCATCCCTTCCGAGCGCGCGCTTACCGTCTATGTGGACAAGCGCGAGCTCATTACCGTCATGACGCTGGGCGCGCATCCCGAGTGGCTGGTGCTGGGCTATTTGCTCAACCAGCGCCTGGTGGCCGGCTTTGACGATATCGAATCTGTCACGGTGGATTGGGAGGTGGGTGCTGCAGCGGTCAAGACGCGCAGCGGCGTGGCCGACCTGGAGCAAAAGACGGCGCGTCGCGTGGTCACCACCGGCTGCGGCCAGGGCAGCGTGTTTGGCGACATGATGGAGGGCCTGGACCGGCTCACGCTGCCCGCAACCTCCGTCACACAGGCCGAGCTTTATGCGGTGGTCAATGCCATCCGCCTGCAGCAAAGCGTCTACAAAACGGCCGGCTCGGTCCATGGTTGCGCGCTGTTTGCCGGTGAGGAGTTGCTGCTGTTTGTGGAAGACGTGGGCCGCCACAACGCCATCGACACCATTGCCGGCTGGATGGCCCTGAACGGTCAGCACAGCCGGGGCAAGTTGCTCTACACCACCGGCAGGTTGACCAGCGAGATGGTGGTCAAGGCCGCACAAATGGGCATCGCCGTTGTTATATCGCGCAGCGGCATGACGCAAATGGGTCACTCCGTGGCCCAGCGCTTGGGTCTGTGCGCCATTGGCCGCGCCACCCACAAGCGCTTTGTCTGCTTTAGCGGAGCCGATCGCCTGCAACTGCAGCCCGAGCTGGCCGGAACCCCGTTGCGCGCAGCGGCCTGATTCCCCTTCCTTCCCGCTACTCCTGCCGTCATTCCCGCGCAGGCGGGAAGCCAGACGGCCCAGAAAGCCCTGGTTTTCCGCCTTCGCGAGAACGACGGCACATTTAATTGTGCGAATGAGGGTGCGTTAATTCGTAGCGATTTGTTTTCAATTCGTAGAACGTTGTTACACCGGCGCAGGGCTCCTAGAGAAAATATTTGTAATCCAATAATTTTCTGCGGGAGCGTTCCCTTTGAGCCGATTGCCTTCCTGTTTGTCCGCGTTTGTGTTTAGCGTCTTGCCGTCCTCGCTCACTAGCGCTGCACTCCACCCCAGCTTCCCCCCCTTTCCGGTGCGTCCGCCGCCGGCACGCAAGCCCTGCCGTTATCCATTGACTGCAAGCGCTTGCCCGCGCCACACCCCATTTCGTCAGAGAAATTTCGCAATCAAACTTATACAAAGGGGAAGATAAATGACATGCACCATCTGGTTAACCGGCCTGCCTGGTTCCGGTAAAACAACGCTCGCAAAGAGCCTGGGTCATAGGCTGCTGGGCCTGGGCCACGAATGTGTGGTGCTCGATGGTGACGAGCAGCATGCGGGCTATTCGGCCTATGCGCAGCGCGTCAATATCTTCAGTCTGGCCGAAGCGGCACGCCTTGCCAATCGCGAGGGCGCCTTCGCCATCGTGGCCGCTATCTCTCCCATGTCGGTAGACCGGGCGAAGGTGCGCACCATGCTGGGTGCCCGCAAACTGTTGGAGGTTTACCTTTCCACGCCGCTGGCAGTGTGTGAGCGGCGTGATGCCACGGGCAACTACCGCCGCGCCCGCAATGGCGAGCTTGCCGAATTCACCGGCATCAGCGAACCCTACCAGGTGCCGCGCCAGCCGCATCTGGTGCTCGATACCTTCGTCATGTCGGTCAAGGACTGCGAACTGCGCATCATGAAACTCCTGGCAGACCGTCGCAAGACCATTCGCACGCCCGAGCTGATGGCCATGCAGCCCAGCTTCAAGGACAGCGTGATTCGCCACGAGATGGTCTGAGCGCCGGGTCGGCTGCAGCCCTCGGTCAGGCCAGCACCAACAGGTTGTCGAAGGCAAAACTCAAGCTCACCCTGTCACCCCTTGCAGGCAACTTCTGGTTGGGGTCGTTGAACACATCGAGCGACAACACCTCGGCTCCCAGATGCGTGCGTATGCGCACGATGGAGCCCAGAAAACTCACATCGTCCACCACCGTTTGCACCGTATTTTTGCCCGCGCCTGTCGCCTCCATGGTGATGGCCTCCGGGCGAATCGCCAGCGTGCAGGCTTGGCCGCTGTGCAAATCGTCCAGCGGATTGCTGGTCACCAGCAACTGCTCGCCCACGCGTATTTGGCCCAGCGCGGTGTCCACCACCACGCCGCTCAACTGGTTGAGCGTGCCTATGAAAGAGGCCACAAAACGCGTGCGTGGGAAGTTGTAAATCGCCGAGGGCGTGCCGGTCTGCTCTACGCGGCCCTCATTGAGCACCACGATGCGGTCCGAGATGGACAGTGCCTCTTCCTGGTCGTGCGTCACAAACACGGTGGTGATGTTGAGTTCGCGCTGTAGCTCGCGGATTTCTTCGCGCAGCGAGATGCGGATCTTGGCGTCCAGGGCGGACAGCGGCTCATCGAGCAGCAACACCTTGGGCTTGTTGGCCAGGGCGCGGGCCAGCGCCACGCGCTGCTGCTGTCCGCCCGACATTTGCCAGGGGTAGCGGTCTGCCAGTGCGTCGAGCTTGATGAGCTTGAGCATCTCGCGCACACGGGCGGCTATTGCGTCCTTGCTGGTGTTGGTGACCTTCAGGCCAAAGCCAATGTTCTCTGCCACCGTCATATTGGGAAACAGGGCGTAGGACTGGAACACCATGCCGACGTTGCGCTTGTTGGTGGGCACATGCGTCACATCGCGCCCGTCAAACACGATGCTTCCCACCGAGGGTGCCTCAAAGCCGGCCAGCATGCGCAGGATGGTGGTCTTGCCGCAGCCCGAGGGGCCCAGGAAGGTGATGAACTCGCCCCTCTCGATGGAGATGGAAAAGTCGTGCACGGCGGTGTGCTCACCAAAGCGCTTTTGAATATTGGAAATTTCCAGGAATGCCATGGCGTGAATCTCTTGTTCTTTTGGGGTTAGCGGGTGGGCTTGCTATGGGCGCTCTGGCCAAACACATTGATCAGGCCCATCGAGGCCCAGGTCACCATAAAGGCAATCACCGCCAAGGCGGACGGCTCATAGGCCCGGTTGGCACCTATCAACTGCAGGTAGGGGCCAAAGGCCGGGCGGTCCAGCAGGCTGGCCATGGTGAACTCGCCTATCACCACCGCAAAGGTCAAAAAGGCGCCCGACAAAATCGCCGATGTGATGTTGGGAAATATCACCCGCAGCAAAATCGTGGCACGGTTGGCCCCCAGCACCTCGGCGGCCTCGGTCAGGGTGCGCACATCGATCGTGCGCAGCCCGGTATCGACCGAGCGGTACATATAGGGAAGCGACAGGGTGACGTAACTGCACATCAGCAAAAAGTTGGTCGCATGCTCGCTGCCGGTGAGCGGGATGATGGAGCTGCTGTTGTACATGCGCAGGTAGCCAAACACAATGACGATGGCCGGAATCACCAGCGGCAGCAGGGTGATGAATTCCACCAGCGGGCGCAACTTGGGCATGCGCAAATGCACCCAGTAGGCGGTGGGCACCACCAGCAGCACGCCCATCACAATGGTGGCAATGGCCATGACGATGGAGTAGCCAAAGGTGGCCTGGAACTGCGGGTCGCCAAACACCACCTTGTAGGCCTCGAAGCTGTACTCCCCGCGCTTCATGCGCAGGCTGAACTCAAAGGTGGCGATCAGCGGCAGCAGAAAATAAGTGGCGCCCACGCCCATGGCGATCCAGGCCCCCAGGCGCGATTCTTTGCGGTTCACGTTCATGCACCCCTCCGGTCGGTCTTGCTGCGCAACACCATGTAGCCGGCATTGGCCAGGCCGGTAATGACGATCATGCCCAGTGCCATCGCGTAGCCCAGGTTGGGGTTGTGCAGCACGTCGCCGCGTATCTGTGCATAGAGCAGGATGGGTACGATATTGAGCGAGCTGCCGGTCAGCGCGTAGGCTGTGGCCACGGCGCCAAAGGCATTGGCAAACAGCAGCAGCATGGCGCCCAAAATGCTGGGCCAAAGCACCGGCATGGCGATATAGCGCCAGTATTGCAAGGTGCTGCCGCCCAGGCAGTCGCAGGCCTCGCGCCATTCTTTTTTCAGGCCTTCGAGCGCCGGTGTGACGATCAACACCATCAGCGGAATCTGGAAATACAAATAGGTCAGGGTCAGCCCGACAAAGCTCAGGATGCTAAAGCCGGTGGAATAGATATTGAAGTCGAGGTATTTTTTGAGCAGGATGGTCACCAGCCCCATGCGGCCCAAGGTGGCCAAAAACGCAAAGGCCAGCGGCACGCCGGCAAAGTTCGACGCCACACCCGAGAAGGTCATCAGCGTGGGGCGTATCCAGGCCGGCAGTTTGCCCAGCACGGCGGCCCAGGCCAGCAAGAAGCCCAGTGCGCCACCCGCGACAGCCGAGGCAAGGCTGATCTTGAAGCTGATCCAGTAGGCGCTCAGCACATTGGGTTCTAGCAAATCAACGAGGTTGCGCAGGGTGAAGTGGCCCTCGGCGTCCTGGAAGGCGCCCACCATCAAATAGGCGGTGGGCAGCAGCATGAACAGCAGCGCAAAAAGAAAGAAGGGCACAACGCCCAGCCAGTTCATAGAGAGTGGCTTGTTGCCCGAAGCGGCGACTGGCACGTGCGCCAGAGAAGGTGTTTCAGCGGACAAGACGTCTCTCACAAAGTCCTGAACAGTTCAGGGTGGCGCAGTACGCCGGCTTACAAACAAAATCGGGCACGACACGCGAGTGTCATGCCCGATAGCGATAGCTACGGAGTCAATTTACTTGACCGCTGCACCCACCACGGAATCCCACTGCTTGGTGATGATTTCCTTGGAGGCATTTTGCTGGTCCAGAGTAGGGAAAACGGCCTTGGCGTAACCGGCAGCAGGCGGCAGTTTGTCCAGCGAGGCCTTGGTGAACTTGTTCTTGGCGATCATGTCGTTGAAGCGGATCGGGTGGCAATAGCCATTGAGCAGACCCTGCTGGCCTTCGTCCGAGTACAGGTATTCCATCCACAGCTTGGCGGCGTTGGGGTGGGGTGCGTAGGCGCTGATGGCCTGCACGTAAACACCGGCCACGACACCGGTCTTGGGCACCACCACTTCGACCTTGGGGTTGCCGGCCAGCTTGTCGCGGTCGGCCAAGGCGTTGTAATCCCAGCTGATGATGATGGGTGTGGTGCCCTGTGCGAGCGAGGCGGCCTTGCCGATCACGGGCACAAAGTTGCCAGACTTGTTCAGGTCGGCAAAGAACTTCAGGCCCGCAGCCGATGCCTTGGTGGCGTCGCCACCGGCGATACTCAGGCCAGCGGCGTAGACGCCTTGGATAGCCTGGTTGGAGGCGCGTGGGTCACCGGCCAGTGCAACGGCGTTCTTGTATTCTGGCTTGAGCAGGTCGGCCCAATCTTGGGGTGGCTTGACCATGTCGGAGTTGACCTGGAAGGCCAGCACGCCGTAGTAGTCGCCAACCCAAAAACCGTCTGCGTCTTTGGCGCTGTCGGGGATGCTGGCCCAGGTGGCCACTTTGTAGGGCTGGATCAGACCGGCGGCCTTGGCGCTGGGGCCAAAGGACAGACCCACGTCAATCACGTCGGGGGCTTGCGGGCCCTTGTTGTCTTTGTTGGCCTTGATGGCTTCGATCTCGTCGCCGGAACCTGCGTCGGGATTCAACTCATTGACCTTGATGCCGTACTTGGCCTTGAAGGCGTCGATGATGGGGCCGTAGCCGCACCAGCTGCGTGCCAGCGCGATCACGGTCAGTTGGCCTTCGGCCTTGGCTGCGGCGATCAACTGGGTGGACTGGGCCATGGCCGCTTGGGTGCTGCAAACGGCCAATACGGCGATAGCTAGCGAGGTCAATTTATTGAAATGCATAACGGTTCCTAAAAAGTTGCCATTGAAGTGTGGCGCTCATAAATGTCAGTTACGTGTCAATCAGTTTACACAGGCCAGCTTTTGCGAACACACATTGGGCTAGTTATTTTTTCAATAGTTGTTGCGGTCCCGCCTGGTATGAGGGTTTACCCCGATGGCTATCTCTTAAACGATAGCGCTTCGATCATTCGATAGCCATAGCGGCAAGGGGCTTCTGCTCCTGAAGCGACCGGGTCTGGTCTGGTATCGACGCCATGACCTGTCCAGGCTATGCGGCAGGGGGCCTTCCATCTGATACTGCGGTCCATGACAAAGGACCTGCCCGATACCTACACCAGCCGCGTGGCCCGCATGCTGAGCCGCTGGGCCGGTAAACGCCTGAGCTTCACCCGCAAGCACACCGAGGAGGGCGAGGTGCTGCAGCACAGCCCGCCGCCCGCTGGCGAAATGGACACCGAGCAGGGTCTGTATATCGAGCCGCCCAAGGCGCTGGCAATTTTGGCTGAGTGCGATGTGCTGGTGGTGGGCGCGGGCCCCGCCGGTCTGTCGGCTGCACTGGCCGCACGCCGCGCCGGTGCCGATGTTATTTTGCTGGAGCGCTATGGCTGCTTTGGCGGCGCCATCACCACCGTGGGCATGGAGACCCTGGCCTGGTACCGCTATGAGGGCACTATCGAATCAGAGGGCATTGGCGTGGAGATGGAGCGCCGCGCCGCTGCCATGGGTGGCACCGTCAAGTGGCCCTACAACGACAGCGAATGCCTGGACGCCGACTTCTTCAAGCTGGTGGCCGACCAACTGGTGCGCGAATCGGGCATACGCCCCATCTTGCATTGCATGGCAGTCGATGTGATCTTTGAGGCAGGCAGCAATCGCCTCAAGGGCATCGTCACCGAGAGCAAGTCGGGCCGCCAGGTGGTGCTGGCCCAGCGCATCATCGACTGCACGGGCGACGCCGACATCGCCCATTTGGCCGGCGCCAGCTACCGCAAGACGCCCAAGGACAAAATGCTGGGCATGACCACCGTGTTCAACGCCTCCGGTGTCGATAAGGAACGCTTCCTGGCCTACACCGAGGCCAAGCCCGCCACCTATGCCGACTGGAGCCGCACCTGGCAGCAGCAGACCACAGGCAAGGAGGAGCAGTTGCGCAGCCCCTACCTGGACAAGGAGTTTGACGAGGCCCGCGCCCTGGGCGTGATCCCGCAGGACAGCACCCACCTGGGCGGCTCTTGGTCCTCGCTGACCGACGCAGGGGAAGCGAATAACCTCAACCTGGCCCATATGTATGGCTTTGATCCCACCGATGTGCTGGACCTGACCCGCGCCGAAATGCAGGGCCGCACCGAGGCCTTGCATGCGCTCATCGCCCTCAAGGCCGTGGTGCCGGGTTTTGAGAAGGCCAAGCTGCGCAACTTCTCCATGACCATAGGCGTACGCGACTCGCGCAAGATCATTGGGCGCACCAACCTCACCGGCGACGATGTGCGCAACCAGGCCAAGTTCGAAGATTCGATAGGCATCTTCCCCGAGTTCATAGACGGCTACGCGGTGCTGATCCTGCCCAGCAGCGGGCGCTATTTTGAGGTTCCCTATGGCTGCATGGTGCCGTTGGAGGTGGACAACCTCTTGGTGGCAGGGCGCTGCGTGGCCGGCGATATGGTGTCCCACGCGGCCATGCGCAACATGATGGCCTGCACCGTCACCGGCCAGGGGGCAGGCGTGGCCGCCGCCTTGTCTATCCGATTGAAACAGACCACGGCCGAGGTGGACCTAGGCCAGGTGCAGGCCGAGCTGGGAAAACAGGGCGTGCGTTTGCACTGACTGTCTCCTCTGCCCAAAAGGCTTCTGCGCCCGCCTTACATGGGCTTCACGTTGATGCGCTAAGGTAGAGCCATGAAGCAAACCTTTTGGAGCCTGGGCTGGCGCAGCCTGTGGCGTGATCTGCGCAGTGGCGATTTGCGCCTCTTGATAGTGGCCGTGACCCTGGCCGTGGCCGCCCTGTCGGCCGTGGGCTTTTTTGCCGACCGGCTCAAGGGCGGGCTGCAGCGCGATGCGCGCCAGTTGATAGGCGGCGACGCCGTCATCGCCAGCGACAACCCCACGCCCGAGGTGTTTGTGGCCAAGGCCCGTGCGCTGGGCCTGACCATGGTCACCACGCTGGGATTTCCCACCATGGCGCGCGCCGATGAGGCAAAGGGCGGCGCCTCCAAGCTGGTGGCACTCAAAGCCGTGGAGCCGGGATACCCTCTGCGCGGCAGTCTGGTGATGGCCACGGATCAGCCCGGTGTGGAGCAGCCCACGCGCGACATTCCCCAGCCCGGCCAGGTCTGGGTCGATGCCGCGCTGCTGGAGTCACTGGCCCTGGCAAGGGGAGACGCCTTGTTGCTGGGCGAGAGCCGCTTCACCATTGCCGGCGTGATTGCGCTGGAGCCGGACCGGGGCGCGGGCTTTATGAACTTTGCGCCGCGCGTGATGCTGCACCAACAAGACGTGGTGGCCACCGGCCTGATACAGCCGGCCAGTCGGCTGAATTACCGCATGGCAGTGGCCGGTTCCGAGCCCGGCGTCAAGGCCTTTGTGGACTGGGCCGACAAGGAGGTGAAAGACGGTGCCAACCGGGCCGAGCGCGGTGTGCGGGGCCTGCGCGTGGAGTCGCTGCAAACCGGGCGCCCCGAGATGGGCCAGACGCTGGACCGCGCCGAAAAATTCCTCAGCCTGGTGGCCCTGCTGGCGGCCCTGCTCAGCGCCGTGGCCGTGGCCCTGGCGGCGCGCGCCTTTGCCGCCAGCCATTTGGACGATTGCGCCATGCTGCGCGTGCTGGGCCTGAGCCAGCGCGCCATTGCATCGAGCTACACGGTGGAGTTTGCGCTGGTGGGCCTGTTCGCCAGCGCCCTGGGCGTGCTGCTGGGCTTTTGTTTGCACTATCTGTTTGTGGCCCTGATGGCCGGCCTGTTGGACGCTTCGCTGCCACCACCCAGTCTGTGGCCGGTGGCCCTTGGCATGGGCATGGGCCTGACGCTGTTGCTGGCCTTTGGCCTGCCACCGGTGTTGCAACTGGCGCAGGTGCCACCCCTGCGCGTGATGCGCCGCGATGTGGGCAATCTGCGCCCGGCTTCTATGGGCGTGCTGGCCGTGGGCGTGACTGGCTTTGCCACCCTGCTGCTGGTGGCGAGCAGCGATCTGAAACTGGGCCTGATTGCGGTGGGCGGATTTGCCGGTGCGGTGCTGCTGTTTGCGCTATTGAGCTGGCTGGCGGTCAAGCTGCTGCGCCGCATGGTCAACGAGTTGACCGCCCCGCGTTGGATGGTGCTGGCTACGCGCCAGATTGCTGCGCGCCCGGCCTTTGCCGTGGTGCAGGTCAGTGCCCTGTCGGTGGGCATGCTGGCGCTGTTGCTGCTGGTGCTGCTGCGCACCGACCTGATAGGCAGCTGGCGCCAGGCCACGCCGCCGGATGCGCCCAACCGCTTTGTTATCAACGTGATGCCCGAGCAGGGCACGGCCTTTCGCACCGCGCTGGCCCAGGCCGGGGTGCAAAAATTTGACTGGTACCCCATGATCCGCGGGCGCCTGATTGCCATCAACGACAAGACCGTATCGCCCGAAGACTATGTGGACGAGCGCGCCAAGCGCCTGGTGGACCGCGAGTTCAATCTGTCCAACAGCGCCGCGCAGCCGCCCCACAACGCCATCATTGCCGGCGCCTGGACGCCCGAAGAGCAGGGCGCCATCAGCGTGGAAGAGGGCATTGCCAAGAGTTTGGGCCTGAAGTTGGGTGACAAGCTGGAATTTGACATGGGCGGGGTGCAGACCCAGGCCCGCATCACCTCGCTGCGCAAGGTGGACTGGAGCTCCATGCGCGCCAACTTCTTTGTCATGTTTCCGGTGACGCTGCTGACGGACGTGCCCAGCACCTTTATGAGCGCCTTCAAGGCCCCGGCGTCCAAGGGCTTTGACAACGCCCTGGTGCGCCAGTTTCCCAATGTCACCGCAGTGGACATGACCAGCACCTTGAACCAGGTGCAGCGCGTGCTCGACCAGGTGATACGCGCGGTGGAATTTTTGTTTGGCTTCACCCTGGCCGCCGGTCTGGTGGTGCTGTTTGCCGCCGTGAGCGCCACGCGCGAAGAGCGCGCCCAGGAGTACGCCGTGATGCGCGCTGTCGGTGCCCAGGCCCGCCTGTTGCGCCAGGTGCAGCGCGCCGAGCTGGCCGGTGTGGGTCTGCTGGCTGGCTTTTTGGCCTCGCTGGTGGCCAATGCGGTGGGCTGGGCGCTGGCCCATTACGTGTTCGAATTTGAGTGGACGGTGAGCCTGTTGCTGCCGGTCTGGGGTTCGCTCTGCGGCGCGGCCCTGGCTCTTGCGGCAGGCTGGTGGGGCCTGCGCGATGTGCTGCGCCGCCCGGTGGTGGAAACCTTGCGAAGGGCAGCAAGCTAAGGCTCTCGGTCTGGCTTGCGCCTGGCATGTGAAAATAGCCCATGATTTCTACTGCCCCCCTCACCGACGCCCAATGGGCACAGCTCGACGATTTTTTGTCGAGCGACGCCGCGCCCGAGAACAGCATGGACTGCGCCATGCTCGACGGCTATCTCACGGCGGTCGTATCCGCCCCCAATCTGCACATGCCCAGCGAATGGTTGCGCTGGGTCTCTGACACCAAAAATGGCACCGACGAGCCGGGGTTTACCTCACAAGAACAGGCAACGCTGATCACCCGTTTGCTGGTGCAGCATTACCAGCACCTGAACCATACGCTGATGGAGACGCCCGAGCTGTACCAGCCCCGCCTCTACGAGCGCCAAGCAGAGGGCCGCAGCATCACGGTCATTGACGAATGGTGTGAGGGCTACTACGCCGGCATCGCAATGGATGTGTCGGGCTGGTCGCCCCTGCTGATGGCACAGCCGATGTGGTTCGCCACCATCCTGTTGTATGGCACCGAAGACGCGCCGCCCATGTCAGTGCATGACGACTTGGATGCGCACCAGGCCAGCGCCAACGGACTGGCTGCCACGGTGCGCACCATCCACGCCTTCTGGCTCGAACAGCGCGTGGCGCAGCATGCCAATGGCACGCTGCAGGTGGTAAGACCGGTGCGCAGCACGCCCAAGGTAGGGCGCAACGAACCCTGCCCCTGCGGCAGCGGAAAGAAATTCAAACATTGCCACGGTAACGCATGAGTGCCGCAGACAAGGTTTGCCAGCCAGTGAGCCTGCATGACTGAAGAAGTTGCGCCGGGCACCAGTGCCTTTGATTTGATCGGTGGCGAGAGCGCCATCCACGCCTTGGTGGAGCGCTTTTACGACCTGATGGATTTGGAGCCTGTGTATGCCGAGCTGCGCGCAGCCCATGGGTCTGAGTTGTCTGAAGCGCGCGAGAAGCTGAACTGGTTTTTGTGTGGCTGGATGGGCGGGCCGCAGCATTATGTGGAGCGCTTTGGCCACCCGCGTCTGCGGGCGCGCCACATGCCCTTCAAGATCGGCATTCTGGAGCGCGACCAGTGGTTGGCCTGCATGGACCAGGCCATGGGCGAGGTGGCGGTGCCTGCAGAACTGCGCGCGCGCCTCAAGGTATCTTTTTTCCAGACCGCCGACTGGATGCGCAACGTCTGATAGGGGTCCCAACCCATCGCGCGGACCTGCCTTGCAGCGCCATGGTCTGCGCCGGGCCTTCGCGGTCAACCTGGGGAGTGAGTGCAGTGCCTTTGCCCCCATGTCTGGCCTTTTGCGCCAGTCAATGGCAGCATGGGGTGACTTGGCGCGGCGCGAACCCTTGTAGGGCAGCTAGGCTCTATGGCGCAGGGGTGAAGGTTCTTTGCGTGCACTGAACACTTTTGTTTCGCGGGCAAGTCGCTCCTATTCATTTATAGAGTTCGCCTATGTTTGTACTTGTTGGCTGGTTTATGTGCATCGTCTGCGTTTTTGGTGTGTTTATTTTCCACGGAGGCAATATCGGGGTGGTGCTAAAGGCGCTGCCCTTCGAACTCATCACCATCGGTGGTGCCACCATGGGCGCCTTTGTGGCCAACAACCAAAAAAAGGTGATCCATGCGACCCTGCACGGGCTTGGCTCCTGCTTCAAGGCAAGCAAGTACAACAAAGCCCGCTATATGGACCTCATGGCGCTGATGTATGACATCTTGCAAAAGGCACGCAAGGAGGGGCTGATGGCGATCGAAAACGACGTCGAAAATCCCCACGAGTCTCTCGTCTTCAAAAAGTACCCGGTCGTGGGGTCTGATCACCATGTGCTCGATTTCATTACCGACTACCTGCGCATGATGGTGTCGGGCAACCTCAACGCGCATGAAATCGAGTCCATCATGGATGGCGCAATCGACACACACCACCAGGAGGCGCATGCGGCGGTGGCCGCCCTTCAGCGCGTGGCAGGCGGTCTGCCTGCCTTTGGCATTGTTGCGGCCGTGCTCGGCGTGGTGAACACCATGGGCTCGGTGGGGCAACCGCCAGCGATTTTGGGCGGCATGATTGGCTCCGCGCTGGTGGGAACATTTCTGGGAATTTTGTTGTCCTATGCTTTCGCGGAACCGCTGGCCGGGCTGCTGGAGCAAAAGGTTGAAGAATCGGGCAAAGAGCTTCAGTGCATCAAAACCATACTTTTGGCCAGCATGCAGGGCTACAACCCGACCACCGCTATTGAGTTTGGACGGCAAATCCTATTTTCAACGGAGCGCCCCACGTTCAACGAGTTGGAAGAGCATGTCAAAAGAAAATAATCGCTGCACAGATTGCGCTGTGCTATCGAAAGCGCCAGCCTACATCTGAAGGTATCTTGGTTGCGCTGGGGTTGCGAGACGATGCCTTGATCCAACTGTAAACTATCTGTATCGATTCGCACCGACAATACCCGCTGCACCCACCCTACGGATAGAGCGATGACCGAGCACCACCAGGCTGACAGATTCCACTGCGACAGCCAAGCCAAGCCAAGGCAATCGACATGAGCTTGCGCTTTTTGCTGCGCCGCTCGCTGAAGACCCGCGTGACGCTGGTCTCCTTGGGTATTTTTGTCCTCAGCCTGTGGACGTTATCCATTTACGTGAGCCGCATGCTGCAAGCCGATATGCAGCGCGTATTGGGCGAGCAGCAATTGCAGGCCGTTACGGTTCTCGCCACACAGCTCAATATAGAGCTCAAGGATCGCCAGGAGTGGTTGGGCCAAGTCGCCAGCCAAATTGATGCGCAGCTGCTTGCCAAGCCCGCCGCGCTGCAGGCCTATTTAGAGCAGCGCATGGCTCTGCGCTTGATGTTTAACGGCGGTGCTTGGGTGGCCGGTCTCGATGGCATTGCCATCGCCGATGTGCCCGTCCCGGCGCAACGTTTGGGTGTCAATTACCTGGGCGTCGATTTCATCGCCGCAGTCCTCAAAGACGGCAAGGCCATCATCAGCAGTCCGACAATTGGCAAGGCGCGCTTGGCGCCCATCGTGGCAATAGCCGTCCCGATTCGGGATGTGCAAGGCCATGTGATTGGCGTCTTGTCTGGGGTGATCGACCTGGCTAAGCCCAATTTTATGGACAAGATTACGCAGGGCCTTTACGGAAAAACCGGGGGCTATTTGCTGGTTGCGCCACACCACAAGCGCTTCGTCACGGCCACAGACCGCAGCCGAATCATGCAAGCGACACCTGACACGGGTATCAACCCTCTGTTTGACCGGTTCATGCAAGGGCATGATGGCTATGGCATTGCCGTGAGTTCACGTGGCATCGAAGAGCTCTACGCCGCCAAGAACATCCCGGCAGCGGGCTGGTTCTTAGCGGCAGAAATTCCGACGGCAGAGGCCTTTGCGCCGTTTTATGCCATGGAAAAACGCATGCTGCTCGCCACACTGTTGCTGACCCTGCTGGCTGGGGCGTTGACCCAGTGGACCTTGAGGCGCCAACTTGCCCCGCTGGCGGCCACTGCGGACGCGATGGCAGCACTGGCCGATTCAAACCAGATTTCACAGCCACTGCCTAGCACCCGCGCCGACGAGATAGGTCGCCTGATCACGGGCTTTAACCGCATCCTGTCCCTGTGGACGCAACGTGAGGTGGCGCTGCTGCAGAGTCAGCAACATCTGGCTACCACCCTGAATTCGATTGGCGATGCGGTGATTGCCAGCGATGTGGCTGGCCGCGTTACGCACATGAACCCTGTGGCCGAGCGCTTGACCGGATGGACACTGAGCCAGGCGCTAGGTCAGCCCTTGGCCGAGGTGTTTCGCGTCGTCAACGCCACGACGCACATACCGCTGCCCGACCCGGTGCAAAGGGTCATGGCACAAAGCCCTGTGCTGGGACTGGCCACGCACAAGGCGTTGTTGGCCAAGGACGGGAAGGAATACCAGATTACTGAGAATGCGGCCCCCATACGCAACGCCGCAGGCGCCATCTCGGGGGTGGTGCTGGTGTTCAGCGATGTGACAGAAAAATGCCTCGCCGAAGCCGCATTGCGCATTGCCGCCACGGCCTTTGAATCGCAGCAAGGCATGTTTATTACCAACGCGCAGAGCGTGATTTTGCGGGTGAACAATGCCTTTGCCCAGATTACGGGCTACAGCGCCAAAGACGCGGTGGGGCAGAACCCGCGCCTGCTTCGTTCGGGTCGCCACGACAGCGCGTTTTATGCCGCCATGATGCAAGCGCTCAAAAGCGAGGGCGCCTGGGGCGGTGAAATTTGGAACCGCCGCAAGAGTGGCGAGGTGTACCCCGAGTGGATGAACATCAGCGCGGTCAAAGACGGCGCTGGCCAGACCAGTCACTACGTTGCCATCTTCAGCGACATCAGCCAGCACCACCGTGCCCAGCTGCAAATTGACACCTTGGCCTTTTATGACCCACTGACGCACTTGCCCAACCGCCGCCTGCTGCTGGACCGGTTGGAGCAGGCGTTGCAAGCCAGTACCCGCCATGCACGCAAGAATGCCCTGTTGTTTGTGGATCTGGACAACTTCAAGACCCTCAACGACACCTTGGGTCACAAGCAAGGCGACCTGCTGCTGGCGCAGGTGGCGCAGCGCCTGAAGCTCTGTATCCGCGATGGCGACACGCTGGCGCGCCTGGGCAGTGACGAATTTGTGCTGATGCTGGAAGACTTGAGCGAAGACATCATCGAAGCGGCCGTCCAAGTTGAAGCCGTGGGAGAGCGGATTCTCGATGCCTTTGTCCCCGACTTCACACTCGCCGATGGTGCACACCACGCCACCCCCAGCATCGGCACCAGCTTGTTTGGCGGCGCCGTCCTCGAGAGCAGCGAGCAGCCGCTCAAACGCGCCGAACTCGCCATGTTCCAGGCCAAGGCGGCGGGGCGCAACACGCTGCGATTTTTTGAAGCCCGTATGCAGGCCGAGGTGTCGGCCCGTGCTGCGCTGGAGGCCGACTTGCACAGGGCCTTGCATGAGCAACAGTTCTTGCTCTATTACCAACCGCAGGTGCTGGGCAATGGCAGCATCACCGGGGTGGAGGCGTTGGTGCGCTGGCAGCACCCGCAACGCGGCATGGTGTCACCGGCAGAATTTATTCCACTGGCCGAGGAAACGGGCCTGATTCTGCCCCTGGGCCAATGGGTGCTGGAGACCGCCTGCCTGCAATTGGCGGCATGGGCAAAGCAGGCTGCGATGGAACACCTCACCATGTCGGTCAATGTGAGTGCCCATCAATTCAAACAACGCAATTTTGTGGAGAGCGTGCTGAGCACCCTGAAACGCACCCAAGCCAATCCGAAGCGACTCAAACTGGAACTCACCGAGAGCATGTTGGTGGATGATGTGGAGGGCATCATCACCAAGATGGATGAGATCAAGGCGCAGGGGGTTGGCTTCTCGCTGGATGACTTTGGCACGGGCTATTCGTCACTGGCCTCCCTCAAACGCCTGCCCCTGGATCAGCTCAAAATCGACCAGGCTTTTGTGCGCAACATCGTCACCGATCCCAATGACGTGGCCATTGCCAGGATGGTGGTGGCGCTGGGTGAGAGCATGGGGCTTTCGGTCATTGCCGAAGGGGTGGAGCAGCAGGCGCAGGCTGACTTGCTGGCGCACCATGGTTGCCATGCCTACCAGGGCTATTTTTTCAGCAGGCCGCTGCCACTGGCTGCGCTGGAGGCGTTTGTCATGCAACGCTGAGGGTGCACCCGCTATTCAATAGGGGGCGCTATCAGACCGATAAAAGTCCGCTGCGAGCCGCGAGGCTATCCAAACGGGGGGACAATGTCCTCACCCGTTTGCAGGAGAAATTCAATGGCACTCACGTGGGATTCCCGTTACGAACTCGGTCATGAAAGAATCGATGCCGAGCACCGTATTTTTCTGGACCTGATTGCTGACTTCGGAAATTTTGTAAACAATAACGAGCCTTTGGATAAGCTAGCCCGCACGCTCAAGGAAATTTGCAAATACGGCGACTTTCATTTTTTAAGTGAAGAAAATGTGATGGTCGACTGCCACTATCCAGACTACGAGCAGCATGCCAAGTTGCACCGGCAATTGCTGGCACAAGTGGGGAGTAAACTTTATAAACTCACCAAGCAGCAGATCACACCGGGTGAGGTGTTTGAGTTTCTGTTCAAGTGGTTTGCCCTGCACACCACGACTGAAGACAAAAAATTGGTGGCCTATATCCAAGGCTGCTGAGTCGGCCGGCTACCCTTTGCACAGGACGCCCGTCGCGCCGAACTTTTGCGCAATAGGGGACAAGCCGCTACGCTTGTCGGGCGAACCGGATGCATCTGGCAAACCGGCCCTGAGCCATAGGGGAACAACATGTCCAAGCGTTCAATTTTTTTTGCGAAACCGCACTTCTATCGCAGGCTGCTAAGCGGCGGCTACGGCGCTGTCGTTGCGTCGGCCCTGTTGCTGGGCGCCTGCGCCGGCGATGTGGCGCTGGAAATCGAGAACCGGCAGGCGGCCCAGCAACTGGCGCGGCTATCCAAACCGCCGGGCTCGGTCTATACCGGATGGCGCGTATTTCAGGACCGCTGTGCCGCTTGCCATGGGCCCGATGCCAGCGCAAGCGCGCTTGCGCCCGACCTGTTGCCGCTGGTCCAGCAAATGGGCCCGCGCCGGTTTTTGGGTCTGGTGCTGCAGCGCTATGACTGGAATCTTGGGCCACCGCAGACGGCTAAGCGCGCGCCAAGCGAGGCCTCGATAGACGCAGTGATGCAAGGCAAGGAGCCTGCACTCACCATGCCCGCCTGGCAGGGCAGCCCCAGCGTGAGTGCCCATATCGCAGACCTGTATGCCTATCTTGCGGCGCGCGCCGAAGGTACACAGGGTAAGGGCAGTCCGCAGCCTTAAGCGCGTGTCTTGGCACCGAGCTTGCGGTAGACCGTGGCGCGGCTGATGCCCAGGGCCTGCGCGGCTTGCGCCACGTTGCCGCGCGCCTGCTCCACGGCCTTGTGGATCATGGCGGTTTCCATGTCTTTGAGGCCGCAGCCCGTGGCTGCTTCATAGCGCGCCGGCAGGTTTTCGCGCGCGGCTTCTATGGCCAAGGCGCTCAGGCGCAGGCCGGTCCAGAGCGGAATTTCCAGTGCGTTGTGGCCGCGCCGTGCGGCATCAAACAGCAGGTGCAGGGGCAGGCCAAAGAGATCGGTGGCATGTACTTTTGCGCTGGCCTGCAGGCCCGGCACCATCTGGCGCGCCACCGGGTTGGCGCCTGTCACCCAGCCGTCGGAGTCCAGGCAGAGCATGCCGTCGGCATCACTGCCCAGCGCATTGCCCGGCCAGTTCAGGCGCAACAGCAGGCTGTGCGCCTGCGCCAGCACCAAGGCGTTGCCAATCTTGCCCGCCACCTGCGTCACCAGGTGCGTCAGCTCGGGGCGCTCCACCGCGTCGATGGCGGTCAGGTCCAGCATGCCCACGCAGGCGCCCGTGGGGCCATAGACGGGCGCACCGGCGCAGCTGTAGACGGCCGTGTTGGAAAAAAAATGCTCCCCCCGGTGCAGCCAGACCGGCTGCTGCTCACTCAGCGCCGTGCCTATGGCCGTGGTGCCCACGCGCTGCTCGGACAGGTCGGTGCCAATGCGGGTGATCAGGTCGGCGCGGCGGTCGCTGCGGTCTATGGGGCCGTTCACATCGACCACCACGCCATGGGGGTTGGTAAGTATCACGAAGTAGCCGGTGTTGGCGATGGCGCGGCCCAGGCTCTCCAGCAGCGGTTTGGCGGTCTGCACCAGATGCGCATGGCCTTCGCTGGTATGGCGGCTGTGGCTGGCGCTGATCAGGTCGAACTCGGCCAGGCGGTCCGGCGCCAGGCCCTGTTGCAGGCAGCGTTGCCAGCTGCGCTCCACCCAGGGCGACACCACGCTGGGCCCCACCGGACCTTTCGATAGAAGGGACCGGCGCGCCTGCGCGATGGCATCGAGCCGGGGGCTGGCATTCGCTGGCAGGTAAGCGTTGGGAGGCGGTGGCATGGTGGGGTACTGCGCATAGGTCAAAACAGCGGGAAGGGTACAGGGGCATTGTGTTGCAAATTGAGAATTTCCATGCAGTTCCACACCCGACTAGGGTTATCCCTAGAGTTTTTAGGACATGCAGCTTCAACAATACGTAGGCAAACCATTTCATAGGCATGGCCGTGCATAGGTTGCCGCTACGCCTCTAGTAAAACCACAGGAGAAACCATGCAAAAGCTATTGCATATCAACGCCGACAAGTGCACCGGCTGTCTGCAATGCGAGATGGCCTGTTCTTTCGAGAACTACGGCACCTTCGCCACCGCCAAGTCCCGCATCAAGGTCTTCAACTTCCACGAAACCGGCAAGAAGGTTCCCTATACCTGTACGCAGTGCGATGAGGCCTGGTGCCTGCACGCCTGTCCCGTAGAAGCCATCACGGTCGATAAGGCCACGGGCGCCAAGGTCGTCAACGAGGCCACCTGCGTGGGCTGCAAGGTCTGCACCATTGCCTGCCCGTTTGGCACCATCAATTACGTGGAAGAAACCGGCAAGGTCCAGAAGTGCGACCTGTGCGGCGGCGACCCGGCCTGTGCCGATGCCTGCCCCACTTCTGCCATCACCTTCATCGACGCCAACTGGACCGGTCTTGGCAAGATGGAAGCATGGGCCAACAAGTTGGGCAATCAGCCCTCCGCAACTTAAAGGAGCACCAACATGTCTTGGGCAGGAAAAATTCTTCGCGTTGACTTGACCGCTGGGTCCGTCAAGTCCGAACCCCTCAATATGGAATGGGCCCGCGCCTATATCGGCTCGCGCGGTCTGGGCACCAAATACCTCTGCGAAGAGGTCGATGCCACCGTCGATCCTCTGTCACCCGCCAACAAAATCATCTGGGCCACCGGCCCCTTGACCGGCACCATGGCCTCCACCGGTGGGCGCTACACCGTCATCACCAAGAGCCCGCTGACCGGCGCCATTGCCTGCTCCAATTCGGGCGGCTACTGGGGTGCCGAGTTCAAGATGGCCGGCTGGGACATGGTTATTTTTGAAGGTGCTTCGCCCAAGCCCGTGTACCTGTACGTCAACGACGATGTGGCCGAGTTGCGCGACGCCGCCCACCTGTGGGGCAAGAGCGTGTGGGAAACCGAAGGCCTGCTCAAGAAGAGCCTGCAAGATCCGCTGACCCGCGTGTCGAGCATCGGCAAGGCCGGTGAAAACGGCGTGCTGTTTGCCGCCGTGGTCAACGACCTGCACCGCGCGGCCGGCCGCTCGGGCGTGGGCACCGTCATGGGCAGCAAGAATCTGAAAGCCATTGCAGTGCGCGGCACCAAGGGCGTGGGCAACCTCAAGAACCCCAAGGCCTTTATGCAGGCCGTCAAGGAAAAGAAAAAAATCCTGGCCGAAAACGGCGTCACCGGCCAGGGCCTGCCCATCTATGGCACCCAGGTGCTGATGAATGTGATCAATGAAATCGGCGCGCTGCCCACCCGCAACCACCGCGACAGCCAGTTCGAAAGCGCCAAGGATATTTCGGCCGAAGCCATGGCCACACCGCGCGCCACCGACGGCAAAAAGCACCTGGTCACCAACCAGGCCTGCTTTGGTTGCACCATTGCCTGCGGACGCATCAGCAAGATGGACCAGAGCCACTTCACCGTGGCCACCAAGCCGCAATACTGGGGCGCCAATGGCGGCCTGGAATACGAAGCGGCCTGGGCCCTGGGCGCGGCCAATGGCGTCAAAGACCTGGAGGCGCTGCAATACGCCAACCTGATTTGCAACGAAGAGGGCATTGACCCCATCAGCTTTGGCGCCACCATTGGCGCCGTGATGGAGTTGTATGACATGGGCGTGCTGACCAAGGAGCAAATTGGCATTGATGCCAAGTTTGGCTCTGCAGAAGCCTTGGCCTTCCTGGTCGATGAGACCGTGCATGGCCGCGGCTTTGGCAAGGAAATCGGCCAGGGCTCCAAGCGCCTGACCGCCAAATACGGCCACCCCGATCTGAGCATGAGCAGCAAGGGACAGGAATTTCCGGCCTACGATGGCCGTGCTATCCAAGGTATCGGTTTGGCCTATGCCACCTCCAACCGGGGTGGCTGCCACCTGCGCGGCTACACCATCGCGTCTGAGGTGCTGGGCATTCCGGTCAAGACCGATCCGCTGGAGCACGAAGGCAAGCCCGAACTGGTCAAGGCCTTCCAGGATGCAACGGCCGCATTCGATTCATCCGGTCTGTGCATCTTCACCACCTTTGCCTGGGGTCTGGCCGATCTGGCGCCGCAGTTGCAAGGTGCCATCGGCGACGAGTTCGATACCGAAGCCCTGGCCCATATCGGCGAGCGCATCTGGAACCTGGAGCGCGAGTTCAACAACCGTGCGGGCTTTACCGCCAAGGACGACAGCCTGCCCAAGCGCCTGTTGACGGAGGGCGTGAACAGCGGCCCGGCCAAGGGCAAGGTCAATATGCTGGCCGAGATGCTGCCCAAGTACTATGCCGCCCGCGGTTGGGATGCTGAGGGCCGCCCGACTGCCGAGACGCGCGCGCGTCTGGGTCTGTAGGCAGCCGCGCCGACCGCACCCACTCGCTGCAAGCTGCGGCAAGTGGGCTGCGCCTCGTTTGTAGCAAGCCATTCAAAGGCGGTCATCCAAGGGCCGCCTTTCTTTTATTTGGAGCACACATGACCCACCATCTGATTCTTGGCGCCGGCCCGGCCGGTGTCATCGCTGCGGAAACCATACGCAAGTTGGCACCCAAGGACCGCATCACCATCGTCGGTGACGAGCCCGAGCCGTCCTATTCGCGCATGGCCATTCCCTATTTGTTGATCGGCAATGTGGACGAGCGCGGCACCTATTTGCGCAAGAACCCTTCGCACTTTTCTGATCTGAACATCGACCTGGTGCAGGCCAAGGTCACGGCCGTGGATGCAGCGGCCAAGACGGTGGCCTTGGATAACGGGCAGAGCCTGGGCTTTGACACGCTCTTGATTGCCACCGGTTCGCACCCGATTCGTCCGCCCATTGCCGGCATCGATTCTGAGGGCGTGCACAGCTGCTGGACGCTGCAAGACGCGCGCAAGATCGCCGCGCTGGCCACCCAGGGCGCACGCGTGTTGCAACTCGGCGCCGGCTTTATTGGCTGCATCATCATGGAATCGCTGGTATCGCGCGGCGTGAGCTTGAGCGTGGTGGAAATGGGCGACCGCATGGTGCCGCGCATGATGGGCCCGACCGCTGGCGGCATGATCCGCGACTGGTGCGAGGCCAAGGGTGTGCAGGTGTTTACCTCTACCCGGGTCGAATCCATCTCGCGCCCCGAGCCGGGCATTGGCGAGCGCATCCTGGGTCTGTTGGGCGCATCTGGCGATGATGCCAAGAAGCCGCTGCAAGTGAAGCTATCTAGCGGCAAAACTGTGGAGGCTGATCTGGTCATCAGCGCCGCCGGTGTGCGCCCCGCCATTGGCTATCTGGAAAAGTCCGGCATCACCTGCTTGCTCGGTGTGCTGACCGACGAGCATTTGCAAACCAATGTGCCGGGCATCTATGCCGCAGGCGACTGCGCCGAGGCCTTTGACAAGGTCAGCGGCAAGACCATCGTCAGCGCGATCCAACCCAATGCCGCCGAGCAGGCGCGCATTGCGGGCGCCAATATGGTCAGCCATGGGCGTGGGCAGGCCCCGCGCGCCGAGCTCAAGGGCGTCACCCAAATCAATGTGCTCGACACCCTGGGCCTGATCTCCACCAGCTTTGGCGACTGGCAGGGCCGCCCTGGGGGCGAGCAGGTGGAACTGACCGACCCGGCCACTGGGCGCCACCTGAGTTTGCAGTTCCATGGCGATGTGCTGGTGGGCTGCAATAGCGTGGGCTGGACCGAGCATGTGGGCGTGATGCGCGGCCTGGTCGAAGGCCAGGTTCGCTTGGGTGCCTGGAAGGAAGTGCTGATGAAAGACCCGACCCAGTTGGTCGCGGCCTATCTGGGTGCGGCCCAAGGTCAGCAGGAATGGTCGGGTGCCCATGATGCTCACCGGCGCTAATACTGGCACAGCCACCAGGCCCATGCGGTGGCCTTTAGGATGCGCTGCATGAAGATTACTTTCAAGCTTTTTGCCTCGCTTACCGACTACCTGCCGCAGCAGCACCGCAACGCCAACCAACTCACGCTGGAGGTGGCGCCGGGTGCCACCATTTTGCAAATCATCGAGCCCTTTGGTTTGCCCGAAAAAATGGTGCACCTGGTGCTGATCAACGGCCGCTATATCGCGCCGACAGACCGCGCCACGCTGGCGCTGCAGCCCGACGATGTGCTAGCCATCTGGCCACCGATTGCGGGTGGCTAGAACCCGTGGACAACACGAGCGACATGCAATCTTTTTTTGATGAGCGCTTTGAGCGCGACATGGGCTGCACCGAGGCCGACTGGCTACGCTGGTTGCCCGACGCCATTGGCACCCACCACTGGAAGCGCCAGGACTGCACGGTGGGTGTGCGCATAGGCGATGGCGCCTTGGGCCTGAAGTGGCAGGTGGCCGAGCCCCGCGTGATCGCGCAGGTGCAGCTGCCGCGCCTATTGGTGCGCTTTCGCTTTGCCGGTGTCGATGAGCAAGCGCGCTATGCGTTTATGAAACGCTTTGATCTTTATATGCAGCGCGGTGGCGGTTAAGTCCGTCATTCCCGCGCCTCCTCCCGTCATTCCCGCGCAGGCGGGAACTCAGGGCTGGATGCCCGCCTGCGCGGGTATGATGAAAGGCTCAAGTAGCCAGAGGTCCAAAGCGCAAGCGGGAGTCAGCCATAATGAACTGGGTATATGAGTCACACACCGAATTTGTGAAAATTTTCGGGAAGAAACGTGGCCACGCAAAAACCCAAGGGACAAGCTGACCAATGGCCAAAACAACTTTCGACACCAACCCGGTACTGCTCCAGACACTGCTCAAAACCTGCGAAGACGGAAAACTCCAGTTGCCCGATTTCCAACGCAGTTGGGTTTGGGAAGAAGAACGGATCATGAGCCTCATTGCGTCTGTATCACGCGGATTCCCTATGGGCGCGCTGATGTCGCTCAAGTCGAAGATCGACACAGGCGTGGTCTTCGCCTATCGCCCCATCGAGGGCGCTCCAGTTGCGGCACAGACAAAGCCCGAGCAACTTCTGCTCGATGGCCAACAGCGCATGACATCGCTTTACCAAAGTTGTATGCGCCGCCAGGTCGTCGCCACCATCACCGCCAAAAAACGGTTGGTCAAGCGGTGGTTCTACATTGACATGATGAAGGCGTTAAACAACGAGGCTGACCGAGAGTCGGCGATTTTCGCGCTACCCGAAGATCGAAAGTTGAAAACGAATTTTGACAAAGACATCGTGCTCGACTTGTCCGCGCCTGGACTGGAATTTGAAAACCTGATGTTCCCGCTCAATCAGGTCTTTAACACTGACGAGTGGATGCAAGGGTTCTGGAAATACTGGAGCGCCAAGGGCGAGGACAAAATCGGCCTCTTTTTTCGCTTCCAGAACGAAGTGCTCAAGAACTTTTCCGAGTACCAAGTCCCTGTCATTGCCCTCGGTGCCGACACCTCGCACGAAGCCGTCTGTCTTGTGTTCGAGAAGGTCAACACCGGAGGCAAAGCACTCGATGCCTTCGAGCTACTCACCGCCATGTACGCCGCCCAAGGCCACAAGCTGCGCGACGACTGGTTGGGTGATGAAAAGGCCGATGACGCTGACCGCAAGCTCGGCACACAGAAACGACTCGCTGCTTTCGGGCGGGCTGCAGGCCAGTCGCAGGGCGTGTTGGCCAACGTCGCCGCTACTGACTTCTTGCAAGCCATTGCCCTGCTGCACACCAAGGAAGTGCGCCTCGCCGCGATGGCTGATCCAACGAAGAAAGAAAACGACTGGCCGGCCGTTCGTGCCACACGCCAATCGCTGCTCGACTTGCCGCTTGCGGCCTACAAGAAACATGGCAATGCGGTGCGCACCGGTTTCGAGCGTGCGGCCAAATTTTTGCGTCAGCAGCAGATTCACCGCGTCGTCGATCTTCCGTACCAAACCCAACTTGTCCCGCTGGCCGCCATCTTTGCCGAAATTGGTGACAAGGCCGAACACACCACCAACATCGACAAAATCGCCCGCTGGTACTGGTGCGGAGTATTTGGCGAACTGTATGGGTCAGCCGTTGAAAGCCGCTTTGCCAAAGACATCCTCGAAGTCCCGGCTTGGCTGGACGGCGGCCCGCCACCATCCACCGTATCCGACGGCGTATTGCGCGCCGACCGCCTGCTGACCATGCGATCCAGGCTTTCGGCAGCCTACAAGGGCCTGCAAGCACTGTTACTGCGGGAAGGTGCCATTGATTTTCGCAGTGGGCAAGCGTTCGATCAAACTGTTTTCTTCGACGAGGGTGTCGATATTCACCACATCTTTCCAAAAGATTGGTGCGAAAAACAGACCCCAAAAATCCCGTCGTCCATTTACGACTCCGTCATTAACAAGACGCCACTCGGCTACCGCACCAATCGCATCATTGGTGGCGTAGCACCCTCCGTCTATTTGGGAAAACTCGAAAACGGCAAGCAAGGCAACAATGGCCAGATCATTGAGCCACCCATCGACAAGGAGACGCTTGCGGCCTATCTGCGAACGCACTGCATACAGGCGCAGGCGCTTTACGCCAACGATTTCACCGGTTTCATGAAAGTACGTCAGAGGCGAATGGCACTTACTTAAGCTTCCGCTCATGTCCATGTAGTTGGACATGTCGTCTAGCCTTAGCGCGAGAAACCTTCAACAATGGGTAGGCTTTGGATCGTCTTTTTCGCATTCTTGGCTCGATTCGCCCTGGACGTTTT
>CAISLN010000089.1 GCA_903886275.1 uncultured beta proteobacterium | reverse complement strand
TACTCGCCAGCGCCGATGGCGTGGACAACGTGGCCAACGCCAACAACCCGGCTCAGGCCCTATATGGGTTGATCGGCGTTACCGGCGTCAACGGCGCCGCCAAGACCAGTCTTTTGGGCGACGTGATTGACCGCAAGGTCTACGCCGAGGTGGACACCGTGCTGGAGATACAGGCCATGGCCGACGCGGTAGCGGTGGTCATCGCCGCAGCCGCCGGTGGCACAGCGCCCTCTTTGACCCAGCTGCAAGCCCTGGGCCTGACGGGGGTCAGCAGCACCAACCTGGCCGCCATTCAGAGCGCCATTGCAGCCACCGCAGACGACGGCAGCGGCGTAGACACCCTGCCCGAACTGCAGGCCTTGGTGAACACCACGGTGACGGGTGTTACGGCTGCACTGAGCGTGATCAGCAGCTACGCCCAGGCCAACGCGGCCAGTGCACCCGCTGTGCCCACCGGCACAGCGCCCACGGCACAGACCTACCTGGATGCCGGTGTCAGCGGTGTGGGCAGCCATCTCTCCAGCATCAACGATGCCCTCACCACCGCCGCCGTCACAGGCACCAGCGTGGACACCACGACCGAGGTGCAGGACCTGGTCAACGCCTACAGCGCCGTGCTCTCCAGCGCCGACGGCGTGGACAACCTGGCCAATGCATACAACCCGAGCCAGGCGCAATATGGGCTGATCGGTGTCACCGGCGTGGACAGCGCCGCCAAGACCAGCCTCTTGGGCGATGTCATCGACCTTAAGAACAACGCCGATGTGGACACCGTGCTGGAAATTCAGGCCCTGGCCGACGCGGTGACCGTGGTCATTGCCGCGGCCGCCGGTGGCACCGCCCCCACGCTGACCCAGTTGCAAAGCCTGGGCATCACCGGTGTCACCACTACCAATCTGAGCTCCATTGCGGCCGCCATTGCAGCCACTGCCGATGACGCAAGCGGCGTAGACACCCTGCCCGAACTGCAGGCCCTGGTGAACCACACGCCGCCGGTGGTGACCAGTGTGTTTCTGAGCTCAGCCAGTGGCGCCCTCAATAGCTTCTTGAACGCGGGCGATGTGGTCAATGCCACCGTCACCTTGAGCAACGCCACCACTGTGACGGGCATACCCATCTTGGCGCTGAACATCGGCGGCACCATCGTGCAGGCCCACTACGTCTCCGGCTCTGGCTCTACCGACCTGGTGTTTAGCTACACCATTCAGGCCAATCAAAACGACGCCAACGGCATCAGCATTGGCGCCAACAGCCTGGCCACGGCAGGGGGAGCGCTCGTGGACGGCAAGGGTAACAACGCCCTGCTCACCCACGCCCCTGTGGGCGACAACCCCGCCTATTTGGTGGACACCCTGGCACCGGTCGCCACACTGACGGCTGGCAGTTCTTCCAACAATAGCAGCGCCACCGTGCAAAGCAGCGAAACGGGTACCGCCTACTTGGTGAACACCGGCGTAACCGTGACCGACCTGGCCAGCATCACCGGCGCTAGCGACAGCAACTACAACAGCTTGGGCATTGGCAATGCCAACAGCAACAGCAGTCTGGCCCTGGCCGGGCTGGCGGACGGCAGCTACAAGCTCTACACCGTCGATGCTGCGGGCAACCTGTCTGCACCGTCCAGCGCCAGCTATACGGTGAACAACATAGTGGCACCTGTAGACCTTAACAACGTCGAAGCCGGCAACGGTGGCTTTGTCATCAACGGGGTTGCGGGTGACCTGATGGGCAGGGCCGTCAGCAACGCTGGCGATGTCAATGGCGACGGGCTCGATGACATGCTCGTCGCAAGCTACTACGGCCCCAACGGCAGTGGCACCGGCAAAACTTATGTGGTGTTTGGCAAGACCGACACCACGGCCATCAACCTGAGTGCAGTAGCTGCAGGTACCGGAGGCTTTCTCATCAATGGTGCAGCAGCGGGTAGCCTCAGCGGCAATTCGGTCAGCGGCGCTGGTGATTTGAATGGCGACGGTCTGGCCGACCTCCTCGTTGGTGCGCCCCTGACCAACGGCAGTGCCGGCACCTCTTCCGGCACCAGCTATGTGGTGTACGGCAAGACCAACACAGCGACGGTCAACCTCGCAAGCCTGGGCGCGGGTGGCTTTGCCATCGATGGGGCCACGCTAAACGACCAAAGCGGCTACAGCGTCAGCAGCGCCGGCGATGTCAACGGGGACGGCTATGCCGACCTGATCATCGGGGCACCTCCGAGCAATGCAGCCGCCGGGCGCAGCTATGTGGTGTTTGGCAAGGCCAATCCCGCAGCACTCAACCTGGCGACGGTGGCTGCGGGCACGGGCGGCTTTGTCATCAACGGGGTTGCAACCGGCGACCAGGCCGGCTACTCCGTCAGCAGCGCCGGCGATGTGAACGGGGACGGGCTGGCCGACCTGCTGATCGGGGCAGACCGGGGCAACGGGGGTACCGGCGCCAGCTATGTGGTGTTTGGCAAGGCCGACGGCACGGCCGTCAACCTGAGCGCGGTGGCCGCCGGCAGCGGCGGCTTTGCCATGAATGGCCAAACGGCCTCTGATCGCATTGGCTGGTCGGTCAGCAGTGCCGGCGATGTGAATGGCGACGGTCTCGCCGACGTAATCGCTAGTGGCTTTGTAGCGGGAAGCTTTGCAGGAAAAAGCTATGTGGTGTTTGGCAAAGCCACCACTACAGCGATCAATTTCGCGAGCCTGGGCACCGCTGGCTTTGTCATCAATGGGGCCGCCACCAACGACGAAAGCGGCTATTCAGTCAGCAGCGCCGGCGATATGAATGGTGATGGCCTGGCCGACCTGCTGATCGGGGCTCCTCAAGCCAATAGCGGTTACGGTGCCAGCTATGTGGTGTTTGGCAAGGCCGACGCCACGGCGGTTAATCTGAGCGCTGTGGCTTTGGGTGTAGGCGGCTTTGTCATCAAATCGCCGGGTATCCATAACGAGGTCGGCACCGCCGTCAGCCTCGCTGGTGATATCAACGGCGATGGCCTGTCCGACCTGATAGTCGGCGCGCCCGGATCATGGATCTCTACTGCCGGCGGCGCCTACGTCATCCTGGGTGGCACACAGTTCGTCACCACGGTGGACTTTCTGGGCACCAGCGGCAACGACACGCAAACCGGCACCGGCACGGCAGAAACCTTTGCCGCCGGGCTGGGCAACGACACCCTGATCGGCAATGGCGGTGCTGACGTGATGTATGGCGGCGCAGGCAACGACACCTTTGTGCTGGGTGCCAGCAACATCGCCGCGCTGCAAAACGCCATGGGCGCGGGCGGCAACAGCCTGCAGTTGGCGCGCGTGGATGGCGGCACTGGCCTAGACACGATTGCGCTCAGCGCCGGCGCCAACCTCGACCTGTCGGCAGTCGCCAATGTGGGAGCCGCAACGCCAGACAAGCTTTCACGCATCAACAGCATCGAGGGCATAGACCTCAAGACCGACAGCGCCGCCAACACCCTGACGCTGCAGGCCAATGACGTCGTTGATATGGCCGGCATGAATTTGATTCACACCACCACCGTCAGTGCCGATGGCAACATCTGGACCAACGTGACGGGAACGGCCTTGGGCAGTTCGGTCGCCATGCACCAATGGGTAGTGACGGGCAATAGCGACGATGTTCTCAACCTGGTAGGTGGCGGCGCTGCGGGAACCTGGACGAACGCAGGCACGGTGAGCAATGGGGCAGACACCTTTGTGGTCTACCAAAATGCATCCCACGCCACCGAGGTGCTTGCGGGTTCAATGGTCCAAGTCCTATTCAGTGAACCTAGTGACGGCATTGTGACGGGTACGACCGGCAACGATCTCATCAACTACGCCTACACCGGTGACCTGGGGGGTGACAGGGTCACAGACAATGGCAGCATCATCCACGACTTGGCGGGCGACGACACCATTGTGGGAGGCAACGGCAACGACACCATTGGATCGGCCTTCATCCTGACACAAAAGATCGCCAATGGTGGCTTTGAGACCGGCCCATTTACCGCTGGCTCTGCATCTGGCACAGGCAGTTGGACGGCTGCCGGTAGCGGGGGCTATGTCAACTTTTCTCAAGACGGTGGCAGCGAATGGCGAACCAGCATCAATGCAGCCGCAGGCACCGGCTACGCCTTGATTGGGACGCTCAGCACATTGCTCAGGGAAATTGACCAAACGGTGTCGCTCACAGCCGGGCATACCTATGACTTCAGCATCAGCGCCATGGCTTTGGACAGCATAGGGCCTTGGTTTACACCTTCGGCCTCACCGCCCTCTGCCCTGTTGGAGGTATTGGACCAAAGCGGCAATATCCTAGGCTCGGCAGTGGTGACCCAACCGTCCAACACCAACACCTATGCCACCTATGCGCTCCACCTTGCACCCACCGTGGATGTGAGCACCTTGCGCATTGCAGTGCAGGGACAAAGTCAATACAACTCGGTTGCACTGGATTCGGTCTCGCTGGTGGAGGCCGTTACGACCGTTGATGCAGCAGGCAACGATGTGATCAATGGCGGGCGCGGCAATGACCTGATTTACGCGGGCACCGGCAACGACACGATTCAACTTAGCGGCGTGTTTGACAATGACACCCTTTATGGCGGCACCGACCCCAGTGGTCTGGATCAGGATGTGCTTGATGCCTCGGCCCTCACCGCCCCACTGACGGTGGTCTATACCGGTGGCAAGGCAGGCACCCTGAGCGATGGCACCTCAACCGCCACCTTCTATGAAATCGAGCAGATCAAACTTGGCTCTGGCAACAACGTCTTCAACGGCACAGCTTCGGGCAGCACGCCTATCTACGTGACGGGCGGTGCGGGCATAGACAGTTTGGTGGGTGGCAATGGCAACGACACGCTCATCGGTGGCGCAGGGTCAGACACCCTCAACGGAGGTGCCGGCAACGACAGCATCGACTTGAGCCTCAATGGCGTGGGCGACGGCACCAACGACACCCTGGTGTTGACGAACGGCGCGGGCAACGACACGGTGATCGGCTTTGAAGGCCCCAGCGGCACCGCAGGCAATCTGGTCGGGCGCGATAGACTGAATGTTTCGGCCCTGTCTACAGCAAGCGGGGTTTTGGCCAACACCGCCAACGTGAGCGTCACGGCCAGTGGTGGCAACACCTTGCTGACCTTTGCCGGGGGTGAAACGCTCACGCTCAATGGCATCAGCGCAGCCACTGCGACCACCGAGTACCTAGCGGCCATCGGCATACCGCTTTACACAGCACCTCAGACGGTGAACACCACAGCTGCCAGCAGCGTCATATCCGGACACAGCGCCAGCATCAACCACTACAACACCTATGCGACGACCAATAGCGATGCGGTGACATTGGCGAATGGCAATTTTCTGGTACTCAGCGGCTCCGATGCGGCCGGCAACAACCAGGGGCAGGTGCAAAACATGCCCCTGCGGGTCTACCTGACCCTGCACAACCCCAGCGGCACGGTCATTGGCCAAGTAGCCGTGGTGGACAATGTGGACTTCGGACAGACCGGTATCGGCGGCGTGAGCCTCACCGATTTGCATGACGGGCGTGTTGCGATTCAGTATCTGTTGAACACGGTGATTGTGGGGGGAGCAGACGCTCAGACGGTTAGCTCTTACGGCTACATCTACAACTCCACTTCACTCACGCAACTAGCAACATTTGATACTGCAGCGTGGGGTAACTTGCTCAACACCACGCCCTACCCGCTTTCGGACAGCATCGATCTCGATAGCAACAGTTTCATTGACTATGGCGTGGCGCAAAACTCGACCAATTTTGTGGCCACCGTCTATTCCAATGCCGGCGCGGTATTGCGCTCTTACACCCTTGACACGTCGGCTTTAGCCAACAGCTTCGTGCGCAGTGATGCGCAGCTGGAAGCCAACGGCCATGTGGTGTTCTTGTACCAGCGCTCCAATTACGATGTGGTGCTGACCGACCTCAATGCCAGCACCGGGCAAGTGGCCACCCCAGTGGTGGTGTCGTCCCTGGGCACGACCGCCTATGTCATGCGCATGGCGACCCTGGCAGGCGGAGACTATGTGCTGGATATCAATTCTTCGCTCTATCGCTATGACGCCAACTTCAATCGGATTGCATCACTGGGCAAGCCTGACAGTACAGCCTTGGACGTGGCATGCACGAAGGTGGTGGCCCTGGCGGATGGCGGCTTTGTGGTGGAGTACGCCGGACATCCTGTTCTAAACGTCGGCTCGGGCCTCTATTTGCAGGTGTATGACAAGTTCAACAACAAGAATGGTGCAGAAATCACCTTGGCGGCTCCTGGCTCTGCTTTCATTGGCAGCGACACCGGCCTGAGCGCCTTGAACGGTGGCGGCTTTGTCGCCACCTGGGCCAGCGGTACCTATGGGCGGGACGTCAGCATGAAGGTCTTCAACGCCACCAGTGCGCCGGTGGTGATCGACCTGAACCAGGACGGCGCCATTGGCTACGGCCATGTGGCCATGGACGTCAACGGAGATGGGCTCCTGGAGCGAACCGCCTGGGCCGGCTCCCAGGACGGCGTGCTGGTGTGGGACAAATATGCCGATGGCCAGGTGCATGACAACAGCCAGTACGCCTTTGCACAATACGGTGGCAGCACCGATTTGCAAGGCCTGGCGGCTGGTTTTGATAGCAACCACGACGGCGTACTCGATGCCCGTGATGCCAAGTTTGGCGAGTTCATGGCCTGGCAAGACGCCAACCACAACGGCGTGAGCGATGCGGGCGAGGTGCGCAGTCTGAGCGACTTGGGCATCACGTCAATGAGCCTCACCAGCGACGGTGTAGTGCGCACACCCGCTGCGGGCGTGACCGAGTTGGGCCAGACCACGGCCACGACCAGCGACGGCGGCTCTATGCTGGTGGCCGATGTGACCTTTGACTATGCTGCGCTGTCGTTCACCTTGCACACAGATGACTTGGGCCACGAGGCGCTGCAAGTGACAGGTGGTGCGGCCTTGGACTTTTCGCAACTCAGCGCGGTAGCCAACCGGGCGGTGGAGATCATCGACCTCAAGACCGACAGCGCCGCCAACGCCCTGTCCCTCGCGGCCAAGGATGTGATCGACATGGCGGGCATGAACCTTTTCAACAGCGGCAATACCACAGCGGTGAGCGGCACCGCGCTGGCGGCCACCCTGCCCAAGCACCAACTTGCGATCTACGGCGACGCGCTAGACAGCGTGACCATTGGCGCATCGGCCTGGACCAACACCGGCACGGTGGTGGGTTACGGCGGCCACAACTTGGTGGTGTTTGACAACAATACCAGCGCCGCACAGTTGTATATCGAGCAGGCGATTGTGAGCGCCTCGCACGTGCTTTGAGGCAGCAAGAAGCGGCTCAGGCCTTGTGGTCCAGCATTGCCCCGGCCATGGCGTTGCCGGTCTTGAAGACGGAGAGGTTGGCGAGGAAGGCGTTCTTGGCTTGGAGCTGGCTCACCAGGTCTGCCTCTGGCGCCGGTCCTGTCCGCGCAGAGTTCACAACCTGGGTGGACACGCCGCCCTCGGCCTGCGCGCTTTGCTGCACCGCGCGGCGCTGCAAGCCTTCAGTCTGGCTGTTGGCCACGTTGGTGGCCGCTACGGCGAGCCGGGTTTGGGCGGCATTCATGCCGGACAGTGCGATCGAGCTGATGGATGACATGGCGTGGTCTCCCTGATGTGACGCCAGAAACAAAAAGGGCCTGAAGTACCACTCCAGGCCCTTGGCATGAAACGGGACTTGCGTCCCTTTTCAGGACCAGCGCTTAGGCGAAGTTGGTTTCTGCAAAGCCCCAGTTCACCAGCTTGTCGAAGAAGGTCTCAACATACTTCTGGCGCAGATTGCGGTAGTCAATGTAGTAGGCATGCTCCCACACGTCAACGGTCAACAGGGCCTTGTCGGCGCTGGTCAAGGGCGTGCCGGCAGCGCCGGTGTTGACGATGTCCACAGAGCCGTCGGCCTTCTTCACCAGCCAGGTCCAACCGGAACCAAAGTTGCCCACTGCGGACTTGACAAAGGCTTCCTTGAAGGCTGCGTAGCTGCCCCACTTGGCGGTGATGGCCTCAGCCAGCGCACCGGAGGGCTCGCCGCCGCCGGCGGGCTTCATGCAGTTCCAGAAAAAAGTGTGGTTCCAGATTTGCGCTGCATTGTTGTAGACGCCGCCGCTGGCCTTTTTGATGATTTCTTCCAGGCTTAGGGCTTCGAATTCGGTGCCCTTTTGCAGGTTGTTCAGGTTCACGACATAGGCGTTGTGGTGCTTGCCGTGGTGGAACTCCAGGGTCTCTTGGGAGTAGGCGGGGGCGAGCGCGTCAATCGCGTAGGGCAGTGCGGGCAGGGTGTGTTCCATGGATTCCTTTGGGGTTGGTTTTTAACAGTAATGGATTGTAGAAACTAATTGTGGCGCGCGTTTTGCACGCGCAGATCAACCGTACCGTCGGCCAGGGTGGCGCTGAGGTTTTGCCCGGCATGGACCTGGCCCACCGTGGTGATGGGCTTGCCGTCTTCCTGTGTCAACCAGGCGTAGCCACGCTGCAGGATCAGCGCTGGGTCCAGCGCCCGCAGCCGCAGTTCGGCCCTGCCACAGGAATCGTGCAGGCGCTGCAGACCCTGCCGGGTGGCACGCGGAAAATGGTCTTGCAGCAGCGACAACGCGTGCTGATGCGCCTGCAGATTGCGACCCATGGCATGTTGCAGGGACTGCTGCAGGGCGTCGAGGCGGGCGCGCTGGCGGGCCGTGGCGCCGGAGGGGCGGCCCAGCCGCGCGGCTATGTGGTCCACATGCTGTGCCTCGCGCTCCAGGGTGTGGGTCAGCGACTTGCGCAGACGGGCCTGGACCTCATCCAAATTGCGCAGGTAAGACTCGGTGCTGGCACTGACCAGCTCGGCGGCAGCCGTGGGGGTGGGCGCACGCAGGTCGGCCACAAAATCGGCAATGGTGAAGTCGGTCTCGTGGCCTACGCCACTGATGACGGGCACCGGGCTGGCGGCGATGGTGTGGGCCAGTTGCTCATCGTTAAAGCCCCACAGGTCTTCCATGGCGCCGCCGCCGCGCACCAGCAAGATGACGTCCATCGCAGGCGCCTCGCCACCGCGCGGCACCTTACCTTGCGAGAGGTCGTAAAGCGACTCCAGCGAGCGCACCAGCTCGCGCGGTGCGTTGTCGCCCTGCACCGAGGCCGGGGCAATCACCACCGGAATATGGGGCACGCGGCGCTGCAGGGCCGTCACCACATCGTGCAGGGCAGCCGCTCCTAGCGAGGTCACCACGCCGATGCCGCGCGGCATGGCCGGCAGCGCTCTCTTGCGTGCGGCATCGAACAGGCCCTGCGCCTCCAGCCTGGCTTTGAGCAGCAGGAATTGTTCGAACAGGCTGCCCTGCCCTGCCCGCGTCAGGCTTTCCACGATGAGCTGCAGTTCGCCACGCGGCTCGTACACGCCCAAGCGCCCACGCACCTCGACCTTTTCGCCGTCCCTGGGCACAAAGTCCAGCAGACTTGCCGACCGGCGGAACATGGCGCAGCGCAGCTGGCCGCTGGCGTCCTTGAGCGAGAAATAGCAGTGGCCGCTGGCGGCGCGCGAGAAGCCAGTCATTTCGCCCGCCACGGCCACCGGGTTAAAGCGCGACTCCAGCGCATCGGCGATGGCGTGGCACAGGGCGCCCACCGCCCAGACGCGCGGACCCTCGGGCAGCCTGGTGTTGATGTCTGTGTGGCTTGGTTTCATGGTGCTTATTTCTGCTGCAATAGCCGTCAAAATGTCGATACGCTGAAACAGCGCGATCCCGGACCGCCTCAGCGCCGCTTTTGCAAACCGTTATCCAGAAAAACTGTGTGCGGATCTGTGCATGTACTAGGCCATAATCCAGACGCATAACATCTGTTCGGAGGGGACAATTGCTTTCCATCATACAAGCCGCCGGCTGGCCTATTTGGCCCTTGATCGCCTGTTCGATTTTGGCCCTGGCCATCGTCATCGAACGTTTCATCAGCCTGAAAACTGCCAAGGTAGCGCCTACGCGCTTGCTCGAAGAAGTCATCAGCGTCACACGCAAGGGCATTCCGCCCGCTGACGTCATCAACCAACTCGAAAAAAACTCGGCCTTGGGTCTGGTGCTGGCCAGCGGTTTGCGCGCCGTCAACAGCGAGCCAAAGATCAGCGAAGAAGACTTGCGTGCCAGCATGGAAAACGTGGGGCGCGAGGTGGCGCACCGACTGGAGCATTACCTCAGCTCACTGGGCACCATCGCCTCCACCGCACCGCTGATGGGGCTGTTTGGCACGGTGGTCGGGATGATCGAAATTTTTGGCTCGCAGGCACCCGGCAGCACCACCGGAGGCAACCCGGCGCAGCTGGCGCACGGCATTTCTATCGCCCTCTACAACACCGCGTTTGGCCTGATCGTGGCCATCCCCTCGTTGATTTTTTGGCGCTATTTTCGCGGCCGGGTAGACGAGTACCTTTTGAAACTCGAACTCGACGCCGACCGCTTGGCGCGTCACCTCAAGGCCATGCGCAAATAGCCGCCACCCCCGAGAACAAGCCGCATGAACTTTCGTCGCAGAAACAATGAAGAGCCGGAAATCAACCTGATTCCGTTCATCGATGTGTTGCTGGTGGTGCTGATATTTTTGATGCTCTCCACCACCTACAGCAAGTTCACCGAGATGCAGGTGACGCTGCCGGTCGCCGATACCGACGCCCAGCGCGATTACCCCAAGGAGCTGATCGTGGCCGTGGGGTCGGACGGCAACTACAGCATCAACCACAACGCCTTGCCAGGCCGCAGCCTGGAAATTGTCGCGTCAGCCCTTTCAGAGGCGACCAAGGGAGCCAAGGAAACGGTGGTGGTGATCAGCGCCGATGCCAGTGCCAAGCACCAGTCGGTAGTCACCGTGATGGAGGCCGCACGCCGCGTGGGCCTGAACCAAATTACCTTTGCTACCCAGTCCTCCACGCAGGCGGCGGCGCAATAAGAGCATGCCTTCTGGCTTGAAGCAGCGCCTGGGCGCACTGCTGTTGCGCGCTTGGCAGGACCGTGGGCCTGTGGCCCTGCTGCTGCTGCCCATCACTCTGCTCTATTTTTCCCTACTGATTTTGCGACGCAGCCTGTACCGCACAGGACTGCTGCAGGCGCAGCGCGTGGACTGCGCCGTCCTGGTGGTGGGCAACGCCATCGCGGGCGGTGCCGGCAAGACTCCCACCACCATTTCCATCGTGCAGCACCTGCAGGCCAGGGGACTGGCAGTGGGCGTGGTGTCGCGCGGCTATGGCCGCTCGCAGCGCACGGTTTGCACCGTGACGCCAAGCTCGCAGGCGGCGGCTGTGGGTGACGAGCCGCTGCTGATGGCAAGGGCCACCGGGGCACCGGTGTTTGTGGCAACGCAGCGCCACGCAGCCGCTGCCGCCCTGTTGGCCGCACACCCGCGAACGCAGGTTATCGTATGCGATGACGGCCTGCAGCATTACCCCCTGTACCGCGACCTGGAGGTCTGCGTGTTCGACAACCGGGGCAAAGGCAACGGCTGGCTGCTGCCCAGCGGCCCGCTGCGCGAACCCTGGCCGCGTCGCGCCCTGGCCTGTATCGGACAAACTGATGCGCGCCTGCTGGTATTGCACACCGGCTCCAGACCCGCCTTTGCCGGCTTTAGCGCGCAGCGCTGGCTCGATGACCAGGCCCTTGGCTCGGATGGGCGCACCATTGCGCTGGATGCGTTACCAAGCACCCAGCCCCTGTTGGCCCTGGCCGGCATTGCCATGCCCGAGCCCTTCTTTGAATCCCTGCGCGCAATGGGCCTGGAGCTGAACAAGACGCTGGCCCTGCCGGACCATTTTGATTTCGCCCAACTCGACACCGCGCAGCTGCAGGGCTACAGGGTTCTGTGCACCGAGAAAGATGCGGTCAAGCTCTGGAATTTTTGGCCACAGGCGCTGGCGGTGCCCCTGCGCCAAACGCTGGAGCCGGCTTTTTTACAGACCTTGGACCGGCAGTTGGATAGCGTGCTTGCGGCAAAGTTATCATCCAAGCATGGACACCAAACTGCTTGAACTGATCGTCTGCCCCGTCACCAAAGGGCCCCTTGAATTTGACCGCGAAAAGCAGGAGTTGATCTCCCGCTCAGCGCGCCTGGCCTACCCGGTGCGCGATGGGATTCCGGTGCTGCTGGAAAACGAGGCCCGCACGCTGACCGACGCCGAACTCGGCCTGTAGGCCCGCGCTGCCCATGGCATTCACCGTCTTGATTCCGGCGCGCCTGGCCTCCACGCGCCTGCCCGACAAGCCCCTGGCCGACATTGCCGGCATCCCCATGGTGGTACGGGTGGCGCAGCGTGTAGCACTTGGCCTGCAGCAACCGGCCCGCATTGTGGTGGCCGCGGACCACGCCAGCATTTTGGAGGCCTGTGCGCGCTTTGGCGTGGAGGCCGTGTTGACGCGCCAGGACCACGCCTCCGGCAGCGACCGCCTCGCCGAGGCCTGCGATCTGCTGGGCCTGGCCGACGAAGACATTGTGGTCAATGTGCAGGGCGATGAGCCCCTGATTGACCCCGCTTTGGTGCAGGCGGTGGCCGATCTGCTTCTGCGCCAAAGTTCCGCCAGTATGGGCACGGCGGCGCACCCGATTGACAGCGTGGAAGATTTCAAAAACCCAAACGTGGTCAAGGTCGTTTTGAACGCCGCCGGTATGGCCCTGTACTTCAGCCGCGCGCCGATCGCCTGGTGGCGCGACGGCAATGCCCAGGGCATTCGCACGCTGGCGCAGCCGGCGCCGCTGCGCCACATCGGCATCTACTCCTACCGGGCCGGATTTTTGCGCCTGTTTCCGACCCTGGCACAGGCGCCTATTGAAATCACCGAGGCTTTGGAACAGCTGCGCGCGCTCTGGCATGGATACCAGATTGCGGTGTACACCAGCCGTACAGCGCCGGGTGCCGGCGTCGACACACCCGAGGACCTGGAACGTGTGCGCGCGATCTTTGCAAGCCTGCCATAAACAGCAGTGCCTGTAAGTTAGCGCACAGCCCCGCCATGCTATTCTCAGTGGACAATTTCGCACCGAAAACAACGGCTTTGATGCCGCTGTAACAACAAACTATCCAAGCAAATAAGAGGGGTTCCATGAGACTGATTTTGTTGGGCGCACCCGGCGCTGGCAAGGGCACACAGGCCACATTCATTTGCCAGAAGTACGGCATTCCGCAAATCTCCACCGGTGACATGTTGCGCGCAGCGGTCAAGGCCGGCACACCCCTGGGCCTGGAGGCTAAGGCGGTCATGGCTGCTGGTGCGCTGGTCAGCGATGAACTGATCATCAACCTGGTCAAGGAACGCCTCACCCAGGCCGACTGTGCAAGCGGATTCTTGTTTGATGGTTTCCCCCGCACCATTCCGCAGGCCGACGCCATGAAGGCCGCCGGCGTGCAGCTCGATTACGTGCTGGAAATTGATGTGCCCTTTGAAGCCATCATCGAACGCATGAGCGGACGCCGCTCGCATGCCCCCTCCGGTCGCACCTACCACGTCAAGTTCAACCCACCCAAGGTGGACGGTGTGGACGACGCCACGGGCGAGCCCCTGATCCAGCGAGAAGACGACAAGGAAGAAACCGTCAAAAAGCGTCTGGAGGTGTACAGCGCCCAGACCCGTCCGCTGGTGCAGTATTACTCGGATTGGGCCGCAAGCGATGCAGCTTCGGCCCCCAAATACCGAGCCATCAGTGGCACCGGCGATGTGGACGCCATCACTGCACGTGCGTTTGAAGCGTTGTCGCAATAGGCTGCAAGCACCGCCACAAAAAGGGCCGCTACTGCGGCCTTTTTTTTGGCTGCCCGCGACGCGCTATTGCTCTGCCGCAATCTCCAACATCAGGGCGATGCGCGCCTTCACCGCCGACAGCGCTGCGCTGGCAAAAGCGCCTGAGCACACCGCAGCGGAGCCACCCACCACTTGACCATAGGCACACCGACTGACGCACAGCACACGCACCCCCTGCGCCATCGCCTCCAGCAATGCGGCTTCCATGTCCTTGTGAACGGTGCCATTGCCGGTGCCCGCCACCACCAGGCCATGCAAGGGTTGCGCACTGTCATGCAACAAGGCGCGCACCAGGGCGCCACTGGCACCGGCATGGCTGAGCAGCAGTTCCACGCGCGGCCACGGCCTGCCCTGCAGCAGGGCGACAGGAAAAGCTAGCCCCTCTCGCTGCGGCCAGCAAGACAGCAGCCTGACCCGGCCCTCTTCCACCAGAGCGACGGGGCCTGCCTCACCCGAGTCAAAGGCGTCCAGGCGGTAGGGATGCACTTTTTGCACATGGGCCGCAGAGTGGACTTTTCCGGCGCACACCACCAGCACTCCGCGCGCAGTACCACACAGGGCCACGCTGGCCGCGTCCACCATATTGCCGGGCCCATCGGGTGCCAGGGAATTCGCCGGACGCATGGCGCAGGTCAGCACCACCGGTTTGTGCGCCAGCAAGTGAGCAGGAAGGGTGCGCGACAAAAAGAAGGCCGTCTCATCCAGCGTATCCGTGCCGTGGGTCACCACCACAGCGCTTACATCAGGACTGGACAGGTAATGCATCAGGCGCTCCAGCAGTGCCAGCCAGTCGCTGTGTGCCAGGTCCTTGCTATCGATTTGGCAGACCTGCTCAGAGCGCAGTTGCCGCGCACCCAGGACCGCCTGCAGACCTGGCAAGGCCAGCAACAACTGCCGCACGCCCACCTGCGCGGCGGTGTAGCCCACGTTGTCACCCGCGTTCTGTGCCGTACCGGCGATGGTTCCGCCCATGCCCAGGAAGACGATTTCTTTTGCCATTTTGTGTGCACCCTCTTGTTAAAAAAATAAAACTGTTTAAAAATACAGTTACTGGATGGGAAAACAGTGTGTACAGACCCACAGCACCTTAAGCCAAAGGAGACAGCATGCTTGAACGTCCCAAACTCACTGCGCGGCAGCAGCAGATTCTGGATCTGATCCAAAGCGCTATTGCGCGCACCGGTGCGCCGCCCACTCGCGCAGAAATCGCCACCGCGCTCGGCTTCAAGTCCGCCAATTCCGCCGAGGAGCATCTGCAGGCCTTGGCGCGCAAAGGCGCGATCGAACTGATCAGCGGCACCTCCCGTGGCATACGCCTCAAGAGTGACGCCCTGCGCTCCATCAACGAATCCAGAGCCAAACAATTTTCACAGACCCTGCAGAGCATGGCCCAACTGGCCCTACCACTCATAGGCCGGGTGGCTGCGGGCTCGCCCATTCTCGCCCAGGAGCATGTGGACAAGACCTACTACGTGGAAAACAGCCTGTTTCAGCGCCAGCCCGATTACCTGCTCAAGGTGCGCGGTATGTCCATGCGTGACGCCGGCATCATGGACGGTGACCTGCTTGCGGTGCAAGCCACCAAAGAAGCGAAAAATGGCCAGATCATCGTGGCCCGGTTGGGCGACGAGGTGACGGTCAAGCGCTTTCGCAAAAACAAGCACCTGATTGAGCTGCACCCTGAAAATCCGGATTACCAAACGATTGTGGTGGAGCCCGGCGAACCCTTTGAAATCGAAGGTCTGGCCGTCGGACTGATCCGCAACACCATGCTTATGTAAACCCCACACGGCAGAACACCTATGAACATCGCTCTGGCTTTACAGCAAAAGCTGCTGCTTGGACTGCATCGTTTTTTATCTGGCGCCCCAGTCCTTACGGTCAACCCGCCACTGCCGCGCGCGCTTGGCAACGCGCCCCCCACCCATACACCCTGCCCTGCAGCCGCGCGCTATAACACCGCCTTGACCAAGCGCCGTCCAGCAGACAAGGTCATGCCACTGCGCGTGCTGCGGGTGGTGGACAGCGCAATGCCACGCTCCAGCGTCGGACGACTGGTGATTTCCGGACGCATGGCCGATGTGTGTGCCGCGCTGGACCGTATGGTGGAGCGCGAGTCCGCGCTGCACTAGGACGGGACTGCACTAGGCTGGACTTGGCTTGGCTTGGCTGGCATATGCTGCCGGCCACCACCTTGTCCGCACCAAGGAACCTCCGCCTGCTACCTTTTTTGTAAGTTTTCGTAGGCTGCGGCTTTGCCGCAAACTTTGAAAGGCATGGCGGGGCCCCGGGCCACCTGCAGCAAGGCACAATTGGGGGTTATGAATATTGTGATTCTCGATGATTACCAGGATGCGGTTCGCAAGCTGGAGTGCTCCAGCAAGCTTCAAGCGTACCAAGCCAAGGTTTATACCAACACGGTTAAGGGTCTGGGACAGCTGTCGATACGGCTTAAAGACGCAGACATCTTGGTCTTGATTCGAGAACGAACGCATATTAACCGCCAGTTGATCGAGAAGCTTCCCAAGTTGAAGCTGATTTCACAAACCGGCCAGGCCGGCAGCCACATCGACCTGCAGGCATGCACCGAACGCGGCGTTGCGGTCTCCGAGGGCTCTGACACACCGGTCGCGCCAGCCGAACTGACATGGGCCCTGCTCATGTCGGCCATGCGCCGTTTGCCCCATTACATTGGCAACCTGAAGCACGGCGCTTGGCAACAAGCCGGCTTGAAGTCGGGTTCCATGCCGGCCAATTTTGGTGTCGGAACCAGCCTGTCAGGAAAGACCTTGGGCATCTGGGGCTACGGGCGCGTTGGCAAGTTGGTGGCTGGCTACGGCAAGGCCTTCGGCATGCATGTGGTCGTTTGGGGTAGCGAGACGTCGCGCAAGGCAGCTGTGCAAGACGGCCATCTTGCCGCCCCCAGCCGGGAAATTTTCTTCGGCGCCGCCGATGTCGTTTCGCTACATTTGCGGCTGACCGAGACGACACAGTATGTGGTCACGGCAGCGGACCTGGCGCTCATGAAGCCGACCGCGATTCTGGTAAACACATCCAGAGCCGAACTGATCGAAGCGGATGCCTTGATTGGTGCACTGAACCGGGGCCGACCCGGCATGGCTGCGGTGGACGTCTTCGAGGCCGAACCGATTCTTCAAGGCCATGCGCTGCTGCGTTTGGAGAACTGCATTTGCACACCCCATATCGGCTATGTCGAGCAAGCCAATTACGAGGAGTACTTTGGCACCGCATTCGACAATGTGGTCAACTTCATCAAGGGTACCCCGACCAACATCGTCAACCCGAGTTCACTGCAGGTACGGCGCTGAGGGACCGCTGTTATTTGTCGGCCGCCGGCTTGGCCGCATTGGTGTAGGCGGTCACGTCATAGTCCATCAGGCTGACTTGCTTTTTCTGTTGTGCCTGATCACTGCTGACATCCAGATCAAGGTCCAGTTCGATATCCACTTCAATCGGTGGGGTCGGGGCTAGACCGGGTTTCTCGGTCAAGGTGGGCAGTGGCACTCTGGCCTGCGCATCTGCTGCCGCATCGGCGGCTGTCCCAAGCGGCAGGTTGGACGGGCGTGAGGCACTGAAGGGTGCAAAGTTGGAATCGTAGAACTGATCGAGCCGCTTGAGTACCCCGTACAGCAGCAGCAGGTCTCTGAAAGCTTCAAGATCCATGCCCTGTTCGGGATCGTCTTCCGGCGTTCGCACCAGACATTGCTCAATAAAGTCGATGGTGTACTCCGTCGGCCACAAAACCACAATTTGGTTGCAGATGTCTTCATAGTCTTCAAGCCCGTTGCCCTGCGACAAAAAATCCGCGTAGTCAGGTATGCGACCCGTAAACTGTGCATTGAACTCTTCGCGGTAGCGTTCGAAGTCGGTGCGTCGGCTCAGGGTATGGAGTATTTTTAACAGGTCCAAGTACACCAGCGGGTTCGCATCTACGCTACCCGAAATATTGGATTCCAACAGGCGCACCGCCTCGTCATGTTGACCCAGTGCCATAAAAAATTCGGCCTGTTGGCGCACATCCAGCATTTCCCTGGTGTTGATCGAACGCAGCGTGCTGTGACCGCTAGACGCAAAGTCTGGTCTGCCGGGTTTGGGCTTTTCCTGGCTCACCGCAACCATGGGCAATGGTGCGGTGCCCTGTTCCGTCAGCACCGTAACCAAAGCGTCTAAGCCACTGTCACCTCCCTGCACGCCGGGCGCTGTCGATACCTCAGTAGCCGACAATGAATGGGTTGGCAACGCATCCGATTCCAAGGGCGCCGAAAGGGAATTGCGCTGCCGGTTTGCCTCGCTCACCACATGCGCTTTGTCGGCAGGCGCCGGTACTGATGTACGCAGGTCTCCGTCCTTCCACCATGGCGCGGAGTCAAAAGCACCTCTGCGCAAGCGCGTCATGACGTAAGCCAATGCCGCCACGCATGCCAGCAGCAGCGCCAGCAACAGATACAACAAAGTACGGCCATAGTTTTGCGAGGCCGATCTTTCCATGGCAAATTCCACAAGTTGCAGGCTTTGTTGGTTCTTGGTTGTCACCAACTGCAATTCGCGAATACTGGTTTCCAGCGCCTTTGCACGGGCGTCGTTCTGCTCCAGAGCCTGCGCACCGCCATTGCTGGACTGCCATTTCGCAATTTCGTCCACTCGCTTTTGCAAATCCTCCAGCGCTACCGCAGTAACTTCAACCCGTGGCCGGGAAGATGCATCACTTGCAGGACTGGACACCGCAGCCTTTGTCGAGTTCGGCAAAGCCGTTTCGCGCACCACCTTGGAGGCTTTGACTGAAGGCCTGGTTTGCGTAGGACCACTGCCAAGGGATGCAGACTTGAGTGGCGAATCCAGTCCATCGGACTTGCTGCCGGCGGGAACCGCCACCGCGTTTCTGCTGGTTACGGCACTGGCAAGCGCGACATCTGTGGGCTCGAGTTCACTGACCACATCGGAAAGCAACACGTAGCGGCGTGAGGCCTTCGGTCCACAAACGGTCTTGAGGTTCAGCCTTACCAGTGCGTCATTGACTCGCGCGGCGGCATGCACGCGCACAAGTTGGGTGTTTGGCTGTGGGCCTGCCTCTGCCCTCACGGTGTACCGACTGCGGTCCAAGGACGCGTCGCCATAGCTGAGGTCCGCATCGAAACAGGTCCCTGACAGGTCTTCGTCGCTTGCGAACTGAACCAACACGGACAGGTCAAGCTCCCTTCCTAACAGCACGACCCCGTTCACACGTCCCAGAGTCAATGCAAAGCTATGTATGGACACCAGCTGCAACGCGACAAAAACACCCCAAATGACGGTGTTACGGTTTATCTTCATGGTCAATTTATATTTTTTCACAAGCCACCAAACTTTGATTCGAAAGCCGCAGTACGCTCCCAGCCGTGATGTTGCCAGTGTACGGCCGCATTGCCTTGAAATTAAGCAAAATTGCGTTACGCAGTACCCAAGCGCATCCATTGGCTCCATTTGAGGCTCAAGGTGGAATGCCGGACCACAACTCGTTCAGGTCGTTGAAGCGCCATTGGGCAGGGTCCTCCCTGCTGATGATTTTTTCCGTTGCACCGGTGCGTGACAGGTCAATGACGTCAGGCATGATGCGCATATTGGATTTGGTGGAAAAGAACACCTTGACAAGGGGGGTAGTCAGTGATTTTCCAGTCTGCTCCACCACCACACCCAGACGGCCCGAACTGAGCCTTACCAGACTTCCAATCGGGTAAATTCCCAGACTTTTGACAAAGGCCTGAAATACCTGGATTTCAAAGTGCCCCTTGGCCCATTCGGCCATGCGGCGCAGCGACTCAGCCGGATCCCAGCCGACCTTGTAGGGACGATTGGAGGTGATGGCGTCGTAGACATCACACACCGCACCCATTTTTGCAAACAGGCTGATCTGTGGCCCAGCGAGCCCCTGCGGATAACCGGAGCCGTCGGTCTTTTCGTGGTGATGCAGACACACATCCAGCACGACTGGGTCTACGCCGGTGCCGGACATTAGCAAGCCGTGCCCCAAGGCAGAATGGTGCTTCACCACATCGAATTCCGCCTCCGTCAGCTTGCCAGGTTTGTTCAGGACCGCCATGGGGATCAGGGCTTTGCCAAGGTCATGCACCAGGCCTGCTAAGCCCGCCAGCCGCGTCTGCTGCTCGTCCAAACCCCATTGCTTGGCCAGAGCGACCATCATGGCGCAGACCGCGACCGAATGCATATAGGTGTAGTCATCCACCGTTTTAAGCCGTGCCAGGCTGATCAGGGCGCAGGGATTGCGAGAGACCGAATCGGCGATCTCCTCCACCAGCTTTTGGGCGCCTCCGGTATCCACTGCCCGTCCCATGCGTGCTTCTTCAAACATAGAGATCACCGCACGCTTGGCCTGAGAGCAAATTTTTTTCGCATTCACAATTTCCTGCTCTGTGGTCAGCGGTGCAACGTTGCGTTGCTCCAGCACCACCTGTGCCAGCGTGGCATCCACCTGCGCATCGGACTCGGCCTCAGAAACGGCGGCCTCACCTGCCGCCACATCGAGTCCCTTGCCACAGTCGATCCAGACTTCCTTGATACTGCTAGCAAGAATGCGGTCAATATCCTTGGCGTCAGTGATAACAAAACCGTTGCGCCAGAACGGGTGCTCCATCCAAGAGCCGCAAAATTCCTTCAGATGCATTCCCAACTGAAGGTGTTCAACAGCTATTTTTTTTAGCATGGAGCGCTGTTTGCTTCAGTGCAGATGACGCGGCTTGCGCCCCCCACCATGTCCACCGCCATGGTTCCCACCGGATCCACGCGGTGGTTTTCCGATCTCCAATGAGTGCACCAGTGCATCGAAGCGCTTCGCAAATAGCTTGTCCACCTCGGCCACAACGCCGCCCAACTCGGAGCCGTCAAAGTGGCGCTCCATCATGTTGATCAGGTCCTGCACCAGCAAATCGCGTTGCACCTGCATGATGGCCGCCGGATTGGGGCCGACAAACAACATCAAGAAGTCATCGCGTGACTCGCCCGTGGGAGGTGCATCTTCATTGTCGAAATCGGCGTCGTAAAACGTGACTTCAATGGCTGCGCCGGTGTCTGCGAGTTCATTCAAATTCATACAGACCTCGTCCAGTGTCTGGCGGAAGTCTTCATCGCCGGCCACGGTCCAACACATCTGCAGCACATGTTCGTTGGCATCAAACTTGATGCCCGGCTCGTCTTCGTAAGAGCTGTTGGCGCCATCGGCCAGATTGCGGCAACCCGCATACTTCCACATCGGCTTTAACGCGTCCTGCACCTGGTCGAAACCGATGTCCGCCCGCAGGGGCACCTGACCATGAACATGAATTTCAAATGGAGCGTTATAACGTGGCATGGTATCGAGTGTAGTTATGTCAAAAAGCGAGACCGGAACCCCATTTAGGCCGAGAACCTGGATGGATGCTCACTTCTCGGATTCAAAAATCAAAAAGTACCAACAAGAGACCCACAAGAAAGAAAGTATCCTCTTTTTTGCCGGTCCGGTATGGCTCGCGTCATTGTGACACGGTGAAAGCGCATCAACATCTTTGGCGTACCCGCACGGCCACACCCCGTGCAACTGGCCGACAGCATCAGCCAGGTCTGCCCTTGGGCAGGTACCGCCATAAACACCGCCAAAGTGGCGGCATGTCAGGTTACCCCGTGAGACAGCATGAGGCATTAAAAAATCCGCTGTAGCTATAGAACTACGCGGGTTTGAGGGGTAGTGAGATTGTCTGAAACTAATCAATGGTGCCCGAGACCGGAATCGAACCGGTACGCCCGTTATTCACGAAGCGGCGGATTTTAAGTCCGATGTGTCTACCTATTCCACCACTCGGGCACTTGACCTATTGTGAAACAAAAATGCCCCGCCATCTGAAAAATGACGAGGCATCAGTGAACCAGAATTTTCTGGAGGCGCGACCCAGAGTCGAACTGGGCTAACTGGATTTGCAATCCAGGGCATAACCGATTTGCTATCGCGCCATTGTTCCATCTAACCAAAAAAAGGGAAGCTTTCGCTTCCCTTTTCAGAATCTGGAGCGGGAAAAGAGATTCGAACTCTCGACCTCAACCTTGGCAAGGTTGCGCTCTACCAACTGAGCTATTCCCGCGTTTCAAGCCTCGAATTATAGCGTACATTCTCGGCTGTTTGAATTCTGTCGAAAAAAAGTTCGCAGAACTCTCCTCGCTTCAGTGCTTCACCGTTTCCAGAACGCCATCGGCCTTGACCACAGCGACTGCTGCCACGACCGGCTCATCATCAGGCAAGGGCACCGGCTTGCTCACCAGTGCCAGTTCCAGCACCTGATCAATCCAGCGCACCGGAACGATCTCCAGACCATTTTTGACGTTGGCAGGAATGTCTTGCAAGTCCTTGGCGTTGGCTTCGGGAATCAGCACGGTCTTGATGCCGCCACGCAGGGCCGCCAGCAGCTTTTCCTTCAAGCCGCCGATCTCGGTGACTTCACCACGCAGGGTGATCTCACCGGTCATGGCCACATCGGCGCGCACCGCAATGCCGGTCAACGCCGAGACAAACGCGGTCGTCATGGCCGCACCGGCGCTAGGGCCATCCTTGGGCGTTGCGCCATCGGGCACGTGGATGTGGATGTCCTTCTTCTCGAACACCTCGTCCTTGATCCCCAGTCGGCGGGCCCGGCTGCGCACCACCGTGCGAGCCGCCTCCACCGACTCTTTCATCACATCACCGAGTGAGCCGGTGCGGGTGATGACACCCTTGCCAGGGATCAGCGCCGCCTCGATGGTCAGCAAATCGCCACCCACCTCGGTCCAGGCCAAGCCGCATACCTGACCCACTTGGTCTTGCTGTTCGGCGCGGCCATACGTGTACTTGCGAACACCCAGGAAATCGTTGAGGTTCTCGGCCGTGACCTTGACCTGTGGCTCCATCTTCTTGAGCAGCAGCCCCTTGACCACCTTGCGGCAAATCTTGGACAGGTCACGCTCCAACGCACGCACACCTGCTTCGCGCGTGTAGTAGCGCACGATATCGCGCACCGCGTCCTCGGCAATCGACAGCTCGGACTCCTTGACGCCGTTGTTCTTCATCTGCTTGGGCAGCAAATAGGTGATGGCGATATTGGTCTTCTCGTCTTCGGTGTAGCCAGACAGGCGAATCACCTCCATGCGGTCCAGCAGGGCCGGGGGAATGTTCATCGAGTTCGAGGTGGCCACAAACATCACATCGCTCAGGTCGTAATCGACCTCCACGTAATGGTCGCCAAACTTGTGGTTTTGCTCGGGATCGAGCACCTCCAGCAGCGCACTGCTGGGGTCGCCGCGGAAGTCGGTCCCGAGCTTGTCAATTTCGTCGAGCAGGAACAGCGGATTGCGCGTTCCGACCTTGGCCAGGCTTTGCAATACCTTGCCCGGCATGGCGCCTATGTAGGTGCGCCGGTGCCCACGAATCTCGGCCTCGTCGCGCATGCCGCCCAGGGCCATGCGCACGTACTTGCGCCCCGTCGCCTTGGCAATCGACTGCCCCAGCGAGGTCTTGCCGACGCCCGGAGGGCCAACCAGACACAGGATGGGCGCCTTCACCTTGTCCACGCGCTGCTGCACAGCAAGATATTCCAGGATGCGGTCTTTTACCTTATCCAAACCGTAATGGTCTTCGTTGAGCACGTTTTCCGCATGCGTCAGGTTGTGCTTGATCTTGGTCTTGGCAACCCAGGGCAGACCGGTCAGCACATCGATGTAATTGCGCACCACCGTGGCCTCGGCCGACATGGGGGACATCAGCTTGAGTTTCTTGAACTCGGCTTCGGCTTTTTTTAGGGCCTCCTTGGGCATCTTGGCCGATTTGATCTTCTTCTCGATCTCTTCGATGTCGGCACCGTCTTCGCCCTCGCCAAGTTCCTTCTGGATCGCCTTGACCTGCTCGTTCAGATAGAAGTCGCGCTGGTTCTTTTCCATCTGGCGCTTGACGCGGCCGCGAATCTTCTTGTCCACATTGAGGATGTCCACCTCGCGCTCAATCTGTTCAAACAGATTTTCCAGACGCTCTTTCACACCCGACAGACTGAGCACGGCCTGCTTGGCATCGAGCTTGAGCGGCAGATGCGCTGCAATGGTGTCGGCCAAGCGGCCGGCATCGTCGATGCTGGAAATCGAGGTCAGAATTTCAGGCGGGATTTTTTTGTTGAGTTTGACGTACTGGTCAAACTGCTGCATCACGGCACGGCGCAAGGCCTCAATTTCGCTGCTCTTGCCGCGTAGCTTTTCTTCCGCAACATCGGCCGATAAGATCGGCGAGACATTGGCCGTGAAGTGGGACTCGCCCTCTTCGATGCGGTTTACAGAGGCACGCTGATGGCCTTCGACCAACACCTTGACGGTGCCATCGGGCAGCTTGAGCATCTGCAAAATGGTGGAGATGCAGCCCATGTCAAACATGTCGGAGACCAGCGGGTCGTCCTTGGCGGCCGCCTTTTGCGCCACCAGCATGATGCGACGCTCGGCATCCATAGCCGCTTCCAACGCCTTGATACTCTTGGGACGCCCCACAAACAGGGGAATCACCATGTGGGGAAACACGACCACATCCCGCAGGGGGAGCAGTGGCAGATCGATCGGATCTATAGGTAGTGGAGTGTGGCCAGACATTGGTAAACCTCTTTATAACCAGCAATACATGGTTCGCTCAGCGATAAATTCAAGCCTCGCCCATTATGAAGTGCGAGACGCTTCTCAAAAACCTGCAGTCCCTGCCCCAAAGCCCCGCAAAACGCGGCCTAGGGGAGGTATTCACAGTCAGGCTTTCTTGGCCGCTTCGCGGTACACCAGCAGTGGTGGCTTGTTCTCTTCGATGGTGGACTCGTCCACCACCACCCGCTCGACGTTGGCCACATTAGGCAACTCGTACATGGTGTCAATCAGGGACTGCTCCAAGATCGAACGCAGGCCGCGCGCACCGGTCTTGCGCGCCAGGGCACGCTTGGCAATCGCCTTGAGTGCCGAAGGACGAATCTCCAACTCAGCGCCCTCCATCGCCAAGAGCTTGGCGTATTGCTTGACCAGCGCATTCTTGGGCTCGGTCAGAATCTGCACCAGCGCCTCTTCGGTCAACTCGGCCAGGGTAGCCACCACCGGCATGCGGCCGACGAGCTCGGGGATCAGGCCAAACTTGATCAGGTCTTCCGGCTCCACATCCTTGAACACCTCGGTCAGACTGCGCTGCGCCTTGCTCTTGACGCTGGCGCCAAAGCCAATGCCAGAAGACTGGGTGCGGTTCTCAATCACCTTTTCCAGGCCCGAGAAGGCTCCGCCACAGATGAACAGAATGTTGGTTGTGTCGATCTGTACAAAGTCCTGGTTCGGGTGCTTGCGTCCGCCTTGCGGGGGCACGCTGGCCATGGTGCCTTCGATCAGCTTGAGCAGGGCCTGTTGCACGCCCTCACCCGAGACGTCGCGGGTGATGGAAGGGTTGTCGGACTTGCGCGAAATCTTGTCGATCTCGTCGATGTAGACAATGCCGCGCTGGGCCCGCTCCACCTCGTAATTGCAGCTCTGCAGCAGCTTGAGAACGATGTTTTCCACGTCCTCACCCACATAACCGGCTTCGGTCAGCGTGGTGGCGTCGGCCATCACAAACGGCACGTCGAGCATGCGGGCCAGGGTTTGCGCCAGCAGAGTCTTGCCGGAACCGGTCGGGCCGATCAGCAGGATGTTGCTCTTGGCCAGTTCGACGTCATCCTTCTTGGCCTTGTCCTTGTGGCGCAGGCGCTTGTAGTGGTTGTACACCGCCACTGCCAGCGTGCGCTTGGCAGGCTCCTGGCCAATCACGTAATTGTCGAGATTGGCCTTGATTTCGGAAGGGGTCGGCAGGTCGCTCTTGGCGTCCTTGCCCTGGGTCGTCGCTGGCAGCTCATCGCGGATGATCTCGTTGCAGAGCTCAATGCATTCGTCACAGACGAACACCGATGGCCCGGCAATCAGCTTCTTGACTTCGTGCTGGCTTTTGCCGCAAAAAGAGCAATACAGGGTCTTCTCGCTGGAGGTGCCTTTTTTCTCGGCCATGTGCTCGGTGCCTTTTAACAACTAATGGTGCGGATGATAACCAAATAAAAAACGGTGCCTGATCACGCATGGGCACCGCCACAACAGGGTCAAAAAACCCCGCTGGAAATTCAGGGACGCTTGGAGATCACCTGATCGACCACGCCATAGTCCCGGGCCTCGTCGGCCGTCATGTAGTAATCGCGCTCGGTATCGCGCTCGATCTTGTCCAGCGGTTGGCCGGTACGTTCAGCCAAAATCTTGTTGAGCTGCTCGCGCGTCTTCAGGATTTCGCGTGCCGCGATCTCGATCTCGGTGGCCTGACCCTGGCTGCCACCAGAAGGCTGGTGAATCATCACCTTGGAGTTGGGCAGCGAAAAACGCTTGCCCTTGGCGCCTGAGGCCAGCAAAAAGGCGCCCATGCTGGCAGCCATGCCGGTGCACAGAGTGGAGACGTCGGGCTTGATGAAGTTCATGGTGTCAAAAATCGCCATGCCAGCGCTGACCGAGCCGCCGGGCGAGTTGATGTAGAACGAAATATCCTTGTCGGGGTTTTCGCTTTCCAGGAACAGCAACTGCGCCACCACCAGATTGGCGGTCTGGTCGTTGACCGGGCCGACCAAGAAGATCACACGCTCCTTTAGCAGACGCGAGTAAATATCATAGGAGCGCTCACCGCGGCCCGATTGCTCGATCACCATGGGAACCATGCCCAGGCCCTGAATGTCCATTGCGCCTGGCGCTGCATATCTCACGTTCATAGCGTCTCCAAAAAGATTTAAGGACTGTAACCAGTAATTCCAGTTCAAAAGCAAATGGGGCTACTGCGCGGAACTGCAAGCCCCGCACAAGCCCCATTTACCATTCGCAGGAACTGCTTAGTTCTGTGCCATCAGGTCGTCAAACGATACCGACTTATCCGACACCTTGGCTTGGGACAGCACGAATTCGGTGACGTTGTTCTCAATCACAATGGCTTCCACTTCGGCCATGCGGCGGTTGTCGCCGTAGTACCAGCGCACCACGTCAGCAGGCTTCTCGTAGCTGGCAGCCAGCTCGTCGATGTGGGCCTTGATCTGGTCCGGCTTGGCGGTCAGGTCATTGGAGCGCACCAACTCAGCCACCACCAGGCCCAGACGCACGCGGCGCTCGGCTTGGGGACGGAAGATGTCGTCAGGAATCGGCGCCTTGTCTGCGTCCTTGATGCCGCGCTGCTTCAGGTCGGCGCGGGCGCCTTCCACCATGCGGTCAAGTTCGGCTTGCACGCTGCTCTTGGGCAGGTCGAGCTCGGCCTTGGAGATCAGCGCGTCCATCACCGCTTGCTTGTTGCGGTTGAGCAGTCGGTATTTGACTTCGCGCTGCAGGTTCTTGGCGATATCGGCGCGCAGGCCTTCAACGGTCGCGTCGGCAATGCCCAGGGTCTTGGCCAGTGCGGCATCGATGTCGGGCAGGTGAGCGGCTTCGATCTTCTTGACCGTGACCATGAAGTCAGCAGTCTTGCCGGCCACATCTTGGCCATGGTAATCGGCGGGGAAAGCCAGGGGGAAGGTCTTGCTCTCACCTGACTTCATGCCGCGGGTGGCTTCTTCAAATTCTTTGAGCATCTGGCCGTCGCCCAGAATGAACTGGAAGTCGGAAGCCTTGCCACCGGCAAAGGGTTCGCCGTCGATCTTGCCTTCAAAGTCCACCGCCACGCGGTCGGTGTCCTGCGCTGCGGCGTCAGCCGGGCGCTGGGCAAAGGTGCGGCGCTGCTTGCGCAGGATCTCGACCGTCTTGTCGATGGCGGCATCGGTCACTTCGGTGCTGAGCTTTTCCACTTCGGCAGTGGACAGGTCGGCAATCTGAACTTCGGGGAACACTTCGAAGATCGCATCAAAAGCCATCTGGCCTTCGGGAGACACTTCGGATTCGCTGATGCGGGGCTGACCGGCCACGCGCAGCTTGGCTTCATTGGCAGCGGTAGCGAAAGCTTCGCCGACCTTGTCGTTCATCACTTCGTAATGCACGGAATAACCATAACGCTGGCTGACCACATTCATGGGCACCTTGCCGGGACGAAAACCGTCCATCTTGACGGTGCGTGCCAACTTGCGCAGACGCGATTCGACTTCGGACTGGATGATGCCCACAGGCAGCGTCAGCGTGATCTTGCGTTCCAGCTTTTCCAGAGTTTCAACAGTAACTGCCATGGTCTATCTCCTAAATCAGGTTAGAAACAGGGCCGGCCGGCATTCCGGCGGCACGCTGTTCCGCTATTCGTCGTTCATCTCAAGGTGGTGCGCGGGGGGGGACTCGAACCCCCACACTGTTGCCAGCGTCAGGACCTAAACCTGGTGCGTCTACCAATTTCGCCACCCGCGCAAAAAATCATGGGGCCAATGCCGCCCGGCAAGTGTTTTTGCCGTCTCACTGCAACCCATTCAAAATCGGTAAGCCCGCTAGTTTAACCTGCTGCGGGGCTGTCCCTGTGAATCCTGAACCAAGCGGCGTACATGGCGGGCAAAGCCAAGAGCGTCAGCACCGTGGCAAGGGTGAGTCCGCCCATGATGGCAACCGCCATAGGCCCCCAAAAAACCGAGCTCGACAGGGGGATCATGGCCAGCACGGCGGCCGCGGCGGTGAGCACAATCGGGCGCAGGCGGCGCACGGCGGACTCCACAATGGCCTCCCAGGGCGCCACACCGGCGGCGCGGTCCTGTTCGATCTGGTCAATCAAAATCACCGAGTTGCGCTGGATCATGCCCATCAGGGCAATCACACCCAAGAGGGCCACAAAGCCAAACGGACGGTTAAACAGCAGCAGCGCAGCGGCCACACCGGCAATGCCCAGCGGTCCGGTCAGAAACACCAGCATGGCGCGGCTAAAGCTGTGCAGCTGCAGCATCAGCAGGGTGAAGGTGAGAAACAGCATGATGGGCACGCCCACCACAATCGAGTCCGAACCCTTGGAGCTTTGCTCCACGGCACCGGCCACGTCGATGCGGTAACCCGGGGGCCACTGCGCACTCAGCGCCTGCAGCTGGGGCTGCAGCTCCTTCGTCACGGTGGCGCCCTGCAGATTGGAGACGATGTCGCTTTGCACGGTGATGGCGTAGTCGCGGTTCTCGCGCCACAGCACGCCGGGCTCCCAAGTGAACACCGGCTTGGCGATTTGCGTCAGCGCAATGGTCTTGCCGGACGCCGTGGGCAAATAGGCGTTGCCAATGTCGGTGATGGCATTGCGCTCATCCAGCGGTTGGCGCAGCACGATGTCGATCAGCTTGTCACCCTCCTGGTACTGACCCACCGTGCGGCCCGACAAAATGGCCTGCGAGGCCTGCGCGATCGCCTGGCTCGTTACACCGAGCGCACGCGCCTTGGCCTGGTCCACCTCCAGGCGCAGCACCTTGATGGACTCGTGCCAGTTGTCATTCACACCACGGGTGTTGGGGCTGGCGCGCAGCACCGCCTTGACCGCATCGGCATAGCCGCGCAAGACAACCGGATCGGGGCCAACCACGCGAAACTGCACCGGGTACTCCACCGGCGGGCCGGTAGGCAGCAACTGGGCACGCACCCGCACCTCCGGAAATTCCTGCGCCATCAGGGCCGGCAGCTTGGTCTTGAGTGCGTCGCGGCTCTTCAGGTCTTTGGGAATCAGCATGAACTGCGAGACATTGGTTTGCGCAAAGATCTGGTTCAAGGCCAGGTAAAAGCGCGGCAGGCCCGAACCGATCCAGGTCGTGACATTGCTGACGCCTTCTAGCTGCAACAAGCGTGCTTCGATGCGCCTAGACACCTCTTCGTTGGCGGCAAACGAGCTGCCCTCGGGAAGCCAGGCATCGACCAGAATTTCCGGTCGGCTCGAATCCGGGAAGAACTGCTGCTGCACCTGCCCCATGCCCACTATCCCCAGCGCAAACACCAAGACAGTGGCGCCTATGGTGATCCAGCGGTGCGCCAAGCAGGCATTCAACAGCCTGCGAAAGCCCATGTAAAACGGCGTGTCGAAATGCTCATGCGGCCCGCCGGTCTGCGCATCGTCCGGGTGAAACTGGTTCGGCTTGATCTTGAGCAGCACCGTGCCCAGATAGGGCACAAAGTAGACCGAGACAATCCAGCTCAGCACCAGGGCAATCACGGTCACCGCAAAAATCGCAAAGGTGTATTCGCCGGTGACCGACTTGGCAATGCCAATGGGCAAAAAGCCAGCGGCCGTGATCAGGGTGCCGGTCAGCATGGGCATGGCGGTGACCTCATAGGCATAGGTGGCGGCGCGCACCTTGTCGTAGCCCTCCTCCATCTTGCGCACCATCATCTCCACCGAAATGATGGCGTCGTCCACCAGCAGGCCCAGGGCGATGATGAGCGAGCCCAGGGATATTTTGTGCAGGCCTATGCCAAAGTAATGCATGGCCAAAAAGGTCATGGCCAGCACCAGCGGAATCGTGATGCCCACCACCAGACCGGGCCGAATGTCCAGGTAATAGCGCTTCCACAGCGGCTGTTTGCCCGGGCGCTTGTGCAGGCCCAGGGCCGCAAAGCTGACCACCAGCACAATCACCACCGCCTCCATCAGCGTGCGCACAAACTCACCCACCGAGTCGGCCACTGCCTTGGGTTGCTCCTGCACCTTGCTCAAGCTGATGCCAGCGGGCAGGCTTTTCTCAATCTTGGCAAAGGCCTTTTGCAGCGACTTGCCCAGGGCGATGATGTCGCCTCCCTTGGCCATGGAGACGCCCAGGGCAATGACCTCCTTGCCCTGGTGATGCACCTTGACGGCAGGCGGGTCGATATAGGCCTGGCGGATCTCGGCAATGTCACCCAGGCGCAACTGCTTGCCCGAGCTGCCGCGAATGGGCATGTCGCGCAACTGCTCCACCGCCTTGAACTGGCCGCCCACGCGCACCTGCACCACATCCAAGGGCGTCTGCACCGCGCCAGCACTCTCCACCGCGTTTTGCTGACCCAGTTGCGCGAGCACTTGGCCCATGTCCAGCCCCATTTGCGCCAGGCGCTTTTGCGAGATCTCGACAAAAACTTTTTCGTCCTGGTCGCCAAACAGCGCCACCTTGGCCACATCGGGCACGCGCAGCAGCTCCAGGCGCGCCGCATCGGCAAAGGTCTTGAGCTCGGCGTAGCTAAAGCCCTCGCCCTCCAACGCGTAGATCACGCCATAGACATCGCCAAAATCGTCGTTGAAAAAAGGCCCCTGCACGCCTTGAGGCAGGGTGGCGCGCATGTCGCCAATCTTCTTGCGCACGGTGTACCAGACGTTGGCCACCTCGCCGGGTTTGGAGTAGTCCTTGAGCTCCAGCGTGATCTGCGAGACGCCCGGCTTGGAGTAGCTGCGGATCTTGTCGGCATAGGGCACCTCTTGCAGCGTCTTCTCCAGCTTGTCGGTGACCTGCTCAGCCACCTGCTGCGCGGTCGCTCCCGGCCAGTAGGTTTGCACCACCATGGCCCGGAAGGTAAAGGGCGGGTCCTCATCTTGGCCGAGCTGAAAGTACGAGGCCACGCCCAGCACCATCAGCACCACCATCAGGTAGCGCGTCAGCGGCCCATGCTCCAGCGCCCATTTGGAAAGATTAAAACCCTTTGCCGGCTGTTCGTTGTTCATGGGCGGCTCACTTGGAAACGGCGGGGACTGCCGATGCAGCGGGGGCGGCTGTGGCCACCGGAACGACAGACGCATCCACCCTTGCAGCCTGGTAGCGCGACACCTTTTGGCCCGGCTGCAGCACATGCACGCCCGCCACCACCACCTGCATGCCAGGCGCAAGTCCACTGCCCACCACCACCTCATTGCCGTCGGCCGTGGCGATTTCCACCGGGGTGAGGCGCACCGTCATGCTGATAGGGTCCAGCACCCATACCGCGCTGGCATTGCCATCACGCAAAAAGGCGCTGGTGGGCAGCTTGATCACGGGCTTGTCGGCGTGCGCATGGGCTGCCGCCGTCACCGTCACCGTGGAGCCCAGCGGCAAATCATCCCGGGCGTCCAACGCCAGTTTGACGCCATAGGTGCGCGTCACCGGGTCGGCACTGGCCGCCACCTCGCGCACCTTGGCGCTCACCTTGCGGTGGCTGGCCCATTGTTCAACCTGGGCTGCGGAGCCCACAAGCAGCGCCTGCACCCTGTCCTCGGGCACGGCAAACAGCACATCGCGCGCGCCGTCCTGTGCAATGCGCAGCACCGGCGTACCTGCGGCCACCACCTGCCCCACTTCGGCGTCCACCCAGGTCACCACGCCCGACGCATCCGCCACCAGCGTGGTGTAGCCGGCCTGGTTGCCCTGGCCGCTCAGCTGCGCCTGGGCCTGCTCAAACTGGGCCTGCGCCGCCTTCCAATTGCTGTCGCGGCGTTCCAACTCCGCGCTGCTGATGAAGTTCTGTTCGCGCAAGCCCTGGTAGCGCTTGAAGTCGGCGCCGGCCAAATCGCGGTTGGTGGCTGCTGCTGCCAGTTGGGCGCGGGCAGCGGCCTCCGACAACTTGTAATCCTGCGCATCGAGTTGCGCCAGCACCTGGCCGGCCTTGACGCGCTGGCCCAGCTCGACCGCGCGGCGGGTGATTTTGCCCCCCACCCTGAAGCCCAGGCGCGACTCCACGCGGGCCTGCACCTCGCCCGCGTACTCTGCACTGGCCTGCTGGCGCCCCTCCCCCACGGTGACCACCTTGACCGCGCGCAGCGGCTCCTCGGCGGGCAGGGGTTTGGAACAGGCGCAAAGAATGCTGACTGTGGCGAGCAGCAAGACGCCCAGGGAAACCGGCTTGGTATGCATAGAACGACTTCGATTTTTAGAATAAGGATCTGCGATCAGCGCTTTACTGACCGGCAGGTTATTAAATAATTGTACGGGAGAAACAGGGCCTTCGGCAGGGCAAAATCGCCGCATGAAAAGTACCGCTGCCCCCATCGAACATTACGAGAACTTTCCGGTGGCGTCGGTGCTGTGCCCCGCACATCTGCGCGCACCCATCGCCGCCATTTACCACTTTGCCCGCAGCGCCGATGACCTCGCCGACGAGGGGACGGCCAGCGCCAGCGAACGCCTGCAGGCGCTGGCCGACTACCGGGCGCAACTGGTGCGGGTGGCGCAAAGCGACAACCGCCAGGATGCGCTCGATGCCGACTTGGCGGGCGCCACTTCCCTGGACCCACGCTGGTCTGGCATCTTCAGCGCGCTGGGCCAGGCCCTGCACGCCCACCAGTTGCCACTGCCATTGCTGCACGACCTGCTGGACGCCTTTGTGCAAGACATCGAGAAAACCCGCGGCCAGACTGGCTACCAGGACCAGGCCGAGCTGCTCGATTACTGCCGGCGCTCGGCCAACCCGGTGGGCCGCTTGTTGCTGCACTTGTACGGCGTGCACGACGCGCAATCCCTGCTGCAAAGCGATGCCATCTGCACCGCCTTGCAACTGATCAACTTCTGGCAGGACCCCAGCCTAGACATTCCCCGTGGGCGCTATTACTTCACTGCTGAGCAACAGACCGCGCACCGCGTGGCTGCAGCCGATCTGCTGGCCCTGCGCCAGACCCCTGCCATCACCGCCATGGTGGCGCAATGCGTGGCGGACGCCCGCGCCACCATGGCCCGCGGCGCGCCCTTGGTGCACGCGGTGCCCGGGCGCATGGGGTGGGAGTTGCGCCTGGTGGTGCAAGGCGGCCTGCGCATTCTGGACAAGATCGAGGCCCTGCACTTTGCAACCCTGAACCAGCGCCCCAAGCTGGGCAAAGGGGATTTTCTGGTGATGGCCTGGCGCACGCTCTGGATGTAAGGGCACACAAGGCGAATCTGGCCGCCACGGGTGTGACAATAGCCGCATGACCCCCGAACAATACGTACAGCAAAAGGCCGTGGCCTCTGGCAGCAGCTTTTATTACGCCTTCCTGTTTTTGCCCGCGCCCCGGCGCGCCGCCATCACCGCCTTTTATGCCTTTTGCCGCGAGGTCGATGACGTGGTGGACGACATGGTGGACGCCGGTGTCGCTGCCACCAAGCTGGCCTGGTGGAGCAGCGAGGTGGCCAAGGCCTTTGCCGGCCAACCCAGCCACCCGGTGATGCAGGCGCTCATGCCCCATGCCGCCACCTACGGCATGGAGGCGAGGCATCTGCAAGCGGTGATCGAGGGTTGCCAGATGGACCTGGAGCAAACCCGCTACCTCGACGTCCCCAATCTGCAGCGCTACTGCCATTTGGTGGCCGGCGTGGTGGGCGAGGTGGCCGCGCGCATCTTCGGCCAGACCGACCCCGCCACCACCGCCTATGCCCATGCCTTGGGCCAGGCCCTGCAGCTCACCAACATCATCCGCGACGTGGGCGAAGACGCGCTGCGCGGACGCATTTACCTGCCCATCGACGAGCTGCAACGCTTTGATGTCAAGGCCCATGAAATTCTCAAGCGCAACTATTCGGAGCGCTTCACCGCCCTGATGCAGTTCCAGGCCCAGCGCGCCCATGGTCTGTACGACCAAGCCCTTTCGCTGTTACCGGCGGCAGACCGGCGCGCGCAAAAGCCGGGGCTGATGATGGCCAGCATTTACCGCACCCTGCTGCGGGAGATCGAGGCGGAAAACTTCCAGGTGCTGCACCAGCGCATCAAGCTCACCCCGGTGCGCAAGCTCTGGCTGGCCTGGAAGGTGCAGGCCCTGGGCCGCATGTGAGCCCCCTGCAACTGGCGGTCATTGGTGGCGGCTGGGCCGGCCTCGCTGCAGCGGTGAGCGCCACAAGGAACGGCCACCAAGTCACGCTGTTTGAGGCCTCGCGCCATTGGGGCGGCAGGGCCCGCGCCCTGCCCTGCACCTTGGCTGATGGCAGCAGCACGCTGCTCGACAACGGCCAGCACATCCTGATTGGCGCCTACACCGACACCCTGGCCCTGATGCGCACGGTGGGCGTGAACCCGGACAGCACCCTGCTGCGCCTGCCGCTCACCCTGCTGTTTCCCGACGGATTGGGCCTGCGCCTGCCGGACTGGCCGGTGCCCCTGAACGTGTTGGCCGGCATCGCCACCGCGCGGGGCTGGAGCCTGGCCGACAAGGCCTCGCTCTTGCGCACCACCGGGCGCTGGCAGCTCGCCGGTTTTCGCTGCGCCCCCCACACCTCGGTCACCGACCTCTGCCAAGGCCTGTCGGCCACGGTGATGCAGACGCTGATCGAGCCGCTGTGTGTGTCGGCCCTCAACACCCCGGCCGAACGCTCCAGTGGCCAGGTGTTCCTGCGTGTGTTGAAAGATTCCCTGCTGGGCGGGAAAGGCAGCTCGCACCTGCTGCTGCCGCGCACCGATCTCTCGTCCCTGTTGCCCACGGCCGCCGTGCAATGGCTGGATGCACATGGCGCCAAGCTGCGCCTGGGCTGCAGGGTGCAAACGCTGGAGCAGCGGGCGCAGTGGCAGGTCAATGGCGAGGCCTTCGACGGTGTCATTTGCGCCACCGCCCCTTGGGCTGCGGCCCAGCTGCTGGGCCAGGCAAGTGGCAGCGCAGAGGTGGCGGTGCATGCCTGGGCCGCTCTTACCGGCGCGCTGCAGCACGAGGCCATCGCCACCGTCTATGTGCAGGCCGGCGGCACCCGATTGCCACAACCCCTGCTGGCATTGCGCAGCAGCCCTGACTGCCCCGCCCAGTTTGTATTGGACCGAGGCCAGCTCGGCGGCCCCAAGGGCCTGCTGGCCTTTGTGGTCAGCGCCAGCAGCACAGAACGTGCGCTGTTGCAGGAGCAGGTGCTGCAACAGGCGCGCGGCCAACTCGGACTGCAAGGCCAGACCCTGCAGCTGCTGCAAACGGTGGTGGAAAAACGCGCCACCTTTGCCTGCACGCCGGGCCTGCTGCGCCCACCGCAGCAGATTGCCCCTGGCCTGCTGGCCTGTGGCGACTATGTGGATGGGCCTTATCCGGCTACGCTAGAGGCTGCGGTGCGCAGTGGCATCGCAGCAGCCCTTTCCTTCAACCGCACAGGCACCACGCTGCAAGCAGCACCACCGGAACACGCATGAAAAAGAAACTCCTCATGGGGCTGGTGGCCGTCGCCCTGCTGGCTCTGTTGACGGCCCTGGGCGCCTGGTATGTGCACACCAAGCAGCCTGTGCGCCAGGGCAAGGTCGCACTGGAACATCTGGGCGCGGCGGTCACGGTGCAGTATGACGAGCGCGGTGTGCCGCATATCCACGCCGACAACGAGTCCGATCTGTACCGCGCCCTGGGCTTTGTGCAGGCGCAGGACCGCCTGTTCCAGATGGAGATGGTGCGCCGCCTGGCCAATGGCGAACTCGCCGAGGTGCTGGGCCCCAAGCTGCTCGATACCGACCGCCTGTTTCGCAGCCTGCGCCTGCGCGAACATGCCAAGGTCATGGTGGCGCGCCAAGACCCCAACGGCCCGACGTCCAAGGTGATGCTGGCCTATCTGGACGGCATCAACCAGTTCCAGGCCACCCATCCGGCGCCCCTGGAGTTCGATGTGCTGGGCATCCCCAAGCGGGCCTTTACGCCGCAAGATGCAGCCGCCGTCAGCGGTTACATGGCCTATAGTTTTGCGGCCGCCTTCAAGACCGAGCCGGTGATGACCCTGATGCGCGACCAACTTGGGCCCAACTACCTGCGCGTATTCGAGGTAGACGGCCATCCAGAGGGTGGCCTGCAAAGCCTCGACACCGCCCTTGCAAAGCCAAGCCACGCGCTGGCTCTGAGTAAGCAAGATTGGCAGGGTCTGGGCCACTTATCCGAGGTCAGCCGCACTGCGTTGGAGGCCGCCGGCATCGGGGAATTCCAGGGCAGCAATGCCTGGGTCGTAGCGGGCAAGCGCACGCAAAGCGGCAAGCCCCTGCTGGTCGGCGACCCGCACATCGGCTTTGCCCTACCTGCTGTCTGGTATGAAGCGCACCTGAGCGCGCCCGGCTTCGCGCTCTATGGCCATTACCAGGCGCTCAACCCCATGGCCCTGTTGGGCCACAACACCCAGTTCGGCTGGAGTCTGACGATGTTTGAGAACGATGACCTCGACCTCATCGCCGAAAAGACCAACCCGGCCAACCCCAACCAGATCTGGGTCAAGGGCCAATGGGTGGGCCTGTCCGTCACGAACGAGACCATCAAGGTCAAGGGCGCCCCTGACGTGGTGCTGGCGCTGCGCCGCGGCCCGCATGGCCCCATCATCACCGATGCCTTCAGGGAGAACTATGGCCAAACCCCGGTTGCCATGTGGTGGGCCTTTCTGGAAACCGAGAACCCCCTCTTTGAAGCCCTGTACCAGCTCAACCGAGCCGACACCTTAGAGAAGGCGCGCACTGCGGTGCAAAAAATCCACGCCCCCGGACTCAACATCCTGTGGGCCAGCACCAGCGGCGATATTGCCTGGTGGGCCGCAGCCAAGATACCGCAGCGCCCCGATGGCGTGAACCCGCTGTTCATTCTGGACTCCAGCAAGGGAGAGGCCGAGAAGCCCGGCTATTTCAACTTCAGCTTCAATCCGCAGGAAGAAAACCCGGCGCGCGGCTACATCGTCTCGGCCAACCAGCAGCCCGGCGGCGTGGTGCCTGTGCCCGGCTACTACCTGCTGCCCGACCGCGCCAAACGGCTCGACGACCTGCTGCGGGACAAGCGGATCAAGTGGACCACCGAGCAGACCACGCTGCTGCAACGCGATGTCTGCAACGGTTACCCCGAGCGGGTGCTCACCGCGCTGCTGCCCCTGATGGACCAACTGGTGACCGACCCCAACGAGCGCGCCTTCCTGGAGCCGCTGCAAAAATGGGACGGCTGCTACACCTCCAATAGCGTCGCGGCCAGTCTGTTCACGCAGCTGAGTTACGAGCTGGCCCGCGCCACCTTTGAAGACGAGCTGGGGCCGGTGCAATTCCATAACCTGCTGGGCTCGCCGATGTTGGACCACGCCCTGCCCCTGCTGATCACCGACGCCAACTCGCCTTGGTGGGACAACGTGAAGACGGCGCAAAAAGAAAGCCGCTTCGAGACCCTGCGCATCGCCTGGACCAACAGCTTGGCGCACATGCAAGAGCTGTACGGCAGCAGCCTCTTGGACTGGTCCTGGGCCAACACCCATTCACTGACCCATGTGCATCCGCTGGGCCAGAAAAAAGGCCTGGGCTGGCTGTTCAATGTGGGGCCGTTCTCGGTGCCGGGCGGACGCGAAACGCCCAACAACCTGTCGCAACCACTGGGCAACGCACCTTGGGCCGTCACTTTGGGTCCGTCCACGCGCCGGGTGATCGACTTTGCCGCGCCCGACAAATCACTGGGCATCAATCCGGTGGGCCAAAGCGGTGTGCTGTTCGACAAGCACTACGCCGACCAGGCCGAGCGCTTTGCCAGCGGCGCCTATGCGCGCCAGCGCCTGGATGCTGCCGACATCAAGGCCCATCTTGAGAGCACGCTGACCCTAATGCCCAAGCGTTAGCAGGTCGCACAGCTCTTCCATATCGGCCACGCTGGCGTGGGGCTGTGCGGGCAGGCTCCACAGCTTGTCGCTGCGGTTGATCCAGGCGGTCTGCATGCCCACCGCCAGCGCGCCCAGCACGTCCAGGCTTTCGTCGTCGCCCACATGCAGGATCTGCCAGGGCGCGAGCTGCAGGCGCTCGGCAGCGGCCAAAAAAATGCGCTTGTCGGGCTTGCCCACGCCCACCTCGCGGGCGCTCAGTGAGCCGCAAAAGAAAGCGCCAATACCGACGCGCTGCACATCGGCATTGCCGTTGGACAGGGCCAGCACCGGCCAGCGCGCAGCCAATCGGACCAGAGCCGGCAGCGCGTCATCAAACAGGGTCACGACCTGGCGGGCAGCAAAAAACACCGCGAAGGCGGGCGCGGCCAGCGCCTGGTCTTCCCCGCTGTGCTGCAGCCCCAGGCGGATCATCTCCAAGCGCATAAAGCTCAGGTCATGGTGCTGCTGCGGCCAAGAAACATGGGCCTGCTCGCGCAAGGCATGGCGCTGGTGCGGGTTGGCAAACAGGGCGGCGGTGCCGGGGGCGCGCGACAGCAACCACTCCTGCAGGCGCAACTCGGCCTGTTCAATCGTGGGCCAGACCGGCCAAAGGGTATCGTCCAGGTCCAAGGTTATTGCCTGGATACGTGATAGTTCGAGCATAGGTGCGGGAGAATACCCCATGCCCTTCTCCCCCGAACCCTCCTATACCCATGGCCAAGCGCCACGCACCGCCGTGCTGCTTTGCAACCTGGGAACCCCCGACGAACCCACGCCCAAGGCGGTGCGCCGTTACCTGGCCGAATTTTTAAGCGACCACAGAGTGGTGGAGATACCGCGCCTGCTCTGGCTCTTGATCCTGCACGGCATCATCCTGCGCTTTCGCCCGGCCAAGTCGGCCGCCAAATACGCCAGCATCTGGACGCCCGAGGGCTCGCCGCTCAAGCTCTGGACCGAAAAGCAAGCCAAGCTGCTGCAGGGCTGGCTGGGCCAGCGCAACCACTACGTCAAGGTGCGTTGGGCCATGCGCTATGGCAGCACCTCTATCGCCTCGCAGCTCGATGCCATGAAGGCCGAGGGTGTGACAAGGGTGCTGATCGTGACGGCCTACCCGCAGTACTCGGCCACCACCACCGCCAGCGTGTTTGACGCGGTCTACCATTGGGCGCAAAAGACGCGCGCCATCCCCGAGCTGCGCTTTGTCAACCACTACCACGACCATCCCGACTACATCGCCGCCCTCGCCTCCAGCGTCACGCGCCACTGGCAAAAAAATGGCCGACCCGACAAGCTGGTGATGAGTTTTCACGGCGTGCCCGAGCGCACCCTGCACCTGGGCGACCCCTACCACTGCGAATGCTTCAAGACCGCGCGCCTGCTGGCCGAGCAGCTCGGGCTGTCCAAGGAGCAACACCAGGTCACCTTCCAGTCGCGCCTGGGCCGCGCCAAATGGCTGGAGCCCTACACCGAGCCCACGCTGATTGCCATGGGCCAGGCCGGTGTCAAGCGGGTCGATGTGCTGTGCCCGGGCTTTACCAGCGACTGCCTAGAGACGCTCGAAGAAATCAACATGGAAGCGCGCGAGGCCTTTTTGCATGCCGGGGGCAAGGCGTTCCATTACATCCCCTGTCTGAATGACGACCCCGAGTGGATCAGCGCGCTGTGCAATGTGACGCAGCAGCACCTGCTGGGCTGGAACACGCTGGACCAGGCCAATCCACGGGCATTGGCGGTCAGCCGCAGCGAGGCGCTGGCGCTGGGCGCCGCCAACTGAACCCATCGGCACCCGCCGCTTTTTTACCTCAGCTTTACCTCAGACGCGCCAAGTTTAGAAATGCTTCACCGGGCGGCCCTATCATTCGAGACCATGATGAAAACCTCCCGCCACCCGCTTCTGGCGCTCTGCGTCCTGTCTGCCCTTGTGGCCTGCTCCGGCAAGCCCGACACCCAGAACGCGGGTCCGGCGGCCAGCGCTGCGGCCAGCGCCGCCTCTGCACCCGCCGCACCCTTGGCTCCGGTCACTGTGAGCCTGGTCACGGCCGAGCAGCGCGACTTCCCGGTCAGGCTGCAAGGCAACGGCATCGTCAGCCCCTTGAGCAGCGTGGACCTGCGCTCCCAGGTCACCAGCACCGTCTCCAAGGTGCATTTTGCGGACGGCCAGTTTGTCAAGGCCGGCCAGTTGCTGTTCACGCTGGACTCCCGCACCGACGAGGCCAACCTGGCCAAAGCCCAGGCGCAATTGGCCAAGGACCAGGCCGCACTGGCCGACGCCAAGCGCCAGTTCGAGCGCTCCAAGCAGTTGTTTGCGCAGGCCTTTATTTCGCAGGGCGCGGTAGACACCATCCAGTCGCAAGTGGAGTCGCTGGCCGCCAGCACCCTGGCCGACCAGGCCGCCATTGCTGCTGCGCGCGTGGCCCTGTCGTTTGACCGCATCCAGGCGCCCAGCGCCGGGCGCGCCGGTGTGGTCAATGTGTCGGTGGGCAGTCTGGTGCAGGCCAATGTCACCTCGCTGGTGACGATTACCCAACTCGACCCGATTGCCGTGGCCTTTAGCATTCCGCAGCGCAACCTGCCCGACGCGCTGGCCGCGCTCAAGGGTGGCAGCGCGCCGGTGGTGGCACAACTCGCCGACGGTGGCGGCAGCTTTCAGGGCCGGCTGCAATTTGTGGACAGCGCCATCGCCGCCGGTTCCGGCACGGTGCAGGTGAAGGCGGTGTTCCCCAACAAGGAGGGCAAACTCTGGCCCGGTGCCTATGTGGACATCGCACAAACGGTGACCACGCTGGTGGGCGCCACCACCATCCCGCAAGCGGCCGTGGTGCAGGGCACGCGTGGCACCATCGTCTATGTGGTGGACAACGGCCGTGCCAGGTTGCAGCCGATCAAGGTGGTATACGCTGAGGGCGGCATGGCCGCTGTCACCGGCATCAGTCCCGGCGACAAAATTGTGATGGACGGCAAACAAAACGTGCGCCCGGGCAGCCCGCTGGTTGAGAGCGTCGCCAAGCCCGCAGCCTCTGCAGCATCTGCCGCCGTGACTGCCAAGCCATGAATATTTCCGAGCTCTTCATACGCCGTCCCGTGATGACGGTGCTCTTGAATCTGGCCATCGTGCTGGCCGGTGTGATTGGCTACCGCAGCATTCCGGTGGCCGCCCTGCCCAGCTACGACACGCCGGTGATCAACGTCTCGGCCAACTTCGCCGGTGCCAACCCCGAGACCATGGCCAGCTCCGTGGCCCTGCCTTTGGAAAAGCAGTTCCAGACCGTGCCCGGGCTCAAAACCATCAGCTCCACCAGCATTCTGGGCAGCACCTCGCTGACCCTCGAATTTGACGAGGGCCGCAGCATAGACGCCGCCGCCGTGGACGTGCAGGCCGCGCTGTTGCGGGCCCAGCGTGCGCTGCCTGCCGACATGACCGAGACGCCTTCCTACCGCAAGGTCAACCCGGCCGATGCGCCGGTGCTCTTGATCTCGATGCGCTCGCCCTCCATGGCACCAAGCGACCTGCAGGACTTTGCCGAGCATCTGATTTCACCCACCTTGTCCATCCTGGACGGCGTGGCCCAGGTCAATGTGTATGGTTCCAAGCGCTTTGCTATTCGTGTGCGCGTCAAGCCTGCGGCCCTGGTGGCTGCCAATATCGGCCTGGACGAACTCAGTGCCGCGTTGCGCGGAGCCAATGTCAACACGCCCGTGGGCACCTTGGAGGGCCCCAAGCAAACCCTGGTGCTGCAGGCCAACAAGCAGCTCGAAAATGCCGCCGCCTATGCCAACCTGATTGTGGCCATGCGCGCGGGCAACCCGGTGCGCCTGCGTGATGTGGCCACGGTAGAAGACAGCGTGGAGACCTTCAAGAGCCAGGCCACCTACAACGGCGAAGCCTCCATCACGCTGGCCATCCAACGCCAGCCCGGCGCCAACACGGTGCGCGTGGTCGATGCCATTCGCGCCGCCCTGCCCGCCCTGCAAGCGCAGATGCCCGCTTCGGTGTCGCTCACCCCCATCAACGACCGCTCGGTCTCGGTGCGCGAGGCCCTGCACGATGTGACGCTCACCCTGATGGGCACGATTGCCCTGGTGGTGCTGGTGATTTTTTTGTTCCTGCGCCGCTTTGTGGCCACCGTCATTCCCGCCCTGTCGCTGCCGGTGTCCTTGGTCGGCGCGGTGGCCCTGCTGTGGGGCTTGAACTACAGCTTGGACAACATCTCCCTCTTGGGCCTGACCCTGGCCGTGGGCCTGGTGGTGGACGATGCCATCGTGGTGCTGGAAAACATTATTCGCCATGTCGAGCGTGGCGAGGAGCCGTTTCAGGCCGCGCTGCGCGGCGCACGCGAGGTCGGTTTCACCATCCTCTCAATATCGAGCTCGCTGATTGCGGTGTTCATTCCGATCTTCTTTATGCCCGGCGTGATCGGCCTTTTGTTCCACGAATTTGCCGTGGTGGTGGGCCTGTCGATTGTGGTGTCGGCCTTTGTCTCGCTGACCCTGGTGCCCATGCTGGCCAGTCGCTTCCTCACCGACGAGGCGCACAAGAAGCCGCCTGGCGGCCTGGTCAAACTGTTCGAGCAGGGCTTTGACTGGACCCTGTGGCTCTACACCCGACAGCTCGATGTGGCGCTCAAGTACCGCAAGCTGATCCTGCTGCTGGCAGGCGCCACCTTTGCCGCCACCGTCTGGCTGTTCATGGTCATCCCCAAGGGCTTTTTTCCGGAAGAGGACATTGGCCAGATCCAGGTCTCCACCGAGGCCTCGGAGGACATCTCGTTTCCCGACATGGTGCGTCTGCAAGAGCGCGCCGCCGCCCTGTTCCGGGCCGACCCGAATGTGGCGGCCGTCAACTCCTTTAACGGTGGCTCCAGCGCGCTCAACACCGGGCGCATGTTCATCACGCTCAAACCGCAGAACGAACGCCTGCCCATGAAGAAGGTGGTCGAAGGCATGCGCAAGAAGCTGCGCGATGTGGCGGGCATCAGCGTCTTCATGCGCCCGGTGCAAAACCTGCAGTTAGGCGGTCGTCCCAGCAAGGCGCAGTTCCAGTACATCTTGCAAAGCGTCAAGGCCGACGAGCTCAATGTCTGGGCCTCCAAGCTGCAGGACCAGTTGCGCTCCGACCCGCTGTTTCGCGATGTCACGAGCGACGCCCAATTGCGCGCCCTGCAGGCCCAGCTCAAGATAGACCGCGACCGTGCCAACGCATTGGGCGTCTCGGTGGATGCGATCCGCTCGGCCCTTTTCAGTGCCTTTGGCGAGCGCCAGGTCTCCACCATTTACCTGCCCACCGACAGCTACAAGGTGATCATGGAACTCGCGCCCGAGGCCAAGCAAGATGAGCTGGCACTGAACGCCATCTTTGTGCGTGCCAACACCGGCACCCTGGTGCCCCTGTCGGCCTTCACCACGGTGCAGCGAACGGTGGGTGCCACCTCCATCAACCATGTGGGCCAGTTGCAGGCGGTCACGGTGTCCTTTAACCTGGCACCCGGCGCAGCCCTGGGCGACGCCACTGCCAAGATCGACGCCGCGCGCGAGGCCATTCAACTGCCTAGCTCCATCATCGCCAGTTACGGTGGTGATGCAGCGGTGTTCAAGAACTCGCAGGCCAGCCAGGCCGTCCTGATCATCGCAGCGCTGCTGGTCATCTACGTGCTCTTGGGCGTGCTCTACGAGAGCTTTATCCACCCGCTGACCATCCTGGCCGGCCTGCCCTCTGCAGCGGTGGGAGCGCTCGCCACACTGATGCTGTTTGGCCAGGACCTGACCTTGATCGCCACCATAGGCATCGTGCTCTTGATCGGGATTGTGAAAAAGAACGCCATCATGATGATCGACTTTGCGCTCGACGCGCAGCGCCACCAGGGCATGACGCCGCACCAGGCCATACGCGAGGCCTGCATCATGCGTTTTCGGCCCATCATGATGACCACCATGGCCGCACTGATGGGCGCGCTGCCGATCGCACTGGGCATTGGTGCGGGCGCCGAACTGCGCCAGCCCCTGGGTCTGGCCGTGGTCGGCGGGCTGGTGTTTTCGCAGGCCATCACCCTCTTCATCACGCCGGTTCTGTACATAGTCTTGGACCGCTTCAGCGGCCACGGCCCGGTGCTGACGCCCGAGGTGGCGCTGGTAGAAGACATCACCGGCTAATCCTTCACCCGCACCCTATGGAAAAAATTCGTATCGACAAATGGCTGTGGGCGGCGCGCTTTTTCAAGACCCGCTCGCTCGCCACCGAAGAGGTGCACAAGGGCCATGTGCAGGTCAATGGCGCCGATGTGAAGGCCTCGCGCGAGGTGCGCGTCGGTGACCAGGTGGTGCTGCTGCAGGCCCATGTGCCGAGAACGGTAACCGTGCTGGGCATCAGCGGCCAGCGCGGTTCGGCCACCGTGGCGCAGCAGCTCTACGAGGAAACGCCAGAGAGCTTGGCGCTGCGCGCCGCCGAGGCCGAACGCCGCCGACTCTCACCGGAACCAGCCCTGGCCATAGAGGGCGGGCGCCCCACCAAGCGCGACCGCCGCGATCTGCAAAAAGGCTGGGGCGACCGCTGGTCCGCCTCCGTCGATTAAAGCCCCGCCTGTTTACAAGTTCCGGTGTGCCACCGGGGTTTCGGGCACCGGATAACCCGCCGCACCAAAGGTGCTGACCACGGCCTTGTGGGTGTCAAAGTACACCTGCCAGTAGTGGTCGGTATGGGTGTAGGGGCGCACGCACAGGAGCGGTCCTTCCGGTGTGAACTGCAGGATTTCAATGTCGGGTGCGGGCAGTCTCGCCACGTTCGGTATCGCCGTCACGGCAGCGCGCAGGCGAATCATGGCGTCCTGCACATCGACGCTATTGGCCACCTTGGCCAGACAGTCCACGCGGCGATAGGGCAGCGTGCTGAAGTTCTGGATCTGGCCCGAAAACACCGTGTTGTTGCCCACGATGGCGATGACATTGTCCGGCGTGACCAGGGTGGTACCGAACAGGCCGAGCTCCTTGACCGTGCCCGTGGTGCCGCCCACGGTGACAAAGTCGCCCACCTTGTAGGGACGCAGCACCTGCATGAAGACACCGGCCGCAAAGTGCGATAGCAAGCCGCCCCAGGCGGTACCAATGGCCAGACCGGCGCCGGCCAGCAGCGCGGCAAACGAGGTGGTCTTGACGCCAAAGATATCCAAAATCGCCAGCACCAAAATGACGTTCAAGAGACCCGACAAAATCGAGGTCAGGTAATTGGCAAGCGTCTGGTCCACCTTGCCGCCACGGCGCAGGGCCGCCCCCATCAAACGCAGCGACAGACTGATCAGCCAGCGGCCAATCACCCAGGCCGCAATCGCACCCAGCAGCTTCAGGCCGAAGTCGGCCCCCTGTGTAGAAAGAAATTTCCAGACATCGTCTGTATACATAGCAGTCTCCTGTTAGCAATAGCAAACACAAACCGGCCCGGCTATCCATAAGCCGCTGGCCGACACTCTCCCTGATTTGGAAAAGTCTGTAAAGACTTGGCGTTTCTATTGGCCAGGGACGGTGTGCACAGTTCGCGCGCCACCCCCTTGGATGGGCGGGTTTGTAGCAAAGGGCCTCAATGGCCCACAAATAAAAATGGCTTTGTCAGCGCCCTCCTATGATGACCCCATGCCCCTGCAAACCCACCCCCCACGCGCCTGGATCCGTCAGCCCTCGGGCAGCCACCTGGACCTGATCAACCCCGATCCGGGCGACTTTGAAGACTCCGACCTGGCGCTGGGTCTGGCGCGCACCTTCCGCTGGGGTGGGCATTCGATCTGGCCGCTGCCGCTCTCGGTGGCCCAGCATTCGCTCACCGTCTTGCACTTGCGCCGCCAGTGCGGCGAGTTGTCCGTGCGGGTGCAGTTGCTGGAGCTGCTGCACGACGCCGAGGAAGGCCTGGTCGGCTTTGATCCGATCTCGCCCTTGAAGCCGATTCTGGGCGAGGCCTTTGCGCTGGTGATGCAAAGGCTGCAGGCCGCCGTGTTGAAGCGCTATGGCGTGGAGAACTGGAGTGCCGAGGAACACCGGGCACACAAGACCGCCGACCTGCTGGCCGCCGCCAGCGAGGCGGTGCATGTGGCGGGCTGGTCACTGGCCGAGGTGCGCCAGGTGCTGGACATAGCACTGGTGCCGCTGCAATGCGATCCGCTGGTGGAGGTCTACGGCGGAACCCCCTGGGAGCCCTGGCCCGTGGACCTGGCCGCCACGCGCTTTTTGGGGGCGCTGCAAGGCTTGCTGCAGGAGCGTTAAAAGAGGTACTTGCGCTCCAGCCGGTCGAATGCGCCTTGGGCATCCACACCAAGACCGCTGGCAGCACCGGCCTGTATGGCAGCACGCAATTCATGCAACTTCAAAGCCTTCAGCTCCTCTTGGTCTTCGAGCAAACGAAGCCCGGCGCGAACGACTTCACTGACATCGTTGAAGCGCCCGGCGCTGACCTGTTGCTTCACAAAGGATTCGAAATGGGGACTTAACGCGACGTTGGTTGGCATGTTCCATCCTTCAGGTTTGTTATCCCATATTAACAAATGACCGGTGTTTTACATCAGCCATCCAACTGCGCGCCCAGCCCGCCGCTGCGCAGCACCTTGGCGTCCACCGCGCGGCGCAGCACCTCGCTGTGCGCCAGCACCAGGGTCAGACGGGTCTTGGCGCGGGTGATGCCGGTGTAGAGCAACTCGCGGGTGAGCACCGCCACCGCCTTGTCGGGCAGCACCAGACAAACATGCGCAAACTCCGAACCCTGGGACTTGTGCACCGTCATGGCAAACACGCTTTCCACCGCGTCCAGGCGTTGCGGTGCCACCCAGTGGATGCCGCCCTGCCCATCGGGAAAGGCCACGCGCAGGCCGCGCGCAGTGGGCAGGCACAGGCCCACGTCGCCATTCATCAAACCCAGGTTGTAGTCATTGCGGCTGACCATCACCGGGCGCCCGGCATACCAACCCAAGTCCTTGAAGCCCAGACCGGTGGCAATGCGCAGGTTCAGCTGCTGTACGCCCCAAGGGCCCTCGCGCACCGCGCACAGCAGCTGGAATTGTGCAAAGGCCTGCAGTGCCTCCAGCGCCTGTGCATCGCTGCAGGTACCCGTTCCCAGCGCCTGCAGTTGCCCCAGCCAGACGGACCAACCGCTGCGGGCCAGCGCAACCAAACGCGCGTCCCGGGGCTGCGTGGGCTGCAAGCGGTCCACCACGGCGGCTGCGTCCATGCAATCGGGCGCCTGCTGCCACAGCCGCATGACGGTCTGGCGGTCGCCCGCATTGACGGCCTTGGCCCAGATGCCGATGCCGCTGTCGTCCTTGAAGCGCCGGCTAAACCGCAGCATGGCAGTCTGCTGGGCCAGTGCGCTGGCGCGGCCTTCGGTGTCGGCCCAGGCTCTGACATCACAGCCTGCCACCTGCTGCAGCCAGGCCACGGTGTCCTCGCTGTAGTGGCCCGCGTCCGAGCCCTCGCAGAGCTGGGCCATCACCGCACCGGCCTCCACCGAGGCCAGTTGGTCCTTGTCGCCCAAGAGGATCAGGCTGGCGCTCAGGGGCACGGCGGCCAGCAGCCGGGCCATCATCTCCAAGTCGATCATGGAGGCCTCGTCCACGATGACCAGGTCCACCGCCAGCGCGGGCGCTTTCGAGTCGGGCTGGTCCGGGCGTATCTGCAGCAGCTTGTGCAGGGTCTGTGCCTGGGCCAGCACCGGCGGGCGCAGCGCCTCGGGCAACTGCTGCAGCGCCGAGGCGATCGACTCACCCAAGCGCGCCGCCGCCTTGCCGGTGGGTGCGGCCAGCGCCACGCGCAAAGAGTGGGTCACACCGGCGCTGCTGGAGGCGGCCTGCAGCAGGGCCAACAGGCGCACCACGGTAGTGGTCTTGCCGGTGCCGGGGCCACCGGTGATCAGGGTCAGGCGCTTGCGCGCGGCCAGGGCGCAGGCCATCTTTTGCCAGTCGGGTGTGGGCACGGCCACGCCCTCCACGGCGGGCTGCAGGGGAAACAGCTGTGTCAGCAGTTCGGCCAAATTGGGCGGCACGGCGCAGGGCTGCTGCAGCCTGGCCTCGATGGCCGCGCCTATGTCCTGCTCGGCCTGCCAGTTGCGGCGCAGGTAAAGGCGCTGGCCTTGGAGCACCAGCGGACTGGCCTCACCCTGAACCCAAGGCAGCGTGGCGGCGGCCGTGCCCAGATCGCCAGGCAGCTTGCAGCGGGCATCCCAACCCAGCAGCTCCACGCCCTGCTGTGCCAGCAGTTGCAGGTCCAGACAGGCGTGGCCCCGGCCAAACTGGTGACTGGCCAGGCAGGCCAAAAGCGCATGGCGCGGCTCGGAGCTGGCTTGCACCTCCTGCAGGTAAGCGGCAAAGGCCAGGTCCAGCGCGTTAAAGGGCAGCGGCGCAGCGGCAGCATCGGCATCGGCATCGGAGGTATCGGAGCTAAGGGCGGTGGGCATCATGCGGTGGCCTCGTGGTCTGTTTGGGTTTGCGCAAAGGCCGCGTCCAGCGCCTCGATCAGGGCCTGGGGCGGACGGTCCACAAAGCGGCCGCCACCGGCCTGGTCCACGCCGCGCAAAAACAGGTAGATGGCGCCACCCATATGCTCCTCGTAGTCGTAGTCGGGCAGGCGCGATTTGAGCAGCCGGTGCAGCGCCAGGGTGTAGAGCGTGTATTGCACGTCGTAGCGGTGCGCCAATATGGCGCCCTGCAGGTCGGCCGGTGCATAGGCGTTCAGGCGGTTGGACTTGTAGTCCAGCACAAAGTAGCGCCCCTCGTGCTGCAGCACCAAATCCATAAAGCCAATCAGCATGCCCTCCAACTGCAAGGGCTGCAGCGGACTGCGCGCCTGGCCCGGCAGCACCTGCTGGCAAATCAGGGCATCGAGCTGCATGGCATTCAGGGCATGCACCGGCAGGGTAAAGGCCATTTCGGCCCAGGCATTGCTGCGGTCCAACGCGGCAAGGGTCAGCGGCGCGGCAGTTGCATCCGCCAGCAGATCGGCCTGCACGATGCGCGCCAACCAATCGGACAGCATGGCGGTCTGCGCCTCATCGAGCGTGAGGCGCTGCGTCTTGCGTTGCAGCTGCAGGCTCCATTCGCTGGAGACTGCAGCTTCGCTCTGGGCCATAGGCCAGCCCTGCTCGAACTGCCACTCCAGCAAATCGTGCAGCAGCGTGCCGTAGCTGCTGCCCGCGGGAAAGCTGTTGAAGGCGGGCGGCGCGATTTCAATAAGCGCTTCTGCGTCCACGCCATCAAGCGGGTCCACAACGCTGTCATTCAAGGCGGCGTCTACCTGCGCATCGTCCAACTGCGCATCGCGCTCGCTGGCCGTCACGGAGCTCTCAAGACTGCTGGCGCTCTGGTGCACCAGCTCGCGCGTCAGGGCGCTGAAGCTGGCAATCCACCAGCGGCTTTGCAGCTTGCGCTGGGGCCGCAGCACGGCCTTCCAATGCTTTAGCTCCTGCGGCTCCTGGTACTGCGTGGTGTCGGCTGGAGGCGCGCTGGCCACAAAGATGTCCGGACACTCGGCCCAGACCTGCAAACGCGCACCCAGATCCTCCGGACTTTGGCGTTGCAGCAGTTGGGACAGCGCGCTGCGCACCTTGGGCGCCTTGCCATCCACATCGCCTTTTTGCGGCGCCACGCCCAGCCACAGGGCACGCTCGGCGCGCGTCAGGGCCACATACAACAGGCGTATGTCCTCTGCCAGGCGATCGGCGTCGTCGGTGCCGCTGTCGCTTTCTTCCTTGCGGTAAGTAGAAGCAAAGGGCAGGAACACCAGCGGGTATTGCAGGCCCTTGGACTTGTGGATGGTGATGACCTGCACCAGGTTGGCATCGCTCTCCAGGCGCAGTTGCGCGGTGTCACCACTGGCCTTGGGGTTTTGCAACTGCTGCTCCAGGTAGCGCACCAGCGCGGCCTCGCCCTGCAAGTTGGCAGCGGCCGTTTGCAGCAGGTCGCCCAGGTGCAGCAGGTTGGTGAGGCGGCGCTCGCCATCGTTGCTTTGCGCGTCGCCCGCGTTGAGCAGGCGCGCGGGGATGGATTGGTCGTGCAGCAAGCGGTGCAGCATGGGCAAAAAGCCCTGGCGCTGCCAGACCGCCTGCCAGCCGTGAAAGCATTCCACCAACGCGTCCCAAGACGCCTCGTCCTGCAACAGCGCCTCCAGCGCGGCAAAGGGCAGGCCCCATAGGCGCGTGGCCAGGGCGGCGCGCACCAGCGAGGTGGAGCGCGGGTTGGCCAAGGCGCACAAGACGCGCCACAGGTCCTGCGCCTCGGCGGTGGCATAGACGCTTTCGCGCTCGGACAAATAGACGCTGCGCACACCGCGCAATGAGAGGGCCTGGCGGATGACGCCCGCCTCGGTTCCACTGCGCACCAGCACCGCCATCTCGCCGGGTGCTGCGGCTCGGGCATTGAGCAGGCCCACCATTTGCGTGGCAAACAGTGCGGCCATTTGGCGCAGAAAAATCTCCTTGCGCGGCGGCTTGGCATGGCTCACCTGCCAGACCGTCATGGCGGGCTGGGCCACTCCATTGAGCACCAGCGGCAAGACCTTTTGATTGCAGGCCACCACGCAGTCAAAGGGCAGCTCGCCAAAGGGTTTGTTGGCATGCGTGAACACATGGTTCACGGCCGCCACCACACCGGCCGTGGAGCGGTAGTTGCCCGACAGGGTGTGGATGGCCTGGGCCAGGTGGCGCGCCTGCAAATAGGTGTCCAGGTCGGCACCGCGAAAGCTGTAGATGGCCTGCTTGGGGTCGCCGATCATGACCAGGCCCATGGCCGGGTTCACGTCTGCGGGCTCGGCTGCAGCACTGGCCGCGTCCGCTGCGCCATAAATTTTGGACAGGGAACCGTACTGCCAGGGGTCGGTGTCCTGGAACTCGTCCACCAGGGCCACCGGGTACTGCTTGCGAATGGCTGCGGCCAGGCGGCCGTCAGGCGCCTGCAGCGCGTAGTACAGGCATTGCAACAGGTCCGAAAAGTCGAATTGCGCCAGCAGGCTCTTGGCGCTGCGGTAGGACTCGGCAATCTGCGCGGCCGCATGGGCGAGCAGGCCGCTTGTCACATCGGGCTCGGCCTCCAGATGCAAGGACAGGGCTTCGATATCTGCGAAGACTGGGTGCTCCGATTCAGCCACCCAGCCCTTGGCGCGCAGCGCCGAGGAAGAAAAGCGCTGCAACATGGCCACTACAGATTTGCGCTCGGTCTTGTTCAGGGCTATGGTGGGCTCGCCTTCTGCCCAGGCTTCGGGTTTGCCCGCCCAGTCACTGCGATAGCCCTTGAGCAACTTGGCGGCTATAACGCCTTGCAGGGTGGCCGTCAGCTCTGGCGTGCAGGCGCTGCGGGCCGCAGCTTCCAGCGTCAGATAAACGGTTTGCCATTGGTCCCAGGAGGCGATCAAGGTCAGCGGGTCGGCACCCACTGGCGGGGCTTGCGTTGGCGCACGCTCGGCGGCGGCCCACAGCGGCTTGAGGTTTGCCAGCAGCTCATCGGGCGTGCTGCCCACGTTCTTGAGCGCGCCGAGTTGGCCCAAGGGCAGCGCGTAAAACCACTGGCGCCAGTAGTCCTGCACCGCAGACAGGCGCAGCTTGTCGCTGTCTTCGACGCGGCTTTGCTGGAACAGGCTGGCGCTGTCAAAGGCATGTGTCTTCAGCATGCGGCTGCTCCAGCCATGGATGGTGAAGATGGCCGCGTCGTCCATCCACTGCGCCGCCATGTCCAGGCGTTGGGCGCAGGCGCTCCAATCGGACGGGGCGTAGGACTGGCGCAGTTGCTGCAAAAAGTCGTCGGCCTCGCTGGCGTCCATGTCTTTGAAGTAGCGCGCCGCCTGTGCCAGGCGCTGGCGCACCCGGGCGCGCAGCTCGGAGGTGGCAGCATCGGTAAAGGTCATCACCAAAATTTGTGGCGGATAGAGGGCGGCTTCGCTTTGCGCCGCTGCGCCCTGCCCGCGGCCATGGCCCAGCACCAAACGCACATAGAGCGCGGCCAGGGTAAAGGTCTTGCCGGTACCGGCCGAGGCCTCGATCACCTGCAGGCCGGTCAGCGGCATGGTCAGCGGGTCGAGCTGGGTTGCTGTGATCTGGTTCATTCTGTGTCCTCTGTTGCGCCAGGCACAAGGGCATGCTCCGCCATGGCGCCGTACAGGGCTTGCGCCCAATGCGGCAGTTCTTCTTCGATGTCCTCGTAACGGTCAAAGGCGCGCGCCAAATAGGGCGAGTCGCGGCACTCGCTGCTTTGCCTGAAGCCACCCTCAAACACGGCCTGGGCCAACTCGTGCGGGTCCTTTGATTTCTCGGGCTTGTCGGGCTGCTCCTCGGCCAGGCGAGCAGCCGCTGCCACCGTCTGCAAATAGACCCAGGCGGTTTTGCAGGCCACCGGCAGCGGGCGCTGCCAGGCCGCGCGGTAGACCTGCACCAGCTGCTGCAGATGCTCGCGTGCCAGCGCGGATGCGAGCGGCTCAAACAGCACTTGCCCATCAAGACCGAGTTGGCGGCTGGTGAGCTCCATGCCACTGGCACAGGCCACCAGATGGTTCACCCACAGGCCCACCACGATATGGCCACGCGCCTGCTCCTCGCCCTCACTGCCCTCCAACACGGCGCCCAAGCGCTGACCGATTTGCAGGCAGGCAGTAGCCACACTGCCCGCCGGTGTGGAGGCGGTGATGGCGTCTGCGCTGAACAGGCCGTTGAGGGTGCCGGTAATGCGGCAGCCACTGAGCTCCAGCGCGATGGACAGCGCCGGGCAGGCATGGGGAAACTGCTCCCTCAAGGGCGCGCGCCGCTGCAGCACCACGTCGAGCTCGCGCTCCAAGGTGGAGATTAGTTTTTCGCCAAAGGCGGCCAGCGGCAGGCGACCGCTGCGCTGCACATCGGCCAGCGCCAGCGCCGGGTCTGCGGCCTGCAGCAACTCCTGACCCACGCTGTATTTCTCCAGGCCATTGAGGGCAAAGGGTTCGAGTTCCTGCTCGGCCTCCTCCAGCTTCTCAAAGCGGATGCGCAGGCGGGCGCGCAAGAAAACCTCCACCGGTTGGCGCAGCAACTGGCGCAGATCGTCCAGCGTCAGCTCAACAGGGGGCTCGGCATCGGGCGCAGCGATGGCTTGGTCTGCGGTGGCGGCTGCCTCAAGCGGCGCGGTCGATGCGGCTGCCTCACCATGCAGCCTGGCCCACTCAGCATCAAAGGTCTGGAATGGCGAGTCCTGCAAAAAATAGGCTTCTGAGTAGGGCTGCAGCGGTTGCTGCTGGGCCTGTCGCGGGGGCGACCAGGCGGTGTTGAGGTAGTCGAGCAACTGGGCCACCAGCACCGAAGGGGCCTGCTCGGTGTTGTCGGTGGCGCGGTGGCCCTGCCAGCTGATAAAGAGGCGCTCGCGCGCCGACAACAGGGCCTCCAAAAACAGGTAGCGGTCGTCCTCGCGGCGCGATCGGTCACCGGCGCGCCAGCTTTGCCCCATCAGGTCAAAGTCGCGCGGCGCGGTCTGGCGCGGATAGTCGCCGTCGTTCATGCCCAGCAAACAAATCGCCTTGAAGGGAATGGAGCGCATGGGCATGAGCGTGCCAAACTGCACGCCGCCGCCAAAAAAGCGCTGCTGCAAACCGCCATCGTCCAACTGCCCCAGCCAATGCTCGCGCACCACCTCCAGCGCCAGCGGCGTCTGCAAATGGGCATCGGCGCAGGCCTGCTGCCAACGCTCCAGCGGCTCTTGCAGGCGCTGCAGTAGGCGCTCTTCGGCGTCATCGCTGGCCTTGAAAAATCGCGTGATCAGCGTGGCCATGGTGACGCACCACTGCTCGGGCGTCTGCTTGCTGCTAAGGGCCTCCAGGGTCTGGTCCACCGCGTCCACCCAGTCCAGCAAATGGCTGACCACCCTGGCATCCAGGCTCTTGATGGCGGCCTGCGCCAGCGTGCCACCCCAGGCACTGCCAGCACCCACGGCATAGCCCAGCAGCAGGCGGCGCAGACCAAAGGCCCAGGTGTTTTGGTCGCGGCTTGCCACGCTGTTGGCAAAGCCCCAGCGCTGGCGGTGGTCGGCATCCAGCCCCCAGCGCACCCCGGCACTGGCGAGCCAGCCCTGCAGCTGCGTGATGTCGGACGGGCTCAAGCCAAAGCGCTCGCGCACGGCCGAGACCTCAAACAAGCCCAGCCAGTCCACCAGCGAAATGCGCGCATCGGGCAATTTGAGCAACTGCTCCAGCGCCTGCACCAGGGGCGACTGGCGCGCCGTGGTGTCGGCCACCGAGTAGGGAATGTGGCGCGACTCGCTGCGCGGGAAGCGGCCAAACACGGCATGGATGTGGGGCGCAAAGGTCTCCATGTCGGGCACCATGACCATCACATCGCGGGCATGCAGCGTGGGGTCGGCCTCGAACCAGGACAGCAAGCAGTCGTGCAGCACCTCCACCTCGCGCTGGGCCGAGTGGGTGCTCATCAGGGTGATGGAGTCATCGCCCGCGGCCAGGGGCGTGGGCTCAGACGGCACAGGCTCCAGGTTCAGGATGGCCGACTGCAGCAGCGCCAGTTGCGTAGGCGCGTAAGACAGCGTGGCCGGGTCGATAAAGGCGTCCACCCGCGCCACGCGGCCACGGTATTCCTCCACCTTGTCGAAGCCGTCCAGCAGGTGCAAATAGTCGCGTCCCTGCTTGCCCCAGGAGGCCAGCAGCGGATTGCTGGCCGCATGCTGCGCCTCGGTATCGAACAGGCTGCTCTGCGCGGTACTGCCCGGCTTGGCCTGCTGGCGTTGGCGCAGTTGCTGGCGCAGCAGCGCATGGCCCTCGACGATGTCGCCCCAAAAATATTGGCAGGGGTTTTGCACCAGCATCAGCACCTGGCTGAGTTGGCCCAAAAGGGCCAGCGCCTCCACCGTCTGCATCGACAGCGAAGAGATGCCAAACACCACAATGCGCGGCGGCAGGCCGGGCGGGCGCACACCCGAAGCCAACTGGCTTTGCAGCCGCTGCATAAAGCGCTCGTGCACGCTGGCGCGCGAGGCATCGGCCAGCGCTTCGCCCACATCGGCGCGGATGGCGCGCCACAGGCAGGCCTGCCAGCGGTGCTCTTCTTCGAGCGCTCGGGCGCCGCTTGTGTCGCCGTCTTGGCTGCGCAGCAGGTCATGCCCCTGGACCCAATCGCCCAGCCAGTCGGCGCGGTAACTCTGGTAGCCGTCAAACACATCGGCCACTTGCTGCGCCAACTGGTAGAGCCTGCGCCCGTCGCCCTCGCCCTGCAAATAGCGCTGCAGCGGCGCGTAGATGGCATCGCCCTGGGCCAGCGTGGGCAAGAGGCGCATCAGGCGCCAGAGCAAATGGGCCTTGTCAAACACCATTTGCTGCGGCACGGCGCCTGCCCCCAGCACGCTGCGATAGACCTGCCACAGGTAGCCACCCGGCAGCTCCATGCGGGTGGCCGCGCAAATGCCCAAAGCGCCTTCATCGGCCAGCGCCATTTCGAGCCAATGCTTCATGCCGTTGCTCTGCACCAGGATCACCTCGGGCTGCAGCACCGCCAGCGGTTGCGCCTTGAGGAACTGGGTCAGCAAGCCGCTCAAGTCCTCCAACCGGTTGCCATGCAGCACCATGAAACCAGGGGGGTAGGAGGCGGGATTGGAAGGGGTTTGTGTCATGACAGGGCCGAATTGTTGCCCTGAGTATGAAGCAGCGCAGGCTCAAGGGATGAGCCTGGCCGGGAGTCAGTTCGACGATTGGCGCGTGCGCTCCAGGCGCTCCAGATCAAAGCCCTGCGCCTTCAAGCGCAGCAGCAGCGCCTGGTAGGCCTCGGCGCTGACCGTGGGCGTGCGCGACAGCACCCACAGGTATTCGCGCTTGGGCTCGCTGACGGCGACCAACTGGTAGGCGGCATCGAGGTCTATCACCCAATAGTCCCCCCACACAAAGGGCAACAGCGACAACCAGGCGGGAGCAAAGCGCACCTGCAGTTTGGGCGATGTGGCTGGACCAATTTGGCGCGCCTCGCCAATGGCCTGGTCCATTTCGCCGCTTTCCTTGCGGCAGCGGTTGGTGACCTGCACCGTGCCTGCCGCTTGGAGCTGGTAGTCGGCCCGCGTGTCGGACAGGCACTTCTTTTGAAACCAGTTGGGGTACTTGGCGATCTCGAACCAAGTGCCCATGTAGCGCGCCACATCCAAGGATGCGACAGGGATCAGGGGAGCGGGTGGCTGTGCCGAGGCCAGTGCAGCATTGGGCTGGGCGCTGGCAAGGCTCCAGGCAAGACAGGCAAGCAGTGCGATGCGTTTCATAGCGATTGGGTTTCTCAAGGTGCGTCTTTGTTGGAAGGGAAGGCTTGCCAATGACCACAGGCGGGGCTCTTTTCGCCGGGCTGTGGCAGCATGGCCGCGCGGTCCATTTTGACCGCTTGCGCACAGCGCTGCTGGTCCCCAAAAAAATGAGCATGAATCCCCTGCATCCCAAAAAACTGCTGCTGACCAAATGGACGGCCGTGCAGCCGGTGGACAAGAACAAACATTTTCTGGTCAGCAAGGTGATGCAGCCCGAGCCCCCTGCCCTGGCTATCGAATGGGTGGAGTTAGAGGCCGTGTATTCCAAGGCCGTGACGCGCCTACCCTGGCAAGCGCTCCGTGACCCTGCGCGCTGGAAGCAGGGGTGGGTGTGAACGGGGCAACAGCGCTGGTAGCGCCATGGTGAAACATGATTTTGCGGAGCGTGGCTGTCATGTTTATGGACGCTAGCCATGAAGACCGTCACGGTGCCATTGGGCCAGCAGCGCATCCAGGCACATAAGCAAACGATAGTAGCCTCAGCTCAAAATTAGACTCACTGGGTCTAATTTTTGGAAACCACCTACAACGCCGGGCATATCTGTACCAGTTGGATACATCCAATCTCTATCCAAACCTGGCCGCTGTTTTCCGTATCCAATTGGGTCAGCAGACCCGTGAAAGGCACAAACAGCCGACGACACCGGCTTGCGCCTGCATGTTGGCCTTGGAAATATTCGTCCTTCGTGTCATACGATGCGGGTAAATGGCCAGTTTATGGTTGACTGACTCGCAGCTGATCTTCTTGCTATTGACGGGTGAGTTCAAAACCGGGCTCGAACGCAGCCAACCCGGCGGCCAGCGTTTGCCAAGGGTCGTCTATTGGCAGCAACAGAACCCCGTTGCCAAAGCGTTTAATCAGCACCTCTGCGCCAACAAAGCGGTATTGCTCGGGCAGGCGAACGGCCTGGCTGAAATGGCTGAATTTGAGGCTGCGCTTTTGCGCTCCATTGAAGAGGCCGCGCGAGGTGAGGGACGGGTGACAACGCAAGAACAAATCATGGCGCGTCGGGCTGGGCGTCCTGCGGGTACTGTAAAGGCTGTGCCCAAGATATCCACCACCATCCGTCTGTCTGCCGATGTGGTGCACGCTTTCCGGTCGGCCGGTGACGGATGGCAAACGCGCATGGATGCTGCGCTGAAAGACTGGCTGCTTACCCACTCGCCGGTATAGGGGGCATTGAATACCCAAGTGCAGGCCCTTTGGATACGGTCTATTTGGATACATGCATTTGAATAGCCCGGTGCACGGCGGCTGGCGCGCAGTAAACGAATTTTCAATCGGGCTGTGCTGGCCGCGGGTAGTCACTCAATGAAGCTCAAGCGTCCGCCTGTGCCTTCTTGGCCCATGCCGCCCTGCGCTTGGCGCTGCTGGCTTTGACGGCCGCGTTGGATACCCATTGCGTGCTTGGATCGTCAGCTTCTTGCATACCTTGCTCCACCTGCGCGCGCAACCAAGCATCGTGCGCTGCCGCTTCGTGCGCTTTGCGCATCCTCTGCGATGTGTCGGCCCGCTTAACGCCTGAGGCGCCTGGGTCAAACTGTTTGATGTCAGTCGCTACGGCCGAAGTAGTCTGGTGAGGTTGAATCCTCACGCGACCTGTGAGCGGATCACTGTCCATCAAAGCCCCGCAGCGGCGTGGTGCCGCGCTCGGTCTTGAATGCCTCGGGCAGGGCCAGCAGGTAGTTGGCCAGGTTGGGCATCTCCAGCGGATACAGGCGCGCACCATCGGCCACCGGAACGATCAGGGCGCAGGGCTGGCCGTGGCGGCTGACGAGCGTGGGCCGGCCTTTTTCAGCAGCAGCCACCAGCGCAAAAAAACGGGCCTTGGCTTCAATAATTTGCATCGTTTCCATTTCAACCTCAGTTGGGGTCTGTGAAGGCATTGGCGCGCTGCCAAGCAGCATGCCGCGTACGCCTATCTTTTACCACCAAGCCGCTTTCGTCCTGCGGCATAAAGGTTTCGCTGCGGCGGAAGTAGTCCGGCGACACCGCCATCGGCTTGTTGCGCTGGGTGATGACTTGGGGCTGCGGCTGTGCCGCGGCGATCAGGGCCGACAGTTGCCGACGCGATTGAACGATTGAAAGGGCCATACAAATTCCCCATGGACCCTGCCAATATCCATTCGAAACGCTGTTCAGGAATGGCCCAGGGCGGCGTGCTGCGAAGACCCCAACCCTACGCAACAGGCGAACATGCGCCTGAGTTGGTCGGGAACGGTTGAGAGGTCTTTGAGTTCAAGCGAGGAGACGCAGACGCGCTGATTGAGGTCGCGGCTGCCGTTGGCACCGTGCAGCCAGTACTCGGCGCGCCGGGGCGTCTAATCGCATCTCATCACCTTGCCTGTTACGCAACGACTGGCGCAGCCGCAGCCGGGGCGTTTGCGTACCACTCCAGCAGGTTCCTCAAACCAGTTTCCGAGCCGACCCTCACCGACCGCTGTTGTGGCGGGGCCAGCCGCGAAATGGACCTCTTTGTACTCGCCCCGTTGTAGTATTTCTCCTGCGCAACGGGCTCGACATCCACCATCTCACCGGGCAAGCATTCCAACAGAATCTGCGTCTGCCGCTTGTCGAACTTTCCCGTCTGTTTGTCCTGGTCCCCCACAATGACTGCGAACTGTTTGCCGCCATTGCCAAGCTCAAAGAAATGCGCTTTCGAACGGTTCACCTCATCGATTCGCTGAATCGCTGGAATTTGCTTAACCAAGGTCTCATCAATGAACTCAATCGCAGACTGAGCTGGGTAATTATTTATTGCCACCAAAAAATCCTTTAATCAAACACAAAACACTCACAAGCGCCGGTAATCCACCGCAAAGTACCATTTGGATAGTCCACTGCGCCCATGTCACGCTACGCCAGGCCCCCCTATCCAAATCCTGACCCTGCGAATGGTGCGCTATCGCTGTCGCACAGCGGTGTGCCTGGGGTGCTGCCATTTCATACAGTAGCGCAGAAATAGTCTGGCTTTCATTGGATACACTTTTGCGCTCCACTCCATAAAGATCGCCATGGCCCGCCTCTGCCCTTCTCTTCCCAGCCGCGCCACCTTGAACACCGGCGACTATGCCGAGCGGGAGCTGCTGGCAACCCTGGAGCGCGGGCTGTCAGACGCCTACACCCTGTTTCACAGCGTTGACTGGTCGCGCGGCACGGGTGCGCAGGAGCGCCATGGCGAGATTGATATCGTGGTGCTCAACCAGGCCGGCGACATGCTGCTGATAGAGGTGAAGGCGGGCGAGGCGGAGTTCACTGCGGCGGGCATATTCAAGAGCTACCAGGGCTATCGCAAGGACATCACCGCCCAGGTCAACCAGCAATACAGTTCCCTGCGCTCGCGCCTGACCGATGCCGGGCTGTCCGGGGTGCAACTAAGCCATCTGCTGGTGCTGCCCGATGTGCAGGTGCAGTCGCAAACCGTGCAATGGCCACGCGAACGCATCGTGGACAGCCAGGACCTGGCGCAGGTGGTGTCGCGCGTGACCCAGTTGCTGGGCAGCGGCAGGTCTATGGCGTGGCAACATGCGCTGGTGCTGGCCTTTTTGGAGAACCGCTTTAGCGTGGCGCTGGATGTGTCGGCGCTGGCGCACCGTGTGCAGCAAACGGCCACGCGCCTGGCGGCCGGGCTGGCCACCTGGGTGCCGCGCATCAGTTCGGCATCGGGGCTGCTGCGGGTGCTGGGCACGGCAGGTTCGGGCAAGACCCAACTGGCCCTGCGACTGTTGCGCGACGCCGATGCGGCCGGACTCAAGGCCAGCTACATCTGCTTTAACCGGGCGCTGGCCGACCACATGGCACAGGTGGCACCCAAGGGCGTTTGCACCGAGACCTTTCATGAACTGGCGCTGCGTCTGGTGCGCCAAAGTGGCGCGGTGGTGGACCTGCAACAGGCTGGCGCTTTCGATAGGCTGACCAATAGCTGCCTTGAACTGCTAGGCAGCAGCGATCCCGACTTGGACCTGCTGGTGCTGGACGAGACGCAGGACATGCAGCCCGAATGGGTGGAGTCGCTGTTGTCACGCCTCTTTGCCAGCGGCCGCGCCGTGCTGCTGGAAGACCCGGATCAGCAGCTCTACAAAGACCGCCTGTCCTTTGAGCTGCCCGACGCGGTGACCATCCGCTCGCAAGAAAACTTTCGCACGCCGCGCGCCCTGGTCGCTCTGATCAATTTGCTGCGCCTGACCACCTGCGAGGTAGAAGCCCTGTCGCCCTTTGAGGGCAACGTGTCAGACCCGATTGCCTATGCCAGCCCCGAGCGCATCGCCGCTTGCACCATCATCGGCGTGGAGCGTTGCCTGCAAAAAGGCTTTGCGCTGGAAGACATCGCCATCGTCAGCATGCGCGGACGCGAGCGCTCGGTGCTGCAGGGCCTGGACCGCCTGGGCCCCTGGCCGCTCAAGCGTTTTAGTGGCCACTTTGATGCCGACAGCAACGCCATCTGGACCCCGGGGCAATTGCTGATCGACTCGGTGCGCCGCTTCAAGGGGCAGGCCGCGCCGGCGGTGGTGCTGACAGAATGCGACCTCACGCAGCTCGACGACCTGAACCGGCGCCTGCTGTTTGTGGGACTGACGCGGGCGCAGCTGCATCTGGAATGGGTGCTGTCTGCTGCCACCGTGCACCTGCTGGAGCAGACGCTGCAGGCTTGAATAGCGCGCAGGCCTGCACCACCCGGCCAACTGCACTAGATTCCCGCCTTCGCGAGAATGGCGGCAGTTCAGGCTGGCTGAAGCTGCGGAAAATTCAATAGTGCGGCGGGCCAGCTTGCGGGCTGTACACCTTGCAAACTTGCGCGTATGGCGGCACAGAGCTGCGGGTCTGCGGCAAGCGGCTTGTCGGGGCGAATGGCACCCTTGAGCGCCCGCATCACCAGGCCAACACCTTGTCTGGTGAAGCCCAAACCTAGCACCACGGCGATAAAGGCCATGACCACATCGGCCTCGCGTGCATCGCGGGCCAGCTCCAGTTCCAGCCACTCGCACAGGGCCAGACCCAGCCCGATATGGCGCAAGCCGGCGCAGCTAGTCGGCCAGTCGGCCTGTGCATGGGCCGCCAACCAATTGGATAACTCGGCCGGGGTGATGCCTGCATCATCTGGCGCGCTGCGATAGACATACTGCGGTGCATCCGCCGACTGCTTGCGCAAAAACGCGGGGATATCGTAATCGTCCATTCCCATCGGGCCAGAGGGGTCCATGCGGACCGACGCCGAAGCCCGGTTGGTGCGCCACACCGAAGGCGTGATCATGCTGGCGTAGCTTGGCGCTGCACAGGCAGTAGACCGATTGCTGAAGACCAGGTGCGGCTCAGAAACCACCGAGCCGCTACCGCCCCAACCCGCCGCCAACATCTGCGGCACCTTATGCAACAGGGGCATCTCCAAGGCCTTCTCAGCGGCAGTGCGTTCGTGCACCAGCACAAAATTGGTTTCATCGGTGACCAACTGGTAGCGCAGCGCCAACTCCAGCGCGGTCAAAGCGTGGGCCTGCTTGGCGCTGTCTTGTGTGAGCGGCTGCGCATGGCAGGCACAGGCGACCACGCGGGCCAGCGTGTTGGCGCTGCTTTCAACCACAGCCAGTTCGGCCTGCGCCAACAGTTGCTCGCCAGGCGCACCGTCGATGCAGCCCCACAGGCGGACAACGCCAGCAGTTTGCGCACCCGCTGTCTCAGCAAACGCAGCCACGTTGAGCGCGTCGCCAGAGAACGCATAGGCAGGCAGCGCCTGGACCCAGCGCAGGCCCATGGACTGCGGCCACTCCACCCGCATCTGCATGGCACGGCTACAACGCATGCGACTCGCCATGCGCAGCACGGCGGGCTCCACATCCTCGCCCGGCGCCACAAAATCGCAGGCACCCGCAGTTGCCGCAGCCAAACGGCGCATGTGCGCCTCGGCGGGGCTGGCGCCAATGGCCACCACAAAGATGCGATGGCCCGATTGGATAGCCACGGCTATCACTTCGTCGATGCCCTCTATCGCGCCATCGGTGATGAGCAAAATATCGCTACTGCCCTGGTGCGCGATAGCAATAGTGGACACCAGCGCCGCTGCCATTTCGGTGCCGCCCAGGTCAGCATCTACAGCGCCTATCCAACGCTTGGCCGAGGCCTTGGCTTGCGCTGTGCCGCTCCACAGGCCACGGCTGCGGTGCTCCACCGTGCTGCCAAAGCGCGACAGGCTAAAGCGGTCCGCTGGCTGCAGACCGGCCACGATGCGGTGCAGGGCATTGCGCGCTGCTTGGATGCTGTCGCCCGCCATGGAGCCACTGCAGTCCACCAAAATCTTGGCTGTCACCGCACGGGAGGGCGCATCGCCAAGCTGCGGGCTAAAGCTCGCCATCAGCGCCGTCTGCCCCGGCACCGCAACATCCACGCAGGCCAATGCCGCCGACTGGTTGGGCAGCTCGCCCAGCGTGAGGATGAAGTCGCGGTCCAGAGCGCCGCGCTGGGCCAGGCGCACGACCAGCTCATCGCCATTTGGAAAGCAAACGGTCTTGTGGCTGGGGCACGCCACATGGGAGCGCGCCAGATCGCCATACAGCGTGACGCTGATATCCAATGGATATTCGGCAGCGATATCGGTCACCGCCACCTGGTGCGGCTGCATGCCGCCTTGAAGAATAGGGTTGCCATAGCGCGGCGCAAGCGTGGTGGGCAGCATCAGCCGGATCTGCCCCTGTTCGAGCTGCAGCATCTGGGCATAGCGCACGGTCACGCCGCACTCCTCACGCGCCAACAGATTGCCCAGCTCCAGCGTGTAGCTGTGGTCCCCATTGCGCTCCAGCATGATGCCGGAGTTGCCCTCAGACAGCGCCTCTTCATAGCGGGCACGCGCCTCTCGCTTGGCCGTCACCTCGCCCACCAACTGCTGGCCGTTGAGCAGCACATCCACCCCCATCAGCACCGCACCAAAGGGCAAGGGAAATGTGTAGCTGATTTCGATAGGCGTGTCGCCCGCATTGCGAAAGCGCTGCTCCAGACTCATGGCCAGCAAGCGCCCCTTGATCGCCCCGTTGGCCCTGACGCCCAGCAGCATGGGCTCTTGGCCATTCCTGCAAACCAACTCCGCATGACGCAATGCATTCATTTTTGCTTCCCCTTGTGTGTGACAACTGCTTTTGATTCGGGCGCATCTTCTGGCGCTGCGCCAAGCGAGGCGTAGAGCGCCATGACACCGCGCGTAAACCGGCGCAACTGCTCGGGCGAGAGCTGCGCCCGGCCCGGCTCGATGACAATTTCAAGCCCATCGGCCACATGCAGGTGGCTGTGCACTTCCACCGCGCCGGCCTGCCTGGCGGGTGCCGACATGGGCGCCTCATCGCCCTGCAAGAGCGCGCGGATGCGGTCCAGCGATACACCTCACGCCCCGACCTCCAACACCAGGCTCATGGGTGCACTGCCCTTGTGACTTTGATAGCGCGCCTTGCCGTGATAAACAAATGGTGCAGCCTTGCCCGCTTGCAGCTTGTGTTCGCGCACGAAGAGATGGATAGCCAGCCCCAATACCTCGTGACCAATGACTTCCCTGCCGCGCTTGCTGCTGGGCGTGGTGGCGTTCTGGCTTTGCCAGTGGAAATGGCTCTCGTCGATCCAATGGTCTACATACCGGTGTTCCTCGGCCCTGCCTTGCTTGTGCAAGGTGATCAGCAAGACATGGGCTTTTCTTGTTTCCAAAAATACATGGCCGCTGTGCCAATTGCCGGCATTGAATTCTTCGCCAAACAAGGCCGGGATTTGTTCGCGCATAAAGTCCTTGCCCACTTCCAAGGTCAGAGGGTCGATGATGCCAACGAGTCGCGCCAGGGTGTGCATGTCGTCTGTGGCGACCATGTCTTGGTATTCGGGATTGAAAGCCCTCAGAACAGGGGCACCGTCCGTATTCTTGGCAACCACACGCAACACGTACTGACTCTCGCCCGAGGTATCTTGCCGCTCAATGACCACGACGCTCCCCGTATCTGAGGCGAGCTGGCTGGGGCTTAATAGCTCAAGCAACAGGCAGTCGCCATCATGGATAGGGCTCTTGCCACCGTTCATGGAGTTGCCAGAAGCACGGGCGATAAAGTGCCGCGCCGGGTCCAGCTGCGCATAGGCCGCACCCAAGCTGCGGTGTTCTGTCACTGCGCTCGATGAGGTCCGAAAGTGGCCGCAAGCGATTTTGAGATCCGGGAAATACGCAAGCTCCACACGCGTGGCCGGTTTGCGGGCAAAGGCAAGGACATTGCTGCTACCGGATGCAGCCTGACGCGTCGCGTAAGAGGCCAAGCGGTAGTCCACCAGCTCTTGCACCAGCGCCGAGAGCTCGCAGCTATCGGACTGGTTGACGGCAAATCGCGGTTTGAATACTTGCCCGTCGATCGCGAAGAATGACTGTGCGGCGGCGGCAAGGTTCCCACCCACCCATGCGTTCACCGGGTTGTTGCGCCAATACTGCTGCCAAGGCTTGGAGGCGCCGTCGTCCGTTTCACGCATGTGCTGGGGCAGGTCATTGAGCAAGGGGCGGCGGCGCTGCAGGATGGACCAGGAGCACTTCGCCAAGTCGGGCAAGGTGGGCGACTGCTGCCAACCGTCGAGTTCCTGAAAGGCCTCCAACAAGACCATCTTGTAGCTCAAGGTCATGGCCGTCACTTCGACCTCGCGCAAGAAGGGTTGGTGGGCCGCTGCCACCAAGGCCTCGGCCGGCGTCAGGTCGCCCATGGAGGCGACGAAGGCAAACCAACTGGTGTTTTGCTGTCGCATGCGCGCGATGCTGGAGCCTGACCTATAGAACTCAGCCAAGCTTGGGCGCCGACCCAGTGCGTCGCGCAGCGCCTTGTAATCCGCTGCAGCGCTATCGCTATCCAAAGACTTCAAGAACGCGATCAAGGCCATGTCGTAGTTGATGAAACAACCGTTGGGGAGCTGCAATGTTTGCGTCTCCACCTTGCGCGCAAAGGCTGCAATATCGCGGTAGCTGGAGCCGGCCTGTGCCAGCGCCTGCGGCTTGTGCAAAAAGCTGTGGTGATTGCCAATGAAGTCCAGCACCACCAGCTTCTCTTTGCCTTCGAAGCAGCGCAGGCCGCGCCCGAGTTGCTGCAAGAACAGCACCTTCGATTCGGTGGGACGCAGCATCAAGACGGTATCAATCGAAGGCAAATCCACGCCCTCGCTAAACAGGTCCACCGAGAAGATGACTTGCAAGCGGCCGTCGGACAGCCGTGCGAGTGCGTCGCCACGGCTCATGGCAGAACCGCTATAGACGGCCGCTGATGAGATGCCCACCTTGCAAAACTGCTCGGCCATGTACTCGGCGTGGCGCACCGAAACACAGAAGGCCAAGGTGCGCTGCTGCGCCTGCAAGCGCCACTGCTTGAGCACATGGCGGGCGCGGGCCAGGGTGGCGAGCTTATTGGAGAGTTCTGTCGGGTCGAAGCGGCCATTGCGCCAAGGAATTTCCTTGTAGTTGACCGACTCGTCCCAAATTCCAAAGTAGTGAAATGGCGCGAGCAGGCCAGCGCTCACGCCTTCAAACAGGTCGCAGCGATACACCAGGTTGTCGTCACAGAGCGAAAGAATATCGGATTGGTCTGTGCGCTCAGGTGTGGCCGTGAGACCCAACAAGAACTGCGGTGCGAAGTACTTCAGCAACTGCCTGTAGGTGGGGGCAGCCGCATGGTGGAATTCGTCTATGACCAGATAGTCAAAATGCTGTGGGGCAAAGCGCGCAAGATGCTCTGGGCGCCCCAGGGTCTGCACGGATGCGCACAAGACATCGACCTGCATGTCGCGCGTTTGCCCCATGTAGAAGCCGACCCTGGCGCTTGGACGTATACGAACAAATGTCGCTGCCGCTTGGTTCAATATCTCTTCGCGGTGGGCAACAAACAAGACACGGCGCGCGCCCATTTGGCGGGCATCGAACGCGGCGAGCCATGTCTTGCCAAGCCCTGTGGCCAGCACGACCAAGCCGCGCTGGTAGCCTGCGTCGCGTGTCAACGCCAATGCCTTGAGCGCCTCGACTTGAATCGGTGTGGGGTCAGGCGCAAGCTCTACTTCATCGCTGCCTGGCGACACAACCCTGAGGGGGACGACGCGGCGGTGCTCGTAGGCATCAATCCAGGCGTCTGTTAACGCCACGGTGCGAGGATCGCGGAACAGGACCTCAAAGCGGTTGCGCGCCTCCAGAAAGCCATCATCGGCCGGATAGTCCACCCGGTAGTTCCACTCCAGCGCGTTGGTGAGTGCGGTTTTGCTGATGTTGCTGGAGCCTATGAACGCAGTGCCATGCAAATGCTGGTCCTGGTTGAAATGCGCAAAGAGATAGGCCTTCATGTGAAAGCTCGTACCACGCGCCTCGAACACGCGCACCTGCGCGCCATGCTCTTGCAGCAGCATCAGATGGCGCAGCGCTTGCGGGTCCGTCACATCCAGATAATCGCTGGTCAAAACCCGTATGCGCGCGGGCTTGCGGCTACTGTTTTCTCCTGGCGTAAGCGCCTCTTGCAGGTCGCCCCGCAAAAGAAGCAAGCCGCTGGTCTTGATAAACGCCACCGTAAAGTCGATCTCGTCCGCGTGGGCAATGGAGTCGCACAGTTGGGGCAAAAACGGCTGACTGCTCTCGCCCGTGATCAGCTTCGCAGGCAACACCGGGCTGCGCCGAATAATGGCATTGAGCCAGCTTTCTTGCCGCTCGGGCCGCTGGTCCTGCGTGATCCAACATTCCGCGGACACCACATCGGCCAGCTTGGCAAGCCAGCCCCGCAAGCGCTCTTCTGAGGCATCGGTGAAGTGCCGCCCCTTGTGCGAACGCTCGCCCTCACCCAACTTGAAACTCACATAGCAAACGCCGTCTGGCTTGAGCGCAGTCCAAAGACGCCCCAGCGCGTCAGACATGCTCGGCTCCGGCACATGCAACAGGCTGGCACAGGCCCATATGCCGTCGTAACAGGCCACCTCGTCCACTTGGTCAAACGTACGCGTGGCCACTGGCTGACCCAGCAGCGCAGCGGCCATTTCGGCCAGCACCGGCGAGGCATCAAAGGCGCAGACCCGAAAGCCCCGCGCCAAAAATGCCTTGGCGTCGCGCCCAGAGCCGCAGCCTGCGTCCAGCAGCAATCCGCCCGCCGGAATATCTTGCAAGAAGCGCACATACAGCGCGCCCATGTCCACGCTGACCGTGTCGGCAACAAACGCGTCTGCGTTTTGGTTGTAAAAATCGACGGTGTCGGACACTGGCCGCTCGTTATCGCTATTGATGTTCTGGCTATCCAATCTATCCAACATACCGCGCCGCCGCCTCCAGAAAACTCTTTTGCACCTTGCTGCGCAGCGCGGGTGGGGCCAGCACTTGCACGTCGGAGCCAAAGCGCATGATGTCGCCCAGCAGGCCGGGGAGTTCGCTAACGGTGTTGCCCAACTCTAATGTGTAGCCTCCCCAATCGCTGCTGAAGTGGATGGGCACAGGCAACTGGTCGCGCAGTTTGCCAAGGTCGCCATGGAGCGTGGTGCGCAACACTTCCGTTGCGGCCATGCTGTCAAGGGCAGAGACGGCTTTGCGGCGGCTTTGCAAGCTCTTGCATCGGTACAAACGAACGACTTCACCCATGGCTCACATCCCCTGCTTTCTATTGGCTTGATCTTGTTTATGTCTTGGCCTCTTGCGATGCCGACTTCAGACCACCTGGGCGCAAAGTTAGCGGCAACGGCTTGAACGCTACCAAGCGTTCCAAAAATCCATATCAATGCTATCAGTTGGATACCGCGCTATCGAAGCGGTTTACCGGTTCGACCACCTACTTTTAGGTACTAAAGTGGAAGTATTTAAGCTATCCAAACCATATTTCTCAAAAATGCCTTGCTGTTAGCGGCAATGGCGGCTGTCTTTGCAGCCCGATAAGGTTCCAACGCAGTGACGCCCTACCCTTTCGCCGGTCTTTGCCAGCAACGGTTAATTAGGCGATGAGCCATCATGCACAGGGCCAGGCGCATGGCGTGGGCCTGTGGCGCTGCTATTACATACAGCTGCACTTTGAATAGCCCGCCGCGCCGATTCATTCACGCTCGCTACAAGGGCAGCATTCGGCCACCAGCACGGTTGGCCAAAGTGGATTGCGGAGCACCAGGAATATCTATTTGCACAGCACGGGACGCTGAACCCATGAAAAACCCACCCAACATCCAAGCCGCTCGCGTGATTGCGCCCGGCATGATTGCGCTGGTCTGGAGCACCGGCGAAACACTGAACGTCAATCTGGCCGACCTGCCCAAGCGCAACGCGGCATTTGCCAAACTGGCAGACCCCGCCTTCTTCGCCAAGATGGAGCTTGACGAATGGGGCCACGGTATCGGTTGGCCAGGCGGCTTGGACCTGGGCGCCGACCGGCTTTACGCGTGGAGCCGCGAACAGGCCGGGTTGCCCACCGCCAACCCGCAAGGGTTCGATGCCACACACGCGCGACAAGGCCGATCGGCTTGAGGTGCCAAAGCGGCGTTTCCAATCCAATGGGGTGGCAGCCAACTTATCGCCAAATTTCGATCACACCGCCATCACAATTGGCCAGCTCTCCACCATCAATTTGGCCAGGCGCTGGGATCGTTGGTCGATTGCACTGAGGTCAAAGTGTTGGGTATTGCCTGCAAACTGTGCGGCCAGTGCTCTCACACCACACAGCTGCGATGCCATGTACAGATTGGGCATTGTCATTTTGGCCTCCACCGTGCGGTTATTGCAGGCGCTATTGAGCGTACCTTCCAACAAAACCAAATTGCCTAGTCGGTGCATGTGCTGCGAATAGACATCAGCGCTTTCAAACCCGTAATTGGCAATGTCAAAGGTGTTTTCTGGGTCCTGCGGAAGAATATGCTCGGCCGTTAAGCCGCCATTGTTTAGCACAGCCAGTTCCGTCAGACCCATCACAACTTCACCTACTGCTTGACGGGACTTTTCTTCTTCTTGAATCAGCATCCGTGGCAGACCCGGGTTTCGGTACAACCCCTCGTCCGCCAAGCGTGATGACATCAAGGCGTCCGACATGAAGTGTTGGCAAAAGTTCTGCAACGCAACCGTCACCTTGTCGAGCGAAAGCATAGGCAATTCGCGCGTAATTCGGAAAATATCTACTTGGGGATTTGTTCCGCGCAACTTGAAAACGCGCAAATCGACCAGTTCGATCATTTCCAGAAGAGTACGTGCGTCACTTGTGGTGCCGCGCTCCGGCAACCACCCCATCAAATGCAGCCGAATCACAAGCGGATACAGCGTAGCCGACAGGTCTTGTATTACCCAGAGCAAATACATGGTCCGGTTTATGCGGGTGGCTTGTACCAGCTGCTCCAGTCCAGAGAAGAAAGCCGTCAAATCAGCGGTGTATGCCTCAATAAACGCTCGCAACTTGACAGGATCGCTGCGCAGTTTCTGCAACGCGGGTTTGAGAAAAACCTCCAGCACCTTTTCCGATGTCGCGCTGAAGTCCGCACCGCCCTCAACACCAAACGGAGCGGCATCAAAAGCCAGATAGTGGTAGCGCAGGACGTCGTCTTCCTTGAACGCATCGCGATCCACTTGCCGAATTTTGTAACCCGCCTCCATAGCCAAACGCTTGACGCGGCTAAAACTGCGAAAGGCCTGCCCAAACTGCTGCGAAATGCTCTGATCCAGTTGCCCATCCAAATAGCGATTCGAGTAGTAGACCAGCAAGCTCTTCACAATATCCATTTTGGCCAGTGGCACGCCCCGGTCATTGACGGACTGGAACATGCGGATTGCCTTGCCCTCGTTGGGCTCAATGAACTCCAGCACCTCCATCCTGCTCAGGCACAGCAGCCAGCTATTGATGAGTGCTTGCCCACCCCGCTCCAGCAAAGCATTGACGCGTTGGCGGATCCAACTATAGGCACGAAGCAGGCGCTCTTGCCCGTCTGACTGTGGCACTGGCAACTTGTCAGACAGTAAATCGCGGAAAAACGAATCGTTGTCGCCCAACACCCGGAACTTGGCCCCGGTCACGGGGTGCATGATGAAGGTGTTGCGGTAGTGCTGCTTGATGTTGTCGTCAGCAACTGCATCAATCAGTGCGTCAAGCAGCATCGTCAAAGTGGTCAGGCGTTGCTGACCATCGACCACCTGCACCATCTCGCTTAGGGGCTGCTGAGACAGTATGAAAGTCCCCAGATAGTGGCTACCACCCACCTCCAGTGCCTCCTCAACATCACCAAAAAGGTCATCAATGTTGCGCTCTTTCCATGCATAGTCACGCTGAAAGCTTGGGATAACAAACGTCCTACCAGTGAAAAATTTGTCAATTGTTGTGCTTGCGCTCATGGTGTTGTCCCTTTGAAGTAGGTGATTTATTTGATTTGAAAAAACGCTCAAACCGTGCGACTGGACAGTAGGTCGGCGCAAAGCAGACATTCATTAGCACCTATGCCAACCCGTGCGCCGGTAGCGCGGCTATCCAAGCTATCCAACATACCTTGCCGCCGCCTCCAGAAAACTCTTTTGCACCTTGCTGCGCAGCGCGGGTGGGGCCAGCACTTGCACGTCGGAGCCAAAGCGCATGATGTCGCCCAGCAGTTCGCGATCGTCGGCGTAGGGGAAGGACAGCAGGTAGCTGCCGTCGGCCTCCACCGCGCTTTCTTGCAAGGGGTGCCAGGTTTCACCGGCCACCCAGCGTGCGCGCTCGGGGGTGAAGCGCAGCTTGGCCCAGGCTTGGGACGCGCCGTTGAAGATGCCATAGCCGGTGCCAAGGGCCTGGTCTATGTTTTTGGTGGTGACCTCTTTGGCAGCGGCCTCCAGCACTTCGAGCTTGCTGATGGCGTCGATGCTGAAGCTGCGCACATCGTCACGCAGGTGGCACCAGGCGTCTAGGTACCAGTTGTCGCGGTAGTGCACCAGGCGCTGGGGGGAGAGTTCGCGTTCGGTGGTGATGCCGTTTTGGCGGTTCAGGTGCCAGACCTTCAGACGCTTGCGCACCATGGTGGCAGCGGCCACCGCCTCAAAGGATCTGGTCTGCACCATGCGCTTGCCGGCATGCACGATGCGGATGCGCTGGGCCACGTCTTGGCTGGCCAGGCCGTTTTTGTCCATGAGCAGGCCCAGGCGGCTTTGCAGGGGCTTGAGTTTGCTGCCCAGCAGGCCGGGTTCGAGTTGCTCCAGCAGTTGCTGGATGGTGACGAGCGCCAAGATTTCTTCTTGGTTGAACCACAGTCCGGGCAGTTCGCTGTCGGTGTGGCCCGCCTCCAGCGTGTAGCCGCCAAGATCGCGGTTGAAGAGCAGGGGCACATGCAGTTGGTCACGCAGCTTGGCAAGGTCGCGATTGAGCGTGGCGCGCGATACTTCTGTTGCGGCCATGAGGTCACGGGCAGAGACGGCTTTGCGGCTGCTTAGCAGGCTCTTGTACTGGTACAAACGAACAACTTCACTCATGCCTCACCTGCCTTTTTTCTATCTATTTCTAATTTCTTTTATTTCTGCCTTAGCCTCCTGCGCTGCCCGCTGCAAGCCACCTGGGCGCAGAGTGACCGGTCATGGCTGGGACACTCCCCAGCGTTCTAGTCATGCGCAGATATGCTAGCAGTTATAGACAGCGCTATCGAAGCGATTTGGCTGTTCGACTACCTACTTATAGGTATTGACGTGGCACTATTTAAATTATCCAAACCATTCCAGGCCAAAGTGCGGTGCCATTTGCCGCAAAGACGACACTGCTTGCAGCCCAATGCAGCGCCAAGGCGTTGACGCCTTATTCTGGCGCCGGTCTTTGCCGACAACGGTTTATCCGAACTTGGGATTAGCGATCAGGCACAGGGGCAGGCGCATGGCGTGAGCCTGTAGTGCTGCTGTTGTATACAGCACAGGGTCTGTGCAAGTAGCGAGTGATGCCCGTCTGCTGCATGGGCTGGCGCTGAGCGGCGATGGCCGTGAGCGCCGCTTGCAGCAATGGAGCGTTTGGCATTGCTTGGTGTGGTTATGATCCGTTCGGCGTGATGAATCAATGCATGGACGCCATTGTTCTGCGTAGTTGCTGGTCTTTTTGAACAGTACTAAGTTGCAGCCACAAGCCACAGCACTTCAAACTATTTAAGGAATACATCATGGGTTTTTTCAGCAGCATTCTTGAGAAGGTTGGTATTAACCAATCGACGACGGCAGAGACAGTACCAGTCAATGTTCCAGCAGAGGACGAACAAGTCGATTACGAAGAAGTTGCCGTTGAAGAGTCGGAGTCAGACGACGAGGTCACTGAGATCACAGTGGTTGATGTCATGGGGGAACTGGAGGGGCTTGCTGCTGCAAATCCACAGGAGCTGAACTGGCAGACGTCTATCGTAGACTTGCTCAAGTTGCTGGAATTGAATAGCAGCCTGGCTGCACGCAAGGAGCTTGCAACCGAACTGCAATGCCCCAACCACGTGATGGAGGACTCGGCACAGATGAACATGTGGCTGCACAAAGAGGTGCTCACGCAGATCGCCGCCAACGGTGGGAATATTCCTGACGATATGCTGGGCTAATTTGAATAGCGCATCGCAAGAAGTGTTCTGAAAGCACGTTGAAACGCGCGTTTATTTGCACTTCTGGCGATGCACCGTGCGAGGCCAATCGCGTGAATTTTTTTCACCGGCATTGCTTGCTGGTGGATGCGGCTTGTGGGGCTGCGGCCCAGCCCCACAGCCCCAACATGATCAAGGGCCATTCAAGCCAGGCGTGCATGCCTGCAGCCACCGCATACAGGCCACGCGCCGCGCGGTAGTCGATCAAAAATCCGGCCAACAGCAAGGCGCTTAGCAACAAGGCCAGTGGGCGCAGCGGCAAGCGGCTCCAGGACTGGCCCATTGCGCGCGGCATCAGATGCAACACGCACAGGTAGTGCAGGCATTGCGCCCACACCAGCGCCGGCAGCAGTGCCTGCGCCAGCCCGTGCCCCGCACCCTGAACCCATAACAACTCGGTGGGCCCAGCCTGCGCCCATGAAGAGGGTGCGAGGTCAAGACCCCACAACGTTCCAAACAGCAACAGGGGCGCCGCAAACAGCAGACCCAGCACCTGGCGCGCAGGCATCGGCCCTATGCGCGCCTGCGGCGGCATCAGACCCAGAGGGCTGAAGTTATGGGCCATGGCCAGTACCGCCAACAAGCCCATGACATAGGGGGTGTCTGCCACTGCCAGCAAACCGCAGGGCAACAGCAAACCCAGCAGGCCTGCCACCGCACGTCTGCCCCGTGGCACACCAGGCAAGAGCAACAGGGTAGCCAGCAGCGCAAGCGCAAGCGTGGCGGCGTCGCAGGCAGCAGCCGTGGCTGCGTCGATGCGCCCCATCCACAGCAGGCTTCGCGCACAGGCCTGCAGCAAAAGGGACAGCCCAGTAACGCACCAGAACGCAATGGGCAGGCGGTCCGCCCAGACGCGCCGCACCCAGACCATCTCCCACAGCACGTGGGGCAAACCGAAAACCGCCAGCGCGCACAGGTACAGCGCCACCGGCTGCCAGCAGGCCAACAGGCCCAGGGCAGCGGCAACAAGCACCCAGCCATGGTTGCGCCAGTCGCTCAAACCAGCACCCAACCGGCCAGGGTAGAAGCGGTGTTGGCCAGTGCCGAAGTCGCCCAGGCGGCACGCGCAGGGGCCCGGCCCAGGCCCTGCAGCAGCAGCGCCTCAGCAATCCATACCAAGCCCTCAACCCAGAGCAGGCCCTGGACATAGTCGTGCGCACCGAAATTGCCGATGGCATGCCAGGCCAGGGGATGCGTAAAGCAACTCGGCAGCACCATGCAGGCCAGGCGGCGCATGCGGCCCAGCGACCAGGAACGCGTAGTCCCATAAACCAAGGGAGCCTCCACCAGCAGCGTCAGCAACAGTGCGATGGACTCAGCCTGCATGGGCTATTGAACCAACTTGCGCCAGGCGCTTACCGGCTGCAACACCGTGGCTAACGCCTTATGCGGCGGCTGGCACAGCAAGCTAGTGCGGCGCAGGATACGGCGGCCCATAAAATAGCCGCTACCGGTTTCTAGCTCAGGGGTACAAACGCCGACCTGGGTCTGCGCCTTTCCCTCCACACTGAAAGCCAGGGTGCAGCGCTGGCGGGCCTGCAAGCCGGTGCAAAACTGGTCAGCCACCTTGGGAAGCTCCCCGCAGGTCCAATTATTGGTGGTCAGTACTTCGGCTGTGGCGGGCGAGATCTTGGCATGATCACAGGTGCTGTCATCCGCACGCCAAGGGTGGTCCGGCAAGCCGCGTGCGACAGTGGGTTGCACCTTGAGCACACACAGCAAGTCAATCTGGAGTCCGCTTGGGGGAATCACGCGCTGGCATTGACCGGCTCCGCCGCCCTCGATGGCACTGCCGGGTATCTGGCAAGCCTGGTTCACCTGCCGTCCATCGCACCACTGGTCATAGCGGTCAAATGCGCCCGGATTGTTTTGGAAGCGCTGGGTCAAGTCGGGAGGCTGTGGCGGCATCGTATCGGCCATAGCCGCGGCGCAGAAACACAAGGAAAAAACGAACAAAAAAGCTCTGTACATCAGGCACTCCGTTTATCAGGGAAGGGTTAGGTGCAGCAGTGCACGCAGACCTGGGGGTTATTGCGGCATTGCAGCAGGCAACTTGGTGCTATGAATCACGCCTGAAGCGATGGCGGGCACGTGCCGGAACAGTAAAAACTGGAAGACCGATGTTGACGATATTTCTGACAACTTCGCATATCAATAAAAATTGATGCTTTCACGTATCAAACGAGTGATGTCGTCTTACATGAAAATATTATTTTTAATATATGAAAATATTGGCATCCGATATTGAGATACTAGCAAATACACAGTCTTTGCGGGCTCAAATAAGTCAACCCCTCAGTTTGTGACCGAGGGGCTGATCTTTACGCGCCTTTTAGGCGTGATTATTTTTTAGCAGGGGTATTTCCCTTGGGTGCGCGTCCACCGGACTTGACGCACTCTTCCATGCTGGCAAAAGGTGTGAAGTTCTTGGTGGACTTGTAACCTGCACTGGTTTCATCGTGGCAGATGTTGTTCTTGGACTTCTTCACAGCGGGCATAGTATCAGCAGTTTTCGTGTCGGCTTTTGCAGCAGCGGCTTTTGCAGCAGCGGCAGGAACTGCGGGTGTCGCCGTTTGGGCGAAAGATGCGGCGGAAGCAGCGACAAAAACGGCAGCAATCAGGGTGGTTTTGAACATAAATTTCTCGTACAAAAGGCAAAAGTGCCAGAACATAATCATATACGGCAAGCCTGTTACCGGGGGCGCCATGCACCGATTTAATTTCAAATCCAAGGCGCTATGAGGTCAAATGGCGTGCAAATGGGGCTTGCCCGTTGCTAACCGGGAATATTAGCGAAAAAATCGTCTTCGGCAAGTTGCCAATAATGAGTGGGACTTTCGGTGCGAACTTCACTTTTTTGCCAAATTTCGTATGCCTTCACTCGTATATGCTCAAAATACGCTTCATTTTTAATAAATGAACCACATTTCTTTGCCAACACATCAAAGGGCATAGAACCAAAAAAATCTTGCCTACCATATACCGGCGCCGTGCAACGATGGCAATATTTTTTTATTGGACAGGTATCACCCACACACATAGTCACATCATAAAGCATAATTTCTATTCAGGTTGCAGGTACAAATGAAGATATTTTCTCGGACCGAGGCTTGCGCCAAGCACTTGTCCGAGGGATTTATTCAGATTGAATTATTTTTTTCTGTCCTTTTTTTCCTCTTCCTCTTCTTCCTCTTCTTCCTCTTCTTCTTCCTCTTCCTCCTCTTCCTCCTCTTCTTCCTCTTCCTCTTCTTCCTCTTCTTCTTCCTCCTCCTCTTCTTCTTCCTCCTCTTCGGATTCGGACTCACCTTCTTCTTCGTCGGTTTCTTCTTCTGACTCTTCCGACTCAGAGGAGTCTTCTATCTGCCACGATTCAATCATTTTAAAGATGGAACTGCTTTCATATTCTGACAAACCATCGGCTCCAACCACCGACTTAATATCACTGATGATTTTCGCCAGCATTTCTTGAGAAGAATATTCGCTGAATAAAGTGACTGACTCTTGAATCAGAGATTCATTGTCTACATCCTTTATGGCATGGCGTAATATTTTTGACGCGCTCATATCAGTAACACCCAATTTAGCGAGCGTCTCATTCATATAAACTGAAATCGCATCATATTCCTCATCGGTTAAGTCACCATCGGCATTGGCAGCATGGAGGAAAAGCAAGGCAATACGATATTCATACGGGTAGTCACCCATTGCTTCTAGCATGGCTGCATACTCATCCTCACCCATGTTGGTCATTTCGGATTCATAATCACCCAATACCGACTCATCGCTCTCATCCCAATATTTTGTATGGTCAAATTCGATGTTATCCAACTGCTTAATAATCCAGGTATCACCGTCATTAAATTTTGGATTAACAAGATAATCATAAGGAATATAACAATAACCCTTATCACCCCAGTCTTCACCCCATGAATTGCGTACAATAAATACCTTATCCATATCCGAATAACCCACAGCCAGCATGGCATGACCACCATGTGATTCACGTGATGCTTCCGTATCAGAAGGCATTGGCACAACACCCTTCTTGCGTTGCTTATCAAACGATTTATACAGGTTGATTCCAAAGATAATTGGATAACCTTCTGCCAAACTGTGTTTCCACGCATGTAAATCAGTGGGTATAGCTACCATATCCTGAACTAAAAACGCTGCTGCCTCGTCATAGTTTTCCTTAGCCGGTTCGTCATTTACAACTTCCAGATCAAACGGATACTTTTCCTCTGCGCAGGCACCATATTGCTTCAAACCTTGAATGGCATTTTCAATAAAACAACCACCATCCTCTATCGGGTCACCATCCGCGCCGAGATAGCGGCCGTTGTAATAAATGAACATGCGACTGACATCGTAATCTTCACCGGTGTGAACTTTCGCCAAATATTCATACGCGCCAGCCACCGCATTGGCAACACAACTACTGGTTTCTTCTTGATCTTCAACCGCCGTTAGATGTGGCCTTAAGTCTACTTTTTTGGGTAAATCATCGGCTTTATAGCGATCCCCACTATAAATTTTCGCACCCGCCTTAGGTTTTGCAAATTTATAACCCTTGACACAACGTTTACTACCATCAGCACGTTCAAAGAAAGAATCACTCATACATTTATATTCGTAAAGGAAAAAGAGGTCACTGTTAGCCGCGGGCTTAAATGCATGATCTGGGAAGATCATCGTGAGATGACCTCTTCCAAGAGCAGTCAGCGCAGGGCCTTTTGCGTAGCTACCGGCGCTACTATGGATGCTGATTCAGGGAAAATACTCCCTCGGAGCGAGGCTTACGCCAAGCACCTATCCGAGAGAGTTAATCAGAACGACTTATTTATTTCCGTCCTCTTCTTCTTCCCCTGCCGCTTCTTCCCCTGCATCCTCAGGTTCGGCTTCTGCCTCTTCCTCTTCCTCTTCCTCCGGTTCGGCTTCTGCCTCTTCCTCTTCCTCTTCTTCAGGTTCGGCTTCTGCCTCTTCCTCCGGTTCGGCTTCTTCTTCCGCCTCTTCCTCCGGTTCGGCTTCTTCTTCCGCCTCTTCTTCAGATTCGGCTTCTGCCTCTTCCTCTTCCTCTTCCTCCGGTTCGGCTTCTGCCTCTTCCTCCGGTTCGGCTTCTTCTTCCGCCTCTTCCTCAGGTTCGGCTTCTGCCTCTTCCTCCTCCTCCGGTTCGGCTTCT
>CAISLN010000088.1 GCA_903886275.1 uncultured beta proteobacterium | reverse complement strand
CTTTGCCACGCGCTGGGGTGGCGCCACGCCCGATGTCGCGCTATTGAAACTATCGTTGGCCCTGCAATTGAGCCTGCGCGGCTCGTCCTGCATTTACCAGGGCGACGAGCTGGGCCTGCCCGAGGTGGCCATTGCCTATGATGATTTACAGGACCCCTATGGCATCACCATGTGGCCCGAGTTCAAGGGTCGCGACGGTTGCCGCACGCCCATGCCCTGGGTCAGCAGCGCGCCCGATCTGGGCTTTGCGCCAGCGGGCAAAGCGTCAGCCAAACCCTGGCTTCCGGTGGCCGAAAGCCACCGTGCGCTGGCGGCGGATGTGCAGGCCGAGGCCCCCGATTCGCTGTTGAATTTTTACCGCCACCTCTTGCACTGGCGCAAGACGCAATCGGCACTGCTGCAAGGCGAGATGCAACTGCTGGACGCCCATCCACAGGTGTTCGCCTTTGTGCGCAGCTTGGAGAAGCAGCGCTTGCTGTGCGTATTCAATTTCAGCGACCAAGCTGCAAGCTATGCCTTGCCTGCCGACTGCAAGGTGGCGCAGTTGCTGGGCGACAGCGGCCTAAGCGGTGCTACGCTCGCGCCCGACTGCGTGAATCTGGCGCCCTGGGGAGGGCTGTTTGCGCAACTGACCTGACCCACTCCACAAGCATCCATGAACATCAAAGCACTGGCCAAAGAACTCGGGTTGTCCACCTCCACGGTGAGCCGCGCTTTGAATGGCTACCAGGATGTCAACGAGGCCACGCGCAAGCGCGTGGAGGAGGGTGCCAAGGCTCTTGGCTATCGGGCCAATGCGGGCGCGCGCCGCTTGGTGCGTGGCAGCACCGAGGCCATAGGAATCGTCTACTCCGCAGCGGTGGAAAACCTGGGCAATCCCCAGTTTTTGGACATGGCCGGCGGCCTGTCCGAGCGCCTGCATGAACAGCACTTTGACCTGATGCTGGCGGTGGCCAGCGACGAGCAGGACCTCAATATGTATGAGCGCCTGTTTCGTGGCGGCCGGGTGGACGCGGTGGTGTTGCCCAACACCCGCGTCGAGGATGCCAGGGTGAATTACCTGCTGGAAAAAGGCTATCCCTTTTTGGCCTATGGCCGCACCGGAAATAGCAGCGGCTATTCCTGGTTTGACTTTGACAATGAAACGGGTAGTCATCTGGCGGTGCGCCATTTGGTGGAACTGGGCCACAGGCAAATAGCCTATGTGCACTCGCCGCTGGAGCTGAACTTTGCGCTGCAGCGCCATAGCGGTTTTTTGGCCGGGCTCAAGCAGGCAGGGCTTGCGTTTGATCCGGCCTGGCTGGCCGGTCCTGCGGTGGACCGGCGCAGCGGCCGCGAGGCGGTGCGGGCGTTGATGGCCTTGCCCCATGCGCCCACGGCCATCGTGGTGGACAACAACCTGGGCGGCATCGGCGTTATGCGCGGACTGATTGATTTGGGGCTGGTGCTGGGCAAGGATGTTTCGGTGGTGGTGCATGGCGTCATTCCCGCCGACACTTTGCTGGCCGGGCTGGAGCCCACCATGGTGACCCAGCCCACCGCGCAGAGCACCGGTGTGGCCATGGCCGATATGGTGTTGCAGGTGCTGCGTGAGCCACAGCGCGGACCCTTTCAGTTGTTGCGCCAACCCGAGCTGGTGGTCGGGCAAACAAGCGGCCCCAGATCCGCAAGCCGTTAAATGCGCGGGGGCATTAAGACCTGCCCCTATAATGCGGCCTCCGAGGAGCGTTGCAGTTCGCGCAAAGCGAACGAGGCTCGGACCCGGTGGCATCTGGCCACTGTTTCAACGGCGCTCACCCACTGCATGTGTCGGGTGAGCCCTATTTAAGAGTTCCATGTGCTTGCGGTGGTATTGAACTTTACTTTCTGGAGTGAACACATGAGCGCTATCCAACTTGTTGCCAAGACCAACGAATCCATCAACGACTACGTCATTGCCGACCTGAGCCTGGCCGCCTGGGGCCGCAAGGAACTCAGCGTCGCCGAGACCGAAATGCCCGGCCTGATGGCCATGCGCCAAGAGTTCGGCAAGACGCAGCCTTTGAAGGGCGCACGCATCACCGGCTCGCTGCACATGACCATTCAAACCGGCGTGCTGATCGAAACCCTGCAAGCCTTGGGCGCCGATGTGCGCTGGGCCTCTTGCAATATCTTCTCGACCCAAGACCACGCCGCCGCAGCGATTGCCGCCAAGGGCACGCCCGTGTTCGCCATCAAGGGCGAAACCCTGGCCGACTACTGGGATTACACCCACCGCATTTTTGACTTCGGCGGCGCAGGCACCGAAGGCGAAGGCCCCAACATGATTTTGGACGACGGCGGCGATGCCACCTTGCTCATGCACCTGGGCAAGCGCGCAGAAACCGACGCCTCTTTGATTGCCAACCCCAGCAGCGAAGAAGAAATCTGCCTGTTCAACGCGATCAAGGCCAAGCTGGCCGTGGATCCGACCTGGTACAGCCGCAAGGGTGCGCAGATCATTGGCGTGACCGAAGAGACCACCACCGGCGTGCTGCGCCTGAACGAAATGGCCGATAAGGGCAGCCTGATGTTCCGCGCCATCAACGTCAACGACTCGGTGACCAAGAGCAAGTTCGACAACCTGTATGGCTGCCGCGAATCCTTGGTCGATTCGATCAAGCGCGCCACCGACGTGATGATTGCCGGCAAGGTCGCTTGCGTGGCCGGTTACGGCGACGTGGGCAAGGGTTCTGCCCAAGCCCTGCGCGCCCTGTCGGCCCAAGTGTGGGTGACCGAGATCGACCCGATCAATGCATTGCAAGCGGCGATGGAAGGCTACAAGGTCGTGACCATGGAATACGCTGCCGACAAGTGCGACATTTTCGTGTCCGCCACCGGCAACAAAAACGTGATCCGCTACGAGCACATGGCCGCCATGAAAGACGAAGCCATCGTTTGCAATATCGGTCACTTTGACAACGAAATCGACGTCGCTTCGCTGGAAAAGCTGGAGTGGGACGAGATCAAGCCCCAGGTTGACCATGTCATCTTCCCCGATGGCAAGAAGATCACCCTGCTGGCCAAGGGCCGTTTGGTCAACCTCGGTTGCGCCACCGGTCACCCCAGCTTTGTGATGTCTTCGAGCTTTGCCAACCAGACCATCGCCCAAATCGAATTGTTCACCAAACAAGACCAATACGAATCCGGCAAGGTCTATGTGTTGCCCAAGTATTTGGATGAAAAAGTGGCCCGTCTGCACCTTACAAAGGTGGGCGCCATGTTGTCCGAACTGACCGACGAGCAAGCCGCCTACATCGGCGTGAGCAAGTCCGGCCCGTACAAGAAAGATACCTACAGGTATTAAGTAAGCTCCCCCCCGATGCGCCTGCGGCGCCTCCCCCTCAAGGGGGCGATACCTCTCAATCGGCAAAGCCGGTTCGACGGTATCTTTGGCATTGGCAGGCACGGGTTGTAACTCAGGTAAAACAATGCGAATAGATCAACTGCTGGTTCAAAAGGGGATTGCCAACACCCGTTCACAGGCGCAACGGCTGATTGCCGATGGCGTCGAATGGGCGCAGGGCGAGACCTGGAAGCGCATCGTCAAGAATGGCGATGACGTGCCTGAATCGGCCGATGTGCGGCTGCTAGATGACTCCGAGGCGCGCTATGTGTCGCGCGGCGGGCTCAAGCTGGAAGCGGCGCTTAAAACGGTTGGTCTGTCCGTTGCAGGGTTTGCCTGTCTGGATGTCGGTCAATCGACCGGTGGATTTACCGACTGCCTGTTGCAGGCCGGTGCCAAGTCGGTGGTCGGCGTGGATGTGGGGAGCGCCCAGTTGCACCCCCAATTGCGCAGCGATCCGCGCGTCCTATGTGTGGAGAAGGTGAATGCGCGTGCGCTCACGGCCGACGATCTGATCCAGGCCTACGAAGACAGCACGGGCGAGGACGGCCAGTTTGATGTCGAACACGACGATGGAAGCGATGCAGTAGATGCAAGCGACGACGAAGCTTCTGTCGAAGCGGATGCGTCTCCCGTCGAGTTCGTGCCGGAGTTCGACCTGATCGTGGCCGACCTGTCCTTTATTTCCCAGACACTGGTCTTGCCAGCGGTGGTGCCTTTGCTCAAAGCGGGCGGCACGCTGCTGACCTTGGTGAAACCCCAGTTTGAATTGCAGCCCGGCCAAGTCGGCAAGGGCGGCATTGTCAAAGAACCAGAGTTTTACGTCGTTGTGGAGCTGCGTTTGCGCGAAGCGTGCGCCGCTCTGGGACTGACGGTTACCGCGTGGTTTGACTCGCCCATTACGGGTGGCGATGGCAACCGCGAGTTTTTTATTTGCGCCACTAAACCGGCGCAATAAAACCCTGCGCAGCCAAGCTGCGCGGTGTTGGTAGGAGAAAAAAAGCATGTCTATTGCCAAGCGCGTCCCCCTGAGTCTGGAATTTTTCCCGGCTAAAAATCCGGAAGTAGCCGCCAAGTTGGTGGGCATCCGCAAAGACCTTTCCGTGCTGCAGCCCGAGTTCTGCTCGGTCACCTTTGGTGCCGGTGGCACCACGCAGGCCGGCACCTTCAGCACCCTGCGCGAAATGGTGAGTGAGGGAACGACAGCGGCCTCGCACCTGTCTTGCGTGGGCGCCACCAAGGCCTCCATCCGCGAACAGCTCGCTGAACTCAAGGCCATGGGCGTGAGGCGCATCGTCGCCCTGCGCGGCGACCTGCCCAGCGGCTATGGCGTGGATGGCGATTTCAAGTTTGGCAGCGACCTGGTGCGCTTTATCCGCGAAGAAACCGGCGACACTTTCTGGCTGGAAGTGGCGGCCTATCCAGAGGTGCACCCGCAGGCCAAGTCGCCCGCTGCCGATCTGGAAGCCTTTGCCATCAAGGCCCATGCCGGCGCCAACTCGGCCCTTACCCAGTACTTCTTTAATGCCGATGCCTACTTCCGCTTTTGCGACGACGCCAGGGCCTTGGGGGTGGAGATTCCCATCGTTCCGGGCATCATGCCGATTACCAACTCCACGCAGCTGATGCGTTTCTCGGATAGCTGCGGCACCGAGATTCCGCGCTGGATTCGGCTGCGCTTGCAAGGCTTTGGTGAGGACACCGCGTCCATCAAGGCCTTTGGTATGGAGGTGGTGACGGACCTGTGTGAGCGCCTGCTCAAGGGCGGCGCGCCCTCGCTGCATTTCTACACCATGAACCAGAGTGCGCCGGTGTTGGCCCTGTGTTCTTGTCTAGGGCTGACGCCAGTGGCCAAGGAGCGGGCGCTGCAATCGGTGAGGTAGTTGGCTGGACTATTCCCGAATCCCCCCCCCGTCGTTCCCGCGCAGGCGGGAAACTAGTGCTGGGTTCCCGCCTGCGCGGGAAAGACACCGTGTTCCGAATGCCCGCCTGCGCGGGCACAAGCGGTGTACTTTGCGTTAGCCGCCACTCTCCAGCGTAAACGTCGCATGCTGATCCTGCCCCAAGGCTTTCACCAACTGGGGCATCGCGTCTTTTAGCAAGGCCTTTAGCGTGTGCGGCGGGTTGATCAGAAACACGCCGCTGGCTGGAAGTCCCGGGCGCACGATTTCGCCTTCGGCATCCTGCGTCAGCTTGCTGTTCTTCACCGTGAGCGACACGCTGAGCCAGCTCTTGCCCGACTTGTTGGCCAGGGTCTTGAGCTTCTTGGGCACATCGTGCGCTTCGGGGCGCGGAATGATGGGGTACCACACGGCATAGGTGCCTGTGGGGAAGCGCAGCATGGCGTCGGTAATCATGGCCTGCACGCGGGCATAGTCGTGCTTGACCTCGTAGCTCGGGTCGCACAGAACAAGGGCGCGGCGTGAGGGCGGCGGCAGGAATTTCTTCAGGCCTTCAAAGCCGTCTTCGCGCAGGATGGTGACCTGGCGGCCTGCCTCTAACTGGGCGATATTGGCCGTGAGCGTTTTGGTGTCGGTAGGGTGCAGCTCAAACAGCTTGAGCTTGTCGCGCCCATGCAGCCGGCGCTGGATGATGAAGGGCGAACCCGGGTACACCGTCCAACTGCCGCCGTTGTTAAAGCCGGCCACCATCTCGACATAGTCCTGGATGGCGGGTGCAAAGGCCTCTTTGGGTTTGTTGGCGATCAGCTTGAGAAAGCCCTCGCTCGCCTCGGCGCTGGTCTTGGCGTAGTCGCCGTCTAGACGGTACAGGCCGGCACCGGCGTGGCTGTCGAACACGTTCAGGGCCGCGTCTTTTTGCGTCATGTGGCGAAGCACCGCCAGCAGAACAATGTGTTTGAGGACGTCGGCGTGGTTTCCGGCGTGAAAGGCGTGGCGGTAACTAAACATGGGGCTATAGTAACCCGTTCACCAGAAAAGTTCCCCGGAACCTGATCAACTTTTGTATAATCGCGGGCTTCGCAGCGCCTTAGTGGTTCCGCGGCGAAGATGCCAAGGCAAACCGATTATTTCGGCTGCAGCGGCACAACCCACCTAAGAGATTCCCGCCAAACACTGAAAAGTGCCAGGTACAAGAAGGAACACCGACCGTGGAAAAGAACCCGCCAAACCAACTTCCTTTAGGAATTTCTCATGTCAACTTTCAGCGCAAAACCCGCTGAGGTCGTGCACGAGTGGTTTGTGATTGACGCGACCGATAAGGTCCTCGGACGAGTAGCCAGCGAAGTTGCTCTCCGTTTACGCGGCAAACACAAGGCCATTTACACGCCTCACGTCGATACCGGCGATTTCATCATCGTTATCAACACATCCCAACTGCGTGTGACTGGCGCCAAGCCAATCGACAAAGTGTATTACAGCCACTCCGGCTACCCAGGTGGCATTTCTGCCATCAACTTCCGTGACATGCAAGCCAAGTTCCCCGGTCGCGCTTTGGAAAAAGCCGTCAAGGGTATGTTGCCTAAGGGCCCTCTGGGCTACGCCATGATCAAGAAGCTCAAGGTTTATGGCGGTGCTGAGCATCCCCATACCGCTCAACAGCCCAAAGTGTTGGAAATTGCTGGTATCTCTACCAATGCAGTGAAACGGGAGTCCGCCAAATGATCGGTGAATGGAACAATGGAACAGGCCGTCGCAAATCCAGCGTCGCCCGCGTGTTTCTGAAAAAAGGCTCCGGCCAAATCGTGGTGAACGGCAAGGCTATCGAAAACTTTTTCGGTCGTGCTACCTCCATCATGATCTGCAAACAGCCCCTGCTGTTGACCAACCACGCTGAGACATTTGACATCATGGTCAATGTCAATGGCGGCGGCGAGTCCGGCCAGGCTGGTGCGACCCGCCACGGCATTACCCGTGCCTTGATCGACTACGACGCCACCCTCAAGCCCGCCTTGAGCCAAGCTGGCTTCGTGACACGTGATGCACGTGAAGTCGAACGTAAGAAGGTCGGCTTCCACGGCGCTCGCCGTCGCAAGCAGTTCTCCAAGCGTTAATCGCCTACAAGCAAAAAAAGCCGTCGGGATGCAAGTCCTGGCGGTTTTTTTTTGGGCGGCGTTCTGCCAATGTACGTACCAGTGTTTGCCGCGTGCTGCTAGACTTCTTCACCTATGCGCTTTCGACTCCTCCTTCGCCGCCTCACCATCAGTGCTCCCAGTATGTCTGTCCGTAGCGCCATGCCCTGGCCTGTGCGCTGGATGGTGGCTGCGATTGTCTTGGGGTTTTGTGCCGCCGTGGGTCTTTGGGCCTTTGATTTTGGCAAGAACATCGCCGGTCTGGATCGGGGTGCCAAGCAAGAGTTAGAGCGCCTGAACGCCGAGGTGGCGCAACTGCGCAGCGAAATGGAAAGAGTTCAGGATGAGCGTGACAAGGAGCAGTCGATTGTCAATACTGCCGGCACGCTGGTGACGGCTGGCAAGGCCTCCGAAGACACATTGGTCAAAAAGGTCAAGCAGTTGCAGGCCGAGAACCAGAGTCTGCGCAACGATCTGGGATTCTTTGAAAAACTGATTCCCTCCAGTGGCGCTGAAGGCGTTGCCATCCGTGGCCTGCAGGCGGATGTTCTGAATGGCAAAGACCTGAAGTGGCAGGTGTTGGTGATTCAGTCCAGCAAGAATGCTGCTGAATTTTCTGGCCGTCTGGAGTTGACTTTCAACGGACTACTCAATGGCAAGCCCTGGAGCGCCACGCTGCCCGGCGGTCCACAGACATTTTCCGTAAAACAATACGGGCGACTCGAAGGGGTATTCGAATTGCCTGCGCAAGCTGTGGTGAAATCAGTGGTCGCTACAGTGCGTCAGGGAAGCACGGTACGCGCCACGCAGACACTGAAGCTTTAAATACATCGGAGTACGTCATGTTCAACAAAAAGAAACAGCCACCTATCAAAAGCCTGATTGCAGAGGGCACCAGCATTACCGGTAACGTCTGCTTTGCCGACGGCCTGCGCATTGACGGGGAAGTCACGGGTGATATTCGCTCGAACGACCAGAGCAGCGGCAGCCTGCTGGTGATCTCTGAAACCGCTCATGTGGTTGGCACGGTAACGGCCGACCACATCATCGTCAACGGCTCGGTCCGGGGGCCGGTGTATGCGCAACAGGTGCTGGAGTTGCAGCCCAAGGCACGCATTGAAGGGGACGTGCAGTACGCGGCGCTGGAGATGCACCAGGGTGCTCTGATTACCGGCAAGTTGCGCCCGCTCTTCGAGGGCGAGGAAAAGCCCACACTGAAACTGGCGTCAAATAGCAAGTAGAAAAATTCCCGAGCAAATTGCTGTAGTATTGATGTATTACAGATTTGACCGGAGTCGTCTATGAGCGCCGTTGCAGAAAATATCCAGACAGAAATGCCCGCCCCTATCCTCTTTACGGATAGCGCGGCGGCCAAGGTGGCAGACCTGATTGCCGAAGAAGGCAACCCAGACCTGAAGCTGCGTGTATTCGTACAGGGTGGGGGCTGCTCGGGCTTCCAGTATGGTTTCACCTTTGATGAAATCACCAACGAAGACGACACCACCATGACCAAGAACGGTGTCTCCCTGCTGATCGATGCCATGAGCTACCAGTACCTGCTGGGTGCCGAGATCGACTACAAGGAAGATCTGCAGGGCGCCCAGTTTGTCATCAAGAACCCGAATGCGACCACCACCTGTGGTTGCGGTTCCTCCTTCTCGACCTAAAGCGATTTAGTCCCGCGTTCAAGCGGGGTAGATTGCACCAAGTATGCGTGCACCAACGGCGCCCGTAACGCGTTTGAGGCTGGCGGTTTTGCGTTCCACGCACTGCCGCGCCAACCAGGCGAATGCGGTGGCCTCGACCTGCAACGGCGGCAAGCCAACCTGGCCCGAGTCGCTCACCGTGCAGATCGGCAACAGGGCCTGCAGCCGCACCATCAAGTGCAGGTTGAGAGCGCCCCCTCCGCACACCACCAGTCGCTGGCAATCGGGCGCATAGCGTCTTATGCAGTGTGCGCAGCCCAGGGCCGTCAGCTCGGTCAGCGTGGCCTGCACATCTTGCGCAGACGTTGCTGCGAAGCCTGTAAGTTTGCGTTCCAGCCAAGGCGGATTGAACAGGTCGCGGCCTGTGCTTTTGGGCGGTGCCTGTGCAAAAAAAGGCTCGTCCAACAGGCATTGCAACAAGGCGCCATGCACCACGCCACCGGCCGCCCAGGCACCCGCATCGTCATAGGCGGCGCCGGTGTGGGCCGTGCACCAGGCATCCATCAGCGCATTGCCGGGGCCGCAATCAAAGCCGGTGACGCTGTCTGGCTGCGCTGCATCCAGTAGGGTGATGTTGGAGATGCCGCCGATATTGAGCACTGCGGTGCGTCCCGGCAGATGCCCGAAGAAAGCCTTGTGAAACGGCGGCACCAAAGGTGCCCCTTGGCCGCCGGCGGCCACATCGCGGCTGCGAAAATCAGCAACCACGTCTATTCCCGTCAGCTCCGCCAGCAGGGCAGGCTGGTTCAGTTGCAGGGTATAGCCGGTGCCATCAAAAAGCTGTGGCCGGTGGCGCACCGTCTGCCCATGGGCCCCTACGGCGCGCACGGCGCGTGCATCCAACTGGCAGGCCGTCAATAACTGTGCCACCACGTCGGCATAGACGCGCACCAATGCATTGGCGGCCAGCGCGGCACGGTGCAGTTCGTCGGGTCCCGAGGTATTGAGTTGCAGCAGTTCTTGTTGGAGTGCTGGGGGAAATACGGCACTGCTGTGAGCAAGCACGCGGGGGCTTCGCCCGGCAAAATCTACCAGCACACCATCCACCCCGTCCAGCGAGGTGCCCGACATCAGGCCGGCGTACAGCTCCGACAATCTGCGGCTTTATTCGACGCTGCTGTACAGCGACTGGCTGGCGGCCAGCAGGGCCATGCGCGTCTGTGCAGCGGCCTTGTCAAACTGGGGCTTGAGGGCCGCAGTGACCGGAACCGTGTCGTTGTGATGTGCCACGGTTTGTGGGTCTTGGTAGACGCCATTGATCCGGTATTCAAAGTGCAGGTGCGGGCCGGTGGCCCAGCCGGTCATGCCTACAAGGCCCAGGGTCTGCCCCTGGGATATGACCTGCCCCACGCGCACATCGATCTTGCTCAGATGGCCGTAGACCGTGCCGATGGTGCCTGGGTGCCTGACCTTGACGACATTGCCAAAACCACCTTGCACACCGGCGAACTCGACCACCCCGTCGCCCACGCTGCGCACGGCCGTTCCTATGGGCGCTGCATAGTCCACGCCCAAATGGGCACGCCACACTTGCAGAATCGGATGGAAGCGCATCTTGAAGCCACTGGTGATGCGCGAGAAGGCCAGGGGCGCAGCCAAAAAGGCGCGCTTGAGGCTCTCGCCCGCCAGCGTGTAATAGCCGCCCTTGTTCTGCGCAATGCCAGCCACATTGGGCTGCTGGAACCACATCGCCTGGTAGGTCTTGCCGGCGTTGACAAATTCAGCGCTCAGCAGGCGCCCGGCGCGCAACGGCTCGCCATCGCCTTCCAGGGTTTCATACACCACGGAGAATCGGTCATCCTTGCGCAGGGCGCGGTGGAAGTCGATATCGCCAGAGAAAATTTCGGCCAGCTGGGTGGATACCGAGTCAGGGATGCGCGCCACATCGGTGGCCGCAAACAGAGAGGAGCTGATGCTGCCGCTGGCCATGCGGGTGCTGGCGTTCAGGGGCAGGGTTTCGAGCTTGGAGGAGTAGCCAGTCGCCGTTTTTTCGATGCTCAGGCGCTTGAACATGCCGTCTTCGTCCGGGCTCCAACGTGCCTGCAGCTTGAGAAGGGCATTGCCGCCATTGGCTTCGGCCGTCACGTTGCGGCCTGCGCGGCCCAGCAAGTTCCTTTGCGCCAGCGCATCGAGGCGCAAAAACGCGGCTGCCTTGGGATCAAAGACACCCAGGCGCTTGAGCAGGGTTTCTGCGGTGTCTGTGGAGCGGGTCAGGTCCGAGCGATACAGGTTCAAGCGGTGCGCATCAATCTGTTGGGCTTGGGCTGCCAGATCGGGTGTGGGCAGGTTTTCAACCAAGCGGTGCACGGGAAGCAGGGAGGCATCGGGTGCGAGCGTGGCGACGGCGTAGCTGAGCCCGGTCCCCAACACCAACATGGCGGCAATCGCCGTTGTGATGCGTTTGGGGTGGCGCGCTAACAGCGCTGCGGAGTTGGACAACAGTTGTTCCGCAGTGCGGTGAAAGGCGCTTTTCAAAATCAGGGCTCCAAGGGACAGGGCGAGGCGACTAAAATCCCGTCGCAGCATCGTCGCACGTTGCAGAAATGAACCCGCAGTATAGCGGTCACTGCTTTTTCCGCCAGTCAAAGAACCCTTATGAATCAAGCCCCAAGCCCAACTTACCCTTTGTCCGATCGCGTCCGTGAGGCGCTGGCGGTCACCTTGCGCGGTTGCGAAGAACTGATCCCGCAGGAAGACTGGGTGAAAAAGTTGGTCCGATCCGAGACCACCGGAGTCCCTCTGCGCGTCAAGCTCGGTTTGGACCCAACGGCCCCCGACATCCACATCGGCCACACCGTGGTGCTCAACAAGATGCGCCAGTTGCAGGACCTTGGGCACACCGTGATTTTTTTGATGGGCGACTTCACCAGCATGATTGGTGACCCGAGCGGCCGCAACACCACGCGCCCGCCGCTCACAGCCGAGCAGATCAAGGTCAATGCGCAAACCTATTTCAAGCAGGCCAGCTTGGTGCTGGACCCTGAGAAGACCGAGTTTCGCTACAACAGCGAATGGAGCGACCCGCTGGGTGCGCGCGGCATGATCCAACTGGCCTCGCGCTACAACGTGGCGCGCATGATGGAGCGCAACGATTTCCACGACCGCTTCAAGGCCGGCACGCCGATTGCCGTGCACGAATTTTTGTATCCGTTGATGCAGGGCTACGACTCGGTGGCTTTGAAGAGCGACCTGGAACTGGGCGGCACCGACCAGAAGTTCAATCTGCTGATGGGTCGCCACTTGCAGTCCGAATACGGGCAGGAGCCGCAGTGCATTCTGACCATGCCTCTGCTAGAAGGCACGGACGGCGTGGAGAAGATGTCCAAGAGCAAGAACAATTACATCGGCATCTCCGAAGAACCCAACACCATGTTCGCCAAGGTCTTGAGCATCTCGGACGTGCTGATGTGGAAGTGGTACACGCTCTTAAGCTTCCAGAGCGAAGCCGCCATTGCCGCGCTCAAGGCCGAGGTGGCAGCCGGGCGCAACCCCAAGGACGCCAAGGTGGCCCTGGCCAAGGAGATCACCACCCGTTTCCACTCGGCCGCTGCGGCCGAGGCGGCCGAACAGGACTTCATCAACCGCAGCAAGGGTGGCGTGCCGGACGAGATTGCCGAGATCAGCCTTCCCCTGGGCGAAGACGGTGCCGCCATTGGCATTGGCGCGCTGCTCAAGTCGGCGGGCTTGGCGGCCTCATCGGGTGAAGGCAACCGTCTGATCGACGGCGGTGGTGTGCGCGTGGACAGCAACGTGGTCAGTGACAAGGGCTTGAAGCTATCCGCCGGCACCTATGTGCTGCAGGTGGGCAAGCGCAAGTTCGCCCGCGTCACCCTGGCCTGATCGCGCCATGCTGGCGCTGGTGCAACGCGTTAGCCGGGCCAAGGTCACGGTGCAGAACGTGGGTGTGGGGGAGGTCGTCGGCGAAATCGGCCGCGGCTTTATGGTCTTGGTCTGCGCCGAGCAGGGCGACAGCCGGACTGAGGCCGATAAGCTGCTGGCCAAGATTTTGAAGCTGCGCGTGTTCAGTGACGCCAATGGCAAGATGAACCTCAGCCTTCAAAATCTGGACGGTGCAGGTGTGATGGGTGGCCTGCTGCTGGTGAGCCAGTTCACGCTGGCGGCCGACACCACCGGGGGCAACCGGCCCAGCTTTACCAATGCCGCCGCACCGGCACTGGGGCGCGAATTGTTTGATTACTTTGTGGAACAGGCCCGCGCCGCGCACCCCATCGTGCAGACCGGCCGCTTTGCCACCGAGATGGCGGTGGAGCTGGTCAATGATGGGCCCATCACCATCCCGATGCGGGTGGCACCCATGTGCCCTCCGCACCGAGCGCCTGAGCCGCTTCAGTAGGGATTGGGGAAGCCCAGTCGCGCCATGATTTCGGTCTCGCGCAGCTCCATCACTTGTGCATCTTCATCGAGTTCATGGTCCCAGCCCTGGGCATGCAGCGTGCCGTGCACGATCAGGTGGGCGTAATGCTCCTGCAGCGTCTTGCCCTGCTCCTTGGCCTCCTTGGCCACCACCGGCGCGCACAGCACCAGGTCGGCGGTGACCAGCGGCTCCTGCGTGTAGTCAAAGGTCAGCACGTTGGTGGCGTAGTCCTTTTTGCGGAAGTCACGGTTCAGGGTCTGGCCTTCCTCGGCGTCCACGATGCGCACGGTGATTTCCGCGTCCGTTGCCAGCGCATGGCGTATCCAGCGCGTCACCTTGTGGCGGGGCAGGGCGGTGCGGTGGCGGTCGGCGTATTTGATGGGGCCGAATTGCAGGGACAGAGACAGCTTAGACAGCATCGGAAACTTTCTTGACTTGTGTGCCAGCCACCTTGGCGCGCGGCGTGCGGGTTTTGGGTAAGGCCACGCGTGGCAACTCGGGTTCTGGCAGCGGCACCGCAATGGGGGGTAGGTCGCTCAGGCGGGCGGCGTCGTAGGCGTCCACAATGCGTGCCACCAGCGGATGGCGCACGATATCGGCGCTGGTCAGGCGGGTGATGGCAATGCCCGGTACGCGGCGCAGAATCCGCTCGGCCTCCACCAGGCCGCTGAGTTGGGTCTTGGGCAGGTCGATCTGGCTCACATCGCCGGTGATGACGGTCTTGGTGCCAAAGCCCACGCGGGTCAGAAACATCTTCATCTGCTCGGGCGTGGTGTTTTGCGCCTCGTCCAGGATCACAAAGGCATTGTTCAGCGTGCGCCCGCGCATAAAGGCCAGCGGCGCGATTTCTAGCGCCTGGCGCTCAAAGGCTTTTTGCACCTGCTCGTAACCCATCAGGTCGTAGAGCGCGTCGTACAAGGGGCGCAGATAGGGATCCACCTTCTGGTTCAGGTCGCCGGGCAAAAAGCCCAGGCGTTCGCCAGCTTCCACCGCCGGGCGGGTCAGCACAATGCGCTGCACGGAGCTGCGCTGCAGCGCGTCCACGGCAGCGGCCACCGCCAGATAGGTCTTGCCGGTGCCGGCCGGACCAATGCCAAAGGTGATGTCGAACTCGGCGATGTTGTCCAGGTACACCGCCTGATTTTGCGTGCGCGGCTTGAGCTCGGCGCGCCTTGTCAGCAGGCCAGGGCCCTCGGCGGCATCGGCAGAGCCGTCGCCAGAGAGCATCAGCTGCACCGTGGCCGGGGCTATTGGGCGCGCGGCCATCTCGTAGAGGGCCTGCAGCATGTCCATGGCGCGCTGGGCTTTTACCTTGGGGCCTTCGACCTTGAATTGCTCGTGGCGGTGGGCAATGCGCACCTGCAGGGCCTGTTCTATCGTACGCAGATGTTCGTCGGTGGGGCCGCACAGGTGCGACAGGCGGGTGTTGTTCAGCGGGGTGAACAGGTGTCTGAAAATCAAGCTGATAATTCCTCACGGCAAACGATAGGTAACCCCATGATAGGCACAAAATGATAGGCAAGCTCACAGGCATTCTCAGCGACAAGAATCCACCCCAAGTTTTGGTGGATTGCGGCGGCGTGGGCTACGAGGTCCATGTGCCCATGAGCACGTTTTACAACCTGCCGGCGGTGGGCGAAAAGGTCTCGCTGCTGACCCACTTTGTGGTGCGCGAAGACGCGCAAATTCTCTACGGCTTTGCCAATGCCCCCGAGCGCGAAGCCTTCAGGCAGTTGATCAAGATTACGGGTGTGGGCCCGCGCACCGCGCTCTCCGTGCTGTCGGGCATGAGCGTGGCCGACCTGGCACAGGCCATCACGCTGCAGGAGGCCGGCTATCTGATCAAGGTGCCAGGCATTGGCAAGAAGACGGCCGAGCGCCTGCTGTTGGAGTTGAAGGGCAAGATGGGTGCGGACATCGGTGCGCCGCTGGGGGCCGCGAGCGGTGCCCAATCCGACATCCTGCAGGCGCTGCTGGCGCTGGGCTACAGCGACAAGGAAGCGGCCGCTTCCCTGAAAGCCTTGCCGACGGATGTGGGGGTGAGCGACGGTATCAAGTTGGCGCTGCGGGCGCTGGCGAAGTAAGAGCCGGTCCCGCCGTTTTAATTCGCTTCTCGCACCACCCGCCCGTTCACCGGCTGCACCGGCCGCGCATTGAGCGGAAACTGCTGGCGAAACAACTTGTATTGGGCCGCGCTGATTTTCACCGGCTGCTTCAACACCATCCACAGCACGCCCTCGCTGCAGGGTGGGGTAGTGAGCGAGCCCATGAACTGGTAGTAGCGCTGGTCCTTGGGTAGGATCTCGTTGAGGTCGAGCAGGCCGTCGGGCATGCGCACCCGGTCATTGGTGTCTAGCGGCATATAGGTCCAGACCTTGTCCATCAAAGGGTTGGCATCGCCCTGTTCCAGCAGCACGGCGACCACGGCCAGTTGCCCGGTTTCGTTCTTGTGCACCAGGTGCGCCACCATGGCGTAGCGCCTGGAGTTGATCATCTCTTCTGAGGGGGTGTGGAAGTGGAACTGCAGCAGCTTGTAGTTGGAGCCGCGCACGGTGATGCTGTTGTCGCCCTCCACATCCACCTGCACCGTGTGGCCGTTGTTGACCACGGTGGCCAGACTGGGCGTGTAGATAAATTGCAAAGGCTCGGCCGGTCCTTGCAGGGTGGTGTCGCTCTGGATGGCGATGGGCGACTGGCGCTTGCCGAGGCCGCACAGATTGAACTCTGGTTTCAGCCTGGACCAGTTTTGCGGACCGTTTTCGCCGTCATAGCTCCAGTGGACCTCGCCGTGGCTGTCGGCCCCAGGCTGCTCTGCATGGGGCCCCTGTTCGCCCTTGGCCAGAGCCATGGCCCGCGCCTTTGCATACAGTCGGCTGCTTTGTAATTCTTCATTGGGCACATTGCGGCGCTTTTCTGGCGCATGGGCCACGGGTCTTTCCAGGGGGCGCACGGCCGACTTTTCACCCGCCGGTTTGACAGGGGTGCCGATGGCGGTCAGCGCCTGGCGCAACTGCTTGACCGATTCGCTGCCCTCTTTGGCCGCCGGGGCCTGCGCCTCTGAAGCTGCAGCAGCCGCTGCGGCGGCAGCCATTTCGGCCTTGCGCTGTTTGATCAGCGGAATTTCAATTAATTTGTCTTCTGCATGCACCATGCCGGCGGACCAGGCGGCCATTAAAAGGGTACTGGCAAACAGCAGGTGCAGGGCCGTGCGCAGAGGCAGACGTGGACGGATCTTGATTTTCATAAGGGCTTTCTTGGGTGCTGACCTGCTAGCGCTGCACACAGGGCATTGCCTGTCGGAATTATCGGCGCAATGGCCTGGCAACTTGAGCACCGCAGGCGGTGCGCACGCCACGCGCTATAGTGAGCCATCCACTCCCGCACACCCACGCCAATCGATTGCATTTGTGAGTATCCAGACCGACGATTTTTCTTCCGCGCCGCCACCCTTGCGCATGGTGTCCGCTGCACCCACCTCGCCCCAGGAAGAGGCGGTCGAGCGTGCCCTGCGGCCCAAGCTGCTAGACGACTACGTGGGCCAGGCCAAGGTGCGCGAGCAGCTGGAAATCTTTATCGGCGCGGCCAAGATGCGCTCAGAGGCCTTGGACCATGTGCTGCTGTTTGGCCCGCCTGGCCTGGGCAAGACCACGCTCTCCCACATCATTGCCTATGAGCTGGGCGTCAACCTGCGCCAGACCAGTGGCCCGGTGCTCGAAAAGCCCAAGGACCTGGCCGCACTTCTGACCAATCTGGAAAAGAACGACGTTCTCTTCATCGACGAAATCCACCGCCTCTCGCCGGTGGTAGAGGAAATTCTCTACCCCGCATTGGAGGACTACAAGATCGACATCATGATTGGCGAGGGCCCGGCGGCCCGCTCCATTAAGCTCGATTTGCAGCCCTTCACACTGGTGGGCGCCACCACGCGCGCTGGCATGCTGACCAACCCACTGCGCGACCGCTTTGGCATCGTGGCGCGGCTGGAGTTTTACACCGCGCAGGAGTTGCAGCGCATCGTCACCCGCAGCGCCGGTCTGCTCAAGGTACCCATGCATGAGGACGGTGGTTTCGAGATTGCCCGGCGCTCGCGCGGCACACCGCGCATTGCCAACCGTCTGCTGCGCCGCGTGCGCGACTATGCCGACGTCAAGGGCAAAGGGCTGATCGATCTGGACATTGCCAACCGGGCACTTGCCATGCTCGATGTGGACCCGCAGGGTTTCGACCTGATGGACCGCAAGTTGTTGGAGGCCGTGATCCACCGCTTTGATGGCGGGCCGGTGGGGTTGGACAACATCGCCGCCAGCATTGGCGAAGAGCGCGAAACCATTGAAGACGTGATCGAGCCCTATCTGATCCAGCAGGGTTTTTTGCAGCGCACCCCGCGTGGGCGCATTGCCACCCTGGCCGCCTACCGTCACCTGGGTGTGGCCGCACCGCAGCGCGACACCGAAGTGCCGGGCATGTAGATGCAGGCTGCGGACACCAAGGCCTGGAAGGCCAGCCAACGCAAGGACCTGATCGCCAGTCGGTTGGCTGTGTCCGATGCAGACCGCAAGACCTGGAATGCGGCCATCACACAGCATCTGCTGGAAGGCTTCCCGCAATTGGCGGGCATGGTCATCGGCATTTACTGGCCCTATCAGGGCGAGTTTGACCCTCGCCATGCCGCGCGCCATTGGCGTGACCGGGGTGCCCGTACGGCCCTGCCCGAAGTGGTGCAAAAGGCTGCGCCACTGCAATTCAAGATGTGGTGGCCGGGTGTGACCCTGACCCGTGGCGTGTACGACATTCCGGTGCCCGGGGGCACGGATGTTGTGGTGCCGCAGGCGCTGATCGTGCCGCCGGTGGGCTTTGATGCAGCGGGCTACCGACTCGGTTATGGCGGCGGTTTTTACGACCGCACGCTGGCCAGCATCACGCCACGCCCGATCACCATCGGTGTGGCCTATGAGCTTTCACGCCTGAACACCATCCATCCGCAGGAATTTGACCTGGCGATGGATTACGTGGTCACCGAGCGCGGCATCTTCAAAACTTAGACGGCGTCTGCCACATAAGGGTTGCTGCGGCGTTCACGCCCGAAGCTGCTCTCCGGGCCATGTCCCGGAATGAAGACCGTGTCGTCTCCCATGGGCCAGAGGCGCTGCTTGATGCTGGCAATCAGCGTGTCATGGTCGCCCTGTGGAAAGTCGGTGCGTCCTATGGAGCCTGCAAAAAGCACATCGCCGACAAAGGCACGCTTGGCCTGGGCCGAATAAAACACCACATGGCCGGGTGTGTGGCCGGGGCAGTGGCGCACCTGCAGCGTGCTGCTGCCAATCGCCACCTCGTCGCCATCTTTGAGCCAGCGCGTCGGCGTGAAGACTTCGGCATGGGGAAAGCCAAAGCGCTTGCCCTGCTCGGCCAGGCCATCAATCCAGAACTGATCGCCCGGGTGCGGACCGATGATGGGCAGGCCCAGTTGCTGCGACAACTCGGCCGTGCCCCCGGCGTGGTCTATGTGTGCGTGCGTCAGCCAGATCTGTTCGAGCTTCAGGTCCAGGCGCTTGACCTCTGCCAGGATGCGTGGCAAATCGCCGCCTGGGTCTATGACGGCAGCTTGGCGTGTCTGGTCGCACCAGACCAATGAGCAGTTCTGTTGAAACGGGGTAACCGGGACGGTGAGGTATTGCAGCATGGTGTAGGTGTAAGGGTAGGACGGTGCAGGTGCACCACGGCTCTGATTTTGCTTCAACGCGCAGCCCGCTCCATGTTGCCGCAAAAATACCTTTCCTTACTTCTTTGAACAATGTGTTCGCGGTTGTACATAGTCCGCCTTGCGGCGTCGCATTGCCCACCATAGTCCAGCCATAAAAAAAATAGCCCGTCCCGTCGAGAACCCATGACAGCGCAGCTCAAGGTGGCACCAGTCTCATTGAGCGATCTCTCGTGATGTACGGACAAGACACAAAGACCCTATTTCCCAAGCAAATGGCGTGGCCATCTCGTATGGCAGGCCGTAGTCGGTTCTGTGGCCTAGCGAAAGCCCTTAGTGGGTATTGGTTTGGCGATAGTTTGCGCCGCAGCCCTAGCAGGTTTATGGTGGGCGTCGGAATAAATAGCGGGCGAAAAAAATTGAACAGGTGAAGGAAATTTGTAGTTATGAGTGCAAAAAATATGAGATGGAGTGGCCACGACGGATTTCTTATGGTGCGCCGCTCTGCACCCGGAGTGGGCGCATGAATATTCCAAGGCGTGCGCTTTTTGGCAAGCTCAACACCGAGCTGTTTCGGGCCATCGAGTCCGCTACCGCCTTTGCGAAATTGCGCGGCAATCCCTATGTGGAGCTGGTGCACTGGCTGCATCAGCTGTGGCAGCTTCCGGGTGGAGACCTGCATCGCATCGCCACCCACTACCAGCTGGACGCCGCGCAGGTCGATAAGGACCTGACCTTTTCCCTGGCCCAATTGCCCAATGGCGCCACCGGCATCAACGACTTTAGCCACCAAATCGAATCGGCCATTGAGCGGGCCTGGATTTTTGCCAGTCTGTCCATGAATGACAAACGCATACGGGGTGCCTGGTTGTTGGCCGTCCTGTTGCAGACCCCTGAGCTGCGGCGTGCGCTGCTGGGTATTTCGGCCAGCTTTCAGAAGGTGCCTCCCCTGCAAGTGGGGGACGAATTTCCGCTGATCATTGCCGGCTCCAGGGAAGACGCAGATGCGGCCCTCGCTGCGACCGATCTGGACGATGCCCTGCCCGGCGAGGCCAGTGGTGCGCTGGAGCCCACGCAGGATGGCAAGTCGGCGCTGGCGAAGTATTGCAGCGACCTCACGGCGCTGGCCCGCGAAGGGAAGATTGATCCGGTGATAGGGCGCGAGCACGAGATCCGCACCATGGTCGATATCTTGCTGCGCCGCCGGCAAAACAATCCCCTGCTCACCGGTGAGGCGGGTGTCGGAAAGACCGCCGTGGTCGAAGGGCTGGCGTTGGCCATTGCTGCCAAAAAGGTACCGCCGAGTCTGGAGGCGGTGCGCATCCTTAGCCTGGATGTGGGTGCCCTGCTGGCCGGTGCGAGCATGCGTGGAGAGTTCGAATCGCGCCTCAAGGCCGTGCTCAAAGAGGCCACCGGTTCGCCCCAACCGGTGATCCTTTTTGTGGACGAGGTGCACACCCTGGTGGGTGCCGGTGGGCAGGCCGGTACCGGTGACGCGGCCAATTTATTCAAGCCGGCGCTGGCACGCGGAGCGTTGCGCATGATTGGCGCCACCACTTGGTCCGAATACAAAAAGCACATCGAGAAAGACCCGGCCCTGACGCGGCGCTTTCAGGTGCTGCAGGTCATGGAGCCGCAAGAGGCCGCCGCCATCGCCATGGTGCGCGGTCTGGTTTCCGCGTTTTCCAAGCACCATGGCGTCACCATTTTGGACGAGGCGGTACGCGCCGCCGTGACCCTTTCGCACCGCTACATCCCGGCGCGCCAACTGCCCGACAAGGCCATCAGCCTGCTCGACACCGCCTGTGCCCGCGTCGCCATGTCCCTGCACACGCCCTCGCGCGCGCTTGAAGACCTGCAGGCCGAGTTGGCCGCACTCAAGAGCGAAAACGATTTGCTGCAGCAGGAGGCTGCCATGGGCAAGGAACGCAGCAGCGTTCTGGCCCAGTTGGAAACCAGGCTGGCAAGCGTGGATGAAGACCAGCGTGCGCTGGCCCAGGCGGGCAGTTCCGAGGCGGCCCAAAGCAGTGCCATTCTCGCCAAGCGCCAGGCCCTGCTGCCTCTCACCGATCCTGCCGAGAAGCTGCGGATGACCCAGGAATTGCAGCAGTTGGAGCGCGCGTTTTCCGAACTGCAGGGCGACCATCCGCGCATCCATATCGAGGTGGATGCCGGCGTGGTGGCTGCCATCGTGGCCGACTGGACCGGCATTCCCGTGGGCCGCATGGTGCACGACGACATAGCCGCCGTCATGTCCCTGGAGAACCAACTGCGCAAGCGCGTGGTCGGTCAGGACCAGGCCCTTGCGGTGATTGCCGAACATGTCAAGACCGCCAGAGCCAAGCTCTCAGACCCCAACAAGCCGCTGGGCACTTTTTTGCTGGTCGGTCCCTCGGGCGTGGGCAAGACCGAAACCGCGCTGGCGCTGGCGCAGGCCGTCTATGGCGGAGAGCACAACCTCATCACCATCAACATGAGCGAGTACCAGGAGGCACATACCGTCTCCAGCCTCAAGGGCTCGCCGCCTGGCTACGTGGGTTATGGCGAGGGCGGTGTGCTGACCGAGGCGGTGCGGCGCAGGCCCTATAGCGTGATCCTGCTCGATGAGGTGGAAAAGGCCCATCCCGATGTGCACGAGGTTTTCTACCAGGTGTTCGACAAGGGCTGGATGGAGGACGGGGAGGGGCGCGTCATCGACTTCAAGAACACCCTGATTTTGCTCACCAGCAATACCGGCTCAGACCTGATTTGCAATCTGTGCGACGACCCCAGCCTGGCGCCTGCCCCTACGGCTCTGGCGGACCTGTTGCAACCCGAGCTGCGCAAGGTGTTTCCGGCTGCCTTTTTGGGGCGGCTGTCGGTGGTGCCGTACCTGCCCCTGTCCAGCGATCTGCTGGAGTCCATCGTGCGCCTGCAACTGCAGAAGGTGGTGGCGCGCATGCAGGAGCAGCATGGCATCGCACTGGATTACACGCCCGAGGCCGTTGCCCACATCGTCGCCCAATGCGGCACCCATGAGACCGGTGCGCGGCGCATCAACCAGTTCATTGAGAACAATGTGCTCACGCAGCTCGCCCAGGCCTGGCTGCAGGCCATGCACGACCAGTTGGCCATTCGCCGCATCCTGTTGCAGACCGAAGAGCCAGCCCTGGCGCACAGCAATGCGCCCCTGCAGGTCGCGCCCAAGGCCGGCCTGCATTTGCAAATTTTTTTGGAGCAATGAGATGTTGAGAACCCGCTCATTGCGCCTAAGCGCTCACCCTCGCCATGTACGCCCCAGCGTGTGTGGCGGTATTCAACTGACCGACCTGGGTGGCCCGGTCTTCCTGTTCTTTATCAACCTGAAGGAATCACTATGAGTGCCAATAGCAGCAGTCAGAAGTTCATTGCCCGCAACCGATCGCCGCGCGTGCAAATCGAATACGACGTGGAAATTTACGGCAGCGAAAAGAAGATTGAGCTGCCTTTCGTAATGGGGGTGCTGGCCGACTTGTCGGGCAAGCCCGTCGATCCTCTGCCCGGCGTGGACGAGCGAAAATTTCTAGAAATCGACATCGACAACTTCGATGAACGCATGAAGGCCATTGCCCCGCGCGTGGCCTTTAGCGTGCCCAACACCCTGACCGGTGAGGGCCATGTGATGGTGGACATCACCTTTGAGAGCATGGACGACTTCTCCCCCGCGGCTGTAGCCCACAAGGTGGACGCACTCAAGCAATTGCTCGATGCCCGCACCCAGCTCTCGAACCTGCAAACCTATATGGATGGCAAGGCCGGAGCCGAAGACCTGGTGCGCAAGCTGCTGGGCGACCCGGCACTGATGAAGTCGCTTGCCGCTGCCCCCAAGCCCGCTGCCAATGCGCTGAATTCCTGATCAACCCCCAGAGCAAGGAAACCCTTCCATGAACACCCAAACCGCAGCCCATGAGGGCATGACCCAGTTTTCCGACCCCGGCGTCTTTACCGACTTGCTGGACCGCGAGTTCAAACCCAAGGGCGAACAACAGCGCGAGGCCGTTGAGGCCGCTGTGCGCACCCTGGCCGAACAGGCACTGGGCAACACGGTCACCATGAGCGACGATGCCTACGCCAGTATCGAAGCCATCATTGCCGAGATCGACCAAAAGCTCACCTCCCAGATCAACCTGATCATGCACCACGAGGACTTCCAACGTGTGGAGTCGGCCTGGCGCGGTCTGGACCATCTGGTGTCCAACAGCGAAACCGACGAGATGCTGAAGATCCGCTTTATGGACATCAGCAAGACCGAGTTGCGCCGCACCCTGCGCCGCTACAAGGGCGTGGCCTGGGACCAAAGTCCGCTGTTCAAACGCCTGTACGAAGAAGAGTACGGACAGCTCGGTGGCGAGCCCTACGGCTGCCTGGTGGCCGACTTTTACTTTGACCACACGCCGCCCGATGTGGAGCTGTTGGGCGCCATGGCCAAGATCTCGGCGGCCGCGCATGCACCGCTGATTGCCGGCGCTGCGCCTAGCAACCTGCAAATGGATTCCTGGCAGGAGCTGGCCAATCCGCGCGACCTGGCCAAGATTACCGGCAACCTGGAGCATGCCGCCTGGGCCTCGCTGCGCGCCACCGAAGACGCGCGCTATGTGGGCCTGTGCATGCCGCGCTTTTTGGGTCGTCTGCCCTATGGCTCCAAGACCAATCCGGTCGATGCCTTCAACTTCGAGGAAGACACCGAGGGCGCAGACCACAAGAACTACGTGTGGAACAACGCGGCTTACGCCATGGCCGTCAACATCAACCGCAGCTTCAAGCTCTACGGCTGGTGCACCATGATCCGCGGTGTGGAGTCTGGCGGTACGGTGGAGAACCTGCCCTGCCACACCTTCCCCACCGATGACGGCGGCTTCGATATGAAGTGCCCTACCGAAATCGCCATCTCTGACCGCCGCGAGGCCGAGTTGGCCAAGGCCGGTTTCATCCCCCTGATCCACCGCAAGGGCACGGACCACGCCACCTTCATCGGTGCCCAGTCCCTGCAAAAGCCGCAGGAGTACATGGACGCGGACGCCACCGCCAACGCCAATCTGGCGGCCCGCCTGCCCTATCTCTTTGCCAGCACACGCTTTGCGCATTACCTCAAGTCGATCGTGCGCGACAAGGTCGGTGCCTTCAAGGAGCGCGAAGAAATGCAGACCTGGCTCAACGGCTGGATCATGAACTATGTGGACGCAGACCCTGCCAACTCCAGCCAGGAAACCAAGGCGCGTCGCCCCTTGGCCGCGGCCGAAGTGGTGGTCGAAGACGTGGAAGGCAACCCCGGCTTTTACAGCGCCAAGTTCTTCCTTCGCCCCCACTTCCAACTCGAAGGTTTGACGGTCAGCCTGCGCCTGGTGGCCAAGCTGCCCTCGGTGAAGGCGGCTGCTTAAGCAACCGCGTTGACCACTTTAACGTTTATTTATTTGCATTTTTACTTGGAGAAAAAACAATGGCACAAGACATATTTTTGAAAATAGCGGGCATCGACGGCGAGAGCCAGGACTCATCGCACAAGAACGAAATTGAGGTGATCGAATGGAGCTGGCAGGTGCTGCAAGAGTCCAATATGCACCAGGGCTCGGGTGGCGGTTCCGGCAAGGCCACCGTGCGTGATCTGAACTTCGTGCACAACCTGGACCGCTCCAGCCCGAACCTGATGAAGTACTGCCTGACCGGCAAGCACATTGCCGAGGCCAAGCTCACGGTTCGCAAGGCCGGTGGCAGTCCGCTGGAGTACTTGAAGATCACCATGACCGATGTGGTGATTACCAATGTGCAGCCCGCCGGCACAGCCACCGACGAGGTCATCAAGGAAAAGGTCAGCATGTCCTTTGGCAAGGTGAAGCAGGAATACACCGTGCAAAACCAGCAGGGTGGATCTGGCGGCGCGGTCACCGCCGGCTACGACATCAAGCTCAACAAGGAAGCCTGATTTCGTCGCGCGGACTCCGGGGGCGCAGGCCCCTGGAGCCCAGGTTCCCGGTGGCCGCGTGCTGCCGGGTTTGCTGAAATGTTTGCCAATTGTGATGGGAGTGGATGTGCACCCTATATCGTCAGAGCTGTTTGTGCGCTGCGTGCGCGGCACCACGCTGTTGCGCAGGACCCTACCCCTGCTGGTGATGGGCCTGCTGTGCGCCATGGCCGCGCAGGCGCAAGAGATCAAGGAGCAGACCAAGCTGCAGCTCAGCATAGAGGCGGCTGCGGGTGTCAATCCGGACGCCAGTCTGCGCCCGTCACCGATCAAGGTTCGCATCTACGAACTCAAGGACTCGGGATCTTTTTCCGAGGCCGACTACTTCAGCCTCGACAGCAGCGACAAGATAACGCTTGCCGCCGATATGCTGGCCCGCGACGAATTCATCCTGCGCCCCGGCGAGAGCCGCACCCTTGAGCGCAAGAGCAACGCACAGACCACGGCCATCGGAGTGCTCGCGGGCTATAGGGACCTGCCCAACGCCACCTGGCGTGTGGTCTACAAGCTCAAGGAGGCGCCCGCCGCTTCCTGGATGCGCGCACTGATACCGGCCAACAAGGCCGAGCTACTCATTCAGTTACAGCCGCAGGGCATTGTCCTGTCCGAGAAGCCCTGACGCATTGCCGCGTTAACCAAAGCACCTATATGACCTGGACCAACAAAGTCACCTGGAGCGAAGGCCTGTTCCTGCGTCCGCAGCTGTTCCAACAGCAAGAGCGCTATCTGGAGAGCTTTGCCCACAAGCGCGCCGCGCCGCTGTCACCCTTTTTTTGGGGCTTCAGCCAGTACCGCATAGACGTCGAATCGCTGACGCTGGGAAAGTTGGTACTGGCATCGGCCACCGGCATTTGTGCCGACGGTACGCCCTTCGATATGCCCGGTCAGACACCGCCCCCGCCCCCCCTGACCCTGTTGCCCGAGCACCTGCAACAGACCATTTACCTGGCCCTGCCGATCCGCACCCCCAATGGCGAGGAAACCACCTTCGACGCGGCACCCGGAACGCTGGCGCGTTTCAATGTGTTTGAGACCGAGCTGCGCGACTCCAACTCGATTGGACAGGGCGCCAAGACGGTGCAGCTCAGCCAGCTGCGCATGATGCTGGTGCCAGAAAAAGAACTCACCAGCGCCTGGATGGGCCTGCCCCTGGCCAAGTTGATTGCCCTGCGCTCGGACGGCAGCGCCGAGCTCGACGCCACGCTGATTCCACCGGTCAACCGCTACGGTGCCAGCGACCTTTTGACGCAGTGGCTGACCCAGCTGCAGGGCACCACGCACCAGCGTGCCGACAACCTGGCGCAGCGCCTGAGTGGCAGCGCCGGCACCGGCGCCACGCAGGCCGCCGAGGTCAGCGACTTCCTGTTGCTGCAAATCCTCAATCGCTTCGGGCCCCTGCTGGACCATCTGCTGCGGGTGAAAGAGACCTCTCCCGAAGTGGCCTACACCCTGCTGCGCAGCATGGCCGGGGAGCTGTCCACCTTTATACGCACCCAGACCAGGCGCCCCACCGAGGTGCCGGTGTACGAGCACCGCGACCCCTACACCACCTTCAAGGCCTTGGTGGAAGACACGCGCGAGTTGCTCAACAACCTGCTGGTGCGCAGCGCACAAAGCATCGAGCTGCAGGTCAAGCAACACGGCATGCACCTGGCAAGTTTGGACCCGGCCGAGCTGCGCAGCTTCAACAGCCTGGTGCTGGCTGTGAGCGCCAGCATGCCTACCGACCAGTTGGCGCAACTGTTCCCCGCGCATGCCAAGTTGGCTCCGGCCGACCGCCTGCCGGAACTGGTGCGCCTGCACCTGCCGGGTATCGTGCTGCGCGTGCTGCCGGTGCCGCCGCGCCAGATTCCCTTCAACGCCGGCTATGTGTATTTCCAGGTCGAACCCCAGGGCGCCATGTGGGAGCACATGCTCACCCACGGCGGCATCGGCCTGCACGTTGCAACCCAGTTCCCCGGCCTGCGCATGGAACTGTGGGGGGTGCGGTAATGAAGTTGCCTTGGCGAACAAACGGGCTGCGGCGCACTGCCCATATAGCAGTCGTTTTGGTATGTCTGATTGCGTGCGGGACGAGCGCCCAATCGTTTGCCCAAAATGGCACTCCGTTGAAGGGGGGGTCCTATGCAAACGTCGATGAATTGCTTTGCGGAAATGAGAAGGTACTGATCGTTTCCAGTTGCATCGCCAGAGACAGGGACAACAGTGACCCCTATTGCTTTGCACAGACGGTTACCTTTTTAGGTGAAAAAAATCGAGTTGCAAGGTCCTACCGATTCCAATATCCAGTCACTTCGAATTCATTTGTATACAGCGCAGCCTGCAAGGCAAGCGGAACGAAGAACTTCATTGAATTGGGTAGTTCCAATCTCGGAAATTGCAGCCATTGTGAGTGGTTTGACTACTTTACTGCGTCCGGGATTTACATCGCATCTTCACCTGTTCCGAATACCGAAAGAACTTTTCAAAGAAGGATATTGACGAAGGCGCAGGAGCAAATGGTTCGTACTGCGGATGTAGTGCAAAAAATCGAGCTGACCACTGTTGCTAGAAAGGTGCCGCAGCCATGACGAACCACTACAAGGATGACCTTGATGCTTCGCCTGGACGGATTGCGGGAAAGTCCCGAAAGGCTGGTGATGCCACCGAGGAAGTGAAAGCCAAGGTGGTTGCATCGATTAAGCAACACGGGAAGGAATATGGACTTTCAGTAAAGGACGTCGCAAACCTCCTTGCCTTTGCAAAGATCGAGTCCGGATACAACCCTGACGCAGCAGCTCAAGGTGATTGGACTTCTGCCTCTGGCGTATTTCAGATTACCGACTCGACTGCTGCTGACGTTAAGAAAAGGCTTAGTGGGAAACCTCGTGTCAACGGAATAGACCCTGGTTCGTACAGTAGGTTCGATTACGTGTCGAATATCCGTTACGGAATGGTTGTCTATCTTGACAAAAAAGCACGTGCCAATTCAGACGACGCATACGAAATTTATGCAGTGTGGAATTCGAACCCAGATGAGTACCAAAAGTATAAAGAGCAGCTGAAGAAGGACTCGCAAGCGAATGAAAAGGCACTGAAGCAGGAGGCTGCAACGAGTGCAACAGGAGCCCCGCGCAAGATCATTGTGGTGGGAGACCCCACCAGCCATGGTGGCAAGGTCATCAGCGGCTCGCCGGTGCACAGCATCGGTGGCAAGGCGATTGCGCGCAAGGGCGACAAGGTCGATTGCCCCGCTCAATACCCCAACGGCTCACCCCACGGTGTGAATGAAATTATCGAAGGCGAAGCCAGCATGCCCATAGACGGCATTGCGGTCGCGCTTGAAGGTCACAAGACGGTCTGCGGTTGCAGCCTGATTGGCACCAGCACCGCTACCTGCGGCTAGATACCAGAGGCGCCGCATGTCCCTATTCAACGCACCACGTGCCCTCACCGTTACGAGCGCCGCCATTCCTGTTCTGGCCGGACGGCCCGCGCTGGTGCCCCTCAAGCTCGAAGGCTCTGAAGGGATCAATAGCCTGTTTGAATACCGGCTCACGCTGCAAACCCCCGATGCCCTCAACTTCATGGCGGGCGCTGGGAGCAACTTCGAGCTCGATGCCTTTGTCGGGCTGGAGCTCACCTGCCATGTGGAGCTCGAAGGCCATGGCGCCTTTGTGCCCGGTCTGCCCGGTGGCGGCGCGGCCAACCAGGGTGCGGGGGTGCGGGAGATATCGGGACTTATTACCGCTGCGCGCTACATTGGCGAAGACAGCCGCCACGCTTTGTATGAGTTGACGCTGCGGCCCTGGTTGCATCTGGCCACGCTGAGTACCGACTGCAAGGTGTTCCAGGACATGACGCCTATCGAAGTGATAGAGGCCGTGCTATCGGACTATCGTTTTGCCACAGAAAAGCGCCTTATCGAAAGCTATCCAAAGCGCGACTACCAGGTTCAATACAACGAGACCGACTTTGAATTCATCACGCGGTTGATGCAGGAGTGGGGCATTTCGTATTATTTCCAGCACAGCGCTGGTGTGCACCGGCTGATCTGGAGCGACCACAACGGCGCCTTTCAGGTCACACAGGAGGATCAGGGCAAGGGCATTAGTGCCTATCACCAGATTCCCTTTTACCCGCTGGGCCACAGACTAGATAGGGAGTACATCCACGGCTTTAGCCCGGTGGATTCGCTCACCAGTGGCAGCTATTCCTCCCGCGAATACGACTACACCCGGCCCCGCGCCACGCTGGCTGCAGGCGCGGCCGCACCGCGCAATACGGGTCATGCCGATCAGGAGGTCTATCTGTGGCGCGGCGACCGGGCTGCTGGCGCGGCTGCGGTGGGTGGCAGCGACTACAGCCAGCCCAACCGGGGTGCCGACAAGGCGGCCAACCAGACCGAGCCGCAGGGCCAGCATCTGGCGCGTCTGCGCATGCAGGCCTCGCGCCAGGGTGGACTGCGCGCGCAGGGTGTGGGCCATGTGCGTGGCATCGTGCCGGGTTGCACCTTCACCTTGACCGGGCATCCGCAGGAAAGGGCCAATGCGGAATACATCGTGTTGGATACGCAGTTGGTGATCGAGAACGTCAGCGAGGACACGCAGCGAAGTGGACTGCTGCCTGCTGTGCTGGCCTTATCGGATGCGCAGCGGCTCAGCGGCCAATGGCGCGTTGAGGTGAGTTTTACAGTGCAGCCCACTTCTGAGGCTCTGCGCCCGGTGGCCACGCAAGGCAAACCCAAGACCGGTGG
>CAISLN010000087.1 GCA_903886275.1 uncultured beta proteobacterium | reverse complement strand
TAGCTTTCGATAAGGCGTTTGGTCGCGGCAAAACGATAGTCCGATAGCACCGCTTCGATAACTTCGATAGGCGTCATATCCTGGAACACCTTGCAGTCGGTGGTCAGCGTGGCGAGATGCAACCAGGGCCGCAGCGTCAGCTCATAGAGGGCGTGGCGACTGTCCTCACCGATATAGCGCGCAGCGGCAATAAGCCCGGAGATCTCGCGCACCCCAGCGCCCTGGTTTGTCGCGCCGCTGCCACCAGGCAGGCCCGCAACAAAGGCGCCATGGCCTTCGAGCTCTACAGAGCAGGTGAGCTCCAGCCCGACAAAGGCATCGAGATCGAAGTTGCTGCCAGCGCCGCCCATGAAGTTGAGCGCATCCGGCGTTTGCAGCGTGAGCCGATACTCAAACAAGCTGTTGACGCCTTCCGATCCTTCGAGCTTGAGGGGAATGAGCGCAGGCTGACCGGCCAGGACAGGGATGGCTGCGCTCGTCACAGTGAGTGCACGCGGGGCATTGAATAAATAAGACATACCGACTCCATGTGTAACGCCGAATCGTAACGACGCGACAAAAAAATACCAGGAAGGAGAGGTCGGGGCGACCTGAAGATATGTATGTTGGCGCGCCGCACCGTCGCAGATGCACATCAGGACGGGAACGGCAAGAGAAGAACAAGTCGCCTGCGCATGGGCAACATGTGGGCGCGATTATAGGGTGGTGATCGCAAGCACTATTTGTGCACAAAAACGAGCAAGAACACCTGAAAGCAGTTGAAGGATCGCCTCCAAATTTTCAGGTAGTAACGGGTTGGGCGCCCCCCGCACCCCGCAGAACAGCTCCCCCTCCCCGCTCAGTCGCGGATTTCCATGGCGCGGTTGATGCTCAGGGCGGCCAGCGTGCCCAGCGCGCCCGACAGCAGGTAGATGCCGACATAGGCCAGGCCGAAATGAGCGGACAGGCCCAGCACCACCAGCGGGGCAAAGCCGGCACCGACCAACCAGGCCAGGTCGGAGGTCAGGGCAGCGCCCGTGTAGCGGTACTTGGCCGAGAAGTTGGCGGCTACCGCGCCAGAGGCCTGGCCGTAGGACAGGCCCAAAAGCGCAAAGCCCAGCAAAATAAACAGGCGCTGGCCATCCCAACCGCTGGCCAAGAGGGGTGGGGCCACGCCGCTGAATGCTGCGATCAACAGGGCCAACACGGCGAGCGTGCGCTTTCTGCCAAAGCGGTCAGAGATCAGGCCGGAGGCCACGATGCCGGCGATGGCCAAGACTGCGCCCACCATTTGGGTGCCCAGCACCTCGCTGATCGGGCGGTCGGAATACAGGCTGATCCACGACAGCGGAAACACCGTGACCAGATGGAACAGCGCGTAGCTGGCCAGCGCCGCCAACGCACCTATGAGCACATTGCGACCCTGCGACTGCACCACCTCGACAACACCCACCGGCTCCAACTCGTTGGCATCCAACAGGCGCGCGTACTCTGGCGTGGACACCAGGCGCAGGCGGGCAAACAGGGCCACCACGTTGATGGCGAAGGCCACATAAAAGGGATAGCGCCAGCCCCAGTCCATAAAGTCCACCGTGCTGAGTTCGGTGACGAGGTACGAAAACAAACCCGCTGCCAGCAAGAAGCCCAAGGGCGCACCCAGCTGTCCGAGCATGGCGTACCAGCCACGGCGCTCGCGTGGCGCGTTCAGTGCCAGCAGTGAAGGTAGGCCATCCCAGGAGCCACCCAGCGCCACACCCTGACCCACGCGCAGCACGCCCAGCAGCACGATGGAGGCCATGCCCAGATCGGCATAGGTGGGCAAGAAGGCGATGCCTGCAGTGGACAGGCCGAGCAAAAACAGGGCGATGGTCAGCTTGGCTTCGCGCCCCAGGCGCCGCTGTATCGCCATAAAGGCGACGGTGCCCAGGGGACGCGCCACAAAGGCCAGCGCAAACAACACAAAGGCCTGCAACATGCCTTCGAGCCGCGCCTCAAAGGGAAAGAAGACGGTCGGAAAAACCAGCACCGAGGCGATGGCATAGACAAAGAAGTCGAAATACTCAGAGGTCCGTCCAATGATCACGCCCATGGCGATTTCGCCCGGGGCAATGGAGTGCGCCTTGCCAGGGGCGGCTGCGGCAGGTTCGGTGCGGAAACGGGGTGCTACGGGGTTCATCATGCGGTATCTCCGGTTGCGGGTTCCGGCACAGGCACAAGGCCATTACCGTCTTGAACCAAGTTGACCTAGGACAATATGTCCAATCGCCAAAAGGTGCACAGGCCGCTAGATTAGCCGCTTACATACATTGCGTACACCTAGGTTTTCCCCATGATTTCATTTCAGCGTCTTCGCGGCCTGTTCCTCGGTTTGTCCTGCGTCGGTTTGGCGGGCTGCAACACCGTGGTGATGCATCCTTCCGGAGACATCGCGTCGCAACAAGCCCACCTCATTGTGGTGTCCACCCTGCTGATGCTCTTGATCATCGTGCCGGTGATCGTGCTGACGCTGCTGTTTGCCTGGCGCTACCGCCAAAGCAATACCGCTGCCACCTACTCGCCCGACTGGGACCACTCGACCTCGCTGGAGCTGCTGATCTGGGGCGCGCCCCTGCTGATCATCATTGCGCTGGGCCTGCTGACCTGGATCAGCACGCACACGCTGGACCCTTACCGGCCCCTGCAACGGCTGGACGCACAGCGCAGCATTCCGGCGGGCACCGAGCCGCTCATCGTGGAAGTGGTGGCGCTGGACTGGAAGTGGCTGTTTATCTACCCGGAGCTGGGCATTGCCACGGTGAACGAACTGGCCGCTCCGGTGGATAGGCCAATCCGCTTCAAGATCACGGCCTCCACGGTGATGAACTCCTTCTACATCCCGGCGCTGGCCGGACAGATTTACGCCATGCCCGGCATGCAGACCGAGCTCAACGCGGTGATCAACCACCCCGGTGAGTACAAGGGCTTCTCTGCCAATTACAGCGGTGCCGGTTTTTCGGGCATGCATTTCAAGTTCCACGGCATGCCCGAAAAAGACTTTGCGCAATGGGTGCAAAAGACCCGGGCCGGTGCCAACACGCTGGACCGCGCAGACTATTTGCGCCTGCAACAGCCCAGCGCCAACGAGCCGGTGCGCCAATATGCCAAGGTGGATGCGCAGCTGTTTGACGCTGTGGTCAACCGCTGCGTGGAGCCCGGCAAGATGTGCATGAGCCAGATGATGGCCATCGATGCCAGGGGTGGCATGGGCATGAACGCCTTTAACGTGGGCGACCGCCTGCCAACCGAGGCGCCAGGTCGGCGCTACGTGCTGGCGCAGGCCTGCACCGCACAAGACAGCCTTGCCTCTGGCAAGCGCTTGGATACCGCAACCAACTTCGGCACACAAAACTGAACCATGTTCGAACAACTCGATTTGACCAAGCTACTTCTCGGGCGCCTCAGCTGGGACGCGATTCCCTTTCACGACCCGATTCTGTTGGGGACCTTTATCGTTGCGGCCACCGGCTCTTTGGCCGTGATGGCTGCACTGACCTACTACCGGCTGTGGCTGCCCCTGTGGCGCGACTGGATCACCAGCATCGACCACAAGCGCATCGGCATCATGTACATCGTGCTGGGCCTGATCATGCTGCTGCGCGGCTTTGCCGACGCCCTGATGATGCGCGCCCAGCAGTCGCTCTCGTTTGGTGACAACAACGGCTTTTTGCCGCCCCACCATTACGACCAGATCTTCACCGCGCATGGGGTGATCATGATCTTCTTCGTCGCCATGCCGCTGGTCACCGGGCTGATGAACTATGTGGTGCCCCTGCAAATTGGGGCGCGCGATGTGGCCTTCCCGTTTCTGAACAACTTCAGTTTCTGGATGACCGCCTTTGGCTCCATCTTGGTGATGGTCTCGCTGTTTGTCGGCGAATTTGCCGCCACCGGTTGGCTGGCCTACCCGCCGCTCTCGGGCATTGCGGGCAGTCCGGATGTCGGCGTGGATTACTACATCTGGTCGCTGCAAATTGCCGGCGTGGGCACCCTGCTCTCCGGGGTCAACCTGATTGCCACCATCGTCAAGATGCGCGCACCCGGCATGACGCTGATGAAAATGCCGGTCTTCACCTGGACTGCGCTGTGCACCAATGTGCTGATCGTGGCCTCGTTCCCGGTGCTCACAGCCGTGCTGGCGCTGCTGGGCATGGACCGCAATCTGGGCACCAACTTCTTCACCAACGATCTGGGCGGCAACCCCATGATGTATGTGAATCTGATATGGATCTGGGGCCACCCCGAGGTCTACATCCTGATCCTGCCCTGCTTTGGCGTGTTCTCGGAAGTGGTGTCCACCTTCTCCAGCAAGCGCCTGTTTGGCTACACGTCGATGGTCTATGCCACCGTTGTGATCACCATCCTGTCCTACATGGTGTGGCTGCACCACTTCTTCACCATGGGTTCGGGTGCCAGCGTGAATTCGTTCTTTGGCATCACCACCATGATCATCTCGATTCCCACCGGAGCGAAGATTTTCAACTGGCTGTTCACCATGTACCGCGGTCGCATCCGCTTTGAAGTGCCCATGCTGTGGACGATTGGTTTCATGATCACCTTTGTGATCGGCGGTATGACCGGCGTGCTGCTGGCCGTGCCACCGGCCGACTTTGTGCTGCACAACAGCCTGTTCCTGATCGCCCACTTCCACAACGTGATCATTGGCGGCGTGGTGTTTGGCGCAATGGCGGGCATCACCTACTGGTTCCCCAAGGCCATGGGCTACAAGCTCGACGCCTTCTGGGGCAAATGCTCCTTCTGGTTCTGGTTCGTGGGCTTCTACCTGGCCTTTATGCCGCTGTATGTGCTGGGCCTGATGGGCGTGACGCGTCGCCTGAGCCACTTCGACGATCCCTCTTTGCAGATCTGGTTCCAGATCGCGGCGGTGGGCGCCTTGCTGATCGCCATGGGCATTGCCAGCTTTGGCGTGCAATTGGTGGTGAGCTACCGCAGGCGTGAGCAACTGCGCGATGTCAGCGGCGACCCCTGGGATGGACGCACGCTGGAATGGTCTACCGCCTCGCCGCCCCCCTCCTACAACTTTGCCTTCACCCCGGTGGTGTATGACAACGACGCCTGGACCGACATGAAAAAGCAGGGCTATGTGCGCCCACTCAAGGGCTTCCAATCCATCCACATGCCCAAGAACACGGCGGCCGGATTCATCATCGGTGCACTCAGCGCCGCCATGGGCTTTGCCCTGGTCTGGCAGATGTGGCTGCTGGCCGGCTTGGGTCTGGTGGCCGTGGTCGCCGCCATCATCGTTCACACCTTCAACTACCAACGCGACTTCCACATCCCTGCGGACGAGGTTGTTCACACCGAAAACCAGCGCACCCACTTGATGGCCCAATATGTCTGAACTGATACACGCCGCTCCCGGCGCCCTTGACCCCAGCGCCCGCTTTTACCGGCGCGACCACCACCCGGAAAACGGCACCCTGCTGGGCTTCTGGCTCTACCTGATGAGCGACTGCCTGGTGTTTGCCTGCCTGTTCGCCACCTACGCCGTGCTGGGCCGCAGCTACGCCGCAGGCCCCTCGGGCGCCGACCTGTTCGATCTGCCGCTGGTGGCGCTCAACACCTCGCTGCTGCTGTTGTCCTCCATCACCTATGGCTTTGCCATGCTGGAGATGCAGCGCAAGCAGATGCACCGGGTGCTGGTCTGGCTGGCCATCACCGGCCTGCTGGGGGCCGGCTTTATCGGGCTGGAAATTTTTGAATTCGTACACCTGATCCATGAAGGCGCCGGGCCACAACGCAGTGCGTTTTTGTCGGCCTTCTTTACCCTGGTGGGCACGCACGGTCTGCATGTGAGCTTTGGCATCATCTGGCTCGTCACGCTGATGGTGCAACTCTGGCGCCACGGCCTGAGCCCCGAGAACTGCCGGCGCCTGACCTGCCTGTCGATGTTCTGGCACTTTCTGGATGTCATCTGGATTGGCGTTTTCACCTTTGTTTACCTGATGGGAGTCCTGCCATGAGCGCCAACCATTCCGATTCCGCACAGGCCCATGACGCCCACGATGCACATGGCGATGCCCACGGCACCGACCACGGCAGCTTCAAGGGCTATGTGACCGGCTTCCTGCTGGCCGTGCTGCTCACCGCCATTCCGTTCTGGCTGGTGATGGGCCATGTGTTCACCCAGTCCAGCACCACGGTGCTGGTGCTGTTCGCTTTTGCGGCGGTGCAAATCGTGGTGCACATGGTGTATTTCTTGCACATGAGGTCCAGCACGGAGGGCGGCTGGTCGATGCTGGCACTGATCTTCACCGTGGTGTTGGTGGTCATTACCCTGAGCGGCTCGGTGTGGGTGATGTACCACCTCAACACCAACATGATGCCCCATCCCATGACGGCGGGCTCCATGCGCGAAGTGCCCTGAAGCCGGTCTGAACAATGAGCAAGACCCTGCGCCGCTCGCCGCTCGCCATCGCAGGTGTTTGCCTTGCGGTTGCGCTGGTGGCCGCTCTGCTTGCGCTGGGCAGTTGGCAGTTGCAGCGGCGCGTGTGGAAGCTCGAATTGATGGAGCGCATTGCCCAGCGCGTGCAGGCACCGCTTGCGCCCGCACCGGGGCGTAAAGAGTGGCCGGACATCACGGTGGCCAGCCATGAATACCGCCACATCAGCGCCAGCGGTGTCTGGCTGAACCAGCGCTCCACCTGGGTACAGGCGGTCACCGAACTTGGCAGCGGCTACTGGCTGCTCGCGCCCTTGCGCCAGGCAGACGGTACGGTGCTGCTGGTCAACCGGGGCTTTGTGACGGCGGCCCAGCGCGCCGCCATCGATGCGCAAGCAACACAGGAGCCCGGCGCGCCGGTCAGCGTTGCCGGTCTGCTGCGCATCACCGAGACGGGCATGGCCTTTTTGCGTCACAACGACGCGCAAGCCAACCGCTGGTACGCACGCGACGTGCAGGCCATTGCCACTGCGCGCGCCCTGCACGATGTCGCCCCCTATTTTTTGGATGCAGAAATAACGCCGGCCGAACCCGCCGCCACAGCGACAGATACCCTTGCACCGGTAGCGGGATTGACCGTGCTGACCTTCTACAACAACCATCTGGTCTACGCTCTGACTTGGTACACCCTCGCACTGATGGTGGCCTGGGCGGCTTGGCGCTTCGCACGCGAAGCGCGCCGCCCTACACAACAATGAACGGCTGACCTTGAACCAAGAATCTGAGCATGCAAGACGGCCCTGAGCGCGCCGTCCCAGGGGGCGAGCCCAGCCCGCTGAACGAGGCCGCAGGCCACAAAAACATGCGCCAGCTGATACAGCTGCGCTGGGTCGCCATCGCCGGGCAAATCATCACCATCGCCGTGGTGAGCCTGGGCTTTGGCATCGTCCTGCCCCTGCCCCCCATGGTTCAGTTGCTGGCCGGGCTGGTGGCCTTCAACATTGCCAGCCAGTTGCGCTGGCAGGAGCGCTCACAGGTCTCGGACCGCGAGCTCTTTGTGGCGCTGCTGGTGGATGTGGCGGTGCTCACCGGCCAGCTCTACCTCAGCGGTGGCGCCACCAACCCCTTTGTGTATTTGTACCTGATGCAGGTGATTTTGGGCGCCCTGCTGCTCAAGCCGCGTTGGACCTGGATGCTGGTGGCCATTACCGCGAGCTGCGTTGCGGCACTGGCCCTTTTGGCCCAGCCCCTGACCCTTCCCTTGGACCATGACCGGGGCCTGGGCAGCCTCTATGTCCAGGGCCTGATGATTTGCTTTGCGCTCAATGCCACGCTCTTGGTGGCCTCCATCACGCGCATCAGCGGCAACCTGCGCGAGCGCGATGCAAGGCTGGCCGACTTGCGCCAGCGCGCCACCGAGCACGAGCATTTTGTGCGCATGGGCCTGCTGGCCTCGGGCGCCGCCCATGAGCTGGGCACTCCGCTTGCCACCATGGATGTGATCTTGGGCGACTGGCAGTACCTGCCCGCCCTCAGTGGCAACGCAGAGCTGCAGCAAGATGTCGAAGAAATGCGCGTGCAACTCCAACGCTGCAAGCGCATCGTCAGCGGCATTCTGCTGTCTGCGGGTGAGACGCGCGGCGAGTATTCGGTCAAGACCACGCTGGCGCAATTTTTGGATCAGCTGGTTGCCGATTGGCGCAGCACAAGACCGGTCGTTGCCTTCGACTACCTGCAGCACGGCGACATGGGCCAGGCCATCGTCGGCGACTCCACTATCCAACAAATGATTTGCAATGTGCTGGACAACGCCCTGGAGGCCTCGCCGCAATGGGTAGGCCTGGAGCTGGTTTGCACCGCGGCCTTGCTGGTGCTGACCGTGACCGACCGGGGGCCTGGCTTCCCCGCCCCCATGCTGGCGCAACTGGGCAAGCCCTACCAATCGAGCAAGGGGCGAGCGGGCGGTGGCCTGGGCCTCTTTCTGTCGGTCAATGTGGCCAAGACCTTGGGCGGCACCTTGACGGCCGAGAACCGCCCCGAAGGCGGCGCCCTGGTTCGACTCACCCTGCCCCTGTCGGCTCTGACCATCGCACCCCATGCTCCCCTCCAGCACTGAACGCCTGCTGCTCATCGTCGAGGACGATGCCGCCTTCGCGCGCACCCTGGGCCGCTCCTTTGTGCGGCGCGGCTACCAGGTGCTGCATGCCTGCAGCCACGAAGAAGTGGCGCTGCACCTGCAGCAGCACCAACCCGCCTATGCGGTGGTGGACCTCAAACTCAACGGCGCCGCCTCAGGCCTGACCTGCGTGCAAACCCTGCACCAGCACGACAACAGCATGCACATCGTGGTGCTGACCGGCTTTGCCAGCATTGCCACGGCGGTCGAGGCCATCAAGCTAGGCGCCTGCCATTACCTGGCCAAGCCCTCCAATACCGACGATATCGAAGCCGCCTTTGCCAGGGTGGACGGCAGCGTCGAGGTGGCCTTGAGCCAGCGCTCCACCTCCATCAAGACGCTGGAATGGGAACGCATCCATGAGGCGCTGGCACAGGCCGACTTCAATATTTCAGAGACCGCGCGCCGCCTGGGCATGCACCGCCGCACCCTGGCGCGCAAGCTGGAAAAGCAACAGGTCAAGTAAGGCCCTGCCCCTCAATAGCCACCCGAGACTGTTATGACAACCGAATCTGTCCAAACCGCCCCCCACAGCCCAGCGCCTTGCAGCGCCGTGCTGTTCGATGGCTCCTGCCCGCTGTGCAGCCGCGAAATCGCGATGTACCGGGGCCTGTCCGGGCCGCAAGTCCTGCAGTGGGTCGATATCTCCGAGCCGGGCTACTGCCCGCCGCAGGGGACGACACGCGACGCGTTGATGCGCCGCTTTCATGCCATACAGCCCGATGGCCAACTGCTCAGTGGCGCACGCGCATTCGTGCATGTCTGGTCGCAACTTCCGGGTTGGCGCCACCTCGCAAGCCTGGCGAAATTGCCGGGTCTGCTGAGCGCCATGGAGCTCGGCTACCGGGCCTTTTTGGTGTTGCGGCCCTGGATGCAAGCCGGCTACCGGCGCTGGGACGCGAGACTGAAACCATGAGCCTTTCAACCCCTATATCCTCTCTTTTTGAACATGACTACCGGGCGCTTGTCCTAGGCGCAAGCGGCGCCATTGGGCAGGCCTTTGTGGCCGCCCTGCAGCAAGACCCGCGCTGCATCCAGGTCGAGCGCTTGTCGCGCGCCCAGGGCTTTGACCTGCAAGACACGGCTGCGCTGGCCGCACAGGCTTCAGCCCTGGCGGCGAATGGCCCCTACCACTTTATCGTGGACGCCACCGGCGCCTTGACCATTGACGGTGTGGGCCCCGAGAAATCGCTGGCGGCCTTGCGCCCGGACATTCTGGCCAAGGCGTTTGAGATCAATGCGATCGGGCCGATCATGGTGCTGCGGCACTTCGCGCCCCTGTTGGCTGCGGGGCCCAGCATGTACGCCAAGCTCTCAGCGCGCGTGGGCAGCATCAGCGACAACAAAAAGGGGGGCTGGTACGGCTACCGCGCAGCCAAGGCAGCGCTCAATATGCTGCTGCAAACTGCAGCGATCGAGTTGCAACGCAAACAGCCCGAGCTGCGCGTGGTCGCCTTGCAACCGGGCACGGTGCGCTCAGACCTGTCGCGCCCCTTCGCCGCCGCTGTGCCCCACTTGCTGGAGCCGGGGGAATCGGTGCAAGGAATGCTCAGCGCCTTGCAAGGCCTGAGCGCCCGCCAGGGTGCGCATTTTGTGGACTACCAGGGCCAAGAAATTCCCTGGTAAGCAGCCAGGCCCTGGCGCCTTGCATCAGGCTACAAGGTGGCCGGTTTTCACCAGGATCAAGCAGCCCTCTTCGCTAAACGGTTGGTGCGCACTCAGATGGGGACTGCGAATCCAGCTGCCCTGGGGGTAACGGCCGTACTCGTCGCTAAACACCCCCTCGACCACCAGGATCTCCTCACCCCCGTAATGCCGGTGGGCATTGAAATAGGTTCCCGGCGCCCATCGCACCATCGCCGTATGCGTGGTCCCCCATTCGGAAAGGGGCAGGACCGTGAGCCCCTGCACCATGCCTTGGCGCCAGGCCGACTGCGCGGTGTCCACCACCACCCTCTCGCACTCGTCCACGGCCAAATGCCTGAGCTTGACGAACAAGGTGCAGCCCTCTTCAGAAAACGGTGCATGGCTGGAGCCTGGTGGGTTCTTCAGATAGGTGCCGGGCCCGTAGTGGCCCCACTCGTCGCTCAAGGTGCCTTCGAGCACCAAAATTTCTTCGCCCAGTTCGTGCAGATGCGCGTCAAAGCTGGCACCGGCTTCATACCGCACGATGGAGGTGGCCCGTGCCACCTCCCCACCCTCGCGCTCCAGCAGCCTGCGCTGCACCAGCGGTGAGGGAGATGGTTGCCAGGGCAAGGCAAGGCTATCGACCACACAGCGCTCAGACAGGTCGGCGTTCAACAGGGTGTTTGGCATCGTCCCATGTGCCATGCTCGGAGCAGGCAATGGGCTCTGGCGTTCTTCGTTTTGCATGCATCATTCCGATCAGCGCGTTGGGGGTTTTTGAAGTGCCCTGAGCGCCTTCTTTGCAGGCAGGTGGGGCGAGAGGTGAGGCCTCGATTTTCACAGAATCTGCACCGCATCGAAGGCGCTTTAGCTCATCAGAAAAACGTCAACCCGGCATCCAATTGATCCAACAGCGCAACGAGCGCATCGAGGACCATCCCGTCATGGATGGCCTGGTCCTCGTGCCACACCGATAGGCTGTGCCTCTTCATTCGCGAGCCAAACAAAACCAGCGCACTCGACCTGTCATCCTGCCTGGATGTCCATTGAATGCCTTGTATGTCCTGTCTCGACTGATAGACCTGTTTTGCAATCTCGCGGCTATCCGGGTAGGCCGACTTTCCCGAATCGACCACATCCGCCTTGCTGAGCCCGATGCGACGCAGCCCGATGGCTGAAAAGTCGGCAAGCACCACCGGCTCCAGAATCGCCAGGCAGGCCATGCGCCTCGACTCCTCTTTGGCGTTCGGAAGTGTCAGGATGTAGCCGGACGATGGCGAGGGGCAGTCATGCAATACGGTTTCCATCAACGCCACTGCGGGGGTGGCCCCCAGGTACATCGTGGGAATGGTGCTGCCGCTTGCATCTGAAATCGGCGAAAACCTGGCGTTTCCACCACCGGATGCATTGAATGCGCCGGGCCCACGCGCACTGGAATAAACGCGCCACCACAAGCCACGCTCCAGACGCACCGTGCCTATGCTTGCGGCCGCAATGGATTCTGCGCCGCTCAAGCGGGTTCCCGCTCGGCCTGGGTTGCATCTTTGGCGGCAAGAACCACCCTGGCGGGGTCCGACACAAGCAGTTCGCGCGGGCGCTTGCCGTCCAGAAACGAAGACCTGCTTTCAAACCATGCGGCGACTCTGGCTGCAGAAGCGTCGCCAAATTCTTTCAGCACCTGCTTGATGACCGGCAGAGGCTTGAAGTCGTCGGAAAACACATACCTGGGGTACATATCTCGGTTGGAGCGACGCAGCGCAAAAACAAGTCCCTGTTCCTTCCACCGATGCGCCGCAGCCGCTGGATTGGCCTTGCCGTGGCCGCCCAATTTTCCGACCTCATCGGCAGTGAGCCACTCACAGCCCTGGTACACGCGGGCCATTGCCAGGGCTTGGAGGTCGGCTACGCGCTTGTCCACCTTGCGCATGGGCACATCTTTCAGCAAGAGGTCCACATACTCGGCCATGCGTTCCTGCTGCCGAAATTCATGGCGCTGAAAAAAAATCGCAGCAATGTCTGGCACCGCTGCGCGAAAGTCCTCCTCATCCCTTGGCGAAGCATTCGCCTGAAAAGCAATGGAAACCTGAAAGTTGACTGCCTTCATTGCGCCCTCCAGTGAAACGAGTGATCAGAATATCACATTCATTCATTTCACGAAAAATGCTTCTCCTCTGCCCTTTCTTGTACCTCAGAGCAGGCTGCTCAGCTGCGCGCGCTTGCAGGCGTCCTGCCAATCACGGCATCGACAAAGGGATGCAGGCGGACCCGAACGGACGCCTGCGAGCGGGGCCTTCGATGGGTTACCCGGCTCGCCCGCCCCGTACAAAAGCAGGCGAACAACGCAACGTAAAAATCAATGCCTGAAGTGGCGCACGCCCGAATAGACCATGGCCACGCCGCGCTCATTGGCCGCAGCAATCACCTCGTCGTCGCGCATGGAGCCACCGGGCTGGATGACGCAGGTGGCACCTGCATCGACCACCACATCGAGACCATCGCGGAAGGGGAAGAAGGCGTCGCTCGCCACGACCGTGCCTACCAGCGACAGACCGGCATGACCGGCCTTGATGCCGGCAATGCGGGCCGAGTCCAGACGGCTCATTTGGCCAGCGCCCACGCCCATGGTCATGCCACCGGCACAGAACACGATGGCATTGCTCTTGACGAACTTGGCCACCTTCCAGGCGAACAGCAGGTCTTGCAGTTGCTCTGGCGTGGGTTGCTTGACGGTCACGACCTTCAGATCGGCGAGTGCCAACTCATGGTTGTCGGCGGTCTGCAGCAGCATGCCCGAACCCACGCGCTTCATGTCCACCGCGTTGCGGCCATTGTCCCAATCGCTCTTGCCGCCCTTGGGCAGGTCGATCTGCAGCACGCGCACATTGGCCTTGGCGGCAAACACGGCCAGGGCTTCGGGGCTGTAGGCCGGGGCCATCAGCACCTCGACAAACTGCTTGGAGATTTCACGCGCACCGGCTTCGTCCAGCGGGGTGTTCAGGGCAATGATGCCGCCAAAGGCCGAGGTCGGGTCGGTCTTGAAGGCCTTGCTATAGGCCTCCAGCGCGTTGGCGCCAATGGCCACGCCGCAGGGGTTGGCATGCTTGACGATGACACAAGCCGGCGTGTCAAAACCCTTGACGCATTCCCAGGCCGCATCGGCATCGGCGATGTTGTTGTAGCTGAGCTCCTTGCCTTGCAACTGCTTGGCTGTGACAAGGGAGCCGGGGGCGGGAAACAGGTCGCGGTACAGGGCGGCTTGTTGGTGCGAGTTTTCACCGTAGCGCAGGTCTTGCAGCTTGATAAAGCGGCCATTGCTTTGGCCGGGGAACTGGCTCAAGGTGGGTGCCTGGTCATCGGCCACGCCCTCGCCAAACTGCACCGACGACAGATAGTCGCTGATGGCGCCGTCGTACTGGCTGATGCGGTTAAACGCCGCCACGCTCAGGGCGAACTTGGTCTTCTGCGTGACACCGCCGGACTTGAGTTCGGCAATCACACCGGCGTATTGCGAAGCGTCGGTGAGCACCGCCACGTCTTTCCAATTCTTGGCCGCACTGCGCACCATGGCCGGGCCGCCTATGTCGATGTTCTCGATGGCATCTTCCAGCGTGCAACCGGGCTTTGCCACGGTCGATTCAAAGGGGTACAGATTGACCACCAACAGGTCGATGGTGTCGATCTGGTGCTCGGCCAAAGCGGCCATGTGCGCGGGCAGGTCGCGGCGCGCCAGCAGGCCGCCGTGCACGCGCGGGTGCAAGGTCTTGACGCGGCCGTCCAGCATTTCGGGAAAGCCGGTCATGGCAGCGACTTCGGTGACGGGCAGGCCGTTGTCACAGAGCAGCTTGGCGGTGCCACCGGTGGAGAGCAGCTTGATGCCCTGCGCGTGCAGGGCCTGCGCGAGTTCAAGGATGCCGGTTTTGTCGGAGACGGAAAGCAGTGCGTTCATAGGACCTTCTATTTGAGTAATTTGTGTTCGAGCAGTTTCTTGCGCAGGGTGTTGCGGTTCAGGCCCAGCCATTCGGCGGCCTTGGACTGGTTGTGATCGGCATGCGCCATCACCACCTCCAGCAGGGGCTTTTCAACGATGCGCAGCATCATTTCGTGCATGCCATCGGGCTCGGTTCCGTGCAGGTCGCGGAAATAGTCTTCCAGACTGCTGCGCACAGTCTCTTCAATATGCTTCTTGCTCATGCGGTTTCTTTATGCGGTTTCTTGGCTTGTCGTTATCGATTCGTCGTCTGGCAGCGCCAGGCTGGCCGGCGGAATACGGTCCATGCTTGCGCCCAATGTATCCATGTAATGCGCCACCGCCGCCACCTGCGCGGCGCAGTCATCCAGGGCATTCATCTGCAGGCGAAACGCCTCGCCGCCCGGCAGGTCGCGCACATACCAGCCGATGTGTTTGCGCGCCGAGCGCACGCCAATAAAGGCGTCGTAAAGGCTGTAGTGGTCGTGCAGGTGCTCAATGAGCAGGTGCTTGACCTCGCTGACCAGGGGCGGCGCCAGCTGCTCGCCGGTGGCCAGGAAGTGCGCCATCTCGCGAAAAATCCAGGGCCGGCCCTGGGCGGCGCGGCCAATCATCACGGCGTCTGCCCCTGTGATCTTTAGCACGTCACGCGCCTGCTCGGGCGTGCGGATGTCGCCATTGGCCACCACCGGAATGCGCAGCGCCGCCTTGACCGCGGCAATCGTGTCGTATTCGGCCGCGCCCTTGTAGCCCTGCTCACGCGTGCGGCCATGCACGGCCACCATTTGCACACCGGCGCTTTCGGCGGCGCGCGCAATCGCCACGGCGTTTTTGTGGCTCTGGCACCAGCCGGTGCGCATCTTCAGCGTGACCGGCACATTGCGCGGGGCGCAGGCGCTCACCACGGCTTGGATAATTTCAAGGGCCAGCGCCTCGTCCTGCATCAGGGCCGAGCCGGCCCATTTGTTACAGACTTTTTTGGCCGGGCAGCCCATGTTGATGTCAATGATTTGCGCGCCACGGTCGATGTTGAAGAGCGCGGCCTCGGCCATCATGGGGCCATCGGTGCCGGCAATCTGCACCGCAATCGGGCCCGGCTCGCCTTCGTGGTTGGCGCGGCGCGAGGTCTTGAGCGTGTTCCACAGGTCCTTGCGCGAGGTCACCATTTCGCTCACCGCATAGCCCGCACCCAGGCGCTTGCACAGCTGGCGAAAAGGCCTGTCGGTCACGCCCGCCATGGGCGCGACCATGAGCGGATTTGCCAGGGCAAACGGGCCAATGTGCATGGTGTGAAAAAGAACTCGGGTGGGGTGAAGGGACGTGCGAGCGGCGGCAGGCGGGTGCGAGGCTGGATTCTACCTGCTCAAAATTTCAGCAATTGAAAATCTTTTGGTGACACCGCCTGCCGCATTGCCCGGATGGGGCGCCCATGCTTTCTATACTCGCAGTCACATGGAACAATGGATCACCCCCCTGCTGGCATTTCTGGCGCTGCCGCAATACAGCCTGGGCACGGTGTTTGTGGTCTCCTTCCTCTCGGCCACGCTGCTGCCGCTGGGCTCGGAGCCACTGGTTTTTGGCCTGGTCAAACTCAACCCCGATCTGCTGTGGCAGGTGATCGGCGTGGCCACCCTGGGCAATACCCTGGGCGGCGCGCTCGACTGGTGGATGGGCTACGAGGCGCACCACATCACCGACAAGTACCGCCACTCGGCCATGCATGTGCGCGCCCTGGGCTGGCTCGAAAAGCTCGGACCCAAGGCCTGTCTGCTGGGCTGGTTGCCCCTGGTGGGTGACCCCCTTTGCGCGGTGGCGGGCTGGCTGCGCATGCCGTTTTGGCCCTGCCTTTGCTATATGGCGGTTGGCAAATTTGCCCGTTACTTGGTTTTGACTTCTACGCTTCTGGGACTGTTTACCTGATGGAACTTTTTATTCTGGCGCTGGCAATCGGCGCGCTCTGGTTTCTCAATATCCGCGAGCAGCACCAGCGCATCCGTCTGCTGGCCAACATTCTGGGCCAGTTCCAGGTGGAGAAGCTGATGGAGACCGTGGCCGATGGCTATCTGCGCGCCCTGGGCGAAGACGACGCGGACCGGCGCGGCCAGGTCTGGAATATGTTGGGCCAGGCCGAGCTCACGCTGTGCGCACAGGTGCAGGCCTTTGTGAAAGCGTTCGACCAGGTGGATGCAGAAGCGGCGCGCTTTAGCACCCTGCCCCTCGCCCTGCCCTTTGCCAAGCAGCTATTTTCCAGCTCCAGCGCCGACCTGCGCGCCCTGTTGCACATCCATGCCGACGGCATCGCAGCGGTGGTGGCCAACAGCGCAGGCCTGTCCCAAAAAGACCGGGCCTTTATGCTGACTGCCGAGCTGCTGCTGCTGCAGCACAGTTGCCAATGGTTTTGCCGCTCCAAGGCCACGGCCAGCGCGCGCATGATGGTGCGCCACCGCACGCCGCACGCTCAGTTGCTGGCCTCGGTGTCGGCACAAACCCGCAAGGCCTACAGCCGGCTGATGGACTAAGAATCGCGGGTTGCTCCCAAAAACCTGACAGGGCGAGTACAGGCTCTTAACCATCGTGCAGATGGCCTACCAAGAAGGCAAGTGGCTTCAATTCGCCGCCAACTCTTTAATGCGTCAAACGCTTCTACCGGCTTGGTGCTTACTGCCTAGGCGCCGCATTCAGCGAAAAAATTTACGTCGATTTATCAATGTGCAAAGATGCGTTGCAAAACACGTCTAAATGAAGCCAATAGCGAATTTAGGCGACTGTACACTTTTACATTACATTTTCATTTAACCAAAATTATTGGATTGCAATGGTAATAAAACCCATATTGTTGATTAATTGCCTAATCACTGACGATGTTCTGTCAGTTTACGATAGGGGTCTATTGATCAGCCACAGCAAATTTGATGTTTTCAAATATATGCTAAGCACTGTTAGCGTATTGGATTATGACCGGATATATATCAACGTCACCCTATCCGAGGCATATGCCACACGCTCAAATGAACTGAATCTGCTGATTTCAGAAATATTTCCGACTGCCAATGTAAGGCACAGCAGACTGGAAAGATATGGGGAGTGGATAGACTTTATCGAAAAAAATGCGATTTTAGTCGGACCACCCATTTTACTGATGTGCAACGATGATCATATATTTTTATCCGACGATAAGGACCATTTAAACAAATTGCTTATCGGTTATCAGAAATTTTTGGAAATCAGCCCCTTGGTTTCCATTGTCTACAGTCACTGGCCAGAGAGCAAACGGTATCACGCACCTTTTTCTATCCACCAGACTGATACAGACTATGATATTTTCCTGTCAGACAACTCTCATGATGGCATTCAGTTACTATCACCCGGCCTCATGCGTCAGTGGTTTTATGACGATTCCAGTCAATTTTCTGCTGATACGCCGGTTCGCAGAAGTGAGGACTTGGGTTGGCCAAAAGGCAGGGTATTTAAGATACATCCAAAAAAGGAGTTATTCCGTCATTTTGATGGATATTCTTCTGCCGGAGTGGGTATCAAGGACTGCTCTCCATTGACTATTCCCAGTGGCTATTTTGACAAGAAAATAAAACTATGCTTTGCAAACCTCACATGCAAGGCAGATGTCGAATCACTGATTGAACAGGGTTTCACCATATGTTCACCGGCAACCGCATTGGTGGGTGGACTTACCATCTCACAACCTGTCTATGACGTCACACCGGACACCATTCCTCTGTCCTGGTGCAATCATATATCTGATATTTCCTACTACGGAAATTACTACGATAAATTCGGTCGTAACTGTCGAAAAAAATTACGTGACAACCACGATTTCAACAAACCAAAAAAATACAACGTTTTCATAAATAGAAGTGGCGAATATGATATTCAGGAAATGCCTGTGGAAAAGGTTATTCATGCCTATCCGGGTTTTCACAAAACACCGACACGGTCATCGAAAAAATCCATCATCCTTTTGCAGGATGAACGTTATTACAATACAAATAAGCATATAAAAGCAATCGAAAGCGCTGCCAATGCGCTTTTAGAAAATGCTATGTCACTGCATATAATTCTTTTGAATTCAAGCGAGGCTTTATTTCAAGGAAGATTGTTTGTGGTGTTGAATAAGTTTCTGGGCAACAGCCATAAACATGTAGGTTCTTTCATATCATTGAATTGCCCTGAAAGTCTCCACAGCAGTGATTTGGCACATTTTATTGAAACCAGTTATGGCGATACAAATTTTTGCATTTGTCATAATGCTGATCCAGCAAAAGGACTGCCCATCATGATAGATGTTCTCGCAAACAATGAAAAATACTTTCCTAATGACCATGGAAGCATTTCATTTATTGCAGCAGGAATACCAAATATGATTACTGCACCGACAAATATGCTGATTTCCAACACGCGTCAATTCAAGGTCGCGTGTCAGTCAGACAGACAAATGGGGTCAGACATCATTGAATCTCTATTGATTCAAATGGAGGAGGAGCAAATGGGAATTCATACCGCGAAAATTTTGTCTAGATAAGTCAAATGACCTACACCCTTATTCCGTCAGCCGCATACATCAATATGGAGTTAGCTGCAGAGTACGGACGAATTCCTCCTGCTTTTTTGCCTGTGGGACACAGCCGCCTGTATGAGTTGCAAATTGAATCGCTTCAAAATGGCGATCTAATTTTCTTGACCTTGCCGCAAAGCTACATCGTTCCCGCGTTTGACATGGCATTTTTTTCTCGAAAAGGCGTTCAGCTAATACCTATTCCAGATGGCCTAACCCTGGGACGATCCATTCAATATGCATTGGATCTCATTGGAAAACCCTCTGATTCCATTCGTATTCTTCATGGCGATACGCTGATTCCAGATGCCCCGCTTGACCAAATGGATGTGGTTGCCGTCGGCGTCCCACCAGAGGGCTATGAGTGGGGCCAATTCGCGCCAACCAAAGAGTCGGATTCGAATGTACTTGCTGGCTATTTTGTACTCTCGAATCCCATTGAATTTCGGCGCAGTTTGACTCTCGCTGATGGGAGCTTTACGCTTGCCCTGTCTTTTTATAGCAAGCAGATTGAACTTAAAGACATTGTTGTCAATACATGGCTTGACTTTGGCCATCTTCAGACCTTTTATCGTGCGCGTTGCAATATACATACGCAACGTGCCTTCAACGAGTTGCACCTGGACTTTCAGCGAATCCGCAAGACTGCGGAGAATCATAAAAAAATTGACGCAGAGTCCTCCTGGTTTCGCTTATTGCCAGATTCCTTGCGTCTGTATACACCAGCATATCTTGGCTCGGGTGTCTACGAAAATGGTCAACCCTGGTATGAACTTGAGTATCTACCACTGCCTTCATTGCACGAACTATTTGTTTTTGGAGAATTGAGCAGCAACTCATGGAAAAAAATATTTCAAGGTTGCGTTCAATTCATTGAAAACTGCAGAGAGCAGGGACAACATGTAAAAAACAGTAGGACGATACATCCAGGTGGATTCAGGGAGGCCATACATTGCAAAACCACGCGTCGTTTGAATAGTTGGCTGTCGTCCAAGGGACTTTCCCAAGACAATGTCTGGAGCTATCGTGGACAGAAACTCCCGAGTCTTCGGCAAATCGTTGCCAGTACCGCCCAAGCCATTGGGGAGGACTCCAGCCAATTCAGAAGCGTCATGCATGGCGACTTCTGCTTCACGAATATTTTTTTCGATTTTAGAACCATGCGTATACGCACCATCGATCCACGCGGAGGGATGGATGACGACGAGAACTCCATTCTTGGTGACTGGCGCTATGATTTGGCTAAAATTTCGCACTCACTCATTGGCGGCTACGACTTGGTTCTTGCCGGACGTTACCGTTTACTCGAGACCTCGCCTTTTGATGTGACGCTGGATTTTATAGATGCAAAGGTATTGTATTGTGCGCAAGAACAGTATGGTGCCATCCAAGTTGATGGTATGAACCCCAAGTCAATTCAAATAATATCGATCGTCATTCATCTCTTTTTATCGATGATTCCCCTGCACGCGGATCGACCTGACCGCCAGAATGCATTTTTTGCCAATGCATTGCGACTTTATTACGAATATTTTTTTGATAAATCATGATAGTTATCCCAATGGCTGGTTTGAGCAAACGGTTTACCGATGCCGGATACACAGTGCCAAAATACATGCTGCCTTTAAACGGGGCTACTCTGTTTGACTGGAGTGTCAGATCCTTTGAATCTTATTTTGAAAATGAACACTTTACTTTTGTATTCCGTGAAATACAGGAATCCAAAAAATTCATTACTGAAAGACTGAAGATTCTCGGCGTGAAAAACTACCATTTGGTGATTTTGAACCAGGAGACTGCCGGCCAAGCTGAAAGCGTACAAATAGGTATAGATCAGATGGGTCTTGACGACCGTGAGGAACTTCACATCTTTAACATAGACACCCTTCGCCCCGGCATGGTACTCAGGCGAAGGGAGGGTTCATCCGGTGGACTAGAAGTGTTTAGAGCAGATGGCAGCAATTGGTCGTTTATAGAGCCGATCGATGCTGGAAGTCCCTGGGTCAGGCGTTGCACAGAAAAAATGAGAATTTCAGATTATTGCTGTACCGGCCTCTATTATTTTTCTACGGCTGGGCTTTTTAGACAGGCCATTCAAGATGAACGTCTCTCACCATCGGCATCGGAACTTTATGTAGCACCTTTATTCAACCATCTCATCCAGAGAGGATTAAAGGTTGACTGGTTTGAGGTTGACTCCAACAGGGTCTTGCTGTCTGGCGTTCCACCAGAATATACCGCCCTGATCGGCACCGATTTTGGCAGGCATTTCGTTCGTTTTTAAGGGCACCGTTATTCGCAAGATCTGCCTTTGACAGACCTTGGTTTTAGTGAAGGTTTGCAGACAGCCCAACCGCGCTCAACAAATTTCGGCTGACGGATAGGGCTGCACTTCCAACTTGCTTTAGGAGCTGAACAGGAAGTTCATCACGTCGCCATCCTTGACGACGTATTCCTTGCCTTCGGCACGCATCTTGCCCGCGTCCTTGGCGCCCTGCTCACCCTTGAACTGGATGAAGTCCTCAAAGGCGATGGTCTGGGCGCGGATATAGCCCTTCTCAAAGTCGGTGTGGATCACACCGGCAGCCTGCGGGCCAGTGTCGCCCACATGGATGGTCCAGGCGCGCACTTCCTTCACACCGGCGGTGAAGTAGGTCTGCAGACCCAGGAGGCTGTAGGCCGAGCGGATCAGGCGGTTCAGTCCGGGCTCGTGCAGGCCCATCTCTTCCAAAAACATGTCGCGGTCGGCATCTTCCATCTCCGACATCTCTGCTTCGAGCTTGGCGCAGATGGCCACCACCGGCGCGTTTTGCGCGTTGGCAAAAGCCGTCAGGCGGTCCAGCATGGGGTTGTTCTCAAAGCCGTCTTCCGCCACATTGGCCACAAACATGGCGGGCTTGGCGGTGATCAGAAAGAACTGCTTCAATAGCGGCAGCTCGTCCTTGCTGAAGTCAATGGTGCGCACCGGCCGGGCCTGGTCCAGGGCCACCTGGCACTTCTCCAGAATCGCCACCAGCTTGGCCGATTCCTTGTCGCCCGAGCGCGCCAGCTTGGTGACGCGGTGCAGGGCTTTTTCTACGGCGGACAGGTCGGCAAGACAGAGCTCGGTCTGAATCACTTCGATGTCGGCAATCGGGTCCACCTTGCCGGCCACGTGGATCACGTTGTCGTCTTCAAAGCAGCGCACCACATTGATGGTGGCGTCGGTCTCGCGGATGTGCGAGAGGAACTTGTTGCCCAGGCCTTCACCCGTGCTGGCACCAGCCACCAAACCAGCGATGTCCACAAACTCGACGATGGCGGGCACGATGCGCTCGGGAATGATGATAGCGGCGAGCTGCTGCAGGCGCGGATCCGGCACTTCCACCACACCCACATTGGGCTCGATGGTGCAAAAAGGATAGTTCTCCGCCGCAATGCCGGCCTTGGTCAGGGCGTTGAACAGGGTCGATTTACCAACGTTGGGCAGGCCAACAATTCCGCACTTCATAATGAAATTTATCCTTAGAAATCAATCCCTTATGCACCATCAAGCCCCATATGGGCATGGTGAAGGTGCCGGACCCGCACCATGCAGGACCAGACAGCAAAAGGCAAACCGCGTAAGCGTGCATCGGTTTTTTGAGGGTTTTGTCCTCGTTTTGCCTAGGGGAAACTGATGCCGATTGTACTTATCGGCGAATCCCTGCTCTGTCGCAGCACAGTGACAGACGAGTACATCCCGCGAGGCAAGCGGTTCCACACAGCGCGGGTGCCTGGAATGGCCACCTCGGCTACCGGTTTCTGGGTACGGCAGCTTACAAAATAACAGTCCCAAGGTTGGCGAGCGCCTCGCTCGGCATGGTTCATACTGCAGGCATGCGAAAAGCCAGCCTGGCAATTCCCCCTTACGCTCCAAACCGAAATTTCATGAAAAAACTGTTGCGCACTTGCATTTCCATAACCGCCTTGGCACTGACCCTAGCGACTTCTCTTGCAAGCGCGGCGGACACCACCGTGGGCGTCATCAACGTGCGCCGGATTCTGAGCGAATCGCGCGCGGCCAAAGAGGCCATGGCCAAGTTCCAGGTGGACTTTGGTGCGCGCGGCCAGGAAGTCATCGCCCAGACCAGCGCACTCAAGAAAAAGGCAGAGGATCTGGACAAGGCACTGCCCACCCTGAGCGCCACCCAACGGCTGGAGCGCGAGCGCGACCTGACCGCGCTCAATCGTGAGCTAGACCGCAAAAAGCAGCAGCTTGCGGACGAACGCGAGGCCCGCCAACGGGACGATATACAGAACATCATCCAGATCGCCCGTGGGGTCGTGACCCAAATTTCGGCGGACGGCAAGTTGCATGCGGTATTTCAGGAAGTGGTCTACGTGAATCCGAAAAATGACATCACCGACAAAGTGCTGCAAGTCATGGATACGCTGAAGTAGCACCAGGGTGCTGGCCCTAGGTTGGGGACAACCGGCTTTAGCGGGTGCGTTTCTCCAGATCTTCCATTTCCTTTTTCATGCGTCGGATTTCTGTGTGCATAACCGCTTGCTCCTTCATGGGAATGATGCCGTTGCCCATCAGCTTGTCGTCAAGCGCCTTGATTTGTGCCGTCAGCTTTTGGAGGCGCGTGTATTGGGTGTGAAATGTTGCCATTGACTGAGGTACCAGATGAAGGGGTGGGCTATTTTATGCGCCTTAATCCGTACATGTACGCGTAGCCAAAGGTCATAACTCAATATTGTCCACCGTACAGCGTCGTGGCAATCTACACCACCGATAGCAGGGTGCTGACGGTCTGTGGAATGCGGCGTGGTTTGAACGTAGCGGCGCTGACGCAGCCAATGCGCACCCTCCCCTGGACCAGCAAGGTGGCACCGCGCCAGGCCTGTTGTTCGAGCTGCAATGAGGCCCGACCCTGCTCGAGAAGCCGCACGCTCACCGTGATCAGGTCATCCAAGCGGGCCGCTGCCACATAGCGCAGCTGCACCTCGGCCACCACAAAAATACAGTCCTGCTCGGCCTGCAACCGGCTTTGCTCCACACCCAAGCGGCGCAACCAATCGGTGCGGGCGCGCTCAAAAAACTTCAAGTAGTTGGCGTAGTACACCACGCCGCCGGCATCGGTGTCCTCCCAGTACACGCGCAGGGTCAGGGGGTTGTAGAGTTCGATCACTGGTGTCTTTCACTTTTCAAACCCGCATTATTCGCCACGAGTCCAAGCGCTTGACATCTCCGGCTGCTGTTGTAAATTCCCGAATCAGTGTTCAGCATTTCAACCTGTCAGGGGATGGAGTCTTTAACTTCCCAAGGCCGTTAATTTTTACGCAGGCCTGCGAACACCCTCAATGGAGACTCTGAGATGAACCCATACAGTTTCAAAATTTCGACCAAGATTGGCCTCGGATTTTCCATCGTCGTCGCGATGCTCATCGCCTTGGGTGCCATTGCCCTGTCCCAACTCAGTGAGGTTGCCGCAGGAGAGAAGGAAATCGCAACCGGCAGTCTGCCAGGTGTCTATATGTCGGGGCAGCTTGATTCTTTGCTCAACAGCATGCGTCGTGCCGAGGGACGTCACCTTGTTGCGACAGACAACGCGGAAATGGACACTATCGAAGCCGAGATTACTGCAATCCGCAAGCAACTCGCCGAGCTCGAACCAGTGGCATCCAAGTTTTACACCACCGAGGAGGAGGTCGTGGCCTGGAGCAGCTTTAACACCCACCGCGACGCTTGGTATGCCACATGGGAAAATCTGCGCCCCCTTTCACACAAAGCTGGCGACAGCCTAGAAGCGGCAGCAGTCGCCTACAAGGCATTCAAAGGCGAGTCCCAGACCCAATTCAGACTGGCGCTCAAGGACTTGCAGGAACTGAGCGCCTTCAATAAGAAAGCAGCCGACGAAGTGTGGGAGGCGGCTCAAACCACCATCAGCCATGCGCGGGGGTTTGTACTCTTCGCTGCCGCCCTTGCCGTCGTGCTTGCGGGTGCGCTAGGGTTTGTGATTTCACGCTCCATTTCCAACCCCCTTGCACAGGCCGTTGAGGTGGCCGGAACTATCGCAGAAAGTGTGGCGAGCGCCAGCGCCGAGATTGCAGAGGGCAACCTGGATTTGTCGTCGCGCACCGAGAGTCAGGCCAGCACCTTGGAACAAACGGCTGCCTCCATGGAGGAACTCAGCGAGCAGGTCAACATCAATGCCGAAAACGCACAGCAGGCCAGCCAGATGGCGGCCGGGGCAGCATCTGTGGCGGCGCGTGGTGGTGAGGTCGTGGGCCGCGTGGTCCACACCATGAAGGACATCAACGACTCCTCCAGAAAGATATCCGACATCATCAGCGTCATCGACGGCATTGCCTTTCAGACCAACATCCTGGCTTTGAACGCAGCCGTGGAAGCGGCCCGTGCGGGCGAACAGGGACGTGGCTTTGCCGTGGTGGCCAGTGAAGTCCGCTCCTTGGCTGGGCGCAGTGCGGATGCGGCCAAGGAAATCAAGAAGCTCATCAACGCCAGCGTAGAGCGTGTAGAACAGGGTACGGTGCTGGTCGATGAGGCCGGAGTGACCATGACAGAAGTCGTGGACTCGATACGCAAAGTCAGTGCCTTGGTCGGCAAAATCAGCCATGCGAGCAATGAACAGGCGACCGGGGTGACGCAGATTGGTGAGGCGGTTGCGCAGATGGACCGGGTGACCCAACAAAACGCCGCGCTGGTGGAGGAAATGGCTGCGGCGGCCAACAGTTTAAAGTCCCAGTCGGTGGAGTTGGTGCAGTCGGTCGCGGTCTTCAAGCAGGAATCCAATGCTAGGATGATTCCAAGCACCGTTCGCAGCGTTGCCACAAGCGCGGCCTTCAAGGGCTCTGAGAAACGTGTTGCCTCGACAGTCAGTGCCAAGCCCAAGACAGGTAAGACTGCTGCACTGCCTAAGCCCATCACGCCGATCAAGCCCGTCACGCAAGCCAAGGTTGGCGACGACCAATGGGAAGCATTTTGAGGCCTTGCATGGAGCCGTGCTTGGGCTGAGTGGTCGCGCTGCGCGTTGTGGGTGATTTTTTAGGCGTGGTGCGATACTGGGCGACTTCCCCCACCGGTCATCTGTGCCTATTTCCCCCTTCAGCGCGCCACCCATTGCACCCGCACGCAAGCCCGGCGTGCGCGAGTTCGCCACCATCGCCGGACTGGAGGCTCTGGTCAGGGGATCGACGCTGGCGGTCTACCCACTGCTGCTGTACCGCGCCTGGGGCGATGTGGCCGTCGTGTCGGAACTCTACTTTGTGATTGGCATCCTGTCGCTGCTGACGGCGCTGACCGTGCCCTTGCTAGCGCAGCGGCTGCAGCGGCGCCGGGTCTATGCAATGGGCCTGATGCTGTATGTGTTGTCGGCCGTCTTTGGCATGCTGGGCGGCAAATGGGCGACTGCCGCGTTGCTGTGCAACACCCTGGCGGCGGCTACCTCCTTTGTTTGCTTCAACGCCTATGTGCTGGACCATGTGGCCAAGACCGAGTTTGCACGGCTGGAGTCGCTGCGCATGTTCTATGGTGGGCTGGGCTGGGTGCTGGGCCCGGTGCTGGGTGTGCAGCTGCTGCCCCTCTGGCATGGCGCACCGTTTTTGATGGCAGGCCTGGGCGCCTCGGCCATGCTGTTCTATATCTGGAAGATGCGACTGGGCAATGGCCGCGTGATGACACGCCAATCACGCGCAGCCTCGCATCCATGGACCTATTTGCGGCGCTTCTTTTTGCAGCCACGTCTGGTGGGCGGCTGGTTGTTTGCCGTCATGCGCTCTTGCGGCTGGTGGTTTTACTTTGTCTATGTGGGCATTTTTGCCGTGGAGCATGGACTGGGCGACCAGGTGGGCGGCATTGCCACCTCGCTGGCCAATATGGGCCTGTTTGCGGCACCCCTGCTGTTTCGCTGGGTACAGCGTAAGTCGCTGCGGCGCGCCATGCGCACCGGCTTCCTGCTCGGCGGCATGTGCTTCATCCTGGCCACGCTCTTGTCGCCGCTGCCCTGGGCCACGGTCGGCATGCTGCTGCTGGGGTCTTACTGCCTGGTGCTGCTCGACGTCTGCGCCGGCCTGCCTTTTTTGATGTCGGTGAAACCATCGGAGCGCACCGAGATGTCTGCGGTGTATTCGAGCTTTCGTGACGTGTCGGGCATTTTGTCGCCTGGCCTGGCCTGGCTGGTACTGCAATTCACCACGGTCTCGGGCGTGTTTGCGGCCGGTGGCTGCGCGCTGCTGCTCGCCTGGTTGGTGGCAGGCCAGTTGCACCCGCACCTGGGCGTGCCCGGCGCATTACGGGTGCGTCAACCGCGCCCCAGACCGGAGTCCTGAGCCTAGCCTATTGCGCGCTGCAGCTTGTCCGTGAAGTGCTTGTGCACCAGCGTTTCAAGCTTGGCGAAATTCACCGGCTTGTGGAAACAGGTCACGCCCTCGGGCAGACCGCCCTGTGCCTGAATTTCATCGGTGCTGAGCGCAGAGATCACCAGCAGCTTGATGCTGGCAAATCCGGAACCCGCTTTTTTGAGGGAGCGCACCATCTCAAACCCGTCCATGCCGGGCATGACCAGATCGGTCACTACGATGTCCGGATGGACCTCACCCATGCGCACCAGACCCTCAAAGCCATTGGTGGCGGTGATCAGCTCGACCGGAAAATTCCAGGAGGCCACCACACCGCTAAATAGCCGCAACAACACGGGATCATCTTCTACCAACAGGAGCTTGATCCCCGGTCGGGCTGGACTGGGCTGGGCATCGGGGGTATGCAGGTCGCTGCGGCGCTCGGCCATCAGCTTGTCGACCGCGCTGCGCGCAATGCGCCGGTGACCGCCCGCAGTACGCCAGGCAGGCAACACCCCAGCTTCCACCCATAGCTGCACAGTGCGCACGGCAACGCCCAGCGTCTCCCCTGCTTCTCGGGTGGTCATTACATCGGCATTGGCGGAAATTTTTCGCATAAACTATTTCTAATTGTTTGGGCGATTTTATCGGGTGACCGCACCAATAGTCCAAATACACAAGTTCGATGGCGCTTTGCCAACCATTCCAGCTGCTAAGGTAGCTATATGCTGCTGATCTCCAAACTACTCAACTTACTGGCCCAACCCTTGAATGCGGTGCTGCTGCTGCTGGCCCTGGCGTATTTTTTAAGCCGCTCACGACCGGTGGCTGGGCGCAGGCTGATGGGGGCGGCTTTGTTGTTGCTGACGCTATGCGGCTTCAAGACCCTGCCCGATGCCCTGCTGCAGCCACTGGAAAACCGCTATCCGGAACTGGCGGCCGACGCCGACCTCAGCGGCTATGCCGGCATGGTGGTGCTGGGCGGTGCACTGGAGCCCGGGCGTTTCAGCCAGTACCACCAACAACCCCTGCTCAATGCCAGTGCCGAGCGCATGACCATGGCAGTCAGCCTGTGGCAGCGCCACCCCCCACTGCGCATTGTCTTTACCGGTGGCGAGGGCGAATTTTTTGGCAGCGGCCCCAGCGAGGCCGAAAGGGCCCTGCAATTCTTTGACAGCATGGGCGTGCCGCGTAGCGTGCTCACGCTGGAGACCCGCTCCCAAAACACCTATGAAAATGCGCTGTTCACGCGTGCGCTTCCAGGCCTGGATGCGCAAAAGCCCTGGCTGCTGGTGACCTCGGCCTGGCACATGCCACGCTCCTTGGCCACCTTCCAAAAGGCCGGCTGGAATGTGACGCCCTACCCGGTGGACTTTCGCACCGGCGGCATCACCCCGCTGAGCAACTTCAACCTGGGCGAAGGCGCCGAGCGCTGGGAGCTGCTGCTGCACGAACTGCTGGGCATCGCCGCCTACCGCCTGAGCGCACGCATGTGATCGCAAACAGGGTTTAAGCCTTGGCCGTATGCGCCGGCAGGTGCCTGGCCAGCACCTTGTCGATGCGCCGCCCGTCCAGCCCGGTGACCTCAAACTGCCAGTGGGCGCAGACAATTTTTTCACCCGCCTCGGGCATATTGCCAGACACCGTCATCAGCAAACCGGCCAGCGTGTTGTAACGGCCGCGGTCCTCATGCGGCAGCTCCTGCTCGATCTCTAAACGGGCCTTGAGCTCGGCGATGGGCATCAGACCATCGAGCAGCCAGCAGCCATCGGGCTGCAAAATGGCCCAGGCCTCATCGTGCTGATCGGGCTTGAGCTCTCCGGTGATGGCTTCGAGCAGGTCATGTGGCGTGATCAGGCCCTGCACCACGCCGTATTCGTCCACCACAAACACCATGCGCGCGGCCTTGGTACGAAACTGTGCAATCAGCTCCATGCCGGTCAGCGTCTCCGGCACAAACACGGCAGGCTCCACCAGCGCGCCCACGCCATAGGGGTAGCGCACGCCGCGCTCAAGCAGACGCGCCACGCTGACCACACCCACCACATCGTCAAGTGAGCCGCGGCACACCGGGTACCAGGAATGCGCTCCCTTTTCGGCCGCGCCACTGGCCTGCTGCAACGCCTCGGTCACCGAGCAACTGGCGTCCAGCCACTCCATGTCGGAGCGCGGCAGCATCATGGAGGTCAGGGTGCGGTCATCCAGATGGAACACATTGCGCACCATCTGGTGCTCGTGCACCTCGATGATGCCGGCGTCCACGCCATCTTCGAGGCTGGCGGAAATTTCGGCCTCGGTCACCATGCGGTTGTCGGTGGCGTCGATCTGCAACAGGCGCAGCATGCCGTGGGTGCACAGCGACAGCAGGCGCACAAAGGGTTTGGCCACCATGGCCACCCACTGCATGGGCCGCGCCACCACGCGCGCCACCGGCTCGGGGTAGAGCTGGCCGATGCGCTTGGGCACCAACTCGCCAAACAAAATGGTGATGAAGGTGATGGCGGTCACCACCAGCGCTGTGGACGTCACACCGGCGGCCTTGTGCGAGAGCGTGAAGCTCTGCTCCAGCCAAGCAGCCAGGCCTTCACCAAAGGCAGCCTCACCCACCAGCGCGTTGAGCATGCCAATGCTGGTGATGCCGACCTGCACCGCGGAAAGGAATTGCGTGGGATTGCCCATCAGGTCGAGTGCCGCCTGCGCACCCTTGTCGCCCTCGTCGGCCATGGTCTGTAAGCGCACCTTGCGGCTGGCGGTCAGCGCCAGCTCCGACATGGCAAAGGCGCCGTTGAGAAGCGTAAGCACCAGAATAACCAGAAAGTCCATGCACCCTTGAGCGAAAATAAAGTCATGTCACTTTACCTTATCGGCGACTTGCAGGGCTGCGACGCCGCATTGCAACGCCTGCTGGAGAAAATCGCCTTCAGCCCCAGCCGCGATACCCTGTTTTTACTGGGCGATCTGGTCAACCGCGGTCCGGCATCCGACGCCGTGCTGCGCCGCCTGATGGGCTATGGCGCATCGGCCCGCTGCCTGCTGGGCAACCACGACCTGCATTTGCTGGCCCTGGCGCAGGGCGCGCGCAAGCCCGGTCGCAAGGACACGCTGCAAGGCGTGCTGCATGCCAGCGACCGCCCCGCCATGCTGGAATGGCTGCGCCACCAGAATCTGGCCCTGCTGGAGCGCTGGGGCGGCCAGGAGCTGCTGATGGTGCACGCCGGGGTACTGCCCGCCTGGACTGCCCAAAAGACGCTGGAGCTGGCGCAAGAGGTGGAGACCGCACTGCGCGGACCCGACAGCGCAGACTTTTTCGCCACGATGTACGGTAACGCACCGGAGGCCTGGAGCGACGATCTGCAGGGGCCAGAGCGCTTGCGTGTCATCGTCAATGCGCTGACTAGGCTGCGTGTGTGCACGCCCGAGGGACACATGGAGTTTGGCTTCAGCGGCAAGGTGGAGGCCTTGCCTGCGGGTTATCTGCCTTGGTTTGAAGTGCCGGGGCGCCAGACCGCGTCCATCAGCGTGGCCTTTGGCCATTGGTCCACCCTGGGTTGGCTGGGTCGCAGCGATGTACTGTCGCTAGACACCGGCTGCGTCTGGGGCGGCTGCCTGAGCGCGCTGCACATCACACCGCAGGCGACAGGCTGGAGCAGCGAGCTGGTCCAGGTGCAATGCGCCGAGTCCCAAAGGCCGGGCCAACACTGAACCGCATGGGCGGTGGCGCCATAAAAAAGGGCCCTGCAGGCCCTTTTTTAGTGGTCGGTTTTATGCCGACTTGAACAGTGCCGCAAGCTTGCGCTTAGGCTTGATGTTGCTGGAGATGCTGCGCATGGCCGGCCTGTCTGCGGCCTCCCACGAAGGTGCTGCATCGGCTGCGGCGCTGGGCTCGTAAGGCCTGTCAAAGAAGGGGTCGCGTGACTGCACTTGGGGGCGGGCATATTCGCGCCGGCCCTCATTGCCACCTTCGCGGCGGCCATCGCCTCGGCCACTGCTGCGTGAATCATTGCGGGCTTCACCACGCGGGGCACCACGGGCTTCACTGCGACCATTGTCGCCGCCGCCAACGCCTTCATTTTCTTGGTACATGCGCCGGCCGTCGTTGATGCGGCCCTGCTTGCGGATGTCGGGCTGGTCTTCGTCAAACTCCAGCGCCTCGATCTCGATCTTGGACTTGATCAACTTCTCGATGTCGGCCACCAAGCGCGCGTCGTTGCCGCCGCCCACAAAGCTCACGGCCAGACCGGCAGCGCCGGCGCGACCGGTGCGGCCGATGCGGTGCACATAGTCTTCGGCGTTGAACGGGATGTCGAAGTTGAACACTGCCGGCACGTCCTTGATGTCCAGACCGCGCGCGGCCACATCGGTACACACCAGCAAATCGACCTCGCCCTTTTTAAAGGAGTCAAGGGCCTTCAGGCGCTCGTCTTGGCTCTTGTCGCCGTGCAGTGCGGTGGTCTTCAGACCTTCACGCTCCAGCGAGCGGGCCAAGCGGGCACAGCCCAGCTTGCTGTTGACGAACACAAAGGCCTGCTTCATGCCGCGGGTCTTGAGGATCTGGTGCAGGGCGTGGCGCTTGCCGTCTTCATTGACGCTGTAGAAATGCTGCTCGACGGTGGAGGCAGTGGCGTTGGAGCGCGCCACTTCAATCGTCACCGGGTTTTGCAGGTAGCTGCTGGCCAGGCGCTTGATCTCGGGCGAGAAGGTAGCCGAGAACAAGAGCGTGATGCGCTGCTTGGGCAGGTAAGACAGGATGCGCTGCAGGTCGGGCAAAAAGCCGATGTCGAGCATGCGGTCGGCCTCATCGAGCACCACGTATTCGACCTGGTTGAGCACGGCAGTCTTGGCTTCAATGTGGTCCAGCAGGCGACCCGGTGTGGCCACCAGCACCTCGACCCCGGCCTTGAGTTCCAGGGTTTGTGGCTTCATGTCCATGCCGCCAAACACCACGGCGCTGCGCAGGTTGGTGTACTTGGCGTAGAGCTTGACCTGTTGCGCCACTTGGTCGGCCAGTTCGCGCGTGGGCAAGAGCACCAGGGCGCGCACCGGATGGCGAGCGGGCGAGGTGGAAGGGTTCTCGTGCTTCATCATGCGCTGCAGCAGGGGCAGGGCAAAGGCTGCTGTCTTGCCGGTGCCAGTCTGGGCGGCGCCCATCACATCGCGGCCTTGCAGCACCACGGGGATGGCTTGGGCCTGGATCGGTGTCATGGACTCGTAGCCCATTTCGGCCACGGCGCGGGCCAGTGGAGCTGCCAATTGCAACTGGGCAAAGGCCATCACGGGGGTTTCTTGGGTCACGGTGGCGGCGCTCTCGGGGGCAGCGGCGGCTGCGGGAGTTGCGCTCAGTTCAGGGGAATTCAGTTCGGTATTCAAGTCGGTCAGGCATAGCCAGAAGTTGTGCTATCCATCCGATAGCAGGGCGGCCCCAAGGCACAGGGGCAAACCCGCATTATCCGCCATTGCGCGCTTCATGGGTTACGGCTGGAAAAAGTGTCGCAGTTTTTCACAGTGCCACCCTGCATGCCGGCATTGAACCAGTGCTGACGCTGGGCGCTGGTGCCATGGGTAAAGCTCTCAGGCACCACCCGCCTGCCACCCGCACCCTGCAAGGCATCGTCACCGATCTTTGCGGCCGCGTTCATCGCCTCTGCCAGGTCGCCGGCCTCGAGAATTTGGCGCGTGGCCTGGGCATGGTGGGCCCAGACACCGGCCAGGCAATCGGCCTGCAACTCCAGGCGCACGCTCTGGGCGTTGTACTGGACCTGGGTCAGCTGCCCGCGCCGCTGCTCCATCTTGGCGCTGACACCCAGCAGGTTTTGCACATGGTGGCCGACCTCGTGTGCAATCACATAGGCCTGGGCGAAGTCGCCCGGCGCACCCAACTGGTCCTTGAGGGTCTGGTAAAAGCCCAGGTCGATGTACACCTTCTGATCGGCCGGGCAGTAAAACGGCCCCATGGCCGCCTCGCCCTGGCCGCAGCCGGTGCTTGTGGCGCCGCGAAACAGCACCAGATGCGGCGCTATGTAGACGCTGCCACCCTTGGTGAACATCTCGGTCCAAACGTCTTCGGTATCGGCCAGCACGGTGGATACAAATTGGGCCATGCGGTCATCGGCCGGTGGGCGTTTGGCCGGCGCCTGCTGCACCTGAGACGAGGGCATGTTGCCGCCATCGAGCAAACCCAAAACCGTCAGGGGGTTGATACCCAGCGCCCAGCCGCCCAGCAGCGCCACCACAATGACGCCCACGCCCATGCGACCCCCCAGCAGCGCGCCGAGCAGCCCGCCGCCGCCACCAGGGCCACCACCCGACTCGGAGCGGCGGTCTTCCACGTTGTCCGACTGGCGGTTACCGTCCCATTTCATGCGGTGCCTTGGTGTGGGAATCGGATGGTCAGGCTTTAGGCAGGGTCACGCCGACCTGGCCCTGGTACTTGCCGCCACGGTCCTTGTACGAGACCTCGCAGACATCGTCCTTGTCGCTCTCGAAAAACAGCACCTGGGCGCAGCCCTCGCCAGCATAAATTTTGGCGGGCAGCGGCGTGGTGTTGCTGAACTCCAGCGTCACATAGCCCTCCCACTCGGGCTCAAACGGCGTAACGTTGACGATGATGCCGCAGCGCGCGTAGGTACTTTTACCTAAGCAAATGGTGAGCACATTGCGCGGGATGCGGAAGTATTCGAGCGTGCGGGCCAGCGCAAAGCTGTTGGGCGGGATGATGCACACGTCCTCGTAAAAATCGACAAAGCTTTTTTCGTCGAAGTTCTTCGGGTCCACCACGGTGCTGTGGATGTTGGTGAAAACCTTGAACTCGGGCGCACAGCGTATGTCGTAGCCGTAGCTGCTGGTGCCGTAGGAGATGATTTTTTGGCCGTCACGCTGGCGGATCTGGCCCGGCTCAAACGGTTCAATCATTCCGGTGGTTTCGGCCATGTGGCGAATCCACTTGTCGCTTTTGATGCTCATGGGGCACTGCTCCTAAATTGGGCTTGATTGTAAGCAGGCGGGTGTCAGTGAATACCTTGTACGCCTTAAGTGGCTGGCAGGGTCACGGGGTATCTGCGCGTCCTCATACTGCGGGTACGCACAAATCGGCCGCGCAGACACCCCGCACCCCTGCGAAGAAGCGGCCTTGTAGGCACGCGGAAATACCAAACACAGCGGGCGGTACGACTACGGCATTGGTATTCACCGTCGCCAACTAACGTTGCCTCTACTCGCCGGGGTGGGGGTATCGGTGGCCTGCGTACCCGCAGTAGGCGGCCACCGGCAATCCCCACTCCGGCAGGCACCAAGCAACTCAAAAAATAAAACGCTGCTCACGCAAACAGCTTGAAAGGACTGACAGGTAGCTAAACGGACAGCCCCTGCGAAATCACCGTGCGCTCTATCAGCCGGTCATCGCCCAACACAATCATCGAGAACAGCAGCTCATCCAGGTTGGACGCAAGAGAAGTCTTGCGCGCCAGCAGCGGCGTGGCCTTGGGGTTGAGGACCACAAAGTCGGCCTCGCAACCGGGAAGCAAATTGCCCACCACCGGTTGACCGTCCGCGCCCTTCACGCCCAACACCCGCCCGGCGCCTGCTGTGTGCTGCCACCACAGATGCTGCGGCGACAGGGACAGGCCGTGGTTGATCTGGCCCTCGCGCCCTACGTAATAGGCGGCCAGCATGGTGTGAAACGGGCTGAAGCTGGTGCCCCCGCCCACATCGCTGGCCAGACCGTAGCCAAAGCCGATGCGGTCGGCACCGGCGTAGTCAAAAAAGCCGCTGCCCAAAAACAGGTTGCTGGTCGGGCAGAGGGCGGCGCTGGCGCCGGTGTCGCGCATCAGGGCGCGGTCGGAGTCGCAGAAGTGGATGCAGTGGGCGTAGACAGCGCGCTCACGCATCAGGCCAAAGTCGTCGTAGGTGGACAGGTAGCTGCGCGACTTGGGAAACAGTTCGCGTGCCCAGGCGATCTCTTCGTGGTTTTCGGCCACATGCGACTGGATCCAGACATCGCTGTAACGCGCGGCCAGCTCTCCGGCGCCTCGCAACTGGGCATCGGTGCTGGTGGGGGCAAAGCGCGGCGTGATGGCATAGCCCAGACGGCCCTTGCCATGCCAATGGTGAATCAAGGCCTCGCTGTCGAGCAGGCTTTGCAGCGTGGCGTCCACATGGCCGCCGGGGGAATGTTGGTTGAGCAAATCGGCCGGCGCGTTGCGGTCCATCAGACACAGGCCGGTGACCAGGCGCAGGCTGCGCTTCTCGCCTTCGGCAAACAGGGCATTGACCGAGGTCGTGTGCGAGGTGGCAAAGGCCAGCGCGGTGGTCACGCCGTTGCGCAACAGTTCGTCGATAAAGAAGGATGCGCTCTCGGCGCTGTAGTCGATAGACGCAAAGCGCTTTTCTTCGGGGAAGGTGTAGTTCTCCAGCCAGGGCAAGAGGCCACTGGCCGGCGAGCCTATGACATTGGTCTGCGGATAGTGCACATGCAGATCGACAAAGCCCGGCGCGATGATGCGCCCCGGCCAATGCTCCACCGCCACATCGGCATAGCGCGGCGACAGATCGCGCCAGCTGCCTATGGCCTGCACCCGCTGCAGGCCGGCCGCGTCGGGGCCCACCAGCAACAGGCCATCCTCTTCAAACAGGGCCCGGGGCGGCCCCTCGCTGTGCGGGGCGAACCAAAGAAGGGAGGCGCGGTAGGCTTTCATGGGCTTGAGCTTAATGGCAGTCAGCCGCGCCGGCCATAAGGCGTTGCGGATAAGCCCTATGCGTTGTGGCCTATCCGCACTGGCGACGCGTCCTGCGCAGGCAGGGGCTAGCAATCAGCGGCTGATCTTGCCCTGCACACCGGCGACTAGCCAGTTCATGCCCAGGATTTTTTCATCGCTGAGGGTCTCGCCCTTGGCAATCACCACCTGGCCCTCGTTGTCGCGCACCGCCTCCAGCGCATGGAAAGGATGCAGCTTGCCTTGGCCCATCGCCTTTTGCGCCTTCAGCACATCAAGTTGCACCGCCTTGGGCACCCTGGGGCCAAAGTCGCCGATGCGGATCATGCCCTCGCGCACGCCGCCCCAGACATGGCCGGGCTTCCAGCTTCCATCCAGCACCGCCCGGGCGCGCGCCTTGTAGTAGTCGCCCCAGCGGTGGGTGACGGCGCCTATCTGCGCATCGGGCGCCACGCTGCGCATGTCGGAGTGGTAGGCAATGGCCATCTTGCCGCGCTCTTGGGCTGCGGCCATGACGGCGGATGAGCCGGTGTGGAAGGTGACCACATCTGCGTTCTGGTTGAACAGGGTCATGGCGGCGTCGCGCTCGCGCGTCGGGTCAAACCAGGCGTTGAGCCAGACCACTTTCACCTCGGCATGGGGGTCCACAGCGCGCATGCCCAGGGTGAAGGCGTTGATGCCCTGCAGCACCTCGGGAATGGGAAAGCCCGCCACATAACCGGCCCGATGGGTCTGGCTCATGCGCGCGGCCAGCATGCCCGCCAGGTAGCGGCCCTCGTAGTAGCGCGCATTGGCCACGGACACATTGGCTGCCGTCTTGTAGCCGGTGATGGACTCGAACTTGACGTTCGGGAACTCCTGCGCCACCTTGAGCGTGGGCTCCATATAGCCAAAGCTGGGGGTGAAGATCAGTTGCTTGCCCTGTTGCGCCAGGTCGCGGATCACGCGCTCGGCGTCCGGCCCCTCGGCCACGTCGGCCACATAGCTGGTCTGCACGCGCTTACCCAAGGCCTCCTGCACTGCCAAGCGCCCCTCTTCGTGCTGGCGCACCCAGCCGGCATCCGTCAAGGGCGCGACATAGACAAAGCCGATTTTGAGCGGCGCATCGGCAGCGCTCGTCTGGGTGGTGGTTTGGGAAAAAGCACCCTGGGGTGCAAGCGCAATGCAACAAGCGGCCACGGCTGTGGCTGCGAGGTTTTTATACATGGTAGTCCTCTACATGGCTCCGAAACACAAAAGGCAAGGCCCGCCGGAGCAGCGGGCCTTGGGGTGATTTTAGCCGCGCAAAAAAATTGCGGTGTGGCCAGGCCTATTGCCGGGCAGCCCTAAAAGGTATCGAACACTGCGTCCAGCGCCTCGATATGGCGCTTGCGTTCCGAGGCGTCGATAAAGCTGGCGTTGAAGCTGTTGAGCGCGAGTTGGTAGGCCTGTTGGCTCCCCAACTGCAGAGCGGCAAAGGTCTGTTGAAAGTTCTCGTTGATATAGCCACCAAAGTAGGAAGGGTCGTCGGAGTTGATGGTGGCGACGATGCCGGCCTCCAACATGCGGCCTATGCAGTGCTGGGTGAGCGACGGATAGACGCGCAGCTTCATGTTCGATAGCGGACATACGGTCAGCGGTATGCGGTCCTGCACCAGGCGGCGGATCAGGTCGGGGTCGTTCATGCTTTGCACGCCATGGTCGATACGCTCGACCTTGAGCACATCGAGCGCGCTCCAGATATAGGCCGGTGGGCCCTCCTCGCCCGCATGGGCCACCAGCCGAAAGCCCAACTGTTTGGCACGCGCAAACACCAAAGCGAATTTCTCTGGCGGGTGTCCCACTTCGCTGCTGGCCAGGCCGATGCCGACGATCATGTCGCGCAGGGGCATGACCTGCTCCAGGCATTCAAAGGCCTCCTCTTCGCTCAAGTGGCGCAAAAAGCACAGGATCAGCGAGGCCGTCATGCCGTACTTGGCAGGCGCGTCCATGCAGGCACGGTGCAGGCCCTTGACCACCATCTGCGCGTCGAGACCGTGGCCGGTGTGGGTCTGGGTGTCAAAGAACAGCTCGGTGTGGGTGACGTTGTCGGCCTGGGCGCGCGCCAGATAGGCGCAGGCCATGTCGTAAAAGTCGGCCTCGGTCTTGAGCACCAGGGTGCCGGCATGGTAGATGTCCAAAAAGCTTTGCAGGTTGTCGAACACATAGGCCTCGCGCACGGCCTGCGCGTTTGGGTAGGCCAGCTGCACGCTGTTGCGTTGGGCCAAGGCGAACATCTGCTCGGGCTCCAACGAGCCCTCGATGTGCATATGCAGTTCGGCCTTGGGCATAAGGCGCAGCAGTTCGGGCATGCGCTCTTGGGGGACAGGTTTGACTTGACGCACGATGCTCATGGGAGGACTCCAAAGGTGAGGGTATTTTGGCCAGAAGCGGCACCGCCAGGCTGGCCACGGAATTGAAAAAGGCCGCACAGTGGCGGCCCTTCTTAGACGTCAGAGACGTTTACTTGCCGCCAGGGATCTTGCCTTCTACACCCTTGACGTAAAAGCCCAGACCACCGAGGAACTTGTCATCGGCGACTTCGTCCTTCTTGATCTGGATCTTGCCGGTGTTGTCGGTGATGGGGCCCTTCCAGATCACGAAGCTGCCATCCTTCAGACCGGCCTTGACCTCATCGACCTTGGCCTTGGTCTCGGCGGGCACATCTTCGGCGATCGACACGATGTCAATCGCGCCTTCCTTCACACCCCACCAGCTTTGGCCGGTGGTCCAAGTGCCTTCCAGTGCGTCCTTGGTGGCCTTGATGTAGTAAGGCGTCCAGTTGATCACGGCAGAGGCCAGGTGGGCCTTGGGGCCGTAGGCGGTCATGTCGGAGTCCCAACCAAAGGCGCGCTTGCCCTTGTCCTGCGCGGTCTTCAAGACGGCAGGCGAATCGGTGTTTTGGAACAGCACATCCGCGCCGCCGTTGATCAGGCTGGTGGCGGCTTCGGTTTCTTTCGGTGGGTTGAACCACTCGTTAACCCAGACCACCTTGGTCTTGATCTTGGGGTTGCTGCTTTGCGCGCCCAGGGTGAAGCTGTTGATGTTGCGGATGACTTCAGGGATGGGCACCGAGGCCACCACACCGAGCACATTGCTCTTGGTCATCTTGCCGGCAATCACGCCGGCCATGTACGCGCCTTCATAGGTGCGGCTGTCGTAGGTACGCATGTTGTCGGCGGTCTTGTAGCCGGTGGCGTGCTCAAACTTCACATCCTTGAAGTCAGGGGCGACCTTGAGCATGGTTTCCATGTAGCCAAAGGTGGTGCCGAAAATCAGCTTATTGCCCTGACCGGCCATGTCGCGGATGACGCGCTCGGCGTCGGCCGACTCGGGCACGTTTTCAACAAACGAAGTGGCGATCTTGTCGCCGAATTCTTTTTCCAGCGCCTTGCGGGCGGAGTCATGCGCAAAGGTCCAGCCGCCGTCGCCCACGGGGCCGACATAGGCAAAGGCGATCTTCAGCGGCTCGGGCTTGGGCGCAGGAGCGGAGGCAGCGGGCGCCGGTGCGGCCACGGGAGCGGGTTCTTCCTTCTTGCCGCAACCCATCAGGGCGGCACTGGCCACCGCGGTCAGTGCCGCCAGTTTCAATAGGGAGCGCTTTTGCAAATCTGTCATGTGAAATCCTTTATGGAAGGTGGGACAAGTTACGGAGAAAAAATCAGGAGCCCGGATAGAAGGGCTTGCCTATGGCAGCAGGCATGTTAATACGAATCCAGCGGGGGTTACGCGAGATCAGCGCCAACACCACAATGGTGGACAGGTAGGGCAGCATGCTGAGCAACTGGCTGGGAATGTCCACACCAATGCCCTGCAAATGGAACTGCAGCATGGTCACGCCACCAAACAGATAGGCCCCCAGCAGCACGCGGGCCGGGCGCCAGGTGGCAAAGGTGGTCAGCGCCAGCGCAATCCAGCCCTTGCCAGAGACCATGCCCTCCACCCACAGCGGCGTGTAGATGATGGAGATATAGGCACCGGCCAGGCCGCACAACGCGCCCCCCAGCATCACGGCTCCCAAGCGGATGCGGCGCACCGGATAACCCAGGGCATGGGCCGACTCCGGGCTCTCGCCCACGCTGCGCAGAATCAGTCCGGCGCGGGTGCGGTACAAAAACCAAATGAGCGCTGCGGCAAACAGCACCGTCAGATAGACCAGCGGATGCTGCCTGAAAAGGGCCGGGCCAAAGAAGGGAATGTCGGTCAGCAGGGGAATCGCGAAGCGCGGCCGATCGGGCATTTTTTCTTGCACGTAGCGGATACCGGCAAAGGCCGAGAAGCCCGCGCCAAACAGGCTAAGCGCCAGACCGGTGGCGTACTGGTTGGTGTTGAGCCAAATCACCAGACCGCCAAAGATGGCCGCCATCAGGGCACCGGCACCCATGCCGGCCAGAAAGCCCATCGTGTCGCTGCCGGTGGCCACCACGGTGGCAAAGCCGGCAATGGCCGAGCACAGCATCATGCCCTCGGCACCCAGGTTCACAATGCCGGCCTTCTCGTTGATCAAGAGGCCTAGCGAGGCAATCGCCAGCACGGTGCCGGCATTGAGCGTGGCCGCGATCAGCAGCGCGTAGGACGCGTCCATTATTTGCCTCCTGTGCGGTGCTTCCACACCAAGCGGTAATTCACCAGCGTGTCACAACCCAGCAGGGTAAACAGCAGCAGTCCCTGGAACACGCCGGTCAGCGATTTGGGCAGACCCATGCGCGACTGCGCCAGCTCACCGCCGATATAGAACATGCTCATCAGGATGGCCGAGAACACCATGCCCACCGGGTGCAGGCGCCCCACATAGGCCACGATGATGGCGGCAAAGCCGTAACCCGCCGGCATATAGGGCGTGAGCTGGCCAATCGGCCCTGCCACTTCCAGGGCACCCGCCAGACCGGCCATGCCGCCGGAAATCAGGAAGGCCGTCCACAGCGCAGCGCGCGAAGAAAAGCCCGCATAGCGCGCCGCCGCCGGTGCCAGCCCACCCACCTGCTGGGCAAAGCCGGCGCGGGTGCGAAACAAAAAGATCCACAGGCCCGCCACACCGACCAGCGCGAACAGCAGGCCAATGGTCATGCGCGAGCCGGCAAACAGGCGCGGTATGTGCGTGGCGACCTCGAAGTTTTTGGTCTGCGGAAAGTTGTAGCCATTGGGGTCTTTCCAGGGGCCGTAGACCATATAGCCCAGCACCTGCACTGCCACATAGACCAGCATCAGGCTGACCAAAATTTCGTTGGTGTTGAAGCGGTCGCGTAAAAAAGCGGCAATACCGGCCCAAAACATGCCGCCCAGAATGCCCGCCAGCAGGATGGGAATGACGATCAGCGTGCTGCCGTTCTTGTCGGCCAAGAGCGCCACACCGCTTGCGGCAATTGCGCCTAGCAGGTACTGGCCCTCGGCGCCTATGTTCCACACATTGGAGCGAAAGCACACCGCCAGGCCCAGCGCGATCAGCAAGAGCGGTGTCGCTTTCACCACCAGCTCACCCAGGGCGTAGCCGCTTTTGAGTGGCTCCCAAAAAAAGATCATCAAACCGCGCACCGGGTCCTTGCCCAGCAGGGCGAACAAAACCACGCCTATGAGCACGGTGCACAAGAGCGCCAACAGGGGCGAGCCATAGCTCCAAAATTTGGACGGCTGGGGGCGGGCTTCAAGCTTCAACATGGGCCACCTCCTTCGCTGCGTTGGCGGCAACGCCCTCCTCTGTTGACCACAGGCCACTCATCCATTCCCCCATCTTTTCCACCGTCGCATCGGCCACCGGCACCGAGGGCGAGAGCCTGCCGCGTGCAATCACATGCAGGCGGTCGCTCACCTCAAACAATTCTTCGAGCTCTTCGCTGACCACCAACACGGCACAACCGGCGTCGCGCAGGGCCAGGATCTCACCGCGAATAAGCGCCGCAGCCCCCACGTCCACACCCCAGGTCGGTTGCGAGACGATAAACAGCGTGGGCTTGGCATCGATCTCGCGGCCCACAATGAACTTTTGCAAATTGCCACCGGACAGCGAACGCGCGATCGCATGGGGCCCACCCGCCTTGACGTGAAAGGCCTTGATGATGGCCGCGGCATGCGCTTCGAGCTTGTCCACCTGTATCCAGCCGCCGGCGAAATGGGGATGCTTGATGGCGTCGGTGCGGGTGAGCAAGAGGTTGTCCGCCAGGCTCAGCGTGGGCACGGCGCCGCGCCCCAGGCGCTCTTCCGGAACAAAGTGCAGGCCCAGCTTGCGCCGCCCACCGGGATAGAGCTTGGAGACATCTTTGTCGCCCATGCGGATGCTGCCCTTGGGTGCGCGGCAGTCTTCACCCGAGAGCACATACAGCAGCTCTCTTTGGCCATTGCCAGAAACCCCGGCAATGCCCACCACTTCGCCGGCGCGCACATCCAGATCGATGCCCTCCAGATCGACACCAAACTGGTCTTCTCGCAGCAGGCTCAGGCTTGTCACCTTGAGGCGACTGGCGCCCGGCACACGCGGCCTGTGTGTGAGTTGCGGCGGCTCGGCGCCAATCATCAGGCGCGACAGCGACGCATTGCTTTCCTCTTGGGGGTTGCAGACACCGGTGACGCGCCCACCACGCAGCACGGTGCAGGCGGTGCAGAGCTCGCGGATCTCATGCAGCTTGTGCGAGATGTAGAGGATGCTGCAGCCCTCAGAAGCCAGCTTCTTCAACACCACAAACAGCTTTTCGACCGCCTGCGGTGTCAGCACCGAGGTCGGCTCGTCCAGGATCAAAAGCTCGGGGCGGGTCAAGAGCGCGCGGATGATTTCCACGCGCTGCATCTCGCCCACGCTCAAGGTGTGCACCGGGCGCTGCGGGTCAATGTCCAGGCCATATTCATTGGCCTTGGCCAAGATGCTGGCCGTCACCTGCTCCAGCGACTCGCGCGCCAGGCCCAGCCAGACGTTTTCGGCCACGGTCATGGTGTCAAACAGGTTGAAGTGCTGGAACACCATGCTGATGCCGTTGGCCCTTGCCTCCTTGGGGCTGTGGATGACGATGGGTTGGCCGTTCAGGCGCATCTCACCCGCGTCGGGCCGGATGGAGCCATAGATGATCTTCATCAGCGTGGACTTGCCGGCGCCGTTTTCGCCCAGCACCGCATGGGTTTCGCCCGGCATCACGGTGAGCGACACATCGCTGTTGGCCACCACGCCGGGGTAGGCCTTGGTGATGCCGGTCAGTTGCAAGCGGGGCTGTGTCATCGTGGCGGTTTTCCGTTTTATTTTTTCAGGTGAGCAGCGGCGGACTTTACACGCTCACGCAACCAACGGACTGACTCCGAACTGTGCGTGCGCTCATGCCAGAGCTGGTAATAGATCATTTTTGGAAATGCAATCGGACAGGCCATTATGGTCACCGGCAGCGTGCCCACAAAACGCTCGCAATACTGGCGGCTGGTGGTCAGCACCAGCAAGGTTGATGCCACCATAGCCGGAATCAGGCCGAAATAGGGGCAGCGCGCAACAATGTGGCGCTGCAGCCCCAGGCTGGCCAAGTGTGCGTCGATGAAACCCTTGGCCCCCGGATGGGTGGCGCCAGGCGCAATATGCTCGGCCTCCAGCCAGGCAGCCTGCTCCCAGCCCCGGCGCACTGCGGGGTGCTTGGTTGAAACCAGACAGACCACCTCGTCGTCAAACAGGCTGCTTTGGTGCAGGTCCTGCGGCGGCGACAGCCAGTTGCCAATCACCACATCCACCTCGCCCTGTGCCAACTGGCTGCGGTAATCGGTGGCGGGCGACAGGGGATGGATCTCGATCTCGCACAGCGGCGCCTGGGCCTTGATGTCGGCCACCAGTTGCGGCAGAAACAGCGGGTCCAGGTAGTCGGACGCCGCCACGCGGAAGCGGTCGCGCGCACTGCCGGGATCGAAGCCGCGCGCGTCCGAGAACAGCAACTGGGCGGCACGCAAAATGCTGGCACTGGGTTCGAGCATGCGCTGACCCGCCACGGTGGGCACCATACCGGAGCCCGAGCGCACCAAAAGCGGATCTCCAGAAAAGTCCCGCAAGCGTTTGAGCGCGCTGCTGACCGCCGGTTGGTGCATGCCCAAACGGATGGCGGCTTTGGAGACACTGCGCTCGGTCAACACGGTATGCAGAACCCTTATGAGATGGAGGTCTATCTTGTCGAAAAGGTTTTGGTCTTTCATATGGGGGATTTGATGGTTGCCATATGCTAATGCGTATGCTTGGAGCCACAGTCCCGATTTACCCTGCCGCACGAGGAACCCTGTATGAACACCCAAGCCCTGCGATTTTTACGGCGTGGCCAAGTCGTCACACTGACTGGCGTCCAGACCCAACGCACCCTGCTCGACCTGCTGCGCGAAGACCTGCATTGCACCGGCACCAAGGAGGGCTGCGGCGAAGGCGACTGCGGCGCCTGCACGGTAGTGATCGGTGAGGAAATAGGCGGCCAGTTGGAGCTGCGTGCCATCAACAGTTGCATACGTCTGGCCCATTCGATTGACGGCATGGCGCTGTGGACAGTGGAAGATTTGGCAGAAGACAAGAAGCTTCATCCGGCGCAGCAAGCGATGGTGGATTGCCACGGCTCGCAATGCGGCTTTTGCACACCGGGCTTTGTGATGAGCCTGTTTGCCCTGTATGAAAAGAGTGCCGATCAGCCGATGGGCCGCGAACAGGCGCAAGCGGCCCTGTCGGGCAACCTGTGCCGCTGCACCGGCTACCGTCCCATCTTGGACGCAGCGCAGACCATGCAGGCGCTGCCCGCAGTGCGGGTGGATGAGGCGGCGGTGCTGGCCGGCTTGAAGCAAATGGCCGCAGCGCAGAACGCTACAAAGGACAGCAGCTACCTCAGCCCTAAGACCCTGCAGGACTTGCTGAGCCTGCGTGCCCAGTATCCGGACGCGCAACTGGTGGCCGGTTGCACCGATGTAGGCCTGTGGGTCACCAAGATGCATATGCAGTTCCCGCGCATCCTGGACCTCACACGCGTGAAGGAATTGAGGCGCGTAGAGAAGTACAAGCACCACATCGCCATCGGCGCCGCCGTCAAGCTAAGCGAGGCCTTTGCCGCGCTGCTGGAAGACCGGCCGCAACTCGCCAGCTTTGCCCACCGCTTTGCTGGCCTGCCGGTGCGCAACTCCGGCACGCTGGGCGGCAATGTGGCCAATGGCTCACCGATTGGCGACTCCATGCCGCTGTTGATTGCGCTGGGTGCCAATGTGGTGCTGATGGGCACCAGAGGCAGCCGCGAACTCAAATTGGAAGACCTGTACACCGGCTACCGCAAGAACGTGATGGCCCAAGACGAGGTGCTGGCCTGGATCAAGGTGCCCAAGACCGTTCCCCAAGAGTTCAGCCGGGTCTACAAGATCTCCAAGCGCTTTGAGGATGACATCTCGGCGGTCTGCCTGGCGCTCAAGCTGCACCTTGCCGATGGCCTGGTGACCCACGCGTCCATAGGCGTAGGCGGTGTGGCCGCCACCCCGGTGCGCGCCGTCCAAACCCAGGCGGCGCTGCTGGGCCAGCCCTGGAACCCAGACACGGTGCAGGCTGCTATCACAGCGTTGCGCAGCGAGTTCACACCCATCAGCGACATGCGCGCCTCGGCCGCCTACCGCACCGAGGTGCTGGGCAATTTGCTGCAGCGCTTTTGGTTGGAGAGCCAGGGCGGTCGCAATACATCGCTGGAATCGCTGCTGTTGGAAGGAGCCGCCGCATGAAAGCAAACGCCCCTGCGACAAGCCCCGCCGCCGGTGTCTCCGTCCACCACGAGAGCGCTGCAGCACAGGTGGCCGGTGCGGTGCATTACATCGACGACCTGCCCGAGGTGCGCGGCACCTTGCACGCGGCGCCCATTCTTTCCACGCAAGCCCATGGCAGGCTCTTGGGTGTGGATGCCCGCGCTGCAATGGCCATGCCCGGTGTGGTGGACATCATTTTGGCGCGTGACATTCCAGGCGACCCGATGCTGGCCGCCTTTGCCGGAGATGAGCCGGTGTTTGCCATGGACAAGGTGCAGTTTGTCGGCCAGGTCATAGGCCTGGTGATTGCCAAGACCACGCTGCAGGCCAGGCACGCCGCGCGCAAGGTACTGCTCGACATAGAGGCCCTGCCCGCCCTCCTGAGCATCAAGCAGTCACTGGCCGCGCAAAGCTATGTGCTGCCACCGGTGCAGGTGCGCCGGGGCGATGCGGCAGCGGCCCTGAAAACATCGACGCACCGCATCAGCGGCACGCTGGAAGTCGGCGGCCAGGAGCACTTTTATCTGGAGGGCCAGATCGCCTATGTGCTGCCCATGGAGCAAAACCAGTGGACGGTGTACAGCAGCACCCAGCATCCCGGCGAGGTGCAGCATTGGGTGGCCCATGCCTTGGGGCTAGACAACCATGCCGTGCGCGTGGAATGCAGGCGCATGGGAGGCGGTTTTGGTGGCAAGGAGACCCAGGCCGGCCATCTGGCGGTGTGGGCAGCGGTGGCGGCAAAAAAGGTCGGCTGCGCCATCAAGCTGCGGCTGGACCGCGACGACGACTTTATGCTCACCGGCAAGCGCCATCCGTTCGAATACCAATACACGGCAGGCTTTGACGACAGCGGCCGCCTGACCGCCCTGCAACTGATGATGGCGGCCAACTGCGGCTGGAGCGCCGACCTGTCTGGCCCGGTGGCCGACCGCGCCATCTTCCACAGCGACAACGCCTATTACCTGGAGCATGTGGACATCGTCTCCTACCGCTGCAAAACGAATATGCAAAGCCACACGGCCTTTCGCGGCTTTGGCGGGCCACAGGGCGTGATCCTGATCGAGGCCCTCATGGGCGACATCGCGCGCCAGCTCACCATGGACCCGCTCGATGTGCGCCTGCGCAACCTCTACAGCGATGAGCCGCTGAGTGAGGGCACAGGCAAGCGCGACACCACGCATTACCAGATGCGGGTGGAAGACAACATCTTGCAGCCGCTCATCACCACGCTCGAACACAGCAGCCACTACCGCGCACGCCGCCTTGAGATCGCAGAGTGGAATGCGAAGAGCCAAGTGCTCAAACGCGGCATCGCGCTCACCCCGGTGAAGTTCGGCATCAGCTTTACCGCCACCCTGTTCAACCAGGCCGGGGCGCTGGTGCATGTGTATACGGACGGCAGCGTGCAGGTGAACCATGGCGGCACCGAGATGGGCCAGGGCCTGCACACCAAGGTCTCGCAAATCGTGGCCGACGAGTTGGGCATTGCCTTCGAGAAGGTGCTCGCCACGGCCAGCGACACCAGCAAGGTGGCCAATGCCTCGGCCACTGCCGCGTCTGCCGGCACCGACCTCAATGGCCGCGCCGCCCAGTTTGCCGCGCGCCATGTGCGCGACAACCTAGCGGCCTTTGTCTGCGGGCTCGATGGCTGCGGGGCCGGTGCCATCCGCTTTGCTTGCGGCCAGGTGCATTCGCCCAAGACCACGCGCAACTTCGAAGAGGTGGTGGCCATGGCCTATGCCAACCGCATCCAGCTCTGGAGCGACGGCTTCTACCGCACGCCCAAAATCCACTACGACAAGACCACCCTGTCGGGCCGTCCCTTTTATTACTTTGCCTATGGCGCCGCCTGCACCGAGGTGGCCATAGACACACTGACCGGCGAGAGCCGCGTGCTGAAGGTGGACATCCTGCACGACGTGGGACGCTCCATCAACCCGGCCATCGACATCGGCCAGATCGAGGGCGGCTTTGTGCAGGGCATGGGCTGGCTCACCACCGAGCAACTGGTGTGGAACGACAAGGGAATGCTCAGCACCCACGCGCCCAGCACCTACAAAATTCCCACCGCCGGCGATGTGCCCCAGCACCTCAAGGTGGCGCTATGGCCGGAGCCCAACCGCGAGGACAACGTGTTTGGCAGCAAGGCCGTGGGCGAGCCGCCCTTTATGCTGGCCATCAGCGTTTTTGAGGCGCTGCGCGATGCGGTGGCGCAGGCCCGTGGCGGCTATGCGGCAGTGCAGTTGGCAGCACCCGCCACGGCCGAGAACCTCCTCAAGGCACTCAAGGATTAGGCGGGGCGGCAAGCCGACCCCATGCAAGCGGGAGGGAAATTAAAGGCCGGCCAGCGAGCGCAGGCCGCTGGGATCGACCAGATTGACGATGCGACCGGAGCCGCTGATCAGGCTGCGCTCGCGCAAATGGCGCAGCACACGCGACAGGGTTTCGGGTGCAATGCCCAGTTGGGCTGCGATCAGGCGTTTGCGCTGCTGCAGCTTGACCGAGCAGACGCCCTTGTCGCTGGACTCGGCATGGCGCAACAGCCACTCGGCGCAACGTGCCTCTGCATCCTTGGCCAAACGGCTCACTGCCAGTTCGGTCTGCTGCCTATGGGCACGTGCCACATCGCCCAGCACGGCCAGCGCGGCACTGGAGCCACCGGACAAGGCAGCGCGAAAATCGGCCAGGGGCACACGGCGCAACAAGACAGCGGTCTCGGCCACGGCGTCAATTGCACTGGGCAGGTTCAGCACCGCAGCATTGGCCTCTAGCCAGGCCGGGCCTTCGACCATGCCCAACTGGTGGTCCATCGCCTGTGCCAGCGGCTGACCGGCATCGTCCACCAGCGGCTCGGCAGCGGCCACACCCAAGGCGACACGGCCGACCTCAATGAACAGCGCCACCCCTGCAGAAACCGAGCGGCGCAACAAGGCAGTGCCAGGCGCGACCGACAGAATCGGGTAGGCAGAGATGAAGGCATATTGGCTGGCTGGCATGGGCCCAATGTGCCTGCCCACTGCCTGATTGCACTTGCGCAGGATCAAACATAGCATTGAAAGCGACATGACCCCTGTCGCGGCTGACAAGCAAGAGCAATCAAGCGGCGCGCTATGATGCGCCGGCACAGCCCGGTACGCACGGCAACGTGGCGCTCGCCTCTGCTCATCCACAGTGAGCAGCGGGATTCGGCCCCGGCCATTTGGTTTTTTCCAACGCCTGCGGAGCCGCCCTATGACCACCCTGCTGATTCACAACGCCCACACCCTGGCCACCCAAAACGATGCGCGCACCGAGCTGCACAACGCTTGCCTTTTTGTGCGCGACAACTGCATTGAATACATAGGCCCCGCAGCGGGGCTGCCGCCCGAGGCCCTGCAGGCCGATGAGGTGATAGACGCCAGCCACCACCTGGTGCTGCCCGGCCTGGTCAATACCCACCACCACATGTACCAGAGCCTGACCCGCGCTGTACCCCAGGTGCAAAACGCCGAGCTGTTCGGTTGGCTGCGCGGGCTCTATCCGATCTGGGCGGGCCTTACGCCCGAGATGGTGCAGGTCTCTACCCAGGTGGCCATGGCCGAGCTGCTGCTCTCGGGCTGCACCACCAGCAGCGACCACCTCTACCTCTATCCCAATGGCGTGCGCCTGGACGACAGCATCGAAGCCGCAAGGGAGATCGGCATGCGCTTTACCGCCACGCGCGGCAGCATGAGCGTGGGCCAGAGCCAGGGTGGATTGCCGCCCGACCGCTTGGTGGAGAGCGAAGACTTCATCCTGAAGGACACGCAGCGCGTGATCGAGGCCTTTCACGGCGCGGGCTTTGGCGCCATGACGCAAGTGGCGGTGGCGCCCTGCTCGCCCTTTAGCGTGAGCCGCGACCTGATGCGCCTGTCGGCCGAGTTGGCACGCAGCCAGGGCGTGCGCCTGCACACCCACCTGGCCGAGAACGACCACGACCTGGCCTATTCACGCGAAAAGTTTGGCTGCACGCCCACGCAATATGCGCAAGACCTGGGCTGGCTGGGGCCAGACGTTTGGCATGCCCACTGCGTCAAGCTCGACGACGCGGGCATCAGCCTGTTTGCCGCCAGCAAGACCGGCGTGGCACATTGCCCCTGTAGCAATATGCGCCTGGCCAGCGGCATTGCGCCGGTGCGCCGCATGCTCGACGCCGGTGTACCTGTGGGCTTAGGCGTAGACGGCAGCGCCAGCAACGACGCCGCCCACATGGTCAACGAGGCACGCCAGGCCCTGCTGCTGGCGCGCGTGGGCCGCTCCCTGCAGCCGCCCGAGCAACGTACCCTGCCCTCGGGCGAGCGCAAAACTTTTTTCGGCTGTGACCTCGGGCCCTCCGAGATGACGGCGCGCGATGTGCTGCACATGGCCACCCGTGGCGGCGCGCAGGTGCTGGGGCGCAGCGACATAGGCCAACTGGCCTTGGGCCTGTGCGCCGACATCGTGCTGTTTGATCTGAACACCTTGGCGTTTGCCGGTGGCGCCGTGCACGATGCGGTGGCTGCCCTGCTGCTGTGCGCCAGCCCACAGGTGGACACCAGCATCGTCAATGGCCGCGTCGTGGTGCGCAATGGCCGGCTCGCCACGCTGGAGCTGGCGCCCCTGGTGGAGCGCCACAACCGCTTGGCGCTGCAGCTCGTAGGCGCGGCCTGAGGCCTGGGCGACTACTGGGGCACCGGGCAACTCATATCGCCCTCTTTGCAATGCAGCAAGGAATCGAGTTCTTTGTTGCGCTGAACGGTTTTTTCTTGCAGGCAGCCTGAAAGGATCAGGGAGTAGATGGAGCCGCCCTCCACACCAGAGGCCTGAAACTTGCAGTCCAAGTCCTTGAACGCAATCCAGGCCAATTGCACCTGCTTGAGGTCTTGCTGGTGCTTGGCATCCAATTTGGAACGCACCGTGTTGTAGGTCTGGTTGATCTTTTTGGTTTCACGATCCAGATCCTTCCCTGCGCAGATATTCATATCGGTCTGGGTTTGCGGACTGACGCAATCCAAGGCCAGCACGCTAGCGGAAAAAAACAGGGACGCCGTCGTCAACAGGAACAAGAATTTAGCTCGCATGGTTTACTCGTTATTAATTTCAAATGGCCCGGGGATGGGCGCCGCAACTTTGCTGGCTGCAAGCCGCAGCTCGCGCGCCACAACTGCATGGCGCTGCAACCAGTTGGCCCTGCTGATTACTCAGAGTACAGGTACACGCCCTGCCCGGTCTTGCGACCCAGACGACCGGCGGCAACCATCTCCTTGAGCAGGGGGCAGGCGCGGTACTTGCTGTCGCCAAACTCGCTCAGGTACACCTCCATCACGGCCAGGCACACATCCAGGCCCACCATGTCGGCCAGGGCCAAGGGGCCGATCGGCTGGTTGCAGCCCAGCTTCATGCCGGCGTCAATGTCTTCGGCGCTGGCCAGTCCTTCGGACAGCACAAAGAAGGCCTCGTTGATCATGGGCACCAGAATGCGGTTGACCACAAAGCCGGGCGCGTTCTTCACCGTGATGGGGGTCTTGCCCAGCGCAGTGGCCAGGGCGTGCACCGCCGCGTGGGTGGCGTCGCTCGTCTGCAGGCCACGGATAATTTCCACCAGCGCCATCAGCGGCACCGGGTTGAAGAAGTGCATGCCAATAAAGCGGTCGGCGCGCCCGGTGACGGCGGCCAGCTTGGTGATGGAAATGGACGAGGTGTTGGAGGCAATGATCACATCCGGGCCAACCATGGCTTCGATCTGCTTGACGATCTTGACCTTGAGATCGTAGTTTTCGGTGGCCGCCTCGATCACCAGTTGCGCCGGCTGGAGGTCTGCGTAGCGGGTGCTGCCGTGGATCAGGGCCATGGCCGCGTCGCGCTGGGCTGCAGTCAGCTTGTGCTTCTTCATCAGACGCTCCAGGCTCGCGACGATGGTGGCCAGGCCCTTGTTGACGGCCTCCTGGGTGATATCCACCATCACCACCTTGATGCCCGAAACCGCGCAAGCCTGCGCAATGCCGTTGCCCATGGTGCCCGCGCCAATAATGCCAACCGTATCAATATGCATATTCAAACTCCACTAAAAACCGTATGTAGGGCCCGAGTTTAGCCAAGGCCCCATGCCTGCTTCAGGATTCTTCCATCAACGCATCCACCGGCACCGCCAGTGCATGCGCCAGCGCGACCACCACCACCAGCGACGGATTGGCGTAGCCAGACTCGATGCGGCCTATATAACTGCGGTACAGGCTGGCACGCTGGGCCAGCACCTCCTGTGTCAATTGCGCGAGAAAGCGGTACTTGCGCACGCGCAGTCCGAACTGCAACTGTGACTTTTTTTCCGCTGCGGTGATGGGTTTCATGTTGTCCTGCCAACTTCATGGGTGATACAGCGGTAGCGCAGCAAATCGGCAAACAGTGACCAGACCCGATCAAGCCGCCTACAGACCGGCTGCCTGTCGTTGAAAAATAGAATAGTCTGGTGGGGAATCGCGCCGATTGAAGCACCTTGCTTTTGCAGCTAAGCCGCTGCTCCTTGTCGTCACGTTGCGGGACAACCTCAATACGTGGCGACGGGGTGGCCCGCTGCGCAATCACGACGGCGTCTGTCTGCGCCACTTGATTGGCAATGATCTGGGACGCTGGTCTAAGCATGGATGGTACACCCGCACCCCTACAGCACGATTACGCGCGCGCAGGGTTCATTGCGTATGCGCGCCCGACTCAAACCACTGCTTGATCATGGCACGCTCGGCCTCGCTGATGCCGGTGGCGTTGTTCATGGGCATGATGCGCGTGACCACCGCCTGCTGGTAGAGCCTCTGCGCGTGCGCCGCCACCGCCTCGGGTGAATCAAGGCGCACATTCTTCATCTGCACAAGCTCGCCGTGGCACAAATAGCAGCGCTGCGCAAGAATGGGCTGCAGCGTCTTGTAGCCAATGGCCCCACCCGGCGCACCGGGCGCACCGGTGGCAAGCGGCGCGGCGGCAACCGTAGAAGGCGCCACCGGCGCCGGCCTGAGCCAGCCCAACACGCCCACAATCACCAGCACACCGGCTGCCGCATAGGGCCAGGGATGGGGATTGCGCCCGAGCTTGAAGCCGTGGCGCATGACAAAGAACTGGCGGATGGCGGCACCCGCAAACATCATCAGCACCAGCACCAGCCAGTTCTGCGGATGGCTGTAGGTGAAGCTGTAGTGGTTGCTGAGCATGGCAAACAGCACCGGCAGCGTGAAGTAGGTGTTGTGCACGCTGCGCTGCTTGCCGCGCTTGCCATGAATCGGGTCCACCGGTTGGCCGGCCTTGATGCAGGCCACCATCTCGCGCTGCCCGGGGATGATCCAGAAAAACACATTGGCGCTCATGCTGGTGGCCAGCATGGCACCCAGCAGCAAATAGGCAGCGCGCCCGGCAAATAAGTGGCAGGCCAGGTAGGCGGCCACGCAGACCAGCAGCAGCACCAGGGCGCCCACAATGGCGTCACCGTTTTTGCGTTGGGCAAAGACGCGGCAGATGGCGTCATAGAGCAGCCAAAAGACGACCAAAAAACCCAGCGCCGCAGACACTGCCGCCGCAGGTGACCAGTCCAGCACCGACTTGTCGATCAGGTAGGTACCCGCATTCCACAGATAGGACAGGGTGAACAGCGCAAAGCCGCTCAGCCAGGTGCTGTAGCTCTCCCAGTAAAACCAGTGCAGGTGCTCTGGCAGCTTGGGCGGTGACAGCGCGAACTTGACAGGGTGGTAGAAGCCCCCGCCATGCACCGCCCACAGCTCGCCGCTGACGCCCTGGCGTTTGAGGTCCTCATCGACCGCAGGGGTGAGGCTGCTGTCCAAAAATACAAAGTAAAACGAAGACCCGACCCAGGCGATGGCCGTGATCACATGGACCCAGCGCAGCAGCAGATTGGCCCAGTCGAGTAGATAGCTTTCCATGGTGTGTAATCTCCTGCGGAAAATTGTATACAGTTTTATCCGCCACAGGCACGCCTATGGGGTATTCCCCAAGAGCAAGAGTTGGGCCGCCATGGAAACAGCAATCGCCTCGGGCCGCTTGTCGGTGATGCCGGGGATGCCGACCGGGCAGGTCACATGGTCGAGCTCAGCCTGCGTAAAGCCGCGCGCTGCAAGGCGCGAGCGAAAGGAGGCCCATTTGGTTTTGCTACCGATCAGGCCCACATAGGGCAGATCCGCCTGGCTGCGTTGACGCAGCAGGCAGGCCGCCACAGTGTCCAGATCTTCGGCATGGCTAAAGCTCATGACCAGCACCCTGCTGCCGGAGCTGAGCGTGGGCACGGCCGCCTGCACCGGGTCGCTGTGCTCGCACTGCACGCCAGGCTGCGGCGTTGGCGGAAAAATTTCGTCGCGGCTGTCGATCCAGCGTATGGGCATGTCCAAGGTGCACAGCAAGCGCACCAGGGCCTGGCCCACATGGCCGCCGCCAAACAAGGCCAGCTCCGCCTGGGGCTGCACCAGGCGCTGGCGCAGGGTCGCCCCGTCGGTGGCGCTCACGCGCTCATATTGCAGTTGCACCTCGCCGCCGCAGCACTGCCCCAGACTAGGCCCCAGCCGGTAGAGCTGCCGCTCTGGTGCAAAGGGCGCAACATCGGTGCATGCGTCCAGCAGGCCACGGCCATGGGCGATGGCATCCCACTCCAACCTGCCGCCACCCACCGTGCCCACCACGGCGTCGGCAAACACCGCCATCCAGGCCCCGACCTCGCGGGGCACCGAGCCACGCGTCGCCTGCACGCTCACCAGCACGCCGGTCTGCGTAGCGAGACGCGAAAAAAGTTGTACGAACAAAGTCACAAATAGCTGCCTCCTGATGGGGTTGCCCGGTAAAAAGGGGCCAGAATCCGGACTCAGTATGCCCAATCCACTCCGCGCCCAAAGCCCCATGAAAAAACCACCTACCTTTGCACAACGCGCCGCATCCCTGGGCCTAAAGCCGGTTTATTTTTGGGCCAGCGTGGCCGCCTTGATTGCCGGCTGCGCCAGCACTCCGCCCCCCACGGAGGTGGTAGCGCCGCCCGCACCGACCCCCGCCGAACCACCCGTGGCACCCTTGCCTGCGCTGACCAATGTGTCAAACGCCCTGACACCCAGGGAATACCGACGCGATGCCGCCGCCCATTTGTATGCAAAAAATGTGCGCCGCATTTACGCCGGCAAGCTGCCCCCACTGCTGTATGCCGTGGCTGTGCTGCAGGTAGACCTGGACGGACGCGGCAATGTGACCGACATCCGCTGGATGCGCGCCCCCAGCCAGGCACCCGAGGTGATGGTCGATATTGAGCGCTCGGTGCGCAGCGCCGCCCCCTTCCCGGCACCGGTGAAGATGGGCCGCGTGACCTATACCGATACCTGGCTGTGGCACGAGAGCGGACGCTTCCAGCTAGACACCCTGACCGAAGGTCAGATGTAATCAACTTTTCGCCATGCCCACGCAGGCGGGCATCCAGGGCTCTGGACGGGGTACTGGATGCCCGCCTGCGCCGGAATGACGGCAGGGGACAAGGGAATGACGGCAGGGAAGGAGTGCCATGGCGGCCTGCAGTTTTGCTAAGCTGATCAAGACCCCCGGTAGGTCGAATAGCTCCAGGGGCTGACCAGCAGCGGCACATGGTAATGTTGGTCCGCATGGGCCACACCAAAGTCCAGGCTCACCTGGTTGAGGAAGTTGGGCTCGGGCAGTGCCAGGCCGCGGGCCTTGAAGTAGCCCGCCACATCAAACACCAAGCGGTAAGTCCCCACCTTCAGATGGGCATCGTCATAGAGCAGGCCGCCGGGGTTGCGTCCATCGGCGTTGAGGGTGAAGCTTTTGACCAGCGTGGCCTGCGGGCCCTCGGTGGTGTAGAGCGCCACCTGCATGCCGGCGGCCGGTGTGCCGTGCATGGTGTCTAGCACGTGGGTACTCAGGCCCATAGAAACTCCTTGGTTGGCGTGGTCTATCAAACGGTGGCTTAAAGTGTATACACTTTTTGCGCATGCCGCTATCATGCCGACATGGATTCAACCGCCACCAGTTTCATTGTGGAGTCGCTCACAAGGGCGATTGTGGAACACCGGCTGCAGCCCGGTGCCAAGTTGGTGGAGCAAAAACTGGCCGACCAGTTTGGCGTGTCGCGCACCCTGGTGCGCCAGGCCCTGTACCGGCTCTCGCAAAACCGCCTGATCACGATTGCGCCGGCACGCGGTGCCTTTGTCTCTGCCCCTTCTGCCACCGAGGCCAAACAGGTGTTTGAGGTGCGCCGCATGTTGGAGGCCGGCATGGTGCGCGCCTTTGTGGCGCAGGCCAAGGCCGCCGACATCAAGACCTTGCAGGCGCACATTGCGCAGGAAAAAGTTGCCGTGCAGCGCGGCGATGTGCCGGGGCGCACCGAGCTGCTGGGTGACTTCCATGTACGCATGGCACAACTCATGCATAACGAGGTGCTGGCGCAGCTGCTGGCCGACCTGATTTCGCGCAGCGCCCTGATCACCCTGATGTACCAGACCTCCCACGCCGCCACCCATTCGCATGAAGAACATGAGCAGATATTCAAGGCCATCAAGGCGCGCGACGCCGTTGCTGCCGTCGAGCTGCTCGACGACCACCTGCGCCATGTCGAAGACGCCCTGAATTTCAGCCAACAGAACACCTTACGCACATGAAGCATTACGACAGCACCCTGCCCTATCCGCGTGACCTGATCGGTTACGGCGCCAAACCACCGCATGCCCAATGGCCGGGCGAGGCCCGCGTGGCGGTGCAGTTTGTCCTCAACTACGAAGAGGGCGGCGAGAACAGCGTGCTGCATGGCGACGCCGGCTCCGAGCAATTCCTCTCGGAAATGTTCAACCCGGCCAGCTACCCCGAACGCCACATCAGCATGGAGGGGATTTACGAATACGGCTCGCGCGCCGGTGTCTGGCGCATCCTGCGCGAGTTTGAGCAGCGCGGCATGCCACTCACCGTGTTTGGCGTGGGCATGGCGCTGGCGCGCCACCCCGAACTTTGCGCCGCGCTGGTGGAACAGGGCCACGAGATTGCCTGCCACGGCTGGCGCTGGATCCACTACCAGAACCTGCCCGAGTCGGTGGAGCGCGAGCACATGCAGCGCGGCATGGAAACACTGACACGCCTGACGGGAAGTCGTCCCTTGGGCTGGTACACCGGGCGCGACAGCCCCAACACGCGCCGCCTGGTGGCCGACTATGGCGGCTTTGAATACGACAGCGACTACTACGGCGAAGACCTGCCCTTTTGGATGCAGGTGAAGAAGACCAATGGCGAGGTGGTGCCCCAGTTGATCGTGCCCTACACGCTGGACTGCAACGACATGCGCTTTGCCCTGCCCCAGGGCTACTCGCATGCCGACCCCTTCTTCCAGTACCTCAAGGACACCTTTGACACCCTGTATGCCGAGGGCGATCCGGCGGGGCTGAACCAACCCGCGATGATGAGCATAGGCATGCACTGCCGCCTCTTGGGCCGGCCCGGGCGCATCACCGCGCTGCAGCGCTTTCTCGACCATGTGCAGAGCTTTGAGAAGGTCTGGGTCTGCCAGCGCCAAGACATCGCGCGGCATTGGAAGGCCACCCACCCATATAGCGAGTAGACCGACATGGCAACGATCACGCTGAAGCAACTCAACGCCGCCTCGCTGGAGGAGGCCTGCGCGCTGCTCGACGGCCTGTATGAGCATTCGCCCTGGATTGTGCGCGCCGCCTTGCAGCAGCGCCCCTTCACCTCACTGGCGCAGCTCAAGCAGACCCTGGCAGAAATAGTCACCGACGCGACCCAAGAGGCGCAGTTGGCGCTGTTGCGCGCCCACCCGGAACTGGCGGGAAAGGCCATGGTGGACAAAAGCCTGACGGCCGAATCGACCCTGGAGCAAAGCAAGGCGGGCCTGACGCAATGCACGTCGGCCGAGTTTGAAACAATCCAGACGCTCAATGCCGCCTACAACGCCAAATTTGGTTTCCCCTTTATCGTGGCCGTGCGCGGACCGCGCGGCACAGGCATGCAGAAGGCCGAGATCATCGCCACCCTGGAGCGCCGCCTGCAGGGCCCAATCAGCTATGAGTTGCAGGAATGCCTGCGCAATGTGCACCGCATTGCCGAGATCCGCTTGAACGACAAATTTGGCGCCTCCATCGAGCGCGGCAACCAGGTCTGGGACTGGCAGGAGACGCTGGCCCAATTCAGCGACAGCGGCGGCCAGCTCACCGTCACCTACCTGACCAAGGCCCACCGCGCCTGCGCCAAGCGCATTGCACAGGACATGCGGGAGGCCGGTTGCGACAGCGTGCACATCGACGCGGTCGGCAATGTGGTGGGTATCTACAAAGGAGACGGCACACAGGCCAAAGCCTTGATGACCGGCAGCCATTTCGATACCGTGCGCAATGGCGGCAAGTACGACGGGCGACTGGGCATCTATGTGCCACTGGCCTGCGTGCAGCAGATGCATGCACAGGACGAACGCCTGCCCTTTGACCTGGAAATCATCGCCTTTGCCGAAGAGGAAGGCCAGCGCTACAAGGCCACCTTTCTGGGCTCGGGCGCGCTCACCGGTGACTTCCATGCCGAGTGGCTGGAGCAACTCGACGCCGACGGCGTGAGCATGCGCGAAGCCATGCAGCAGGCCGGGCTGCGCACCGAAGACATCCCGGCCTTGAAACGCGATGCGTGCAACTACCTGGGTTTTGTCGAGGTGCATATCGAACAGGGCCCGGTGCTCAACGCCCTGAACCTGCCGCTGGGCATCGTCACCTCCATCAACGCCAGCCTGCGCTACAGCGGCGCCATGACCGGTGTGGCCTGCCATGCCGGCACCACGCCCATGTCCATGCGCAGTGACGCGGCATTGGGTGTGGCCGAGCTGATGCTTTATGCCGAGCAACGCGCATCAAGCGATGGCAATTCGGTCGCCACCGTGGGCATCTTGAACGTGCCCAATGGCTCCCTCAATGTGGTGCCGGGGCGCTGCGATTTTTCGCTCGATATGCGCGCCCCCACCGATGCGCAGCGCGATGCCATGGCGACCGATGTGTTGAACAAGGCCGCGTCCATTGCACAGGCACGCGGCCTGCAACTGAACCTGAACGAGACCCTGCGCGCCAGCGCCGCGCCCAGCGCACCGGCCTGGCAGCAGCGCTGGGAGGCCGCCATATCGGCCCTGGGTCTGCCGCTGCACCGCATGCCCAGCGGCGCCGGACACGACGCCATGAAGCTGCACGACTTGTTGCCCCAGGCCATGCTGTTTGTGCGCGGCCAAAATGCCGGCATCAGCCACAACCCGCTGGAATCGACCACCAGCGATGACATGCAACTCGCCGTGCAAGCCTTTGACCATGTGCTTGCGCAATTGGCGCAGGAACTGGGCTGACCACGCCGAAATAATCAACACCACCACACCCCATGAACCACTACGAACAACTCGACGCCTGGATCGACAGCCACTTTGACGAACAGGTCGCGTTCCTGCAGCAACTCATCCAGGTCCCCACCGACACCCCCCCCGGCAACAACGCGCCGCATGCCGAACGCGCCGCCGATCTGCTCGACGCCATGGGCCTGGCCACCGAGCGCCATGCGGTGCCCGCAGAGCTGGTTAAGGCCGCAGGTCTGCAAAGCATCACCAACCTGATCGTGCGCCGCAACTATGGCGCAGGGCGCACCATTGCCCTCAATGCCCACGGCGATGTGGTGCCACCGGGCGAGGGCTGGGTGCATGCGCCCTATGGCGGCGAAATCGATGGGGGCAAGATGTACGGCCGCGCCGCAGCGGTGAGCAAGTGCGACTTCTCCACCTACGCCTTTGCGGTGCGCGCGCTAGAGTCATTGGGCGCCAAGCTGCATGGCAAGGTGGAACTGCTGTTCACCTACGACGAGGAGTTTGGTGGCGAGGTAGGCCCGGCCTGGCTGTTGCAAAACAAGCTGACAAAGCCCGACCTGATGATTGCTGCGGGCTTTAGCTACCAGGTGATCACGGCGCACAACGGCTGCCTGCAAATGGAGGTCACCGTGCACGGAAAAATGGCGCATGCCGCCATTCCCTCCTCGGGCATAGACGCGCTGCAAGGCGCCACCCAAATCCTCACCGCCCTGTACGCGCAAAACACGCTGTACCAAGGCATCACATCGCAGGTCGAGGGCATCACACACCCCTACCTCAACGTGGGCCTGATCGAGGGCGGCACCAATACCAATGTGGTGCCCGGGCGCGTCACGTTCAAGCTAGACCGCCGCATGATCCCCGAGGAAAACCCGGCAGAAGTCGAAGCCAACATCCGCCAGGTGATAGCCGACGCGGCTGCACAAACGGCTGGCGTCACGGTGGATGTGAAGCGCATCCTGCTGGCCAATGCCTTAAAGCCCCTGCCCGGCAACAAGCCCCTGGTGGACGCGTTGCAAAAGCATGGCAGCGAAGTATTTGGCGAGCCCATTCCAGCGCTGGGCACACCGCTCTACACCGATGTGCGCATCTTTTGCGAGGCCGGCATTCCCGGCGTGATTTACGGTGCCGGTCCGCGCACGGTGCTGGAGTCCAACGCCAAGCGCGCCGATGAAAACCTGGACCTCAAGGACCTGCGCCGTGCCACCAAGGTGATTGCCCGCGCCCTGTTGGACCTGCTGCAAGAAGCATGAGCTGGCAGGCCAACCTGAACCTGGCCTACGAGCGCCGTGGCGAGCGCGTGGTGGCACGCCACGAACACAGCGGCCCCTTGCGCATTCTGCAAAGCCTGTACCCCGAAGGGGACAGCATCTGCCACAACGTGCTGGTGCATCCACCGGGCGGGTTGGTGGGCGGCGACACCTTGGACATTGCGGTGCAGGCCGCAAGCCACACCCATGGACTGGTCACCACACCGGGTGCCACACGCTTTTACCGATCGGACGGCCCGCTGGCGTTGCAGACCACGCGCATCAAGCTGCAAGCAGATTCACGTCTGGAATGGCTGCCGCTGGAGGCGCTTTGCTACAACGATTGCCATGCCGAGAACCGCCTCGTCATGTCGTTCGAACCAGGCGCAGAACTGCTGGGCTGGGACCTCACCGCCTTGGGCCTTCCCAACGCCAAGCTGCCCTTTGTGAAGGGCAGTTTTGCCCAACATATCGAAGTGCCCGGCGTCTGGCTGGAGCGCGGCCGCATCGACGCCTCGGATGCCCGCTTGATGGACGGCCCCACCGGCCTCTGTGGTGCGCGCTGCATGGCCAGCCTGTTCTTTGTGGCCGGAGCCAAGCTGGACCGCACCCGCAAGCAGCGGGCGTTGGACATAGCCCGCGAGCTGATCGCCAACAGCGAACTCGCCGCCACGGCCGGTGCCACCAGCCCCAACCCGCAGGTGATCGTGGTGCGCGCCCTGGCGCCGCTGGTGGAGCCCGCCATGCAGTTGCTGCGCGCGGTGCGCAATGCCTGGCGCCAGGAGCTGTGGCAGTTGCCCGATTGCAATCCGCGCATCTGGGCCATGTAGTTCGACTGGGCCCGCGTTCAGAAAGCCAGCGCGCCCACCCAGGGCGAGAAGGCCTCCATCACGCGCAGGGCGTGGCCCCGGTGCCAGAACACCGAGCTGCGCGCCCATTGCGGAACGCCCTCCTGCGGGCTGCGCTGCGCCAGTTGCAACCATTGGCGCCGGATATGGCTTTGCATGGCACCGCTGGGCTGCAGTTGCTGCAGGCGCAGCGGCGCACGCGCCACCGGCCTGGCCGCAAACAGCAGCTCGGCCAGTGGCCTTGTGCCCAGGCCCTGCAGGGCGCGCCAGGGGCCTCTGCTGGCAGCCATGGAGGTGACACTGCGGGCCCAGACGGCCGGGCGGCCATTGAGCAGCAGCACCACCTCGCGCACATAGCCGCCGCGCTGGCGCACATCCTGTTGCTCGGGTACCCACAGCGCCATGTGACCCTGGCGCTGCACCTGCACCTGCACAGGCCCGAACTGGCGCAGGCGTGCCGTCAGCGAGCCCTCGGCCTGCAGCCAGAATTGCAAACCGGGGTCACTGCGCATGGTGCAGGCAACGGAGAAGGCGGGCCTTGGCCGCAGGGCAAAACATTTTCATGCGCCACAGCATAGGCGAAAACTCTGAAGCCTCTGATGGGGCGCGCCACCATGCGAGGAACAGGTGGGTGATGTGCGCGGGAGCTGTCTGTTTTAAATAGCGACCAGGCCGCGCACGCCGTCGATCTCCATGTTCTGGCCCTTGCCGCGCGCCAGCACGGCGCCGCGCTCCATCACCACATAGTCGTCGGCCAACTCCTGTGCAAAGTCGTAATACTGCTCCACCAGCACGATGGCCATGTCGCCCCGGTCGGCCAGCATGCGGATAACGCGGCCAATGTCCTTGATGATGCTGGGCTGTATGCCCTCGGTAGGCTCATCCAGGATCAGCACCTTCGGTTTAGCGGCCAATGCGCGGGCGATGGCCAGTTGCTGCTGCTGCCCGCCAGACAGGTCACCGCCACGGCGACCCAGCATCTGCTTGAGCACCGGAAACAGCTCGTAGAGTTCTTCGGGTACGGGTGTACCGGCCTTTTTGTAGGCCAGGCCCATGTGCAGGTTTTCCAGCACCGTGAGCTTGGAAAATATTTCGCGGCCCTGCGGAACAAAGCCTATGCCGGCTCTGGCGCGCTCGTAGGGCGTGTGGCCTTGGATGGCCTTGCCTTCGAGCTCAATCGAGCCGTTTTTGATGGGCACCAGGCCCATCATGGATTTGAGCAGCGTGGTTTTTCCCACGCCGTTGCGGCCCAGGATCACGGTTATTTTTCCGAGCTCTGCGGTGAGACTGACGTCGCGCAGGATGTGGGAGCCACCGTAATATTGGTTGACGTTTTTTACTTCGAGTATGGACATGGCTAGCGACCCAAATAGACTTCAATCACGCGCTCATCGCTTTGCACCTGCGCCAGTGTCCCCTGCGCCAACACCGAGCCATCACACAACACCGTCACGATGTCAGAGATGGTGTTGATGAAGCCCATATCGTGCTCCACCACCATCAGCGAATGCTTGCCCTTGAGCGACAAAAATAGCTCGGCCGTGCGCTCGGTTTCCTCATCGGTCATGCCGGCCACCGGCTCATCCAAAAGCAAGAGCTTGGGGTCTTGCATCAAGAGCATGCCAATTTCCAGCCACTGCTTTTGCCCATGGCTCAAATTACCCGCCTGGCGCGTAACCGAGTCGGCCAAATGAATCGTGTGCAGCATCTCGGCCAAGCGGTCGCTCTGCTTCGAGTCCAGCTTGAACCACATGGAGGCAGGAACGCGCTTGTCCATCTTCAGCGCCAGCTCCAGGTTCTCGAACACGCTGAGGTTCTCGAACACCGTGGGCTTTTGGAACTTGCGGCCAATGCCGAGCTGGGCAATCTGCGGCTCGGTATAGCGCAGCAGGTCAATCGTGCTGCCGAAAAAAACCGTGCCGCTGTCGGGCCTGGTCTTGCCGGTGATGATGTCCATCATCGTGGTCTTACCCGCGCCGTTGGGCCCGATGATGCAGCGCAGCTCACCCGGTGCAATGTCCAAGGAGAGGTTGTTGATGGCCTTGAAGCCGTCAAAGCTGACGTTGACGCTTTCCAGGTACAGGATGCGGCCGTGGGTGACGTCCACCTCGTCACCCTGCTTGAGCCGCCCAAAGCCTGCGCTGCGGCCGCCAGATTCCGTGTTGCCGGACTTGGCAGCCAGCGCTGCCATGCGGGCTTCCACCCTCTTGGCGCCCAATTCCATCAGTTCGGGCGTCATGCCTTCCCTCCCTTCAATTTCTTCACCAGCCCCACCACCCCATCGGGCAGATACAGCGTGACACCGATAAACAGCGCACCCAAAAAGTAGAGCCAGAATTCCGGATAGGTCACGGTCAGCCAGCTCTTGGCGCCGTTGACAATGAAGGCGCCCAGGATCGGACCGATCAGCGTGGCGCGTCCACCTACGGCCGCCCAAATGGCAATCTCTATGGAATTGGCCGGACTCATTTCGCTGGGGTTGATGATGCCCACCTGCGGCACATAGAGCGCACCGGCCACGCCGCACATCATGGCCGACAGCACCCAGATGCTGAGCTTGTAGCCCAGGGGCGAATAGCCGCTGAACATGACGCGGGTTTCCGCGTCGCGAATGGCCTGCAGCACGCGGCCGTACTTGCTGCCCACCAACCATTTGCCCAGCAAAAAGAAGGACAGGAGCGTGGCCGAGGTCAACACAAACAGCGTCATGCGCATGCTCGGGGTGGCGATCGGAATATTCAAAATGCGCTTGAAATCGGTGAAGCCATTGTTGCCGCCAAAACCGGTCTCATTGCGAAAGAACAGCAGCATGGCGGCAAAGGTCAGGGCCTGGGTGATGATGGAGAAATACACGCCCTTGATGCGCGAGCGAAAAGCAAAGTAGCCAAACACCAGGGCCACCACACCCGGCACCAGCACCACCAGAATCAGCGTTGCCAGCAAGCTGCCGCTGAAGAACCAGTGCCAGGGCAGGGTCTTCCAATCCAGGAACACCATGAAGTCGGGCAGCTCGCTTTTGTAGTTGCCGTCCAGCCCGATCTGGCGCATCAAATACATGCCCATGGCATAGCCACCCAGGGCAAAGAACAGCCCATGGCCCAGCGACAAAATGCCGGTAAAACCCCAGATCAAATCCATGGCCAGGGCGCAGATGGCGTAGCACATGATCTTGGCAATCAGGCCCACGGCAAAGTCGCTCATGTGAAAGAAGCTGTCGGCCGGGATCACCAAATTGAGCAGCGGCACCAAGGCACACAGCAAGATCAGCGCAACGACAAAGGCAGTCCAGCCGGTGCGGCTGAGCAGAGGTGCCTGGGTGGGCATTTGGATAGCGGGCATCATGCCTCCCGTCCTTTCACGGCAAAGATGCCTTGCGGTCGTTTTTGTATGAACACGATGATGAAAATCAGCACCGCAATTTTGGCCAGTACCGCACCGGTCCAGCCCTCCAGAAACTTGTTGAGGATGCCCAGGCCCAGCGCGGCATAGACGGTGCCGGCCAATTGGCCCACACCGCCCAGCACCACCACCATAAAGGCGTCCACGATATAGCCCTGGCCCAGGTCCGGGCCCACGTTGCCGACCTGGCTTAAGGCGCAGCCGGCAAGTCCCGCAATGCCCGAACCCAGCGCAAAGGCATAGGTGTCTATGCGCGCGGTGTTGACGCCCATGCAAGAAGCGATGGCGCGGTTTTGCGTGACGCCGCGCACAAACAGACCCAAGCGCGTCTTGCCGATCAGGAAGGACACGGCACCCAGCACGAAGAGGGCAAAGCCGACGATGACCAAGCGGTTATAGGGCAGGGAGAGATTGCCCATCAGCTGCACCCCGCCGCTCATCCAGCTCGGGTTTTCCACGCCCACGTTTTGCGCGCCAAAGAGGCTGCGCACGGCCTGCATCAGCACCAGGCTGATACCCCAGGTGGCCAGCAGGGTCTCCAACGGGCGGCCGTAGAGAAAGCGGATCACGCTGCGCTCCAGCGCCGCGCCCACCAGGGCCGAGGCCATAAAGGCCACCGGCACCGAGGCCAGCAAATACCAGTCGAAGGCGCCGGGAAGGTATTTCTGAAACAGGCCCTGCACCACATAGGTGGCGTAGGCGCCGATCATCATCAGCTCGCCGTGCGCCATGTTGATCACGCCCATCAGGCCATAGGTGATGGCCAGGCCGAGTGCCACCAAGAGCAGGATGCTGCCTAAGCTGATGCCGCTAAAAATTGCGCCCAAGCGGTCGCCCCAGGCCAGGCGCGACTCGACCTTGGACAGGCTAAATTGCAGCGCGGCCTTGACGTCACCTTCTGTCTCGACCTGCAGGCGCTCCACCAGCAGTGTCTTGGTGGCGGCCTGTGCGCTTTGGCCCAGGAGGGAAGCGGCCTGCAGGCGCTTGGCCTTGTCGGGGCTGCTCAACAAGGCAGCGGCGCGCAGCAGGCCAATTTGGTCTTTTAGCTCGGCCACAGGCTCCTGCGCAAAGGCCTTGTCGAGCAGCGCCAGGCCGCTCTCATCGACATGGCCCTGCAGGGTCTTGATGGCGGCGCGGCGCACAGAGTCATCGGGTGACAGCAGCTTGAGCGCGGCCAGCGCATTGTCCAACTCGCCATGCATGCGGTTGTTGTTCATCACGTCTTCGGCACCCTCTGGCAGGGCCATGGCCATGCCGCTCACCGGGTCTAGGGCCTTGTCGCCGTTCACGATGACGGGCTTGCCGGCCACCAGTTTGACGGCATCTTCGGACAGTGCCTGAATGAAGGCGACGGTCTTCTCATCGGGTTTGGCCACTGCGCCGTGCAGCGCCGCGATTCGCGCATCGCCCTCGCCCACGGCAATTTCCTGCGCTTGGTCGGCAGTCAGTGCCTGCGCAGTGGCGCACAGCAGCAGGGCAGCGATGGCTAATAGGTTTCGCATAGGTGCAATAGGAAATTTTGTTGGGCTACAGGCGCTTCGCAAGAGATATGCCAGCCGCAAGCGGCTGGCACCCTGGATCGCCACATTGCGTGGCGATGGGAAGCTTCTTACTTCGCTACAGGCTCGTCAGGCTTCTTGTCGTTGCCTTCGATGAAGGGAGACCAGGGCTTGGCTTTCACCGGGCCGGGTGTCTTCCACACCACATTGAACTGGCCGTCGGCCTTGATTTCGCCGATGAACACCGACTTGTGCAGGTGGTGGTTCTTCTCGTCCATCTTGCTCACGATGCCGCTCGGTGCCTTGAAGGTCTGGCCGGCCATGGCGGCGATCACCTTGTCGGTGTCGGTGGACTTGGCCTTCTCAACGGCCTGCTTCCACATATTGATGCCGATGTAGGTGGCTTCCATCGGGTCGTTGGTCAAAGGCTTGTCCTTGTGACCGGCAATGCCCTTGACCCGGGCGTAGTCGCTCCACTTCTTGATGAACTCGCTGTTGGTCGGATTCTTCAGGCTCATGAAATAGTTCCAGGCAGCCAGGTGGCCGACCAGGGGCTTGGTGTCCACACCGCGCAGCTCTTCTTCACCGACCGAGAAGGCCACCACGGGCACGTCCTTGGCCTTCAGGCCGGCGTTGCCGAGTTCCTTGTAGAAGGGCACGTTGGAGTCGCCGTTGATGGTGGAGACCACAGCGGTCTTGCCACCGGCAGAGAACTTCTTGATGTCGGCCACGATGGTTTGGTAATCGCTGTGACCAAAGGGGGTGTACTTCTCGTCGATGTCGGTGTCTTTGACGCCCTTGGATTTCAGGTAGGCGCGCAGGATCTTGTTGGTGGTGCGGGGGTAGACATAGTCGGTGCCCAGCAGCACCCAACGCTTGGCGCCGCCGCCTTCTTTGCTCATCAGGTAATCGACTGCGGGGATGGCTTGCTGGTTGGGAGCCGCACCGGTGTAGAACACGTTCTTGGAGAGCTCTTCACCTTCGTACTGCACCGGGTAGAACAGCAGGCCGTTCAATTCTTCCACCACTGGCAACACCGACTTGCGCGACACCGAGGTCCAGCAACCGAAGATGACGGCGACCTTGTCTTGCGTGAGCAGTTGCTTGGTCTTTTCGGCAAACAAGGGCCAGTTGGAAGCGGGGTCCACCACCACGGGTTCGAGCTTCTTGCCCAGCACGCCGCCCTTGGCGTTGATCTCCTCAATGGCCATCAACACGGTGTCTTTTAACACGGTTTCCGAGATGGCCATGGTGCCCGAGAGGCTGTGCAAAATGCCGACCTTGATGGTGTCGGCGGCGTACGCTGGCACGAGGCCCAGGGTGCTGAGGGCGACGGCAGCGGTGAGTGCCTTGAGGGTAAATCGACGTTGCATTTATGTTGCTCCGGAGTTGATAGACAGATCAGCGGTCGCCAGTCAGCAGGTAAACCGGTGTGGCTGGCGATGGGTCCAATGTAAAAAAAGACGGCCACCAAGGGAATACGCTAAGTGGCGTAGGCGGGGTTTGCACCACAGTTCGCACAGCCGCTTCAAGGCCTGCAAATCCGCGCATGGCCGCAGAACCAAGGTGAGATACTTCTGCACAACATTGCCGCTACAGGGGGCATCACCAAGGAACATCAACGTATGAATCGCCAGGCCTCCTCCAGAATCTGGGTGCAACTGCTCACCACCATTGCCGCAGCGCTGCTGGTGGTCTGGATAGGGGTCATCGTCTGGCAGGGCTATGTGTCGCGCCAGGCGGCGCTGGAGCAGGCGCAGGACTTTTCTTTAAGCATGCACAAGGCCACCATGGCGGGCCTCACCGGCATGATGGTCACGGGCACCGTGGGCCAGCGCGATGTATTCCTGGACCAGATCAAACAGCTGGGCTCGATTCGCGATGTGCGGGTGCTGCGCGGTGACAATGTCAGCAAGCTGTTTGGCCCCGGCAATGCCAAGAACGACGCCACACCCGACGCGCAAGAAAATGCAGTCCTGCAAAGCGGCAAGGAGGCCATCGAGGTACAGAGCGATGCCAGCGGCGAATACCTGCGCGCCATCCGCCCGGTGATTGCCCTGAAGAACTCCCTGGGCAAGGACTGCACCAGCTGCCATCTGGTGCCCGAGGGCACGGTGCTGGGTGCGGTGAGCATGAAGGTGTCGCTGGACAAGGTCAATGCCGGCCTGGCCGACCAGCGCTGGAAGGCGATACTGGCCGCGTTTTTGACCAGCATTCCGGTGCTGATGCTGATCTACCCCTTCATACACCGCGTGGTGACCAAGCCCCTTTCGCGAGGCGTAGAAGTGGCGCGCGGCATTGCCGCAGGCGACCTGAGCCAGACCCTTGCGGTGGAGTCCCACAACGAGATGGGCGAACTGCAGCGCGCCCTGCAAGAGATGAACCAGGGCCTGATCCGCATCGTGCGCCAGGTGCGCCAAGGCACCGACGCCATCTTCAGCGCCTCGCGCGACATTGCCAGCGGCAATATGGACCTGTCGCAGCGCACCGAGGCGCAGGCCGGCACGCTCGAAAACACGGCGGCCTCCATGCAGAGCCTGACCGACGCGGTCAACCACAACGCCCACGATGCGCGGCGCGCCAACCAACTGGCCCAGTCGGCCTCGGCCGTGGCCGTGCGCGGCGGTGCCGTGGTGGCCGAGGTGGTGCACACCATGGAATCCATCAACCAATCGTCGCGCAAGATTGTGGACATCATTGGCGTCATCGACGGCATTGCCTTTCAGACCAATATCCTGGCCCTCAACGCAGCGGTGGAGGCGGCGCGCGCTGGCGAGCAGGGCCGCGGCTTTGCCGTGGTGGCCAGCGAGGTGCGCAGCCTCGCCCAGCGCTCGGCTGCGGCAGCCAAAGAAGTCAAGAAGCTGATTGACGACTCTGTTTCCAAGGTGGATGCGGGCTCCGGCCTGGTGCACCATGCCGGCGCCACCATGACCGAGATCGTGGACAGCATCCGCCATGTCACCGACATCATGGGCAACATCACCCAGGCCAGCAGCCAACAGACCGAAGGCATCGCGCGCGTCAACCAGGCCATCACCGAGATGAACCAAGCCACCCAGCAAAACGCCGCCCTGGTGGAGCAAGCCGCCGCCGCCGCCCAGTCCCTGCAAGACCAGGCCGCTCAGCTCGAAGACGTGGTGGGGATTTTCAAGACCGGGGAATAGG
>CAISLN010000086.1 GCA_903886275.1 uncultured beta proteobacterium | reverse complement strand
GGCCCGCATCGAGGCGCGCCGTGGCAAGGACTTCCGCTACGCAGCGGTGAACCTGCAGGAGTTGCTGGCGGACCTGATCCGCGCCTACCAGTGTCCACCGGGGCGTACCTTGCCGCAATTGCAGGCGCCCGTGCAGCCCATCAGCCTGATGGCCGATGCCGGCAAGCTGCGCCAGGCCCTGCTCAATGTGCTCTCCAATGCCTACAAGTACTCGCCCGACGGCGGCGCGGTGCGGGTGGAGGTGGAACGGTTGGAGGGTGCAGAGCCGCAGGTGGCCATACGCATCTGCGACCACGGCATGGGCATGACGCCCGAGCAGGCCGCCAAGGTGTTCACCCGCTTTTACCGCGCCGACACTTCGGGCAAGGTACCGGGCACCGGCCTGGGCATGAGCATCACCAAGGAAATTGTGGAGCACCACCGGGGCAGCCTGTCCATCGTCAGCGTGCCGGGCGAGGGCTCGCAGTTCAGCATCCTGCTGCCGGTCGATGACACCCGCCGATGATGCTGGCAAAGCAGCGCCGCTCAAACATACATCAGGTCCCAGACCTCTACCTCCAGCGCAGTGGAAAGATTCACCAGGGTGTCGAGCGTGGGATTGGCAATGCCGGCTTCGATCTGTGAAATGTAGGTGCGAAAGACGCCGCACCGGTCGGCCAGTGTCGCTTGCGATAAATCCAATTGCTTGCGCAATGCCTTGACGCGCACGCCAAGTTCCTGGCTGTAGGAAAGGTTCTCTGCCACTTCAGTTCTCCAACGGTTTCAGCGCGACCTGCATGGGGTAGCCCGACATCCGCACGTCAAAGCGCCTGATCGCCAGCAGGCTGTGGATGCGTACTTCATAGGACAAGGTCATTCCAGCAGGTTCAGTGCAATCAGGAGCTCATCGCGTGAGAAGGGTTTGCACAGCAGGCCGGCGACGTTAAGTCCGATGCGCTTGCCATACAGGTGCGATGCGCGAAGCACAGCCTGTGAAACACCACCTATCAGCAAAATTTTGGCAGGGTGTTGGAGCGGTGCGAGCCTGCCCATCAGGTCGAAACCGTCGATGTCGGGCATGGACAGGTCCAAAACGATGGCTGCAAAGTTCAACAGCTCAGGGCAATTGAGCAGCTCTGCGCTATGCGTAAATACCGCCACCTCGACCGGGCTGTGTGCGAGCATTTCCCGGATCAGATGGGCCACCAAAGGTTCATCCTCAACAATGGCGAGACGAAGCGGCGCAGTGCTGCTGTGCACCGGGGCTGCGGGGTAGTCGTTCGTATGCGGCACGTGCAGTTGCTCTGATTGAAAGGCCACCCCGGGTGGGCTTGCCTCTTTTGATTTGTAAATTTTTCCCTGAATGTCACCCTATCATGCGATGCACCTTCGCAGGGTGGTTTGGACAGTGGTGGTGTCACCGTGGTGCTTGCGTTTCGATTGTGAGGCGCAATGGAGACAGCTTGCGGCCTGCGCTGCCAAGGTCCAAACGCCGGTTTCATGCTGTCCCCAGCGCGCTGTATTGGCAGCACCGTATCGGCGGCGAAAATCTAGGCGATGGCGCCGATGGCGCTGATGGCGAAGTCCACCTTTTGCGCCAGTTCATCCGCGCTGTCGGCATAGCGATGGGCCACGGCCTGGAACTCTGCGCCAAGGGCCAGAAAGGCATCGACCAACTCGGGAGCAAAAAAGCTGTTGCGGCCTTCCACGATGATTTTTTCGGCCTGGGCATGCGTCATGGCCTTTTTGTAGACGCGCGGGCTGATCAGCGCGTCGTAGACATCGGCTACTGCCATCAGGCGTGCTGATATCGGGATCTGCTTGCCCTTGAGGCCCTGAGGGTAGCCGCTGCCGTCCCACTTCTCATGGTGTGAATACACCAGCTCCTTGGCGACCTCAAAGAAGTCCGACGGTCCGTTGAACCACAGCGTCTCATGGCCGGTCACCCGCTGCGCCCGTGCCAGGGCATCGCGCCCCAGGGTCGGATGGCGCTGCATCAGGGCATATTCTTCCGTCGTGTAGCGCCCGGGCTTGAGCAAAACGCGGTCCGGAATGCCAACCTTGCCGATGTCGTGCAGCGGTGCGCAGCGGTAGAGGATGCTCACCATGTCATCGCTCAGGTACTCGGCGTAGCCCGGATGGGAACGCAACTGCTGCGCCAGCAGGCGCACATAGTTTTGCGTGCGGCGCAAATGGTTGGCGGTGTCAGAGTCGCGCGTTTCCGACAGCGATGCCATGGCCAGAATCGTGATGTCCTGCATGGCCGTGAGCTGGCGCGCGCTCTTGCTGACCTCGAACTTCAGGTACTCGTTGCTCACGCGTATGGTCCGGCTGGCCATGCCGGCCGTCAGGTGGGCATGCACGCGCGACAGCAGGATGCCGGGGCGAATGGGGCGCGTGAGGTAGTCCACCGCGCCGAGCTGCAGGCACCACTCTTCGTCCTGTGCGTCGGTCTGGCGGGTGAGAAAAATCACCGGAACGTCCTGTGTCAGCGCATCGGCCTTGAGCGCGCGGCAGACCGCGTAACCGTCGAGCCCCGGCATCAGCACGGCCAGCAAAATCAGGTCGGGCGGTTCGTCGCGGGCCAGCTCCAGTGCCTTGGCGCCGTCCATGGCGATTTTTACCTGGTAACGCGCGCACAAAATTTCAGCCACCAAGGACAGGTTGATCGCTTCGTTGTCCACGATCAGGATGGTGCTTTTGACCGGGGGAAAGATATCCATGGTGTGCCTATTTCAATGCAAGGGAGATGCCCTGCGCCATGTAGCGCAGATGGCACCGCTACGCAGCGAGACATACAGAAGACTGTTGTTCATGCAGTGGCGCGGGCCCATGCCGGGGATGCGCAGCGTGGTTGCGCCAGAGGCCTGCTCGCAAGCACTCACGCCAGCCGCTCGCGCAACCAGTTCGCCACCTGCAGGGGGCTAAAGGGTTTGATGAAGTAGGCATCCGCGCCCCGCAGGTGGGCCTCGTCGAGTTCGCCCTGCTGGCCACGCGCGGTCAGCATGGCGACCAATATGTGGCGGGTTTCGGGGTCTGCGCGTATGGCATCCAGTACCTGCAGTCCGTCGAGTTCGCCCGGCATCATCACGTCGAGCAGTACGGCCATGGGCTTGTGCTTGTGCAGGGTCTGCAGTGCTGCCACACCGTTGTCCGCTTCCAGGACTGCATATTGCTTGCCAAGGGTGATGCTCAGCAGGCGGCGAATGTCCGCATGGTCATCAACGATCAGTATGTAGTGCATGAGAGGGAATCAAAAGGTCAGACGGACGCTCAATCCAGTATCCTATCAAATCAAAAGATTTTTTATGGTTTCATGGTGAATTTTGGTAAATTTCCGGTTGATCCATTTTCAAGCCGGATCTGGCAACAGGAGAAAATCCACGCGCACCGTTGCCACGTTTGGGGCCTATTGGCTGCTGCTGCGCGCTGGATTGGCCGGCACCCAGAGCGACCGGGACAGGTCCCCGCTTGCTAGAGCGCCGCCCTTGGCAGCGCCGTCTACACTGGAGCCGCAAAGGGCAATCCGGAGCGCTCCACCGACGGCCAAGCCGGCGGCCAATAATCCAACGCTATAAAACAACCAGGAAGACAAGATGTTCAAAGGAATTCTGCTGACCAAGCCCGAGGGCATTTACACCGCCACCGTGCAAAGCATTGACGACAGCGTGCTGGGCGAGGGCGATGTGACCGTGGGTGTGGAATGGTCCACCCTCAACTACAAGGATGGCCTGGCCATCACCGGCAAGTCGCCCGTGGTGCGCAAGTTTCCCCTGGTGCCCGGCATTGACTTTGCAGGCACCGTTTACAGCAGCCGGAACCCACGCTGGAAGGTGGGCGACAAGGTCGTGCACAACGGCTGGGGCGTGGGCGAGACGGCCAGTGGCGGCCTGGCGCAGACCGCGCGCGTCAAGGGTGAGTGGCTGGTGGCACTGCCCGCAGCATTCAGCACCCGCCAGGCCATGGCCATAGGCACGGCCGGTTACACCGCCATGCTGTGCGTGCTGGCCTTGGAAAAACATGGCGTCAAGCCCGAGGACGGAGAAGTGCTGGTCACCGGTGCCAATGGCGGTGTCGGCAGCGTGGCCATTGCGCTCTTGTCCAAGCTGGGCTACACCGTGGTGGCCTCTACCGGGCGCATGGAAGAAGCGGCCTATCTCCAGTCGCTGGGTGCGACCCTGGTGATAGACCGGGCCGAGCTCTCCAACCCCGGCAAGCCCATGGCCAAAGAGCGCTGGGCCGCGGTGGTGGACAGCGTGGGCAGCCATACCCTGGCCAATGCCTGCGCGTCGGTGAAATACGGTGGTGCGGTGGCGGCCTGCGGCCTGGCCCAGGGCATGGATTTTCCGGCGTCCGTCGCCCCCTTCATCCTGCGCGGCATCACGCTGTACGGCATTGACAGCGTGATGGCACCTCTGGCCAAACGCGAATTGGCCTGGGCGCGTTTGGCGCAGGATCTGGATGTGGCCAAGCTCGACGCCATCACCACCGAGATTGCGCTGGAAGATGCGATTGGCGTCGCCGCCGATCTGCTGGCCGGCAAGGTGCGCGGACGCGTGGTCGTCAAGCTCTAAGGTCGCATGGCGCACAGCGGTGTTCGTGCGGGCGTCCGTACGCGCCCTGCTTTGCCAGTAGCATGAAGCCATGAATATGCATGCCGCACCGCCGCAAGGTGAATCCGCCTATGCCTGGCTGCGCCTTTGGGTGTCGCTGGTGCTGATGACGATTGGTGGCAGCGGCATGTATGGCATCACCGTGGTGCTGCCGCGCATTCAGCAGGAGTTTGCGGTGGGGCGCTCGGATGCGTCCTTTCCCTATGCGCTCACCTTGGTGGGCTTTGGCATGGGTGGCGTTCTGATGGGCCGCCTGGCTGACCGCTTCGGCGTGATGGTGCCGGTGCTGCTGGGGGGGGTGGCGCTCGGGTCCGGCTTTCTGATCGCCGGTTCGGCGCAGAGCCTGTGGCAATTCAATCTGGCGCAGGGCCTGTTGATCGGGCTGCTGGGCACCTCGGCCACCTTTGCGCCGCTGGTGGCCGACACCTCGCAATGGTTCACGCGCCGGCGCGGCATTGCGCTGGCCATTTGCATGAGCGGCAACTATGTGGCGGGTGCCCTCTGGCCACCTGTCACCCAGCATATGGTGGAGCTGTGGGGCTGGCGCTCGGCCTACTCCGCAATTGGCTATTTCTGCTTTGCCAGCATCCTGCCGCTGGCTTGGTTGTTGAAACGGCGGGCACCCATGCTGTTGGTGGCGCTCAAGCCTGCGGCTGGTTCGGCCATGCGAAATGCCGTGTCCGAGCGGCCCTTGAATCTGAACCCCACCCTGCTCACGGTGCTGCTCAGCGTGGCCGGCCTGTCTTGCTGTGTGGCCATGGCCATGCCGCAGGTGCACATCGTCGCCTATTGCACCGACCTGGGTTTTGGTGCCACCCAGGGCGCGCAAATGCTCTCGCTGATGCTGGGCGCAGGCATCGTCAGTCGCCTGGTCTCGGGCTGGGTCTCCGACCACCTGGGCGGCCTGCTGACGCTGCTGATCGGCTCGCTGTTGCAGCTGCTGGCGCTGCTGCTGTTTTTGCCCTTCAAGGGGCTGGTGCCGCTGTATGTGATCTCGGGACTGTTCGGCCTGTTCCAGGGCGGCATCGTGCCCTGCTACGCGCTGATCGTGCGCGAATATTGCACGCCACAGACAGCCGGGGCCCGCGTCGGCACCGTGTTGATGGCCACGCTGTTTGGCATGGCGCTGGGGGGCTGGATGTCGGGTGCGATTTTTGACTGGACCGGCTCCTACCGCGCGGCCTTTCTGAATGGCATTGCCTTCAATATGTTGAATGCCGCTGTGGTAATTTTCCTGTTGCGCCGCGCCTGGCTGCTGGCGCTGCAGCATCCCGGTGACGGCTCGCGCCTGGGCGCCCTCGTGCACCGCTTTAACCGACATTCCTAACGAAAGAATTGAATGCAATACCGACCCCTTGGCCGTACCGGCTGGAACGTCTCCACCATCAGCTTTGGCGCCTGGGCCATAGGTGGCACCTGGGGCGATGTGGATGACGCCGAATCCATGGGCGCGCTGCACGCGGCGCTGGATGCGGGCGTCAACTTCTTTGACACGGCGGATGTGTATGGCGATGGCCGCAGCGAGCGCCTGATTGCGCGCCTGCGCAAGGAGCGCAGCGAGCCTTTCTATGTCGCCACCAAGGCCGGGCGGCGCCTCAATCCGCATGTGGCCGAAGGCTATAGCCGCACTAACCTGCGCGCCTTTGTCGAGCGCAGCCTCACCAACCTGAACGTAGAGGCGCTGGACCTGCTGCAACTGCATTGCCCACCCACCCCCGTCTATTACATGCCCGAGGTGTTTGGCGTGCTCGACGAGTTGCAAACTGAGGGCAAACTGCGCCACTACGGCGTGAGCGTCGAGAAGGTCGAAGAGGCGCTCAAGGCGATTGAGTTTCCCGGCGTGCAAAGCGTGCAAATCATCTACAACATCCTGCGCCAGCGCCCGGCCGATTTGCTGTTTCAAGAGACGCAGCGCAGGGGCGTAGGCATTCTGGCGCGCCTGCCGCTTTCCTCCGGGCTGCTGTCGGGCAAGATGACGGCGCAAACTACTTTCCAAGCCGATGACCACCGCCTGTTCAACCGCAACGGCGAGGCCTTTGACAAGGGCGAAACCTTCTCGGGCCTGGACTATGCCAAGGGCCTGGAAGCGGTGGAAGCCCTGCGCCCGCTGGTGCCCGAAGGCATGAGCATGGCGCAGTTCGCGCTGCGCTGGATCACCATGCACCCAGCCGTGACCTGCGCCATCCCTGGCGGCAAGCGCGCCGCACAGGTGGCCGACAACGTCAGTGCGGCGGATTTGCCAGCGTTGACGGATGTGCAAATGGCGGCGGTGCAAACCGTGTACGAGCAATACGCCAAGCCCTGGGTGCACCAGAGCTGGTAGGAAAAAATATGCGCACTACCAATGAAACCGCGGGCTTTATCGGCCTGGGCCTGATGGGCCACGGCATGGCCAAGAACCTGGTGGACAAGGGCTATGCCCTGTCCATCTATGCACGCAAAGCCAGCGAGGCCACGGCGGACCTGCAGCAGCGTGGCGCCACGCTGCGGACCTCGGCCACCGAGGTGGCACAACACGCCACGGTGGTGTTCCTGTGCGTCACCGGCTCGAAGGATGTGGAAGCCATTGTCCGTGGACCCTCGGGGCTGAAGGCGGGGCTCCGTCCCGGCAGCGTGGTGGTGGACTGCTCCACCTCCGACCCGGTGTCCACCCAGGCGTTGCAAGCCGAACTGAAAGAAATCGGCGCGCATCTGGTCGATGCGCCCCTGAGTCGCACGCCCAAGGAAGCCTGGGAGGGCACGTTAGACACCATGGTCGGTGCCGACCCAGAGGTGTTCGCCCGCATAGAGCCTTTGCTGCAAACCTTTGCCGCTCGCATCGTGCACCTGGGCGCGCCTGGCACCGGCCACCGCATGAAGCTGATCAACAACTTTGTCGCGCTGGGCTATGCCGCGCTGTACGCCGAGGCGCTGACCCTCTCAAAAGCCGTAGGCATCACGCCGGCCATGTTTGACTCGGTCATTCGCGGTGGGCGCATGGACAATCTGTTTTACCAGACCTTCATGGAATACACGCTGCGTGGCAATGAGGAGGCGCACAAGTTCACCCTCACCAACGCCTTCAAGGACCTGCGCTATCTGGAGTCCATGGCAGATGACGCTGCGGTGGCCAACCCCCTGGGCAATGCGGTGAAGAATGCTTTTGGCTTGGCCGTGCAACAGGGCGGGCCGCAAGCAATGGTGCCTATGCTGCCAAGGCTGGTGGCAGGTTTGAGCGGAGTTTCACTCACGCCCCAAGATTGAGTCGGCTGGCGCGTGGAAAGTCGCAGGGCGCGGGAGGGATGGGGCCTCGCCTTGCGTGAGGTCAAGGGTAAACCCTAGGGCAATAGGACTTGCCCTGCTAATATTGGCCTCATTCCGCGTACGCTATTGAGGCGTTCGAGAAACGGATTGTGAAACCGAGGCCTTTCAATATGAACAACATACCTTTCGACTCCCTGACCATTGCTTCCAAAACCATGTCGGCCGAAGCGGCTGCGGCCCTCATTCCGGCCGGCGCGCGTGTCGGCATGAGCGGCTTTACCGGCGCCGGCTATCCCAAGGTGGTGCCGCAGGCCTTGGCCGATCGCATGCAGCTTCTGCATGCTGCGGGCGAAGACTTCCGCGTCGGACTGTGGACCGGTGCATCCACCGCAGCAGAACTCGACGGTGCCCTGGCCAAGGCCGACGGCGTTTCCATGCGCCTGCCCTACCAATCGGACCCGACGGTGCGCAAGCAAATCAATGCCGGGCAGATGCAGTACACCGACATCCACCTCTCGCATGTGGCTCAGTTGGCCTGGTTCGGCTTTCTGGGCAATCTCGATGTGGCTGTGGTCGAAGTGGCAGGCGTGACGCCCGACGGCCACCTGATTCCATCGACCTCGATTGGCAACAACAAGACCTGGCTGCAACTGGCCGACAAGATCATTCTCGAAATCAACACCCTGCAAAACCCCGGCCTTGAGGGCATGCACGACATTTACTACGGCACCCGCATCCCGCCGCTGCGCAAGCCCATTCCGCTGGTGCACCCCGGCGACCGCATTGGTCAGCCCTATTTGGAATGCGACTGGGACAAGGTGGTGGCCGTGGTCTACACGCACCAGCCCGATCGCAACAGCGCCTTTGCCGCGCCCGACGAAAATTCGCAGCGCATTGCGGGCCACATCATCGACTTCCTGTCCAATGAGGTGAAGCTGGGCCACCTGCCCAAGGAACTGCTGCCACTGCAGTCCGGTGTGGGCAATATTGCCAATGCCGTGCTGTCGGGCCTCAACGAGGGACCGTTCGAGAACATGACCTCGTTTACCGAGGTGTTGCAAGACGGCATGCTGTCCATGATCAAGTCCGGCAAGCTCGCGATGGCCTCGGCCACGGCCCTGTCGTTCAGCCCCGACGCGCTCAAGGAATTCAATGACAACATTGATTTCTACAGCAAGCGCATCGTGCTGCGCCCGCAAGAGGTGAGCAACCACCCCGAGCTGGTGCGCCGTCTGGGCGTGATTGCCATGAACGCCATGATCGAGGCCGACATCTACGGCAACGTCAACTCCACCCACATCATGGGCACCAGCGTGATGAATGGCATTGGCGGCTCGGGCGACTTTGCCCGCAATGCCTATCTGTCCTTCTTCATGACGCCCTCGACGGCCAAGGACGGCGCCATTTCCTGCATAGTGCCCATGGTCTCGCACACCGACCACACCGAGCACGATGTGGAGATCATCGTCACCGAGCAGGGCCTGGCCGATCTGCGCGGCCTGTCGCCCACACAGCGCGCGCGCCTGATCATCGAGAAGTGCGCCCACCCGGACTTCCGCCCGGCGCTGCGCGACTACTTCGAGCGTTCGCTGGCCAGCAAGTGCGGCAAGCACACGCCGCACATCCTGACCGAGGCGCTGTCTTGGCACATCCGCTTTGTGGAAACCGGCTCCATGCTGGCACCCAAGGTGCTGCAAGACCAACCGTTGTCCGAGCCTGCGCAAGACCAGTTGATGGCATGAGGCTGCCACAATCAACCCCGGTCAAGCCTTGACCCATAACCCGGACACTTTCATCCCCATGGATTCCCTCGACACAAGCGCAACCCCATCCAGCGGCCCGCCCGGCTACTGGCGCGCGGCCACTATTTTTTGCCTGCTCTTGCTGCTGCTGGGTGCCGCGTCAGGCTGGAGCATGTTCGAGCAGTTCAAGGCCCAGGTAGGCGATCTGCAGCACAAGTTGCAGCAAACCGCGCAACTGCAGTATGTGGCAGTGTTGCTGGACGACAAGGGCGAGCCGGCCCTGCTGCTGACGCAGGTCTCTGGCGAGCAGGATCTGCAACTGCAGCGCCTCAACGCGGTCGTCGAAGGCATGGAAGACAGCCTGCAGCTTTGGGCCCTGCCCGAAGGCGGTGCGGCGCGTTCCTTGGGGGTGCTGACCCCCAAACTCAAGACACTGCACCTGAGCGCCAGCGCGCAAACGCTGGCCGGTGAGCCACGCTTGGGCATCAGCGTGGAGAAAAAGGGCGGTGCCATCGATGGCCGGACGCCGCGTCTGCCCTATCTGTTCACCGGTATGGTGATCCGCAAGGCGCTCTAAACCGGTCGGCTGCAGCCTCTAAGCGCTGGGCCGCTGCGCCACCCAAGGTATTTTTGCGGGCGCTTGGGTGTGCGGGCTTTTTTGCATTCGCATTTTTATTTTCAAGTGTTTTTGAAAATAGGCCTCAATTACCGGCCAATTCTGCCGTTATGAAAGGGACGTTAAGCAAATAAAGTAACTGGAGGGGGCCTCGAGCCTGAATCAAAGTGTCGCTACCATCCATTGAAAGATCTCCCAATTTGCGGCCCGTGGTTGCGGATGCGGTGCTGTCAAGGGCCGGTACGGTCATTCCGGTCGCGCCCGTCAATCCCTCTGTGCAGGCCAGTGCGCCTGTGGAGCCCACGCCCGGTGTGATCAACATGGTCAATCCGGCGCTGCAGTCCGGCGTGAAGGCGCTGCCCAATGAGGGCGAGCCCACCTACACCAGTGTGCCGGATCCGTCCAAACGCAGTGCCGCCACCCCGCAGGCACCGCATGACTGGACGCTTCGCAAACCGGTCGCCGAAAAGGTGGAAGTCCCGCCGCAAAAGCCGATTTCACAGATGTTGATGGACAACCTCAAGTCGATGTGGACCGCCAGCGCCAGCGCCGTGCAGGTGGAGCAGGTGGCAAACCAGTTGAACCGGCCAGCGCCCGTCCAACCTACGCAGATTTCTGGAGACCTGGCCAAACAGGTGCTGACCTACAAGCCCAGCAAGATCCCGGGCAACGAGAGGATCTAGCGCGCGGCCCGTCGATTGACAGGGCTTGGGTGCAGCACTCACTCCTCGGGTGGCTGGTAAGGGCGTAAAAAACGCCGGTCTATCCAGTCTTTGAGCCGCCAGACCCAGCGCCCCTGGACGCTGTAGCGCCCCCAACTCGCGATGGCCCAGCGGTCACCACAGGAAATCAGGTTCAAGGTGTGCTGTGGCGGTTGGTGTTCTTTCAGTGGCCGCCCGGACAGCGCCGCCACCAAATTCATGACCAGGGCCGGACCGGCGCGCACGGCATACACCCCGCTGCGCGCCAGCGTGCGGTCGGTGCGGCTGCTGATGTCGCCGGCGGCAAACACCTGGCCGTGGCTGGTGGAGCGCTGGCAGGCATCCACCGCCACAAAACCTTGCGCGTCCAACGCCAGTCCGCTGCTTTGCAGCCAGCACGGTGCCTGGGCGCCAATGGCCAGCAGCGGCACATCGCAGACCAGACTGTTTCCGCTGGCCAGTTGTAGCGCACCCGCACGCAGCCCGGTTGCGCTGTCCGCCAGCAGGGTGATGTGGCGCGCCAGCAGCGCCGCCTTCAGCCTGGCCTGCACCTTGTCGGAGTAGCCCGCACCCAGCGGCGTGTCGCCGTGGAGCAGGGTGACCGATGCATGGGGCAGGCGCTGGCGCATGGCCATTGCCAGTTCCATACCGGCGGCACCCGCGCCTATGACGGCAAAGCGCAGGGCGCGCGTGCCGGCCATTTCCACCACTTGGGGCCAGAGATTGCCGAAGGTTTCAATCGGGCGGACAAACAGCGCATGTTCGCAGGCGCCCGGGATGGCTTTTTCAATTTGCGCGCGGTTTTGTGCCGCCCCGGTGTTGATCGACAGCCAGTCAAAGTGCAGGCAACTTCCATCGTCCAAGGTGACGGTCTGCGCCTGGGCATCCAGGGCGCGCACGCTGCGCTGCAGCCAGCGTATGCCGCTGCGCTGCACCAGGGGTGTGAGCGGGATCACGCAGTCCTCTAGCGCATAGTGGCCCGCCACAAAGCCCGGCACCATGCCGGAATACAGCTGCCGGTCATAGGGTGCGATCAGGGTGACCTGGGCATCGGCCCAGGGCGAGCGGGCCATGTGCGCCAGCAACTGCACATGGGCGTGGCCGGCACCCAGCAGCAGCAACTGGCGTGCTGGCCCGCAAGTGCGCGGCGCGGCGAGCGTTGGATCGGAGGCGTTGTTCATGGTGGGCCTTGTTGTGTGCAGGTGGGCATCGGGGTTAACGCTTAGCCGCGCCGCCAGTCGTGAAAGCGTTGCACCCAGCGCAGCAGCGTCTCGGGCGGGTGGGCGCGGCGCCACTGGCCGGCGGCGGCCTTGTTGGCCTCGGCCAGGGTGGGGTAGGCGTGCACCGTGCCCAAAATCTTGTTCAGCCCCAGGCCATGCTGCATGGCCAGCACATACTCGGCCAGCAACTCGCCGGCCTGGGCGCCCACGATGGTGACGCCCAGAATGCGGTCCTTGCCCGGCACCGTCAGCACCTTCACAAAGCCGCGTGCCGCGCCGTCGGCAATGGCACGGTCAAGCTCCGCTAGGTCATAGCGCGTGAGCGCATAGGCCAGGCCCTGCGCCTTGGCCTCCTGCTCATTGAGGCCGACGCGGGCCACCTCGGGGTCCACAAAGGTGACCTGTGGAATCGCCTTGTAGCTGACGCGAAAGCGCTTGAAGTCGCCAAACAGCGCATTCACCGTGGCCACCCAGGCCTGGTGCGCGGCCACATGGGTGAGCTGGTAGGGGCCTGCCACATCACCGGCCGCATAGATGTTGGGGTACAGGGTTTGTAGGCAATCGTCGGTGAGCAGTGTCTTGGCGGTGGGAATGCCCAGCGCCTCCAGGCCGTAACCCGTCAGGCGCGCCTCGCGGCCCACGGCGCAGAGCAGGCAGTCAAACGGCAAGCGCAGCTCCTGGTTCTGGCCCAGGTGCCGTAGCACCAAGAATTTACCGTCGCCCTGCAGCTCGCAGCGCAGCGCCTGGTGGCTGGTGAGCAAGCGCACGCCATCGGCCTGCAGTGCGGCCTGGGTCAGGGCAGACACCTCTGCGTCTTCGCGCAGCAGCAATCGCTCGGCCACCTCCACCTGCGTCACCTCGGCGCCCAGGCGGGCAAAGGCCTGTGCCAGCTCGCAGCCTATGGGCCCGCCACCCAGCACCACCCAGCGTTTGGGCAGGCTCTCCAGCGTGGCGAGATGCGCCCACAGCGTGTCGCTGGTGAGTGCGCCCACGGCCTCCAGGCCGGGCAGGGCGGGCAGCACCGGGCGTGCACCGGCGGCAATCACGATGCTGCGCGTGGTGAGAACCTGCGTGCCGCCGCCCTGTAGCGCGATCTCCACGGTCCAGGGGTTGGTGATCTTCGCGTGGCCCAGCACCACATCCACACCCAGGGCGGTGTAGCGCGCAACGCTGTCGTGCGGGGCAATATCGGCAATCACCTGTTGCACCCGCTGCATCAGCAGTTTGAAATCAAAGCGGGGCTCCACCGGGTGCAGCCCATAGGTGGCCGCGTGGCGCATTTGCTGCGCGAGTTTTGCGCTGCGGATCAGGGCCTTGCTGGGCACGCAGCCCGTGTTGAGGCAGTCGCCACCCATGGCATTTGCCTCCACCAGCGTCACCTTCGCCCGGGCGGCCGCCGCGATATAGGCGCTCACCAGGCCGCCGGCGCCGGCGCCAATCACCACCAGGTTGCGGTCAAAGGTTTTTGGCCTTGCGCTGCGCCAGGGGGCAAAGACGCGCAGCTTTTCCATATGCCTGCTGGCGCGGTGCACCAGCACCGGAAACAGCCCCAGCAGCGCAAGCGACCCCAGCAGGGTGGGGCTTGCTACATCGGACAGGCTGCGCAGTTGGCCCAGCTCAATGCCGGCATTCACATAGACCGCCGTACCCACCAGCATGCCCAACTGGCTGACCAGGTAAAAGGTGGATGCGCGCAGCTGGGTCAGTCCCATGGTCAGGTTGATCAGAAAAAACGGCACCACTGGAATCAGGCGCAGGCTCAGCAGGTAGAGCCAACCGGCGCGCTGCACACCGGCGTCGATCTCGGCCAAGGAGGTGGCAAAGCGGGTTTGCACCAGCTCGCGCAGCAGCAAGCGCGCCATCCAAAAGCTCAGCGTGGCACCCAGGCTTGAGGCAAAGGACACCAGGCCTAAGCCCCAGCCAAAGCCAAAGATGGCGCCACCGGCCAGCGTCAACAGGGCCGCACCCGGCAGGGCCAGCGCGGCCACCGCCACATACAAAGCAAAGTAGCCAAGCCGCAATTCCCAGGGGTGCAGGGCATAGAGGGCGGCCAGCTCGGTCTGGCGCTGCTGCAGCATGGCCAGGGTCAGAAAGCGCCCCAGGTCCAGTGCAAAAAACAGCAGCAGGGTGCCCAGTAAAAGGGCCAGCACCAGCCAGCGCGCGGCCCTCACCGAAAGGCCCTCCAACCCCAAGCGATGCGGCTGGCGGTGGTGATGGCGCAGAGCAGGGCAAAGCCATAGGCCAGGCTCGCAAAGTGCTGCGGCCAAAGGCACATGGCCATGAACAGCGCCAGCGTTTCCGTGGCCTCGGTCAGGCCGCCCAAAAAATAGAGCGACTTGTCCGGCCAGTCCAGGCTGGCAAGACCGCGCTTGGCGGCAAAGGCCGCAAAGGCCAAAAAGCTGGAGCAGGTGCCCATAAAGGCGGTGAGCAACACAGCGGCCGCCAGTGCGTTATCGCCTGGCTGCGCAAGCGCAAAGGCCAGGGGGATGCTGGCGTAAAACAAAAAGTCCAACGTGAGGTCCAGAAAGCCACCGGCGTCGGTGGGCTGGCCTAGACGCGCTACCGCGCCATCGAGCGCATCGCACAGGCGCGACAGCAGGATCAGCGCCGCGCCGCTCACAAACGCGCCCAGCGCAATCGCCAGCGCCGCGCCCAGTCCGATGGCAAAGCCCAGCAGCGTGATGCGGTTGGCGCCCATGCCGGTGCGCGCCAGAACGCGGGCCAACGCGTTGACCAGGGGGCGCAACAGGGCCACGGCAGGGCGGTCTAGCATGGAGGTGGGAAGTGGTGCATGGGAAGGTGCATGGTACTGCGTGGCCAGTGGCGCGTCCTCTGCGCCCGGTCGCAGTCTGGCCGGCGATACAACAGGCAGAAGTTCGGTTCACATGCCGACGAGCTTTTTGAAAGAGGGCAACACGGCATCCCCTTTGAACGGTTTCACGATCCAGCCCTTGATGCCAGCGGCCTTGCCGCGCTCCTTCATGATGGGTGAGTTTTCGGTGGTCAGCATCACAATGTTGACCGCGCTGTTGTTGAGCTCGCTGCGCACCTTTTCGGCCATCGTCAGCCCGTCCATATTGGGCATATTGACGTCGCACACGATCAGCTTGATGGCGGGGTCGGCCTTGAGTTTGACCAGGCCGTCGCGTCCATCCACCGCCAGCGCAACGCTCAACCCGTTCTTTTGCAAAAAGTCTCCGACCTCGTTGCGAACCGTGCTGGAGTCATCCACTACCAATATCTGTGCCATGGCAAACCTCTTTCTATTTAAAACAATTCCAACTCGCCAGACGAAACCAACTCGTCTACCGATACGACATTTTCAGAAAAGTCCTCGGGGGACCAATCCAGATTGAATACAAACTTCTGCTGCAGAACCAGTGGTTTGATAGCGCTATGGTTCGGATCGGATACCGTGTATTTGAAACACAGTTGCGGGTTGTCCGATCCAAAGGAAATGTAGCGATGCAGGTTGTTGATGATGAGGGGAACCTGTGATTGGTAAACGCTTTCACGGCGCGTGGACAAGAAGCGGTTTTTCATGGCGCCCCAGATCAGATTGGTTATTTCTCCCAGCAAGCCGTTGAGGTTGCGAAAGTCAAAGGCATCTTCCGGGTTGACAAAGGTCCTCTTGGCCTTCACCAAATGCATCAAGGCCTCTTCTTCGGTCTGCAGCATCATGTAGCCCCTGCACCAACTGCTCTCCAGCGGAATCAAGGTGAATATTTCGCCAAAGATCAGGCGGTCGCGCACCAGATAGGGGGCCTCGACCTCGACGCGCATGGACTGGAACTGACTCTCGAGTGCGGGGATCGCGATCTCCGAAATGCCACGCACCAAGGCGTTTGGATAGGACCTGCTGAAGATGAATTCGCCTATCGCAGTTTGCAGCTTGGCCATGGAGGCCAGGGTGTAGACGGCGCTGAACAGATGCCGGTCGCGGTCTGGAAAATCGTCCCAGCTGTCGCTGGACTCGCGGCGCAAAAAAATAGGCAATTCAGGGCGCACCTTGTGGATCTTTCGCGCCAGTAAAAGGCCACCCTGGGCAGTGTCGGCATAGGCCTCTGAGAGGAAAATTCCGCCCAGATCCAGGTTGGAGCGCAGCACCGCCATGACGTTGTCTGGCTGCACCTTGAGCCCCACTAGGTGGTTGTCGTCACAAAAGGTCTTGATGCGGTCCACACAGGCAGCATCACTTTCAAGTACCAGCACCTTGCTCACAATGGTCGGGTCATCGCTCATTTTGGCTTCCTTTTTAAATGTGCCGTGCGATTAGAAAAATTCCATCTCGCCGGCGTTGGCAGCAGCGGGTTCTGCAGTCCATTCGAAATCGACAGGGGCATAGGGCCGTACACACAGGCTGAAATGCAGTCGTTGACCCTCATCGGTAAGGGCGCGGAAATGTTGCAAGTGGCCCCCATTGAGGGACTCCAAATAATGGGCACATTGGCGTTCAATGATGTTGGGTGTGGACATGGCCACATGGGGCACCACACGCACCAGTTCGCGGTTCAAGCTGCCACAGCAAATGTTTCCGCATTCCCGAATGGCATCCAGAAAGGTTTGTTCTGTGCGGTCGCTGTGGTGGATGTTGTTGATGCGGGCAAAGTGCGACTTGGTCGAGGCGTCTGGCGAAAAATAGATCAACACCAACAAGCGAAACAGGTAGGACGCCGCTGTCAACACCACCACCTTGCTCTCTTGGATATCGGCAGCATTGTCCAGCACGGAAATCTCGCAGGTCTGCGCTGCGGCGCCCGCCACGCTGGCCTGGATGCCCAGCATCAGCATCTGATCCAAACTGTCGCGCGCCCTTTGACTGATCATGGGGATTCCTTGCTCAGGAGGACAGTTGGTCCTGGATTTTGTTGTTGATCAAATTGAGTCCCGTCAGTGAACCAATGATCAGTTTTCCACCGGCCTGCAGATCCTGGAAGGTGGTCGTCGTAATCAAGTCGTTTTGGTACAGGCTGTTGCGATAGCCCTCCGACAGGATTTGGGCGCGGGCCGCCAGGCTTCGCATTTCGTCGGCCACCACTGCAAACCCGCGACCGGAGGTTCCTGCCCTCGCCGCCTCGATAGAGGCGTTGAGCGTGACGATGACCATGTACTTGACGATGGAGGCGAACTCGTCATTTTTGTCGTGCATGGCACGGTTGTGGATGATCAGTTCGTTCATGTCGGCATGCCAACGCTCAAAGGTTTTCGCCACATCCAGCAGCGTCAGGATTTCCCCGGCCAAGGCCTTGCTGCTGCCCAGCGCCGTGGCACCCGATTGCCGGCCTTGCGCGAGCAAGGCGACGGCCTCGGGCTGGGCGTCCTGGCGCAGGCGCTGCATTTGGGCTTCCCACAGGGCGCCTTGCTGCGCAACGGATACTTGAAGTGCATGGTTCTCGGCGCTTTGTGCATCCAAGGCAGCTTGCAACTCTTGCACCAGCGCCTGGGCCTCCTGTGCGTTGACCATGGTCGCCAACAGGTCCCGCAGGGTCACAAGCCGCCAGGCTAAATAACACGCTACTGCCACTGCCACGCACAACAAAATGGAGCTTGTATAGGTCATGGGGTCTGTGGATGGGCGATGGACCGGGCTATCAGTGGGTAAATGCACAAGGGGGCAGTTCGATCACAAACTTGAACGGGGTGAACCCGATTGCTTGGGCATCCACGCCGGGAGTCGCTGCGTTGAGCGCCACTCGAATGCTGCCGCCCTGCGCGGTCAGAAAGGCTCGGGCTGCGTCCATGCCGACGCCGCGCCCCGATACCTGTGTCAGTGCCTCTGCGGTGGAGAGTCCGGAGTGAAAGACCAGTTCGGCAATGGCTTCGGGGGTGGGTTGGGCGTGGGGCGCAAACATGCCGCAGGCAACGCCTTTTTGCAGCAGTTTGTGCAGCGCCAGGCCACGGCCATCGTCGAACACCTGCAGCTCAGCGGTGTCGTCACCTTGGCGCGTGCAAACAAAGTGGAGCTGCCCTTGTGCGTGCTTGTGCGCCTGGATGCGCTCAAGGGGTGACTCAATCCCGTGGTCCAGCGCGTTGCGCACGATGTGCATGAGCGCGCTCTTGAGCGCCTCGGAAAAGGCACTGTTGAGCGCCATATCGCCGCCCACCAGTTGGGCCCTTGGGGTGGGTTTCTCCAGTTCCTTGGCCAGTGACGCAATGGAATCCACCGATCCCGAAACAATGCGCTCCAGTGGAATGAGGCCCAGTCGGTCCAGCCCCTTGGTCAGCGCAGTCAGGTCGGTGCCCGATTTTTCCAGCGTGGCAGCAAGGGCCTTGAGATCCGCAATGGCGTCATGGGAGACAAAGACACCGCGCGTGGTGAGCAGGTCAGAGGCCCGACCCTTGCGCCCGAGTTTGTCTTCACTGACCGCCTGATAACGCGCAATGGCGACTTCGACCGCGCCGAGTTCGTCCAACAGCGCCTCGCTATTCCAGGCTGCCTCTTCGTTCTTGCGCAGCCGGTCGTATTCCTGTTCCGCTGCATGGGCGGCGTCGGTAATCAGCCTGAATTCGTAGGTGCGCGCATTGCCCTTGATGGTGTGCATATTGCGAAACAGGGCGGTGATGGCCTGGGGGTCGCGGCCCGGGCTCTGCAGGATCACGCGGCGGTTGTCGGCGGCCAGTTTCTTTGCATTGTCCAGGAAGTCATTGAATTTGCCGATGGAGATTTTCAGGATCTGCGAGATGAGATCGAGTTCTTCCTTCTGGTGCGCAGAGGCCAGCTCCAGCTCTCGCAGGTGGGTCACGTCTTGCACGATCAGCAGCACTTTTTCAACCACGTCTTGGTCGCTGACAATCGGGCTCCAGTCCATTTGCAGCATCTTGGCCCGTCCGTCGTTGCCTTCGATTTGCATTTCGCGCACCAGCAGATGCCCGTTGCAGTCAAACATCATGTTGTCTTCGCCGATGATGGAGCCCAGTGCCGTGGCGACCTGGTCCTTGGCGTCCACGCCGAGATTCGAGATGGCAAACAAGCGCTCCAGCACATCTTGGCCGTCCAAGCTGTCGCTGCCAAAGATGCTATGCATGTGGCTCGAATATTCCGGGTGAAGGGTGTTGCCAGGCACCACCGTGCACACGCCTAGGCTCATGTTGTGCAACATGGCGTTGATGTCGGAGGTCTTCTGGCTCAACTGCGCGGTGCGCTCGGCGACACGGTTTTCCAGGGTGGCATTTTGCTCGGCGATGACCGTCATCATCCTCACGTTGTTGCGGATGAAAAACACCAGCACCGCCATGAAAGCAAGGTTCATCAGGCCCAGCGCGATGCCCATATAGAGATTGAACTTGACCGCTGCCTGCGACTCTTCCAGGGTCTGCAAGAAGTTGGCATAGCTGGACTCGCGAAACGCCTTGATGTGTTGGCGCAAATCGCTCAAGGCGAGGTTCATGCCCTTGGCGTCCCCTCCCTTTTGCGCCATCAAGGCGGCCGAGGTGGTCGCGGCAAACGCGTTGTAGTGTTGGAATTCGGCGCGCAGTTTGGCAATGTCCTGCGCGCGCTGCGGGTAGCGCTCCAGCATGTCCTCAAAGGCCTTGTCGCCCGCAGCATTCAAGTTGGCGGCTTCGTCGATAGGGTCGCGCTCACCCGTCATCACCGCTTGCAAGAAGCGCTCTTCCATCTTGTCCAGGCGCACGATGTTGGCATCGACGCGTTCGAGCACGGGGAAGTACAGGTCCTTGATGGCGGCCTGTTTTTGGCTGGTCTGGATAGACTTTTGTACGCTATAGGTGGTGAAGGCCAGAAACACAAAGATCGCGACACCCACCATCACAATGATTTTGCGCATGGGTTGGGTGCTCGCTTGGGTAGGCTCACTTGCCACCGAAGGGGCTTTCGTTGCGCTAGTTTGATCGGCCGGTGTCGTATATGTCTCAGCATGCATGGCGGTAAGTCTCCATTAGGCAAGGGTGCTCAGCGCTCAGGGGGCGGCCACGACCTTGACGGACGCATCGACTTGGCTCTTGTCGATATAGGCAATCATGCTGGGGTTCTCGGCCACGAGTTTTTTGGCGTCGGCCGATCCCGGAACCTCTTTGGGTGGCGTGCCCTTGCCGGAGAAAACCTGCTTGGACCAATAGGCTTTGAGTTGGGCTGGCGACTTGCCAGTGAACTTGCCGTGAAAGTCCTCCCGGCTTGGCGTGCCTTCGGCGTGGTCTAGGGGCACCGCCATTCGGCCATCCGGAAAGGTGGCGCGTTTGCCCAAAAAGAGGTCGGAGACTTCCTGCTTGCTCAGTTCGGTCAGGCCCGACTTTGGGTTGGCGACAACCACCTCTTCGGCCTGCGCTGCGGTGGCGCAGAGCGCGATAAAAACGGTGAGGGGGAATGCGGACTTGTACAAAATATTCATGATTCTTGTGTCCTCAGAAAACAAACTGCACCGAGCCAGAGAGCAGGTCGGCGTTGCCGGTAAAGAGCCATTTGGACCCATCCCTGATCTGGTCGTATTGCAGTTTGAGGGCCTGTGATTTGGCGTAGTCCCAGCGGTAGGACAGGGTCTTGGTGGTGTGGAACTCGACGCCATCGGGCCACAGCTCGGAGCGCTCGCGGAACTGCGACCAGCCGAGCATCACCGTGTGGGGTCCAAACTGGTAGCCGCCCGAGTAAGACTGCGCGGTGTAGCTGTTTTTGACCGTGGGGCGGTCCACGTAGTTCACCTCGGTGCGCAGCAACCAGTTGTTGTAATCGGCATTGAGAGAGAAACCGTAGAAGTCCTGCCCCACCCCATTGACGATGCCGTTCTCACCGTGCATGACGGGTGTCATGCTGCCGTTGACCAGGCCAAAGCGGTTCACGGTGGTGTGCATGTAGACGGCGCGTGCGGTCACTATGTCATTGGTACCCTCGACATAGGCGCCCAGCATGTCTTTCCACTCCTCGTCTATTTTTATTCCGTAGTAGAGCTTGGAGAGCATGCTGTTGTCTTTGTCGCGCCCACTGCCCACCCAGACATTGCTGGTCAGCGACCAGTCGCCCACATTGGACTTGTGCATCAGGTTGGCGCCATCGTAGGCATAGATTTGCCAGGCATACAGGTCTTGCGGCGGGCGCACCCAGGGATAGGCGTAACCCACATACATGAAGTCGGAGTAGTAGTAGAGCGGCAGGCGTTTATGCCCTACCTGCAGCGTGAGAGACGGCGTCAGGTTGTAGCTGCCATAGGCCCAGTCGAGTTCAACGCCCTTGCCAATGCCGCGCGCCACCACCTGCGCCACGGCCGTAAGGTCCGGACTAAACGTCATCTTGCCTTGCAGGCCGATAAGGGACTCCGGCTCTAATTGGGTTTTTCCATATTCATAGACACCGGCGCGTTCGTAGTTGCCAACGGCACAGGGGCAGTTGAAGTTTTGGTAGCTGCTGCCGGGAACGAGGGGGTAGGGAATGTCGCTGGTCTGATCGACGGTGGGCGAGCCACCGGTTACACGGCCTATGGTGGCCTGCCCAAAGCCGCTGAAATCGACCTCAACGGCAGATGCGGTTCCGGCTAACAAGCCAAGCGCCATGCAGGCGGCCAGGTGATTTATTTTGTGACGCATGAGCCCAATTCCTTTGTAGTGCGTGATGGATTATTCACGTCGTTCAGAGGTTTTAAGCAAATAATTGGCTGCTTTTTTATTTCAATTTGTAATCATGTTTTGAAAAAACGTAATTTACATGCTGATGTTGCTGTTGGATAAATTTTAAGTAGATGCAGGACGGTATGGCGCGCCGGTAGCGCCAAAAGGCATCCGCTGCTGCGGATGCACAGGGGGCCTTAGGCCGCTTCGGCTTGGGGTTGGAGCGCGTGCAGTGAGGCCAGCAAATCGGCAAAGCGTTCGCCTTGCACCACCACATGGCTGCGCAGGGCGAGAGCGGCGCCCTCGGTGTCGCCAGCGGCTATGGCCTGCACCACCGTCTGATGTTCCTGGAAGGAGGTGCCCATGCGGTTGCGCACGCGCAGTTGCAGGCGCCGGTAGGGGCGCAGGCGGCGCTGCAACTGGCTGGCCTGTTCGATCAAAAAGGCGTTGTGGCTGCCGGCATAAATGGCCGAGTGGAACTGCTCGTTGCAATAGAAGTAGGCGTCGGAGTCGTCCTTGGCGCGGGCGGCCTCGCAGGCCTCGTGGGCGCTCTGCAAGTCCTTGCGTTCGCCTTCCGTCATGCGCCGCGCCGCCAGCCGGGCGCACATGGCCTCCAACTCGGCCATCACCTCAAACATCTCGCTCAAGCGCGTGGGGCCAATGCTGGTGACCACGGCGCCGCGGCGCGGACGGATTTCAATCAAGCCCTCGGCGGCCAGTTGGATCAGGGCTTCGCGCACCGGCGTGCGCGACACACCGTATTGCTCCACCAGGGTGGCTTCGTCCAGCGAACTGCCCGGCGCCAGGGTGCCTGTGGCGATCTGTTCTTCAATTTTTTCACGCAAGGTGTCGGAAATTTTCATGGCCAGATTGTCCCATCTCTTTTGAGTAATGGATTCTAATTCGGCATCAGGGTATCCACCGATAACATCAATAAATACAAAGCAATACATTAACGTATACAAACGTTGGACCCCATCCATTCCTGAGGAGACAAAACCATGCAGCGCAGACACCTGATTCAATCCCTTGCAGCCCTGACCCTGGGCGCTTGTGCCCTGGTTCCGGCCACCAGCGCGTTCGCCCAGAGCACCACGCTGAAGATTTCGCACCAGTTTCCCGGCGGCACGCTCAAAGAAGGCGACTTCCGCGACCGCCTGGTGCGCCAGTTCGCGCTGGAGGTGGAAAAGCGCACCAAGGGCGCCCTGAAGTTCGAGATCTATCCAGGTTCCTCGCTGATGAAGACCAATGCCCAGTTCTCCTCCATGCGCAAGGGCGCTTTGGACATGGCGTTGATTCCTCTCTCTTACGCTGGCGGTGAGATTCCGGAAGTGAACATCGGGCTGATGCCCGGCCTGGTGGTGTCCTACGAGCAGGCCTACAGCTGGAAGACCAAACCGGTGGGCGCCGAGCTCGACCGCGTGCTGCAGGCCAAGGGCATTCAGCTCATCAGCTGGGTCTGGCAGGCCGGTGGCGTGGCTTCCCGCGGCAAGCCCATCATCGATCCGGAAGATGCCAAGGGCATGAAGGTGCGCGGCGGCTCACGCGAGGTGGACATGATCCTGAAAGAGGCCGGTGCCTCGGTGGTCAGCCTGCCTAGCAACGAAATTTATGCCGCCATGCAAACCGGCGCCATGGACGCGGCCATGACCTCTTCCACTTCGTTTATCTCCTTCCGCCTGGAAGAAGTGGCCAAGTCGCTGACCACCGGGCGCACCGGTGCCTACTGGTTCATGTTTGAGCCGCTGATGATGTCCAAGCAGATCTTCGACGCCCTGCCCAAGGACCAGCGCGACGCCGTCCTGACGGTAGGCGCTGACATGGAAAAGTTCGCCCTGGAAGCGGCCAAAAAGGACGATATCGAAGTGGCCAAGGTGTATGAGAAGGCCGGTGCCAAGATTGCCGACCTGTCACCCGCCTCCATCAAAAAGTGGCAGGCGATTGCCCGCCAGACCGCCTGGAAGGATTACGCCGCCAAGAATGAAGGCAGCGCCAAGCTGCTGGCCCTGGCCGAGCAAACCCTGTGAGCCACGGTTTCGAGCTGGAGCCCTCGCTGGCTCCGGGAACGATGCGGCCCAAAAACGCGGTGGTGGCCGCACTGGCCACGGCCCTGAATCTGCTCAACGCCCTGGTGCTGCGCATCTCCATGCTGGCCCTGGTGCTGGCAGCCACCGTGCTGACCTGGTCGGTGGTGACGCGCTACTTCCTCAAGACCTCTACCGACTGGCAAGACGAGGTGGCGGTGTTTTTGTTGGTGGGCGCCACCTTTATGACCACGGCCCATGTGCAGTCGCTGCGCGGCCATGTGGGCATTGAAGCCTTTACCAATCTGTTGCCGCCCTTGGTGAACCGGGCCCGGCTGTTTTTGGTGGACATCCTCTCGGCGCTGTTTTGCAGCTTCTTTAGTTGGAAGTCGTGGACGCTGTTCCATGAGGCCTGGAGCGAGGGCCAGACCACCTCGAGTAGCTTTGCACCACCCCTGTGGATTCCCTATGCGCTGATGGCCTTGGGCATGAGCGTGCTGACCCTGCAACTGTTATTGCAAACCCTGGTGCAAGTCACCGGCGGCGAAGTATCGAAAGACCAAAAATGAGCGAACTCGGCATAGGCCTCTCCTACGGCGCAGCCACCCTGCTGGTGATGTTCTCCGGCATGCCCATCGCGTTTGCGCTGGGCACGGTGGCCGTGGCCTTTATGTATTTCTTCATGCCTGCGAGCTCGCTGGAAACCGTGGCGCAAAACGTTTACGAGGAGATGGCATCGATCACCCTGCTGGCGATCCCGCTGTTCATCCTGAAGGGCGCAGCCATTGGCCGCTCGCGCGCCGGCAAGGATTTGTATTCCGCCATCCACGCCTGGCTGCACAAGGTGCCGGGTGGCTTGGGCATTGCCAATGTGTTTGCCTGCGCGCTGTTTGCCGCCATGGCCGGCTCAAGCCCTGCCACCTGCTCGGCCATAGGCTCGGCCGGCATCCCCGAGATGCGCAGGCGCGGTTACTCGCCCGGCTTTGCGGCCGGCATCATCGCCGCAGGTGGCACGCTGGGCATTTTGTTGCCGCCTTCTGTGGTGATGATTCTGTACGCGGTGGCCGCAGAGCAGTCGCTGGGTCGTCTCTTTCTGGCTGGCATTGGTCCCGGCATTTTGATGGTCAGCCTGTTTGCCGGCTATGCGGTGGTGAAGGCGCGCCAGGAATACAAGGCGGCACTCGCCATTTACGAGAACGGTGGACCCAAGTCCGCCTACCTTGAAAAAGAACATTTCACGCTGGCGCAAAAAGTGGAGATGCTGCCGCGCGTGCTGCCCTTTTTGATCCTGCTGCTCGGTGTGATGGTGGCGCTGTATGGCGGTCTGGCCACGCCCTCGGAAACCGCCGGTCTGGGTGGCCTGCTGGCCCTGGGTCTGGTGGCAGTCGTCTACGGCCTGTGGCGTCCGAAAGACCTGGCGCCCATTCTGGGTGCCACGCTCAAAGAGTCCACCATGCTGATGCTGATCATCGGTATGTCGCTGCTCTACAGCTATGTGATGAGCCATCTGCACATCAGCCAGGGTGCGGCCCAGTGGATTGTTGGCATGCAGCTTTCCAAATGGGTGCTGCTGGCCGTGGTGCTGGTGATGGTCATCGTGCTGGGCTTCTTCCTGCCGCCGGTCTCCATTATTTTGATGACCGCACCCATCATCCTGCCGCCGCTCAAAGCCGCCGGCTTTGATCTGATTTGGTTTGGTGTGGTGATGACCATCGTGATGGAAATGGGCCTGATCCATCCGCCCGTGGGATTGAATATTTTCGTCATCAAGAACGTGGCGCCCGACATTCCCTTGAAGGATGTGATCTGGGGTGTGATGCCCTTTGTCGGACTGATGTTCGTGGCCGTGTTCCTGCTCTGCGCCTTCCCAGGCATTGCCATTGGCCTGCCCAACATGGTGATGGGGATCAAGTGAACGCGCCGGACGCCATCTGGAACACCCAGGCGCAAAGCCGTGCGCGCCGCCTGGCCCGCGCCGTCAGTGCGTTGGGAGCAAACCTGCGCGGCAAGCAGGTGGCGGCGGACGACACGGTCAAGCTGCTCACCGCCGTGATCGAATGCGGGGACCGCGTCTGTCTGGAAGGCAACAACCAAAAGCAGGCCGACTTTCTGGCCCGGGCCCTGACGCAACTCGACCCGGCCTTGGTGCATGACCTGCACATGGTGCAGTCGGTGCTGGCCCTGCCCGAGCATCTGGATCTGTTTGAGAACGGCATCGCCTCCAAGCTCGACTTTTCTTTTTCGGGCCCGCAGAGCGCGCGCCTGGCCAAGATGGTGGCAACGGGGCGCATACAGATAGGCGCCATCCACACCTATCTGGAACTCTTTGCCCGCTACTTTGTGGACCTGACGCCGCGCATCTCGCTGGTCTGCGCGCAGGCGGCCGACGCACAGGGCAATCTGTATACCGGCGCCAACACCGAAGACACCCCGGCCATTGTGGAAGCCACGGCCTTCAAGGGCGGCATCGTCATCGCCCAGGTCAACGAGATGCTGGACCACTTGCCGCGCGTGGACATCCCCGGCGACTGGGTGAACTTTGTCATCCTGGCACCCACGCCCAATGTGATCGAGCCGCTGTTCACGCGCGACCCGGCGCAGATTTCGGAGATCCAGGTGCTGATGGCGATGATGGCCATCAAGGGCCTGTATGCCGAATACGGCGTGCAGCGCCTGAACCACGGCATCGGCTTTGACACGGCAGCGATTGAGCTGCTGCTGCCCACCTATGCCGAATCCTTGGGTCTGAAGGGCAAGATCTGCCAGCACTGGGCCTTGAATCCGCACCCGGCGCTGATCCCCGCGATTGAAGCCGGCTGGGTGCAGTCCATCCATTCCTTTGGCTCCGAGCTGGGCATGGAAAACTATGTGCGGGCACGCCCCGATGTGTTCTTCACCGGTGCCGACGGCAGCCTGCGCAGCAACCGCGCCCTGTGCCAAGCGGCCGGCCATTACGCCTGCGACATGTTCATTGGCAGCACGCTGCAGATCGACCTCAACGGCCACAGCTCCACGGCCACAGCCGGGCGCATTGCCGGCTTTGGTGGCGCACCCAATATGGGGGCCGACGCACGCGGACGCCGCCACGCCTCACCCGCCTGGCTAAAGGCTGGAGCACAAGCGCGGCAGGGACGTAGTGGCGTGCACGCCATGCCGCGCGGCCAAAAGCTGGTGGTGCAAATCGTCGAGACCTTTCGCGAGCACATGCAGCCCGCTTTTGTCGAAACGCTGGACGCCTGGAAGCTGGCCGAACAGGCCAAGATGGAAATCCCGCCGGTGATGATTTACGGTGACGACGTCACCCACATCCTCACCGAAGAGGGCATTGCCAACCTGCTCTTGTGCCGCACCGATGAGGAGCGCGAGCAGGCGATTCGCGGTGTGGCCGGCTACACCCCGGTGGGCCTGGCACGCGATAAGCGCATGGTGGAAAACCTGCGCGACCGCGGCATCATTCGGCGCGCCGAAGAGTTGGGCATCGACAAGCGACTGGCCACGCGCAGCCTGCTGGCCGCGCGCAGCATGCGCGACCTGGTGCGGGCCTCCGGTGGGCTTTACAACCCGCCCAAACGTTTTCGCAATTGGTAGGTGCTATGGAATATTTGAAATTTGAGTTTGCGGGCCAGCATGCGCCGCAAAAATTTGAAGCCATTTTGGTGGGCGTCGTGGGATCGGGCAACCTGGAAGTGCTAATGGAGCAGGGCGCAGACCCGGCCCATTGCACCATCTCCATCACCACCTCGGCAAGGGGTTTTGGCCCGATTTGGGAGGCGGTGGCGCAAAACTTTCACGCACAGCACCAGCTCGGCGGTGTGGCCATTTCCATCAACGACATGGGTGCCACCCCGGCCGTGGTCAGCCTGCGGCTGGACCAAGCGGCGGCATCCCTGCCCATTGCAGAAGGGGGCCATCCATGAAGCTGAGCTTTTCCGAACTGAGCGCCCGTGAGCGCGTGGCCCATCTGCTCGATGCCGCATCCTTCAAAGAAATCCTGGGGCCGTCTGAGCGCGTGGTCAGCCCGCATCTGGCGCTCTTGGGCGTGCCGTTTTCCTTTGACGATGGCGTCGTCATTGGCAGTGGCAGGCTGAACGCGCAACCGGTGCTGATCGCCGCGCAAGAGGGCGAGTTCATGGGCGGCGGCGTCGGCGAAGTGCATGGCGCCAAGCTGGTCGGCATCCTGCACCGCGCGCTCACAACGAAACCGGCCGCCGTGCTGGTGCTGGCCGAGTCCGGCGGTGTGCGCCTGCACGAGGCCAATGCCGGTTTGATCGCCATCTCCGAAGTCATGCGCGCCCTGCTCGATGTACGCGCCGCCGGCATCCCGGTGGTGATGCTGATTGGTGGCGCCAACGGTTGCTTTGGCGGCATGGGCCTGATTGCCCGCTGCGCCGACCACATCGTGATGAGCGATGCGGCGCGCATGTCCATGTCCGGCCCCGAGGTGATCGAGTCCTCGCATGGCGTGGAAGAATTTGATTCGCGCGACCGCGCCTTGGTCTGGCGCACCACCGGCGGCAAGCACCGCTTTTTGATGGGCGACTGTGACCAGTTGGTGGAAGACGATATGGATGCGTTTCGCGCCGCCGCTGCAGCCCTGCTGGGCGACAGCAAAAAGTTGACGCTTGAAGGCTTGTTGGCCGAGCAGGCGATGCTGAGCGAGCGCATAGAACGCTTTGGCGATTGCCATGACGCGCTGGAGATCTGGCAGCGCCTGGGCGTGGACCATCCCGAGCAGGTGAGCAATATGGAAGCCGCGCAAATGCAGCACCTGCTTACTGAAAATGCGATGGAGCTCGCATGAACTGGCAAACCTTGGCGCAGGCCTTATTTGGCAACGAACACACGATTGAACGCAATGGCGATGTCCTCCTGGGCACGGCGCAACTGCAGGGCCAAACGATCGCCGTGGTCGGCACCACAGCCCATGCGGCCATCGGCGTAGAGACCGCCTTGGCGCAGGCCAAGGCGATTTTGCAGACGGTGCAACTGCATCCGGGCCGGCCCATTTTGCTGCTGGTCGATACCCAAGGCCAACGCCTGCGCCACCGCGACGAGCTGCTGTGCATCAACCGCTTTATGGCCCACATGGCTTGCTGCGTGGACCTGGCGCGGCGCAGCGGCCACCGCGTGATTGCGCTGGTGTATGACCAGGCCCTGTCGGGCGGCTTTATCACCTCGGGCCTGATGGCAGATACCTGCCACGCATTGCCCGAGGCCGAGATCCGCGTCATGCGCCTGCCCGCCATGAGCCGCGTCACCAAGATCAGCGAAGATGTATTGGAAGCCCTGTCGCTGTCCAACCCGGTGTTCGCACCGGGCGTGGAAAATTATGTGGCCATGGGCGGCATTGCCTCGCTGTGGCGTGGCGATTTGCAGGCCAGTCTGTTGGTGGCGCTGGGTGACGCCGACATCACCGACCAGCGCGCGGCTCTGGGCGCCACACGCGGCGGGCGCAAGCTCTCTCACGCAGTGACGCAGCGCGTTGTGGCGGCCTGATCGGTGGGCGCAATAGTGATGGCAGTTTTGCAACGCAACCAACTGGTGTGCTTGCACGATAGCGTCTGGCAAAAGTTGTTGGCTGGCGCGTGGGATGCCCAGGCACAGAGCCTTTTGATGCACTGGCGTACCGGGCAACTGCCGCTGGTGGTGTGCCGCCAGCGTGCATTGGAACATCCAACAACCGTCAGCCTGGGTCTGCCCGCACCCCTGCAATGGGACAGGCGCAAGCTGGCCTTGGAAGTGGCCTTGAAAAATATCGCGCGCGTGGCAACTTTTCCGCTGCTGCGCGACATCGCACTCAGCCCTGCGGACGCGGCGCAGGTGCAGGGCTTCTTGCTGCACACCGATGCCTTGCAAACCCGCGTGGAGGTCTATGGCTCCTACGGCTGGCAGCGCTTGACGGGTCTGCCCTGTGTGCGTGTGGGCTCGGACCTGGACCTGCTGGCCCATGTGCCCGATCTGGACACGGCTGGCCAATTGGTCTGGCTGCTTCAGGGGCTGCAACTGGTGTGCAGGGTGGATGGCGAACTGGTGTTCCCCGGTGGCTGGGCGGTGGCCTGGCGCGAGTACGCGCAGCTCATGGGCGCCAAGGTGGAGCAGGTGCTGGTCAAGCACCGCAGCGGCGTGCAGTTGCTGGGCATGGCGGAGTTGCGCTCCTGTTTTGGGTCGGCATCCATGCAGGGTGTGCCAGCCCCAGTGCAGCCTGCGCTTGCAAGCGTGGACTGAGAGCAGCATGGCAGCGCAGCACATGATGTCCGCGTCCGTGGATGCCCAGGTGCAGTGCATTGCGCGCTGCGCCGTGCGCGCCCTGTATGCCGAGGTGGTGCTGGAGCCCAAGCCCGGTCTGGTGTCCCTGCGCGACAACGGCAGCCATACCGACATGACGGCCGCCACCTTTGTCAAAAGCCTGTTTGCCCTGCGCCACTACTTTGTCCATATGGCGCGCGCCGGCGCACTGGCCCACCCGTTTGAATTTCTGCAGGCATTGGGCCTGGGTGCGGAGGAGCGCATGCTCTTGGCCACAGGCGGCGTCAACACGCACCGTGGCGCGGTGTTTGCGCTGGGCCTGCTGTGTGCCGCGGCCGGGCGCCTGGCAGCAAAGGGCAAGCGCTTTTCTGCACCGGCCCTGCGTGACTGCCTGATGCAGCAATGGGGCCAGGCCCTGCGCTGGCGTGCGGCCTCTGCCGCGCAGGCAGCGCCCCTCTCCAATGGCCAACGTGCATCCAGACGCTTTGGCCTGCGCAGCGCGGGCGAAGAAGCGGCAATGGGTTTTCCCACCCTGTTCGATTGCACCCTGCCAGCTTTGCAGGCGGCCTTGCAGGCGGGCCACGCGCCGCGTGCGGCCCGTGTGCAGGCCTTTTTTGCCACCATGGCGCTGCTCGACGACACCAACACCGCGCACCGCGGTGGCCTCGAAGGCGCGCAGTTTGTCAAGGCTGCAGCGCAGGGTTTTCTCGACGCTGGGGGTGTGGCCCGGTCCGACTGGTTGGCGCAGGCCCGCGCCATCCACGCGGACTTTGTGGCGCGCCGCCTGTCTCCCGGTGGCTCGGCCGATGTGCTGGCTGCGGCCTGCTGGTTGCAGGAGTTGCAGACCCATGCGGATGTGGCGTCTGCAGCGCCGGAACTGCAAGGCAAGCTCCATGCCGCTGTAGCGCCCAGTCGGCGCAGCTTGGCACGAAGCGCGGCCAAAAGTTCGGCACAGGCTGCGGCGTCCCCTGCCGCGCTCGCGTCCGTCTGGGCCGCATGACTTACGCCCTGCTGTTTTCCGGGCAGGGCACGCAGCATCCCGACATGCTGCCCTGGCTGGAGTACACCCCCGTCAGCCAGCCGCTGCTGCAGGCCATGGTGGATACCATCGGCAGCGACTGGCGTGCCGGTCTTGCGGACGCAGCCACGCGCAGCCGCAATGGCTTTGCCCAGCCCTTGATCGTGGGCACGGCATTGGCCGCTTGGGCCGCGCTGGCCGCTTGCTTGGACTCAGCGCCTGCCGCTATTGCCGGCTACAGCGTGGGCGAGCTGCCCGCCTTTGCCTGCGCCGGTGTCTTCTCGGCGCAGACTGCGCTGGCGCTGGCGGTTCAGCGTGCGGCGCTGATGGACGCTGCGGTTGAGGGGCTGGACACCGGGCTGCTGTCAGTGTCTGGCCTGCCTGTGGCGCCAATACTGCAAACCCATCCGGCGCTGGATTGTGCGATCGAGATCAGCGCCGATCAGGGCATTTACGCGGGCGAGGCAGACACGCTTACTGCAGCGGCCGAGGCGCTGACAAGGCAGGGTGCGCTGTGCAAACCACTGGAGGTGCGCGTGGCCTCCCATTCGCGCTGGATGGCCAGTGCGGCAGTCGGCTTTGCTTCGCAACTTGAAGCCTTGGCCTTTGCCCGTCCCCATGCCTGCCTGGTCCTGAATGCCAGCGGTGCCGGCAGCCGCAACCCGCAGATTTTGCGCAGCGCGCTGGCAGCGCAAATCGACCATACCGTGCAATGGTCCGCCTGCATGGACGCGCTGGCCGAGCAGGGCGTGGCCTGCGTGATGGAAATTGGCGCTGGCACTACGCTTGGCAACATGTGGAACCAGCGCCACCCCGACATCCCGGCGCGTTCGCTGCAAGAGTTCAGGGACGCGGCGGGTGCGGCGCGCTGGCTGCAGCGCAGCGCGCGCCAAGACTGAAACGCTGGCAATCTCAGTTAGGCAGGGCAAGCCGACATACAGAAGTTCCAATAGCCCCTCGTAAACCCTACATTGGCTTCAGTGGAACAGCGGTCAGTGAGGTCGTCGGTTGGCCAATCTCTCACCGGTGCTGTTCAAGCCGGCTTTCAAGAAATGCAAAGGGTGCGCGAAGGCAATCGCCATCAGCAAGATGTTCATCGACGAATCGTCCTCAGCTATCAGAGGCTCTGTTGTTAAAAAGAAGGTTTGTGCTGGAAATTACCCATTTGTGCTTTTGCGTTCTGATCATCACATCCCCACCTGGCGTATTGCGGAGTGCTTGCTGCAATAATGCGTGAATGCAAATCTTGCGCAACGCCAAACTGATAGCCCGCTTCATGCTGGTCTGGTTTGTGCTATCTATCGGAGTTGCTATCGCTTCCCCGATGGTCAAGCCCCAAGGGTTGCAAACGGTCTGCTCCGGCGCCAGTGCCGGCAAGGTGCTTGTTGCGGGTGACGATGGCCAGGAACCTTTATTTACCCGCACGCTGGATTGCCCCTTGTGTGCAAGTATCAGCGCACCTCCGCCCTTGGAAATTTTGGATTTCAGTGCTGCGGCACCTTCCAGATTCGAGCCACCTGCTGCGGGTGGCGACACCGTCTTTTTCGTACTGGCCGCGCCACCTCCTGCGCGCGGACCTCCCGCTATTTTCTGAAGCTTTGCCTGGCGCCGTCCATTGCATGGGCAGCGCCACGTACCACGGGAAACAGTTTGCTTCTGGGGTTCTATCCATTTGAAGCCTGAGCGGTGCTGGCCGTTCCAGGCTGGTGTGGAAGCCTTCAGTCGCTCGCCTTCGTTCCATCCAGGAACCGAACCGGCAATGCGCGCACCAATCCGCAGCCGTTATCCATCCATGGCGCACACACACGCAAGCAAGTAAAAAAAGGGGACGTTTATGAATAGCTGGATTTCTGCAATAGCCATTGGATTGGCCCAACTACTGTATGCGGGCCAGGCAGCCGCACAAGATACGAACGAACACCAGATCACCATGGTGATGAAGCAGTTGTTTGAAAAACCCGGGGCGCCACTCACTGTTGCCCCCATCAGTCTGGAAGGCGACTATGCCGTGGCAGGCTGGTTGCAGGGTGGTCGTGGCGGCCGGGCATTTTTACAAAAATACAAGAGTCAATGGGCCATTTCTGTGTGCGCAGGCTCGGGCCTGACGCAAGCCGATGCATTCAAGTCCATTGGCATGGAAAGCGTCGCAGCCGCCCGGTTGGCCGCCGCGGTGCGTGCGTCAGAGGGCAAGCTGGATGCAGACAAACGCAAGCTCTTTGACGGTTTTGAAGGCATGGTCAAAGTGGACCAGACAGCTGACCATGACGCGCACAGCGTGCATGGCCAGCATGCCGGTCACACCGAACCGGTAGGCAAGTAAACCCATCACCGGCCTGATTGCGGATGACCTCAAGCTTGCGCACAGAACACCTGATCACCCGCCTTGTGCTGGTGTGGTTTGCGCTATTTCTTGGCGTGGCCATCGCATCGCCATTTGTCAATGCCGCGTCAGACGCGCCGCATTGCGCAGCCATGCAGGCTATGAAAGTGGTGTCCACAAACCAGGGCGGCAGTGGTGGTGAAAAGTCCATTCTCAAAATGGATTGCCCACTGTGTGCAGGTATCTGCGCCCCGTCGGGAACCGTTTCAAAAGTCGTTGCGCACAAGGCTCCACGGTATTTCGTGCCTTGTTGCCCACCGGCCACCTGTGCGCCTTTGCGCACGGCCGCCCCGCCACCTGGCAGGGGCCCTCCCACGCTTGGATAGCTGCCCAGCGCAGCAAGCTCTTGTCGCTTTTTAGGTGTCCGCACAGCGGACGCTATCCATTCGTTTTCTCCAAGGTCCCCACCCATGAACCAGAGTCGCATTGCGATGGCTGTTGCCATTGCATTCCCCCTCGCCCTGCCCGCCATTTCCCTGGCGCAGTCCACCACCGCTTCGGATACGGGAGCCCCCGTCAAATCACTGGGCGTGGTCACCATCACCAGCGGCGCGCCCACATCGCTGCCCACCCAGATTCCCACCACCATCGAGGGCGTCACGCGCGCGCAAATCGAGCAGACCATCAACGCCACCGACAGCGAAGACGCTCTCAAATACTTTCCCAGCCTGGTCGTGCGCCGGCGCTACATCGGCGACTACAACCATGCCGTGCTGTCCAGTCGCGCGTCGGGCACCGGCAACAGCGCACGCTCTGCCGTCTATGCCGATGGCATTTTGCTGTCGAACTATCTGGGCAATGGTGCCACCTACGCGCCGCGCTGGGGCATGGTGACACCGGAAGAAATTGAGCGTGCCGATGTCATGTACGGTCCGTTTTCCGCCGCCTATCCCGGCAATTCCGTGGGTGCGGTGGTGGACTATGTGACGCGCATGCCCACGCAGTTTGAAGGCCACGCAAAATTCACCGCCACACAGCAAAACTTTGATCTCTACAACAGCCACGAAACCGACAACGCCACCCAAGCCAGTGCCTCGCTAGGCAGCAAGAGTGGTGACTGGGCCTGGTTGCTGAGCCTGAACCATACCGACAGCCAGGGCCAGCCGCTGGTGTTTGCGACCAAATCCTTCGCCACCGACCCCGTAAAAAGCAGCAACAACGGCGCGGTGTATGGTTTGGACAAAACCAACACACCCTGGTACCTCCTGGGCACCAACACCCAGTACCACACGGTGCAGGACCACGCCAAGCTCAAGCTGGCCTATGACCTGTCCTCCAGCGTACGCGCGAGCTATCTGCTGGGCAACTGGAAGAACACCTCCGACGGCAAGCCAACAAGCTACCTGACGGACACGGCCAACCCTTATGGCGGCAACCATGTCATCAATGGTCAGACCTACTCCGCCAACAACCTGTTCAACGCCACCAAAGAAACCCTGGACCACTGGATGCATGGCCTGTCGGTCAAGAGCAATACCAGGGGCGTTTGGGACTGGGAAGTTGCGGCGAGCATGGTGGACTACAGCACCGACCAGGCCCGCCAGTCCGCCATCAACAGCGCGCTCAATCTGGCTGGCACGATGACTACCGGCGCTCTTGCCAATGCCGCCACCCTGACCGACCAAAAGGGCACAGGCTGGACCACACTGGCAGCCAAGGGCATCTGGCGCCCGGACGGCGGCGCCCATGTTGCCGACTTTGGTGTGCAGCAAGACAGCTACCAGTTGCACATCTATAAAACCAACCTCAGTACAAGCGACAACTGGTTCACCAGCAGCGCGGTCAGCGGCACGGCTGGCCTGAATGCCGACGTGGGCGGCCAAAGCAAGCTGCAAAGCATCTATGGTCAGGACGCCTGGGCCTTTGCGACCGACTGGAAGACCGTGCTCGGTGTGCGCCTGGAGAACTGGAGCGCGTCGGACGGCTACGCCAGGAGCGTGGTATCCGGCATTGTCAAAACCGACAGCTTTGTCTCGCGCAACGAAGTCTTTGCTTCACCCAAAGCAGCCCTGGCCTACCAGTGGTCACAGGACACCGTACTCAAAGGTTCGGTCGGGCGCGCGGTGCGCATGCCTACCGTGTCCGAGCTGTATGGTTCGACCAGCAAATGCTCGGACATCGCCACCAAGACCCTGGCCAGTGCCTGCCCCAGCGGCCAGACCTGGTTGAACGACCCTGGCTTGCGGCCCGAAAAATCGTGGACCACCGAGTTGACCCTGGAGAAAGACCTGGGCAATGGTCTGCTGCGCATGACCTTCTTCAACGAAGACGTGACGGACTCGCTCTATTCCCAGGCAGTGGGCACCAAGAGCGACGGTACCGTGGTGAATATGGTGCAAAACATCGATGCCATCAGCACGCAGGGCATCGAAATTGCCTTCCAGGGCGAGAACGTGATCACAAGGGGGCTGGACCTGTCGGGCAGCATCACCTATGCCGACTCGCGCATCAAAGCCAACAGCTCCTATGTGCTCACGCCAGGCGACACCCTTGGCAAGCTGCAGCCACGCGTGCCGCAGTGGCGCGCCAGCGCCCTGGCCAATTACCACTGGGACGCCCAACTCAGCACCTCGCTGGGCCTGCGCTACAGCGGTGACCAGTTCTCGTCGCTCAACAACACGGATGTCAACGGCTTTGCCTACACGGCGGCCAGCCGCTTTACCGTGCTGGACTTGCGGGCGCGTTACGCCATCCAGCCCAAACTGGTGGCGGCCTTTGGCATTGACAACCTGACCAACGCGGAATACTGGAATTTCCATCCCTACCCGGGGCGCACTTTTGTGGCGGAGCTGAAGTATGACTTCTAAGAAAACCATGAACCTGCATCCGTTATCAAAACACCTGGCAGCGGGCCAAGGCAACCCGCCCCGTCAGGTTCTGGAGTCCGGGGTATTTGCGATGAAGAGGAATTTTTTTGGAGTTTGGATGCTTCCCCTTTTCAGGTTTCTTTTTTGCACTGCGCTGATCGCTTGTCTGCAGCCAGTGCTGGCCCATGAGCATGGAAAAAGCGACGCCATGCCGGTGGCTTCATCTGCGTGCGCTCAAGCTTTGGTGCACTGTGCACGCTCAGCCACGCCGGTGTTTGGACCCGAGGGCAAGGTCTGGTTGCTGTGGAGTCACGAGGACCGGCTGCATTTGTCCACCTCGTTGGACGGAGGGAGCAACTTTTCGGTGACCACTGTGATATCTGAAAAAATGCCGGTGCTGGATGACAATTCTGAAGCCCGCCCCAAGCTGGTATTGCTTTCTGACGGCAGTCTGTTGGCAGCCGTCACCCAGCGCGACAGCCACTATGTGGGGCGTCTCCTGACTGCGCGCTCCGTCGATGGCGGGCAGACTTTTACGCCCTTCAAGCCGATGCTGGGTGGTGTTGGTCAGCGCTTTGAAACGCCCCTGGTGCTGCCGAGTGGTCGCCTGGTCATGGCATGGCTGGATTGGCGCAACCAGGCAGCGGCCAAGGCAAAGGGGCAGGCCTACAAGGACAGTGGCATTGCGGTGGCGTGGTCGGACGACAACGGCCAGACCTTTCAAGGCAAATCGATTCTTGCCGACTACTCGTGCGACTGCTGCCGCATGGCTGCAGCGGTGGACCGGGACGGCCTTGCCGTTTTTGCCTGGCGCCACGTTTTTGAGGGCACGACCCGCGACCACGCCGCTGCGAAACTGAACGACAACGGCACCTTTGGCCCCTTGCGAAGGATAGCGGTGGACGATTGGAAAATCGATGCCTGCCCGCGCCATGGACCGAGCTTGGCTATCGGCCCGGATGGCACCTGGCATGCGACCTGGTTCACGGGTGCCGCGGGAAAGTCGGCCCTGCAATACGCACGCTCGATGGACCAGGGCGCTACTTTCAGTACGCCAGAGGCGATAGGGAACCCCGCTAAAAGTCCGGCACGCCCGCAGGTTTTGGCAGGGGTTGGCAACAGCGTGTGGCGCGCCTGGAAAGAGTTTGACGGTCACGTCACGACGGTCAACGTCCAGCGCTCTGCTGACAACGGGCTCCATTGGGAAGCAATATCCGAAGCGGCGCGCACCAACGGTGCCAGTGACCATCCCTTGCTGGTGTATTCGGGGGATTCCGTCTATCTCTCCTGGCTGACCCGGGACGAAGGGTATCGCTTGAAAAGGTTGAATAAGCCATGACGCGATTTTTTGTTGCTCTCGCTTTTGCGCTGTGGATGGCGCCCTTGTCCATTTTGGCGCAGGGTGTGGAAGGTCTGCATGCGGGTGATATGGCGCACCTGCGCGACCGTTTCAAAAACCGTCCCCTGGTGATGCATGTGTGGTCCTTGACATGCACGCCCTGTCTGGCTGAACTTCCCCAATGGGCCGAACGCATCAAACGCCATCCGGATATGGCGTTTGTGTTTATCAACACGGATGGCATGCGCTACGCTGCGACCCTGAGCAAAAGATTGGCAGCCGCGGGCGTCAAGCCAACCCGGTCGCTGGTGTATGCCGATGATTTTGTAGAACGTCTGCAGTATGAAATATCTCCAGACTGGCACGGAGAGTTGCCGCGCAACGAATTGACAGACCGCAGAGGGAGAAGCCTGGTAACGCTTGGTTCCCTTGCTGACGCCGATTTCGAGAAGTGGGCCCATCTGGGTGAGCTTTGACAGGAAGGCATCTGTGAAAAACAGCCTGTGGTGTGAGCTGGGCCACCCTTGCGCTGACCGTCGTGTACGACCGCAGTCAGCTCCATCAGCGCCGCTAGACAACCGGCGCAATCCTTGTCAGCGCCGCCACATCGGCAATGTCCTGCGTGTCATGCGTCACCAGCAGCGCTGGTATGCCGCGAGCCTTCACCATGCCAAACACCATTGCCCGCATGCGCACCCGCAGCGCCGCGTCCAGCCTTGAGAAGGGCTCGTCCAGCAGCAGCGCTTGGGGTTGCGCCAGCAGGGCGCGGGCCAGGGCGATGCGGGCGCGCTGGCCGCCTGAGAGGGTGGCCGGGTCGGCCTGCCAATGGTCGGCCATCTCCACATCGCGCAGGGCCTGCAAGGCCAGCGCCTCCCGCGAAGACCTGTGGCCTTGGGGCAGTGCAAACAGCAGGTTCTCGCGCACCGTCATGTGAGGGAACAGCAGGTCGTCTTGGAACAAAATGCCGACCCGCCTGGCCTGTGTGGGTAGCAGGTCAATGCGGCTGCCGTTCAGAAACACGCTGCCTGTAAAGCGCATGGCCTCATCGAGCGTGCCGCAGATGGCACCCAAGAGGCTGGACTTGCCGCTGCCGCTTTCGCCCATCAGCGTGTGTACCTGGCCCGGGGCAATCTCCAGCTGCAGGCCTTGCAACAGGATGCCGGCCGGGCTGCTCACCGTCTCAACATGGATGCACAGGCTCATGGGGCTGGCGCGATGCGGATCGCACCCAATGCATCGATGTGCAGCGGGATGGGAATGAGGGCCTCGCCCACGCAGTCGCCGCGGTCGCATACCCCGTCGCTCCAGCGGTAGCGCGCGTAATGCACATTGCAGCTCAGGCTGACATGGGGCACGAATTGCATCTGCGCCTGTTTTGCAGCCAGCGGCACACCGAAGTGGGCACAGCGGTTGGCATAGGCCTTGAGCTCTTCACCGCTGCGCAGCAAGAGGATGCGAAAGGGGTTTTGTTGCGCCTTGTCGTCAGCGGCAAAAACCTGTTGCAGCAGCACCTGGCCGTCCTGCAGTGCGTCGCGCTGGCCCAGCAGCGTGCCGGGTGCAGGCGCGTGGGGCAGGCTGTGCCAAGGCGCAGGATTGGGGGGGGATGTGTCTGGCGCAGTCATGGCTGGATTGTGCCCAAGGCCTGCGCGCGCCGTGGGAAACGCCTTGTCCGCCCTAAGCGGGCGGCGGCCATAAACACCAGCAGGGGCAGCAACCACTGCAGCCAGGCAAAGGCAGCCATCAGGCTGCGTTGGCCACCTGCGGCCAGGTTCACGGCCTCGGTGGTGACGGTGGCAAAGCGCCCGGCACCCACATACAGCGTGGGCAGGTACTGGGCCACGCTGACCGCAAAGCCCACCGCAAAGCAAGCGGCCAGGGGTGCGCGCAACAGCGGCCATTTCACGCGCAGCAAAAAGTGCCAGCGGCCCCGCCCCAGAGACGCGGCCAGTTGCGCATAGCGCCCATCGAAGCCGCTGTAAGGGCCGGCCAAACTCAGCAGCACATAGGGCAGACAGGCCAGGGTGTGGGCCAGCCAGACACCGGTGGCGCTGGCGTCGATTCCCCAGGCCAGAGTCAGGCGGTGCAGGCCTATGGCCCACAGCAGTCCTGGCAGCAAGAGCGGCGCGTAGGCCAGGGTTTGCATGGGGCGCTGCCAGCGTGGCGGTGCCCATTCCAGCCAAGCCAACACCCACAGCAGGGCGCAAGCGGCGCTGGCCATGGCGAGCCAGAGCGTGGTCCACAGCGTGGGCAGGCTGTCCCAAACGCTCAGCCAGGCGGCGACCGTCCAGCGGCTGGGCAGCAGATCCGGGAAGGGCCAGTTGCCAACCAAGCTGCCCAGCAGCAGGGCCAGCAGCACTGCCAGGTAGATGCCCAGCAGCAGGCCGTTGGCCAGGTTGGGAGTAAGCGCCTTGAGAGCGCCCGCTGCGGCTTGGGTCACTGGCGTTTGGATCACGGCGCGCTTGGGGCCCAAGGTCCAGCGCTTGCGCCAGACCGGCGTATTCAGCAGGGACCAGGCTGCGGCCCCACAGAGAAGCACCGTGGCGGCCAGCGCCCAGGCCGCCGCCACGCCCCTGGCATTTTCCAGCGGGCTGGCGTCCTGCAGCCATTGCCAGGCGAGGACCGCGAGGGTGGGCGGTGCGCCAGGGCCTATGACCTGCGCCACATCCACCACCGTCAGGCTATAGGCCAGCACCGCCAGCAGGGGTGCGGCCAGGCGTGGCAACAGCTGTGGCCAGACGATGCGCCACCAGGCCGTTTGCGCGCCGTAGCCCAGGCTGGCGGCCAGTTGCAGTTCGCGTCGCAGCCGCTGTGCCACCTCCGGGCGCAGCAAATGGGCGCCACCAGCCCAGAGCAAAAACGGAATTTCTTTCAGTGCCAAGACCGCGATCAGACCCAGGCCCCAGGGGTCCTGCGTGGTCGGCCAGGGCGGGGGCACCAGCAGGCCGGTGGCCCAGGGCGAGAGGGCGCGTAAGAGCCAACCCGAGGGCGCGATCAGCAGCACCAGTCCCATGGCAAAGGCGGCATGGGGCAAGGCCAGCAAAAAGCCTTGGCGTGCGATCAGACGCTGCAACAGGGCCGCTGTGGTGGTGCGCGACAAGAGCCAGGTGCAGGCCGCTGTGGCCAGGGCCGCGCTGGCAAGGCCGGTCCACAGGCTCATGCGCCAGGCCGCCAGGGTCTGGCTATTGCGCCACAGGGCTAGCCAGGCAGAAGCGTCGCAGGCGCCCAGCGCGGCCTGCGCCAGGCTCCACAGCATTGGCACCGACAGCAGGAGCAACAGCAGGCCGGGCAGCAGGGGTGGCCACAGGGCAGGGCGGCGGCTGGGTGCCTGCATGGGCTCAGGCTCGCTGCGTATCAGTCCTGCTGCACTGCGCCGGCATAGGCCAGGCCGGCAGCCACACCACCAAAGCGGTTGCCGCTGACCAGCGTGGCCTGCGGCATGGCCGCTTGCAATGCGGCCACCAAGGGGCGCAGGGCGGAAGACCCGCCGGTGAGGTAGACCACATCCACCTGTTCCAGTCCAGAGAGCACCACGCATTCCTGGGCGCAGCGCACCACCTGGGCCAGCGCGTCTTGCAGCGCCAGTTCCATGCCAGCGGCGGTGACCATCGGGGTGGCGCCGGCATCCAAAAACTCCATGTGCACGGCGGCGTCCTGGCCGCTGATGGAGCAGGCAATTTTGGCTGTCTCTACCTCGGCCAGCAGGCGGTGGCCGTACTGGCCCTCCAGCGCCGACATCAAGCGCTTGTGCAGGGCCTGGTCGGTGAAGTCGGTCCACAGCTCCTTGGCAAAGTGCATGGCCTTGCGGGTATAGGCCTGGTGGATCAGATGCCAGGTGCTCAAATCAAAGAACACGCTGTTGGGGACAGGGCGGTTGCCGCGTCCGATGTGGCGGTAGCCCAGGCTGGGCATGACGGTGGACAGGTCGAGCAGGCGGTCGAAATCGGTGCCGCCTATGTGCACGCCTGTGGTGGCCAGGATGTCGGCCTTGCGCTCGGTCTGTCGGCTGCGCGCCGGGTTCAGGCGGATGGTGGTGAAGTCGGAGGTGCCTCCGCCAATGTCCACCACCAGCACCACGGTCTCGGCGGCAACGCGCTGCTCGTAGTCGAGGGCTGCGGCAATGGGTTCGAGTTGGTAGGCGATGTGGGTAAAGCCGGCCTCCATGGCCGCGCGCCCCAGGGTGGCCTGTGCCAGTGCGTCGCGCTCGGGGTTGTCGTCTACAAAATGCACCGGGCGCCCCAGCATGGCGTGCGTCAGGGGATGGCCGGCATGGGCCTCGCAGCGGCGCTTGAGCTCCTTGAAGAACAGCACCACGATGTCGAAGTAGCGCAGGCTGTGGTCGCCCACGGCCGTGTGCTCGTCCATCAGGCTGCTGCCCAAGAGGCTCTTGAGCGAGCGCAGCAGTCGGCCCTCGGTGCCGCTCAGATAGGCCTGCATGGCCTCGCTGCCGTAGAGCACGCTGTGGGTCTCCTGGTTGAAGAAAACGGCGGTGGGCATTTCGGCGCGCGCGCCATCCAGCGGCACCACCTGCATCACGCCATTGGCGTCGATCAGCGCGGCAGCGGAGTTGGAGGTGCCAAAGTCAATGCCCAGGACGATGGAGCCCCCACGCTTCTCGCTTGGCGCAGTGCGCTGGTCCTGCACAGGCGCTGTGCTGTGCGCGTCGGCGCAAACCATAGTTACCCCGCTCACGGCGCAGCCGGAAGCACTTGGCGCAGGAATGCGCCCATGTCTTCGATTTCTTGGGGGATGACGTTGTGCTCGGTCTCATAGGCGTGCCACTGCACCGCATAGCCCTGGGCCCGCAAGGCGTCGCGCGCCTCTTCGCCGCGCCGGGGCACGACCACGCTGTCTTGCAGTCCATGCGCCATGAAGATGGGCGTGCGCAGGTTGGCATGGGTGCGCTCTATGGCCAGGCGCTCAGCCAGCGGCAGGTAACCCGACAGCACCACGATGCCGGCCAGCTTGAAGGGCAGGCGCAGGGCGGTGTGCAGGGTCATGGCAGCACCCTGGCTAAAGCCGGCCAGCACGATGCGCTCGGCCGGGATGCCGCGCCCGATTTCGTGGGCGATCAGGGCCAGCACCGCCAGCTCGGAGTTCTGGATGCCAGCGGCGTCCTGGTCGCTGATCAGGTCGGTGCCGCTGATGTCGTACCAGGCCGGCATGGAGTGGCCGCCGTTCACCGTCACCGGGATCGAGGGGGCATGGGGAAACACAAAGCGTATGCCCTGGCAACCGCCAAGGTCGAGCTCGGGCACCAGACCGGCAAAGTCATGGCCATCGGCGCCCAGGCCGTGTAACAGGATCACCGCAGCGGTGGGCGAGGGGGCCGATTCCATTTCGAAACGGGGCAAGAGTTTTTTTTGCATGGGGAAACAGGTGGCGAAAACGGGCGGTCAACGGTGATGAGTGGGCGATGGGGAGCGATGGGGCGTCTCAAACGCCGTAGCGCCTGAGCCATTCCTTTTCCAGCGGCTGCACCCAGGAGCCCTGCGGTTCGGGCAGGGCGGGGGCTGCATTGTGCACCTGTCCGGGCGCGACCTTGGCCGCAAACAGGGCCTTTTCCTTAGGCAGCAGCTTGGCGATGTCTAGCACCGTGGGGTCGCCCCAGACGCCGATGTCGGCCTTGCGTGCCTGTGCCTCGGCGCTGAGCAAGAAGTTGGCAAACAGCTGCGCACCGGCCTTTGCGCGGGCATTGAAAGGAATGGCCACAAAGTGGCTGTTGCCTATGGTGCCGGTGGGAAACTGGTAGCTCACCACGCTTGCGGGCATGCGCGCGGCGGCAATCTCATTGGCGGCGTCGTTGGGGTTGAAGGTCAGGGCCCACAGCAGTTCGCCATCGGCCAGCATCTGGCGCGTAGCGGCGGCGTTGCTTGCAAATTGTTTTCCAGCGCGCCACAGATGCGGATGCAGGGCGTCCAGGTAGTTCCACAGGGGCGCTGTGGCTTTGGCAAAGGCCTCTGGTGTGACGGGCTTGTAAAAGGCCTCGCGCGCCGGATTCAGGTCCAGCAGCAATTGCTTGAGCAGGGTGCTGCCGTGAAAGTCCGGCGGGCGCGGGTAGGTCACGCGGCCCGGGTGGGCCTTGGCAAAGGCCAGCAGCTCTTGCGTGTTTTGCGGCGGCTGTGGCGTGCGCTTGGCGTCCACCAAAAAAGTGAGCTGGGCCATGCCCCAGGGTGCCTCCATGCCCTCCACCGGTTCGGCAAAGTCCAGCCGGGTGGTGGGCTTGCCTTGCACATCGACCAGCGTGTAGTTTGGTAGCGCGGCGGCAAACGGCCCGTAGAGCAGGCCCTCGCGTTTCATGGCCAAGAAGTTTGCGCCGTTGATCCAGACCAGGTCCACCGTGCCGTCCAACTTGCCCGCCGCCTTCTCGCTGCGCACGCGCTTGACCACATCGGCCGCGTCGCTGATCTTCACATGCTCCACGCGCACGCCATTGCGCTCTTGCACCTGTTGGGCGGCCCAGCGGATATAGGCGTTGATGGGCTCGGCACCGGCCCAGGCGTTGAAGTAAACGGTCTGGCCACGCGCCTCCTGGGCAATGCCATCCCAGGCGGCATGGGTGGGCGGGGCGGCCAAGGCGTTGTTCACGCTGGCCAGGCCACTGCCCAGCAGGGCCATGGCGTGTCGGCGGTTCAGGGCGTGCGGGTTCTGTGTTTTCAAAGCGGGTTCGTCTTTATCGGGTCGGTCAGGCCAGCAGGGCCTGGGCAAATTCGCGGGCGTTAAAGGTCTCCAGTTCGTTGAGCTGCTCGCCCACGCCAATGAAGTACACGGGGATGGGCCGCTCACGCGCAATCGCCGCCAGCACGCCGCCCTTGGCCGTGCCGTCGAGCTTGGTCACGATCAGCCCGGTCAGGCCCAGCGCATCGTCAAACGACTTGACCTGCGACACCGCGTTTTGGCCGGTGTTGCCGTCTATCACCAACAGCACCTCGTGCGGTGCCGTGGGGTCGGCCTTTTGGATCACGCGCTTGATTTTCTTCAGCTCCTCCATTAGGTGCAACTGGGTCGGCAGACGCCCGGCCGTGTCGATTAGCACCACGTCCTTGCCGCGCGCCTTGCCCGCACTCACCGCGTCAAAGCTCACCGCCGCCGGATCGGCACCGGCCTGGCTGATGATCTCCACCGTGTTGCGATCGGCCCAAACGCTGAGCTGCTCGCGCGCGGCTGCGCGGAAGGTGTCGGCCGCAGCCAGCAGCACCGTGGCGCCGTCCTCGGCCAGGTGGCGCGTGAGCTTGCCAATCGAGGTGGTCTTGCCCGCGCCATTGACGCCGGCCACCATCACCACGGTGGGTAGGTGCTTGCCAATCACCAGCGGTTTTTGCAGCGGTTGCAGCAGCTCGGCTAGGATGGAGATCAGCAGATTTTTGAGCGCCACCGGATGCGTCACACCTGCGGCCTTGGCCTTTTTGCGCAGGGTGTCGGTCAGGAACTGGGTGGCCGCCACACCGGCGTCGGCCATCAGCAGGGCGCTTTCCAACTCCTCGTACAGGGCCTCATCGACCCGGGCACCGCCAAAAACGCCGGACAGGCTGGCCGCCGTTTTACCCAGCCCGGCCTTGAGCTTGGCCAGCCATTTCTGGCGCTCTTGTGGAGGGGCAGGGCTCGCGTCCACCGCAATCGGTGCGGCCAGCGCGCTGCCGATCAGGGAGCCCCCAGCGGCTGCGAGCGAAGTCCCTGCGGGTGTGGAAGAACCCCCTATGGGTGTGGGCGAACCGCCAGAGGGCGAGCCCCCACCCAATGAAGGCGCAGCAGAATCTGGCGGGTACGCGGCTGCGTTCGCCACCGGGGCTGCGGGCGCCGGTGCAATGGAAGGTTGTTTTTTCTTGAAAAAGCTGAACATGAATGCCGTTCTTAGAATGGGCCATTCTATGAAACACACAAACCACTGGATATTGCGGACCTATTCCCGGCTTGCGCTGCTGCTGGGCCTGGGCACACTGGCCGCTGCGTCGCTCGCTCAGCAAGCACCTAGCGTGCGGGAATACAGCTTGCAAAACGGCATGACGCTGATCGTGCGCCCGGACCATCGCGCCCCCACCGCCTTGCACATGCTGTGGGTGCGCGTGGGCTCCATGGACGAGGTGGACGGCACCAGCGGTGTGGCCCATGTGCTGGAGCACATGCTGTTCAAGGGCACGCCCACGGTAAAGGCGGGCGACTTCTCGCGCCGCGTGGCGGCATTGGGCGGGCGTGAGAACGCCTTTACCAGCAAGGACTACACCGGCTTTTACCAGCAGATTCCTGCGAACCGCTTGGCCGATGTGATGGAGCTGGAGGCCGACCGCTTTGCCCATAACCAGTGGAGCGATGAAGATTTCCGCAAGGAGCTGGAGGTGGTCAAAGAAGAGCGCCGCCTGCGCACCGAGGACAACCCCCATGCCCTGCTGGGCGAGGCCTTGAACGCGGTGGCGCTCACCGCATCCCCTTACCGCCGCCCGATTGTGGGCTGGATGAACGACCTTGACGCCATGACGCCCGATGACGCGCGCGCCTTCTACCAGCGCTGGTACACCCCGGCCAATGTCGCTCTGGTGGTGGCCGGCGATGTGGAGCCAGACGCCGTCTACGCCCTGGCGCAAAAGTACTACGGCAGCATTGCCGGCCATGCCCTGCCGGCGCGCAAGCCGCGTGTGGAGCCACAGCAGGCGGGCATGCGCCGCCTGGACTTCAAGGCCCCGGCCGAGCAGGCCAGCGTGACCCTGGCCTTCAAGATTCCCAGCTTGGCGCCTGCCGCACTGGAGAGCAGTGGTGACAGTGACGCCGCCAGCAACGACGCCCTGGCCCTGACGGTGCTGGCCGCCGTGCTCAGCGGCTATGACAACGCCAGGCTGGACCGCGCCCTGACCCAGTCCGACGACCATGTGGCCGACAGCGCCGGCGCCTACTGCGGTCTGGGCGCGCGCGGTCCCGAGTTCTGCATGCTCTACGGCGTGCCCGCAGCGGGCAAGACGGCCGCTCAGGTGGAGGCCGCCCTGCGCGCCCAACTCGTGCTGGTCGCCAAGGAAGGAGTGGCCGAGGCCGAACTGCGGCGTGTGAAAAACCAGTGGGTGGCCAGCGAGGTTTACAAGATGGACAGCGTCTTTAACCAGGGCCGTATCCTGGGCAGCAACTGGGCCATAGGCCTGCCCATCGATGCCGATGAAAAACTGATTGCCCGCCTGCGCGGCGTCACCGTGCTTCAAGTGCAGGCGGTGGCGGCGAGCTATTTTGGCGACGATGCGCTCACCGTAGCAACCCTGCTGCCCCAGCCCTTGGACAGGGCGCGCAGGCCCCGCTTAGCGCCCGCCGGCATGCGCCACTGAACCAGCGAGCCCCTCAGCATGAAACCTTTTTTCCCCCACAACACGCGCAGGCTGCTGGCGTCTCTCGCCGGTCTGTTGCTGGCGAGCGTCAGCCAGGCGGCCATTCCGATTGAACAATGGAGTCAGGCCTCGGGCGCCCAGTTGTATTTGGTGCAAAGCCCGGCCAACCCCATGGTCGATGTGCAGATTGATTTCGATGCCGGTGGCAGGCGTGACCCGCAAGCCAGGCCTGGTCTTGCCAACTTGATGGCCTCAGCCACGGCCTACGGCGTGAAGGCCAGTGGCGGCGAACCGGCGCTCGATGAGAACGGCCTGAGCGACGCTTGGGCCGACCTGGGTGCTAGTTTTGGCGGCGGCGCCAATGCCGATCGACTGAGCTTCTCGCTGCGCTCGTTGACCTATGCGGACCTGCTGGAAAAGGCCACGGCGCTGGCCGCGCGCCAATTGGGTGAGCCGGTGTTTCCGGATGCGCCCTGGCTGCGCGACCGGCCCAAGCTGGTGGCCAGCCTGAAGGAGGCCAATACCCGGCCCGCCACCCTGGCCGCTCGCGCCTATGCCCACGCCGTCTATGGCGAGCATCCCTATGGTTTTGAGAGCACCGAGCAGAGCCTGGGCCGCATCAGCGCCTCCGACATGCGCTCTCAGCATGCGCAATCGCTCAAGGCCTGCGGTGCCAAGGTCAGCATCGTCGGTGCGTTGAACCGCGCCCAGGCCGATGCGCTGGTGGCCAAGTTGCTGGCGCATTTACCGAGCGGCAACTGCGTGGCCCTGCCAGCCGTTGTCGAGGTGGCGCCGCTTGCGGCTGCCCATGAGGAGCGCATGGCCTTTGCCTCGGCACAGGCCCATGTGCTGGTGGGCCAGCCCGGCTTCAAGCGCGATTCAAAGGATTTTTTTGCGCTGACGGTGGGCAACCACATTTTGGGTGGCGGGGGCTTTACCGCGCGGTTGACCGAGGAGGTGCGCGAAAAGCGGGGCCTGACCTATGGTGTCTCCAGCAGCTTTGCGCCAGGTCTGCATGCCGGTGCCTTCACCATAGGCCTGCAGACCCGCCCCGACCAGGCCCAGCAGGCGCTGGCCCTGGTGCGCGAGGTGCTGGCCCAGTTCGTGGCCGACGGCCCGACCGAAAAGGAGCTGCAGGCGGCCAAGGACAATTTGATAGGCGGCTTTGCCCTGCGCTTGGACAGCAACCGCAAGCTGCTCGACAACGTGGCCAACATCGCCTGGAACGGACTTGCGCTGGACTACCTGGAGACCTGGACGGCACAGGTGCAACAGCTCACCGTGGCCGATATCCGCTCTGCCTTTGCCCGCACCCTGCAGCCCGAAAAAATGGTGACAGTGGTGCTGGGGGCAGAAGAGGTCAAATAGCTCAGGGCGCAGCTAGCCCGTTGCGCACGGCGCACTTCACCAGTCCGGCGATGTTGCGCACGCCCAGTTTGCGCATGATGTTTTCCCGGTGCACCTCGACCGTGCCCTTGGCGATAAAGAGTTGTGCGGCAACTTCTGCGGAGGTCAGACCCTCGACGATGAGCGCCATCACTTCCATCTCCCGCTTGCCTAGGCGCGGCAATGATTCCGGGGGAGGGAGGTCTCCATGAGACTGACCACCATTGGAATGGCCGTTGGGCAGTGCAGGAGTGGGATGTGACTTGAGCCTTGACCACAGGGCGTTGCGAATCCGTGCCCGTGCCACGTCCACCGAAAAGGGTTTGGTGATGTAGTCTGCGGCCTGCAGTTCCAGAGCCCTGGCTTCTTGCGATGCATCTTGCACTGCGGTCACAAAGACCACCGGAATGTCACGCGTGGTGGTAGATTGCTTCAAGCGTTTGCACAACGCAAGGCCGTCCATTCCCGGTATTAGAAGGTCCAGCAGTATCAGATCCGGACGCGGACTTCTCTGAACCATATCCAGTGCGTCTACGCCGTTGTGTGCAAGCTTGATTCGGTATTCCAGACTGAGCATGTCGGCGAGGTTCTGTGTATCTGCGCTGGAGTCGTCCACGATCAGTATCAAAGGCCAGGTATTCATGAGGGTAGAGTCAAATGTGTTGCGTTACAGGGCGGTGACGGTCATCGCATAGGGCCAGTCATGCGTGCCTGGTTCGGCGTTGGGACCCAGGTGCAAGCGGTAGCGCAGCTTGAAACTCCGGGTGACCGTAGGGCGCCAGCCCCCTTGAAGCAGCATGACGCCGCCAGATGCCGGCATCTGGAATCCGCTGGCGCCACCGGTGATGTGCACCTGTTGGATGACGCCACCCTTGTGCGCGCCATGGAACTCCAAAGCCACGCCCTCGGCGCTATTGGTCTTGATGTCAAACTGGCTGGCAAGCGCAACGTCCACGTAGCCGCGTGCCATGTCCTGCTCGGTTACCGTAAACCCGCCAGGGTGGCTCTTGATGGTGACCTGCATGCTTTTGGCCACGGTGGCCGTGATCAGCAAGCGCGATGAACTGCCGGTTGCGGCTCTGGGCGTTTGTGCTGCAAATGCAAACCCCAAGCCTGCACACAGCACCGCACTGAGCAGGCGCTTTTGCAGCGGCAAGACATGGGACAGCGTTTCGGGCTTCACGGCTCCCATCTTGACCAATACCTCACCCAGTGGCGTACCCTTGGGTTTACTTTGCAGGGCTTTGTTGAGCACCGCACGCGACACATCGCCCCGGGCTACCAGCAGTTCGCCCATGCTCAAACATTCCGGCAGGATGTGGGTTGTTTTGCCATTGGCCAAATGTTGGCGCACCTGCTGCTGCACTTCCACGGCTGCGGCGATATCTTTGGGGTCTATTGCCGCCTGCCGGACCAGAACTTCGCCCAGCTTTTCGCCGGTGGCGCGCTGCAAGTCCAGCGCGTACTTCACCTGATCCGGCTGCACCAGTCCTGCAGAGCTTAGAAACATGCCCAAGGGCAAGGGCGATGCCATCGTATGGGGAGTGGTCGTCATGGTTGGAATCAAGGTGTGATGGTGATTAGCAGGGAGTCTGAGTAGTGGCCTGCGGCAATGTTCTGCAGCGGCGGTATGCGGCCGTACAGCGTGAAGCGTAAGTTTTTGGTCTCATTGGCCTGCATGGCCCCGGTACCCAATTGGGGTGCTGCTGCGCCGTCCCCCCAGTTTGCGGAGCGTGCGCTGTTGCTGTAGATGCCATAGCTCAGGGCATCCCCATTGCCGCCCATCTGGCGCTTGCCGGTGGGACTGATGCTGAGTGCGACCGTGGCGCCGTTGGGGTGGGCTGTCATAAGGTTGGTGCATGTCAAATTGACGGTTCCCACCCCGTCGGTGGGGCTGTTGACGGACGGGTCGTACATGCCAAATGCCAACGCTGCGCTGGTAACGTGGCACACGATGCCGGCGTGGAGGCAACTGCTGCCCGAGATGCATGCCATTGCGACCCAAAAGGCTTGCAGCGCATGGAGGTTGAAGGTAGATTTATTCACAGATGAGGTCTCCTGGCAAAGTGAAAACAGCTTCCCCGGTGTCCGGCACCTGCATTGCAAAGCCACAGGGTCTTTTGGTGCCCTGTATCTCACCGCGGTAGTCGCCGGGGGCTATGTTTTCGATATAGAAATGACCGTCCCTACCGATCTGAATTTCCTGTACGAGCAGGCCATCCTTGGTAAGAGCTACGAGTTGGTTGTCTGCCGTGGGTGTGTCGTCACCCACGCGCATACGGATCACGCCGGCTAGCCCTTGCACACGCCGCAAACCGAAGTTCACACCCACGCCACTGCGGTACGCGGGCTTGACGGTGAAGTATTCCTTGCCCATCGCGTAATCCAACGGAACACGCTTGTCATCCATGGAAATGCGCGACTCGTAGAAAGACCCTAGGTAGGGGCTGATGACCTGCCCACTGGCATTGCTGACGCCAATTTGCTGGCTGTTGGCCATGACCGGCACCCCGGCTACAGGAGCCCCCATCTGGACGATGGCAAAGCTGTCAGTGATCTGCCTTGAAAAGCCCCAGGCGGTGCCAGCAAATGCGACCGAGCCTCCAACGGCAAGTTCGCGGTAGTCTTGATTACCACCCTGGGCGGGATAGGTGTTTGCGTCCAAGGACAGGCTGGCCGCAGGCAGGTTCCACTGCGCATAGCCATTGAAGCGGTCGGAGTTGTCAGGCTGGGTTCCGCTCCAGCCGACCCGGTATCCAAGACCTTCACCCACAGGTACGTCACGCGCCAGTTGGGTGAACAGTCGCTGATTCCCCTTCTCGTCTGTGTTGGCGCTTGCGGATGCGGTGAACTTGTCACCAAAACGGTAGATCCAGCCGACAAACAACGATGTGTTGGGTTCGGAGCCGTTGCTGCCATCTGTGCGTTGCAAGGTGGCATACAGCACGCTATTGCTTCCTAAGTTTTGGTAGTAGTTGAGACTGGTCGCATGCGTGTCGCCCTGATCGCGCGTCTGGGTCAGTGTGTAATCCAGACTCAGGCTGCGGCCCAGACCCTGGTACCAAGACAGGTTGATGCCGTAGTCGCCGCTGCGGTTGAAGCGGCCCACCAGGGCTTCCAGGGGTGCGTAGTTGGCGCTGTAGTTGCGGGCAACCGTGCGCAGTCCGAAACTGGACTGCTGGTAGTGATATGAAAGCATTTGCGCATCACCGGTAAGCCCTGCGTAACTGCTGCCCGACAAGGCGCCAGACAGCACGCCCCACTGGTCGCTGCGCCAGATGGCGCTCACGCCGATATTGCTCAGGTTCTCTGCTGCCTCGGCGCGTCCACCCAGCGTCAGCGCATCGCTGTAGCCAAAACGGTGGAATGCCGATAACGCCGTTGTGCCGTAGTCTTCATCGGGTTGGCCCGGGTTGCTGCGAATTTTTCCAAGTGAATAGCTGTACTCATGCAAGCCTTGGCGCAGGGACTGGTCTGAATAATAGAAGGGGAAGGTGTACAACTGCTCGCGGCCCAAGGCGTCGCGAACGATGACCTGCACATCATTGGCGCCGCCGTATTGGCGCAGGTTTTGCAATTGAAATGGCCCCGTTCCTACCTGTGAGAAGGCCACAGGCACGCCGCCCATGCGTACCTCCACCTGCGAGGGCGAGTTGGCAATGCCGGCAAACCCGGCTACCGGTTGGGGAATCAGCTCCGGGGTCATGTTGTAGACCTTGGAAAAGTTCAAGCCACCCATGTTGAGCGTGGAGCCCAGTTCGCCAGATGTGCCTATGAAATCACCGGCGATGAGGCGCTGCTGGTCCTCGGGTCTGTCGTAGACCAACTGCGACAGATAACGTGAAGTGCCTGCGTTCTCGCGGAACTGGCTTTGGTTGAGAAACAGAACGCTGCCATAGCGCAGCCCGATTTCGGTAGCCAGGGTACGGGAGGGGTCTGCTGAACCATATGCGGTGTCGGCCAGACGGTAGTTCAGGAATCCACTGTTTTGCGCTGCCGCCAGCGCATTGCGTGTCTGTTGATTGCCAAAATCAAGGGCGGTTTGATCAAACACATCCGGCGGCAACTCCACCTCTAATGCCATGCGGACGATGTCCAGTTCCAAGTGGGTGGCACCCATGTCACGCAAGGAGACAAAGCTGCCACTCTCGCCCGCAATGCGCACACGCGGCAGGCTGCTGTCATGTTTGAGCCCCAGTTGGGGGAAATCTGACAGGCGAACAAAAACGTCACCCTCCGCGTTTCGGTAAATTGCAAACTCTCCGCGCTGCTGCTGGTTGACCTTGATGTCCAGGAACATGCCTTCTTCCTCAGCAGCAACTGCCACGGCGGTACCCAAGAGGAGAGCGAGGGCAAGCGCAAGTCCGATATTTTTGTTTTTATGGAGCCGCTGCATGGTGAGGGTGCTTTCTATGTCATGTGGTTCCACACATGGAGGGGTTGATGTCCAAATCGGATGAGAAGTTGTGCTCGCCCACTTTGACGTTCAGGCTGATGCGCTTTTGCGCGCGGCACACATCGGGCGGTATGTCCAAGGTGTATTGCCGGCTTGCACCGGAGAGTAAATACCATCCTCCAATGCTCTGGGTATAGCCATTGGCACTCTTAACCTCCAATGTCTCAATCCGGAAGTGCGAATTGCCCTTGTTTTGTACGGTGGCAGCCAACTTTCCATCTTGCATCGCCAGCGAAGCGATGGAGGCAATAGGCTTTGTATCTGGTTTTCCCAAAAATACGGGTATGGCAAAGGTGATCGTCAGGCCAATGGCAGAACCTATATTCTCTGGTATGGGCTCAGGCAATTCCTCGACCTTCAATCGGTACGTCTTCTCGGTGTTCGTTGGAATAACTTTGGGTCCAACGCGCACCACGGACCTATCGCCCGGTTTTATGGTCAATTGCCGCGGGAAATAAATAAGGTCATCACTCGGCGTGTAAACATCTTCACCTTTTGCATCTTGCGTCCATTCAACCAAAGTCATTTGAAAACGTATGGAGCGCTTATCCTTATTCTGTATTCCAATAACCGATGCACGTGACCCAGGTGCAAATTCCATTCCGGTGGGGTAGATGGAAAACTCTGCCGCCTGTGCAGGCAGCGGCTCAATAGCAGTCCACCACATCAAGGCGACCCCGAAAGGGGCTGCCTTGACGAGTGCCTTCAACCAGTTCGTGTTTTGGCACTGCATTTGCTGCTTACGGTTGGATCAGCATCATGTAGGTGCCGGTGTAAACACCCGCCACTGCGGAGTTGAGATCGGCTGCAGCAATCGTCGCCGTCACCGGCGTGGAGATAGGCGCCACCGCGCCAAAACCGCCACCAGGAGTCATCGGAAGGGCCCAGTTCAGAGTTGCTGCCATGCCGTTGATGCCATTGTGAAGAGTAACTGGGCGGGGTGATGTCCCAGGACCTCCGTCAATCCTGATGTATTGCGCATAGGTACCCCTGGTGCAGCGGTAGGTCAGGTTGGTGCCAGAAACTGCAGACACAGAACTGGTTGGGTCCAGTGTACCGAAGTTAATGACGTAGTTTGGCGATGCAAATTCGCACATGGCGGGTACGAATCCATTGACGGTCAGGGTACTGACATCGGTAGCAGAGGCGCTACCCGCAACGAGCATCGTGCCGACACAAGCCGCGGCGAGAACGTTCATTTTTAGATTTTTCATGTAATACTCCATAAAAAAATGTCGGATAATAAAACACCATTTACACCCGACTGGCATTCGTCGCTTGGTCGGAGTGTGTAGTCAGTATGTTATTTAAAAATTCACTTTTCTATATGGTATATGCCATATATTTTCATATTGGCGCATGCGTGAACAGGGCATTGAATTTTTTGAGGCTTGGAGTCTATTCGTTTCCGTTGGCGTAAATTTTGATATTTCTCAAAAATATCTGTGATGAATAGGTGTTGTGGTTATTGATTTTCTGCAATGAATTTTTTGATAATTCTCAATGTGGATTGTATTTTATTGGGGATTCCATTGTTATTTTTTCTTCACCCTTGCGAGTGAAGTTTGTATTTGAATGTGTGAAGTAAGCCCTGCATAAAAAACCGGGAGATACTTGAGAAATCGCAGGTTTAGATGGACTTTTTTATGCGTGATGGAGTCCATGCACAGCATCGAAAAATGTCAGCTGTCCGTTTGTGCGTTCCCTGTGGAATGGGCCCGGGCTGACAAAAAGCAATTAAGCTATCCCCATGAGTACCAAAGTCACCAAAAGAGCATCCCCTGCCAGCAAACCCAAACGTGTGCACAAACCACGCGCCGCGCAAACCCACGAAGTCCGCATCATTGGAGGCCTGTGGAAGCGCACCAAACTCAAGGTGTCCGACAAACCGGGTCTGCGCCCCACGCCCGACCGGGTGCGCGAAACCCTGTTCAACTGGCTGGGCCAGGATCTGACCGGTTGGCGCTGCATAGACGCCTTTGCCGGCACCGGCGTGCTGGGCTTTGAGGCCGCTTCGCGCGGCGCCACTAATGTGGTGCTGGTGGAGTCTGACTCAGCCCTGGTGGCCCAGTTGCAAAAGACCAAGGACCAGTTGGCCGCCACAGCGGTGCAGTTGCAGCGCGGCGACGGCGTGGTGTCCATACGCCAGGCGGCACCCGCCAGCTGTGACCTGATTTTTCTGGACCCGCCGTTCGATGCGCCGCTGCTGGTGCCCGCACTCAATGCCTGCGCCAAGGCCATCACGCCCACCGGTTGGATCTACCTGGAGTCACCCACCAAATGGACCGATGAGCTGCTTGCGCCCATGGGTCTGGTCGTGCACAAATACCTCAAGGCTGGCGCGGTGCACGCGCATTTGTTGCGCCTGGCCTGAGCCCCGTTTGTTGATTTCTGGAGCAGCAGCATGGCCAAGCCAGTGAGCGCCGTTTTTCCCGGCACCTTTGACCCCATCACCCTGGGCCACCAGGACCTGATCAGGCGCAGCGCCGGCCTGTTTGCCAACGTGGTGGTGGCGGTGGCGGCGGCCCACCACAAGAAGACGATGTTCACGTTGGAGGAGCGGTTGGAGACGGTGCGCGAAGTGTTTGCAGCGCTTGCGAATGTGCGCGTGGAGCCCTTCAGCGGGCTGGTGCGCGACTTTGCTGTGGCACAGGGCGCAAGCGTCATGGTGCGTGGTGTGCGCTCGGTAACCGACTTCGATTACGAGGCCCAACTGGCCGGCATGAACCGCGCCTTGGCGCCCGACGTGGACACGATTTTTTTGACGCCGGATGCGCGTTACCAGTTCATCAGCAGCACCCTGGTGCGTGAGATCGCCACGCTTAAGGGCGATGTGCGGCAGTTTGTGGCGCCCGAGGTGCATGCGCGCCTGATGGAAAAACTCAAGGGCTGAAACGGACGGGCGTTGCCCGGCGCTGTTCAGGCCGGTGGCAGCGGCCAGGGTCTTTGCGGCCCGCGCAAAACCTCGAAGGCACGGCTCAGCTGCAGCACCCCTAGGTCATCAAAGCGCCTTCCCGCAATCTGCAGGCCTATGGGCAGGCCGGCTTGGGTGTAGCCGCAGTTGATGCTGGCGGCGGGTTGCTCCGACATGTTGAAGGGCACGGTGAAGGCGATGTGCTCTAGCGGACGCAGCGGGTCGTTGGTGGGCGAGGGCAGCTCGGCGTCAAAGGCGGCAATCGGCGCGGTGGGCGAAATCACATAGTCAAAGGCGTTGCAGGCGTTCACCGTGGCCACGCGGGTGGCGTGGAACTGGCTGGTGGCAAGGAACATCTCTGCGCCCGAGAGGCCGTGAGCGCTGTAGGCCCAGGCCCGGATATAGGGCAGCACGGTGGCGCGGCGTTCTTCGCTCAGGGCCACCAGATCGAGCTGCGAGCGCATGCGCCAGGCCAGGTCCATGCCGTCGAGCATCTGCCGTGTCAAAAACGGCTGCATAGGGGTGACGATGGCGCCCGCACCCTCGAACAGTCTGGCGGCGCGCAGCACGGCCGACCGCACCTCGGGCTCCACAGTCAGGCCGCAACCGGCATCGAGCAACAGGCCTATGTGCACGCCGTCGAGCTGGTTCAATGGGCGGTCCCAGTTGTCCCAGTCAATCGACTCAAACGGCAGGCTCATGCTGTCGCGCGCATCGGGCCAACTCAGGGCGCGCATCATCAGCGCGGCGTCACTGACGCAGCGGGTCATTGGACCTGCGGCGCGGCCGGTGTAGGGCGGGTCAATCGGGATGCGTCCCAGACTGGGTTTGAGGCTGAAGATACCGCACCAGCTGGCGGGCAGGCGCAGTGAGCCGCCTATGTCGGTACCCACATGCAGGGGGCCGTAGCCGGCAGCCGCAGCGGCCGCTGCCCCGGCGCTGGAGCCGCCCGGTGTCTTGCGCAGGTCCCAGGGGTTGCGTGCCAGCGGGTGAAAGCTGGAGACACCGGAGGACAGCATGCCGTAGTCGGGCATGGTGGTTTTGCACAGCAGCACTGTGCCAGCCTCGCGCAGGCGCGCGGCGGGTGGGGAGTCGGCCTTTGCCGCAACGCAGTCGGTGGCGCGCGTGCCCAAAGGGCTGGGGTCGCCCTGGGTGGCGATGTTGTCCTTGAGTGTGACGGGCACACCGTCCAGGGCGCTGAGCGGTTCCCGGCGCAGCCAGCGGGCTTCAGACGCTTGGGCGCTGGCGATGGCCCGCTCGGGGCGCAGCAAGTAGCTGGCGCGGATATGGGGCTCCCACTGCGCGATATGGTTCAGCGCAGACTCCACTACCTCCACTGGCGACAGCGCCCGGCAACGGTAGGCGGCCACCAGCGCGTATGCGCTCCAATCGTGCAGGGGCAGGGATTGCTCGGTTGCGGTGCGCATTGCGGCAGTAGGTGATTGGTGGAGTGCAGGGGTTGTTGTCGGCTGGCTTGCGATAATCATCGCATGCAAACGAGAACCCTATGGCACTGATCATTACCGACGAGTGCATCAACTGTGATGTGTGCGAGCCCGAGTGCCCGAATGAGGCGATTTTTCTGGGTGAAGAAATCTACGAGATAGACCCGCACAAGTGCACCGAATGCGTGGGCCATTTTGATGAGCCGCAATGCGTGCAGGTCTGCCCCGTGGCCTGTATTCCTGTCAACCCTGAGCATGTGGAAAACCAGGAAACGCTGTGGCAGAAGTACCGGCGTTTGCAGGCGGTGGCTTCAAACCCGACTGACGGTGCCAGCTGAAAAAGTTGCTTGAGGAGGCCGGTCCTACTCAGGGTTTTTTGGTTTTGCTCTTTTTGCCGCTGCCAGCGGTGGAGTTTGACATGAACACTTCAGGCGGCTTGGCCTTGCGCTTAGTTGCGCTGCTGGCCTTTTTAGGGACAACGGTCTCCTGCTTTTTGCGTGCGGCGCTAGCACGGGCAATGGCCAGCTTCTCCTGCTCCATTGCCTGCTTGTTGGCGGCCAACGCAGCCGCCTCGTCTTTGCGCCGGCTTGCCTCCAGGTCCTTTGCCAAGGCCTTGTCGCGCGCCAGTCCCTCGCGGGCGGCGGCGCGCTGCGCATCGCTGCGTGGGTCATCGGTCTGCACCTCGACAGCGTTGGCGCAAGGGGTCTGGCTGTAGCTGCTGCCGCAGCGATACACGGTTTGTGCACCAGCGCTGCCGACTGCTAACAGCAGGGCGGTGATGGCAAGGGATTTCAAACGCTGCATGGCTTCTTCCCTTTCGCGCACGTGGAGGAAAAGTTTGCTAGACCGCACCGCCGAAGTCTGGTGGCGCAGACGCGCTGGGCAAGCCGGTTTCAGCCGGCGTCGCTAGCACCGGTTTGGGCAGCTTGGGGCGCGGCGCTTTGCTAGTGTGGATCAGCATGGTGGCCTTGTCCATTTCACCGGCTAGCAGGTGTGGCACGGCCTTGAGGGAGCGGTCTATGGCCTGCTCAATGGCAATGCGATGGTCTAGCGAGGGTTTCTTCAACACCCAGTTCACCACTTCGGCCTTGTCGCCGGGATGGCCCACGCCCAGGCGCAGGCGCCAGTAGTCGGGAGAGCCGAGCTGGGCGTGGATGTCGCGCAGGCCGTTGTGGCCGGCATGGCTGCCGCCGAACTTGAGCTTGGCCTCGCCGGGCACCACGTCGAGCTCATCGTGGGCCACCAGAATTTCGTTGGGCAGGATTTTGAAAAAGCGCGCCAACGCAGCAACCGACTTGCCCGACAGGTTCATAAAGGTTTGTGGTTGCAGTAGCCAGACGGTTTGCCCACCGATGGTGGTGCGCGCCACAAAGCCGTGGTAGCTGCGGTCCATCCCCATGGGCACTTTCAGTTGACGCGCCAAGGCATCTATCCACCAAGCGCCGGCGTTGTGCCGCGTGGCCTCGTATTCCGGGCCCGGATTGCCCAGGCCGACAAACAGTTTGATCATGTGCCGATGGTAAAAGAGTTTGGAAATCGCATGGAAGTGGCCTGCGTCTGCAGGTCTTTCAGGCAACAAAAAAGGCCCACCGAGGTGGGCCTTTTGTGCAAACAAAAAGTAGATTACTTCTTGGCAGCAGGCTTGGCAGCGGGAGCGGCCTTGGCAGCAGGCTTGGCACCGGCTTTGCCACCCTTGGCGGGTACAGCGGCATCGGCAGCAGGGGCTTCGACCACGGCACCGGCGATCATCACCACGGAGACCACCACGGGGTTGACGCTGCCGTGCTTGGCGGCGGTCACGCCCTTGGGCAGGACGACGTCAGTCACGTGCAGGGAACGGCCTTTTTTGAGTCCGCTCAGGTCCACCTTGATGAACTCAGGCAGATCGGTGGGCAGGCACAGCACTTCGATTTCGGTCAGCACGTGGTTGGCGATGCAACCGTCGGTCTTGACCGCGGGTGACAGTTCGTCACCGAAGAAGTGCAATGGCACCTTCATGTGCAGTTTGGTGGTTGCGTCCACGCGTTGGAAGTCGATGTGCAGAATCAACTGCTTGTAGGGGTGCATTTGCAGGTCACGCAAAAGAACCTTGTGTTCGACGCCATTGAGTTCCATGTTCAGCACGGAAGCGTGGAAGGCTTCTTTCTTGATGGTGTGCCACAGGGCGTTGTGATCGAGTTCGATCAGGGTGGTATCAGCCGATCCACCGTAAACGATGCCAGGTGTGCGACCCGAATTGCGGAGACGGCGGCTCGCACCCGTGCCCTGCTTAGCGCGCTCAAAAGCGACAAATTTCATAACTTACTCCTAGAGGAATCCACCGCGACCAGTGCGACTCCGGTTTAATAAAAACGCTTGCTGCAGGATGCAGCGGCGTTTGCTTTTTAGAATAAGTTCTCTTGGTCAGAGAACAAACTCATCACCGACTCACCCTTGGCAATGCGCTGTATCGTCTCGGCGATCAGCGGAGCCACGGTGAGTTGGCGAATCTTGGCGCACTGCAAGGCTGCAGCGCTCAGGGGGATGGTGTCGGTCACCACCACTTCGTCGAGCGCGCTGCCGTTGGCAATGCGTTCGATGGCTGGGCCCGAAAAAATCGGGTGCGTGCAATAGGCATAGACCTTCTTGGCGCCGCGTGCCTTGAGCACTTCGGCAGCCTTGACCAGGGTCCCGGCGGTGTCAATCATGTCGTCCATGATGACGCAGTTGCGTCCGTCAATCTCGCCGATCACATGCATCACTTCAGACACATTGGCGCGGGGGCGGCGCTTGTCGATGATGGCCAGATCGCAATTGAGCTGCTTGGCCAGCGCACGGGCACGCACCACGCCACCCACATCGGGCGAGACCACGATCAGGTCTTCGTAATTCTTTTGGCGCAGATCGCCCAGCAGCACCGGCGAGGCGTAAATATTGTCCACCGGGATATCAAAGAAGCCTTGGATCTGGTCGGCATGCAAGTCCATGGTCAGCACGCGTGCCACACCGACTGCCTGCAGCATATTGGCCACCACCTTGGCCGTGATCGGCACGCGGGTGGAGCGTGGGCGGCGGTCCTGACGGGCATAACCAAAATAGGGGATGACGGCACTGATGCGCTCGGCCGATGCGCGCTTGAGCGCATCCACCATGATCAGCAGCTCCATCAGGTTTTCGTTGGTCGGGGCACAGGTGCTCTGGACCACAAACACATCGCGTGCCCGCACGTTTTGGTTGATCTCGACGGTGACTTCTCCATCGGAGAAGCGGCCTACCGTAGCAGACCCCAGCGAAATGCCGAGGTTCTCGGCGATCGATGCGGCCATGCCGGGATTGGCATTACCGGTAAAGACCATGAAATCGGGAGGAGTGGGTGCCTGCATTCGGGTTCCAGCGAAAGATAGAGGTTTACGTTGCAATTTTGCGCAACCTGTTGTGGACAACGATCCAACAACAGATTTGGCAGGGGAAGAAGGACTCGAACCTTCGCATGCTGGAATCAAAATCCAGTGCCTTAACCAACTTGGCGACTCCCCTACACGGGTTGCTAACTAATGCTAACAACCGATAAACCATTGCTGTCTGCCCAACCGCTGAGCGGGTGAACATCCAAACTGCTGCACAACCTGACTTGCATCGCACCCGGTGCGCTATCCAAATCTACGGCTTGGCGCAACTGCGCAAACACTGCACTTCCTGAACCGGTCATCCTGCCATCAAGCCCTTGCGACGCAAGCCAAAGAAGGGCTTGCTTCACTCCGGGGCACAACTTCTGGGCTACGGCTTGCAAGTCGTTTTGACCGAAGGTCAGTTCGTTTGCAGCGAAGCCTGCAATTGTAGCAGGCAAAGAATCGCGTTTTAGGCTTGGGTCAGAAAAAATCAATTTGGTGTCCAAACCGGCTTCCGGCTTGACCACAACAAACTGCGCAGCTGGCAATTGTAGCCGCGTTATTTTCTCGCCAATGCCTTCGACCCATGCATGGCCGCCGCTGAGGAAAAAAGGCACGTCGGCGCCCAGCGCCAGGCCGATGGACATCAGCTCCTGCAGCGATAGCTTCAGACCCCACAGGCGATTCAACGCCAGCAGGGTGGAGGCCGCATCTGACGAGCCGCCGCCCATGCCAGCCTGCGCTGGCACCGACTTGCGTATGCCTATGTGCACTCCCTTGGAACAAGCGCTGGCAAGCTGCAAGGCCTTGGCAGCGCGTACGCATAAATCGTCTGCGGGCAGGGCCCAGCTCAGGTCCTCACGCGTCACTGCGCCATCGTTGCGGATTTCAAAATGAAGGGTGTCACACCAGTCAATCAGCATGAAGGCCGATTGCAGCAGATGGTAGCCATCCGCACGGCGCCCGGTGATGTGCAAAAAGAGATTGAGTTTGGCCGGAGCCGGTATGTCGTAGAGCGCCTGCATGGCGGCATTATCGGTGGCGCAGGGTGTGGGGCTCAGCGTTCCAGAATGATTTTCAGCTCGGCCTGCACTTCTTCAATGTGGCGCGCCTGCAGGCGACCATCGGACAGGTCTTTCAGATCGACTTGCCAACCGGGCGCTGCCTCGTCCTTGCCCTGCAACCAGGCAAACAGGCTGGCCACAGGGAGGTCGGTTCCTGTGAGGCTGAGTGCCAGCGCCTGCAGCGAATCGAAATCTTTTTGTTCGCCGTTGGCCAGAAGGGTGGCCGAGCCTTGGTCCCATTGCATGCGCGCCAACGTGGTGCCCAGCGGGGATGTCAGCGTTAGCGTGCCATTGGCGGGTCGGCCCTGCAAATCGAAACTGGCCGAAAAAGCCTGCACCGGCTTGCTGTAGACCCTGAGCGCCAGTCGGCCCTGCCAGTGCGTTTCCTCGGCCGGCCTGCTTGCCACAGGCGCAGTAGCGCAGCCCGCCAAGCAGGCCAGCAGCAGGCCGCCTTGCAGCCACAAGCGATGCGTTCGCATCACAGCGTGCTCAGGCGCTTGATGGTGTCTAGCAGGGTGTCGTTGTCGGGATTTTGCAGCAAGCCGCTGTTCCAAACCGCGTGGGCCTGGTCTTTGTCGCCCAGGCTCCACAACACCTCGCCCAGGTGGGCGGCGATTTCGGCGTCTGGCTTGGCCTCAAAGGCGCCCTGCAAAATTTGCCGCGCTTGGTCCAGGTTGCCGCTGCGAAATTCCACCCAGCCCAGGCTGTCCAGAATGAAGGGGTCGTTGGGTGCGAATGCCAAGGCCTTTTTGACCAGTTCCCTGGCCTCGGGCAGGCGCAGCTTGCGATCGGCCAGCGAGTAGCCCAGTGCGTTGTAGGCGTGGTGGTATTCGGGCTTGTCGGCAATCACTTGGCGCAGCAGCTTTTCCATCTCGTCTATCTTGTCGAGCTTCTCTGCCGCCATGGCCAGGTCGTAGCGCAGATCGGCGTCCTCTGGGTTGCGCTGCAGCGACTCTTGCAGGAAGTCGTACACCAGCTGGAACTGCTTGTTGTCGCGTAGCAATTGGGCCTCGGCATTGATCTTGGCGCGCTCGTCTTCCGGCAGGCTTTCCGGTGTGGCGCGTATCAGGGCGCGCGCCTCTTCGAGTTTGCCCTGGCGCGCCAGGATGGCGGCGCGGCGGGCCTGCACGCGAATCGCGTCCTGCGGGTTGTCGATGAGGGCCAGGTAATGCTCTACCTCATCGGGTTTCTGGCTTTGTTCGGCAATTTCAGCCAGCAAAAAGTAGCCCTGTGCCAGGCCCCGGTCGCTGGATGTCTCGGTGGCTGCGCTAGCCTGGGCCGCCTCGCGCAATCGCACAAAGTTGCTGAGCGCTGATTGCGCATCTGGCAGCTCTTTCTTCTGTAGCGCCAGTGAGCCGCGCACCAACCAGGCCTCGGCAAAGTCCGGTGCTGCTGCGTTGATTTGTCTGGCCTGCGCATTCGCGTCTGCATAGCGTTGCATGTCCAGCAGCTTGCGCACATAGGCCATGTGCACTTCCGGGCGTGCACCCGTTTGCAGGTGGGCTATGACCAGCGCCTCGGCATCGGGCAGCCTGGGGTCGGTCAAGGCCAATGCCAGTTGCACCGGCTCTTCGGCCTTGCGGTTCAGTGCGGCTCCTTTTTTGGCGGCCTCTAGTGCGCCATGGCTATCTTCGGCCAACAGGCGCATGGTGCCTATGGCGGCAAAGGCAGCCGGCCCGGTGACGGGGTTTGCCAGTTCAGGGGCCAGCGTCTGCTCTACCACATGGGTGGCGAGCTTTTTGTCGGTGGCGCGCACGAAATAACGCGGTACCAGGTTGATGGCTGCGCTGCGTTCCCTGGGCGCCATGGCGCCCAGTTCGCGCTTGATGGGGTCCACCGTTTCCTGCAGTTTGTTAAGCCCGATCAGGATCTGCAGCAAGTAGCGCGTTGCGTCCTTGTTGCCAGGGGCGTTGCGGCTCCAAGCCTGGGATGCCTGCAGTGCCGACTCGCCGGCGCGAGCGCGCAGGGCAATTTCTACCGCGCGCTCAAAGAGTTGGTCGGAACGGCTTTTCTGCGCGGCGTCGAGCATCAGCTGGAAGGCCGAAACGGGATCGTTGTTGTAGTCGCTGATTTCCGCCAACATCAACTCGTACAGCAGGCTGCTGTTGAGCTCGGAGTTGAGCGGTGCATTGGTCTGGGCCCAGACCATGGGCGCTGTTAGAGCCAGTGCAAGCAACAGCGTGGGGAACTTCAGGCGCTTGGGTTCAGTCATCGGGCCATAATAATCCAACATGAAAAGCATTCGTACACCTATGACTAAGCCATGCCTGAACTGCCCGAAGTAGAGGTTACCCGCCTGAGCCTGGCCGCTGGCATTAGCGGCGCCACCATTCTTTCGGCCACCCTTGGTAAACCGTTGCGCTGGCCATTGGGCGTGGAGCCTGGCCGTCTGACCGGGCAACGGGTGCTGGCGGTGCGCCGGCGTGGCAAGTATTTGTTGTTTGATCTGAGCGCCGGCTTGTTGCTGGTGCATCTGGGCATGTCGGGCAGTGTGGGCTTTGCCTCGGGCTTGGCCGAGGCTGGTAAGCACGACCATTTTGACCTGCAGACTTCGCAGGGCACGCTGCGCCTGAACGACCCCAGGCGCTTTGGCGCCGTGGTGTTTGCCAGCAGTGAAGCCGACCCGGTCGCCGTCAAGCTGCTGGGCCGCCTAGGGGTGGAGCCCTTGGGTGAGGACTTTGATGCGGTCGTTTTTTACCAGGGCCTGCAGCAGCGCAAGACGGCCATCAAGCAGGTGTTGTTGGCTGGAGAGCTGGTGGTGGGGGTGGGCAATATCTATGCGTCAGAGGCCCTGTTTCTGGCCGCCATTCGTCCCACCACAAGGGCCAATCGCTTGAGTCGCCCACGCGTGCTGCGCCTGCAGGCTGCCATTCGTCAGGTGCTGGCGCGGGCGGTCGAGAAAGGCGGCAGCACGCTGCGCGACTTTTCCAATGCCCAGGGCGAATCCGGTCACTTCCAGCTCGAAGCCATGGTCTATGCCCGCCAGGGTCAGGCCTGCCGCCAATGCGGCACTGCCATCAAGTCCCTGCGCCAAGGTCAGCGCTCCACATTTTTCTGTCCGCAGTGCCAAAAGCCATAAAGTACTGAAGCCCCCACGTTCGCCCATTGCATGTGGCTCTCTGGTCGTGCCGATACGCGGGATTCAACGCTGGCAATGCTATATTGCCTGACCGTAGGGGGACACTTGGCCACTTCATTCAATGATCAACTAGACCAGCACAGCACATGGCGGCGCGAATTCGCGCTGCGCCTGAAGCTGTTGGCCGAGTGGATGAACGATCACGACCTGCTGGATTCGGCCGTGCAGGAGCGCCTTACAAGGCTGGAGTCGCAACTGCGCACCGACAAAGTAATGGTGGCCTTTGTGGCGGAGTTTTCCCGTGGCAAGTCGGAAATGATCAACGCCATTTTCTTTGCCGGATACGGGCGGCGCATCATGCCGGCCAGCGCCGGGCGCACCACCATGTGCCCCACCGAAATGGGCTATGACGCCGAGGTGCCGCCCTGTTTGCGCCTGCTGCCCATAGAGTCCCGTCTGCAGCCCCAGGCTCTGATGGAGTGGCGCATGGTGCCCGAGCAGTGGGTCAGGGTAGACCTGGATGTGGACAACCCGCAGCAACTGGCAGCCTCTTTTGAGATGGTGTCGCAAACCCGCAAGGTCACGCCCGACGAGGCCCGTGCCCTGGGCTTTTGGCACAACCAGGCGCCGCAGGACAACCCGCTGCAAGACAGTGATGGCCTGGTGGAGGTGCCCAAGTGGCGCCACGCCCTGATCAATATTGCCCACCCCCTGCTCAAGCAAGGTCTGGCGATTTTGGATACCCCCGGACTCAATGCGATTGGCGCTGAGCCCGAGCTGACCGTCAGTCTGATACCGCAGGCGCAGGCGGTGGTGTTCATATTGGGCGCCGATACCGGCGTCACCAAGTCCGATCTGGCGATCTGGCGCGAGCACCTGATGCCCGACGCCAGCGGCACCGATACGCGCTTGGTGGTGCTCAACAAAATTGACACTCTGTGGGACGAGCTCAGCACGCCCGAGCAGATCAGCGCGCAGATCGAAAGTCAGAAGGCCAGCACGGCCGAGATTTTGGGGCTGCGCCCCGAGCAGGTAATTGCCGTGTCGGCTCAGAAGGGCCTGGTGGCCAAGGTCAATCAGGACAAAGCCCTGCTGCACAAGAGCTGCTTGGGCCAACTGGAAGAAGCCCTGGGCGACGGCATGCTGCTGGAGCGCCAGCGCGTCCTGCGCCGGCTCATGCAGAGCGGAGTTGTCGAGCTGAGGGCCGAAGCCGGGTGCGTCATCCACACCCGCAGGCGCGATTGCACCGAGCAGAGCCTGGAATTGCAGGCATTGCGCGGCAAGAATACCGGCGTCATCCGGCACATGCGCGGACGCATTGCCCAAGAGCAGGTGGACTTCGATCTGGGCGGGGCCAAGCTGCACGCCCTGCGCTCGGTGCACCTCAGGCTGCTCAAGGAGGTGTTTGGCCTTTTGGGCTCCCAGGTGCTCAAGGCGGAGATGGCGCAGTTGACCGGGGCCTTGACGCAAAAAGGCCTGAAACTGGGCGTCAAAAAATCCTATGGTGAAACCTTCGAGCGCCTGCGCGCCAACTTTGCCAAGGTGCAGGCCTTAAGCGCCGAGATGCACAGCATGTTGTCGGCTATGTTCAAACAACTCAACACCGAATACGGGTTTTCGCTGCAGGCCATCAAGTCGCCTGACCTGGGTTTTTACCTGAACGATTTTGAGCTGGCGCAGCGCAGCCATTTGCAGTACCTGGGCCTGAGCAATGTATTCAAGCTGGCACAGCCCGAGTTTGCCGACCGCTTGGTGCGCGCTTTGTATGCACGCATACGCTCCATCCACGAGTCGGCCCTGGGTGAGGTCGAGTTCTGGAGCAAGTCGGCGGCGGCACAGTTAGACGCCCAACTGCGCGAACGCCGACGCAGCTTTGCGCGCCGTATGGAGGCGATTGACCGCATACAGCAAGCTGCCGGTGGGCTCGATGCGCGCATTGCCGAGATCGCCCAGCAAGACGCCGCGCTCGAACAGCTGGAGCAAAAATTGATGGAGCTGACCTCGCACCTGATGGCCGCACCGGTTGCGGCCCCGCTGGACCTGGAACTCGCCTGAACGTGCCCAAGACTGCAGACTTTGCCACCCGCGTGGTGCACTGGCAGGCGTCCCAGGGCCGCAACGATTTGCCCTGGCAAAACACGCGCGACCCCTACCGCGTCTGGCTGTCCGAAATCATGCTGCAGCAAACCCAGGTGGCAACTGTCAAGGCCTACTTTGTGCGCTTTCTTGCCAGCTGTCCCGACGTGGCGGCGCTGGCGCTCGCCAGCCTGGACGAGGTGCTGGGTCTGTGGAGTGGCCTGGGTTACTACAGCCGCGCACGCAATCTGCACCGCTGTGCCCAGCAGGTCATGCAACTGCACGGTGGCGCCTTTCCGCAGGACGCTGCCACGTTGACCAGCCTGCCCGGCATTGGCCCGTCCACGGCGGCGGCGATTGCCTCGCTGTGTTTTTCGGAGCGCGTGGCGATACTCGATGCCAATGTGAAGCGGGTGGTGACAAGGGTGCGTGGCTTTGATGCCGATGTGTCCGTGGCCGCCAATGGCCGCGCCCTGTGGGACGCAGCCTCTAGTCTGTTGCCATCGGTTGCGCGCGCGCAGGCCGACATGGCACGCTACACCCAGGGCATGATGGACTTGGGCGCCATGGTTTGTACACCCAAAAAGCCAGCTTGCGCGGTATGCCCGGTGCAGGTTGCCTGCGTGGCGTTCAGTGCGGGCGACCCTGAGCGCTACCCGGTGCGTAGCCGCAAGCTCAAGCGCAGCAGCCAGGCCATCTGGATGCTCTGGGCCCAAAGCCACGCCGGTGCGGTCTGGCTGGCACGCCGGCCCACACCCGGTGTCTGGGCCGGCCTGTATTGTCTGCCGCTGTTTGACAGTGAAGCGGCCCTGCGTCTGGTCTTGGGCGCTCCGGCGCAGGAACAGTTGCTGTGTGATCCGGCCTTTGTCCATGTGCTGACGCACAAGGACCTGCACCTGCATCCCTGCCGCGTACCGCTTACGCACAAGACGGAATTGGGCGAGGGGCGCTGGGTCAGCGCCGAGGAATGGCCCACACTGGGCCTGCCGGCACCGGTGCGCAAACTACTGGAACGTGCCTAAGCCACAAGCGTCATGCGCTAATACGCTTTCCTGGGCAGTGGACAACCGTGGGGGCTATATCCTTGCATCCATTTCACGGTGGCGTTTGAGTGTGGCCCATTGCGTGCTAAAGCGCTTGACCAGCTGCTCCACCAGATAGACCGAACGGTGCTGGCCGCCGGTGCAGCCAATCGCCACCGTCACATAGCTGCGGTTGTCGCGTGCCAGATCGGGCAACCAGCTGTCCAGAAAACGGCTGACCTGGCGCAGCATGCGCTGTACGTCGGGCTGCTCCATCAGGAAGTCGATAACCGGCTGATCCTGACCCGTCAGATTCTTGAGCGCGGGCGCATAGTGCGGGTTGGGCAGCATGCGCACATCAAACACGAAGTCGGCGTCGGTGGGTACGCCGCGCTTGAATGCAAAGGATTCAAAGACCAGCGTCAGTTGCGCGCCGGGGCTCGACACAAGGCTCTTGATATAGCTTTGTAACTGGGTCGCGCGGATCATGCTGGAGTCGATTACATGGGCCTGTGCGCGCAGGGCTTCCAGTAGCTTGCGCTCTAGCTCAATGGCCTCGATCAGGGCACGGCGCTCGTCGCGGTCCACCTGGGCTTGGCCATTGAAGTCGTCGTGCTGTTCGGTCTGGGACAGCGGGTGGCGGCGCCGCGACTCGGAATAGCGGCGCACCAGGGTGTCGGTGCTGGCATCCAGGAACAGCGGCTTGATCACAATGCCGCAGGCGCGCAGTGCATCGAGCTGCTGCGGAACCTGTGGCAGTGAAGTGGCGCTGCGCACATCCATGGCAATCGCTAGGCGCTTGGCATGGTGCTGCAGTTCCAGCTCCACAAAGGGCAGCAGCAGTTCGGGTGGCAGGTTGTCGACGCAGTAAAAGCCAACGTCTTCGAGCGCATGCAGGGCGACCGACTTGCCCGAGCCCGACATGCCGGTAATCAGCACAATTTCAAGGGCATCTGTGATCGTGGTGGGCAGAGCCATCATGGGCCGGCCTGCAGCATTTCTTTGGCGTGGGCCAGGGTCGTGCTGGAGAGTTTTTCGCCGCCTAACATGCGGGCAATCTCGCCCACGCGTTGCTCGCCCAGGACGGTTGCCACGCTGCTCAGCGTGGTCTTGCCCTGCAGTTGTTTGGATACCAGCATATGGTGGTCGGCGCAGGCCGCCACTTGGGGTAGGTGCGTCACGGCCAGCACCTGGCGATCCACGCCGAGCTGGCGCATCAAGCGTCCCACGGTCTCGGCCACGGCGCCACCGACTCCGGCGTCCACCTCGTCAAAAATCAGGGTTTGCGCCGTGCCCAGTTGGCTGGTGGTGACGGCAATGGCCAGCGCCATGCGCGAGAGTTCACCACCCGAGGCAACCTTGCCGACGGCGCGCGGTGTGCTGCCAGCATGCCCCGCTACCAGAAACTGCACGTCTTCGAGGCCGCTTTGCTGTGGCTGGGCGAGGGCCACGAGCTCCACTACAAACTGCCCGCCCTGCATGCCCAGGCCCTGCATGGCCTCTGTGATGGCCTTGGCCAGGCGCGGTGCAGCCTTGGCGCGCTGGCCGGAAATGGATGTGGCTTCTGACATGAAGGCGGCGCCTGCCTTGCGCTCAGCCGCCTCCAGGCCCTGCAGGTCGGCCGCCGCATCGAGCCGCGTCAGCTCTTCGTGCCAGCCTGCCAGCAAGGCTGGCAATTCGTCGGGCGCGCGCTTGTAGCGCCGCGCCAACGAGATCCATAGCGTCATGCGCGCGTCCAGCTCGGCCAGGCGCTGGGGGTCTAGTTCGGTGCGCCTGATATAGCCGCGCAGGGTGTGGGCCACATCTTCGACTTGGGCCACGCTGGAGGCCAGCACCGCAATCGGATCGGCAAAGTCGGGCTCTAGGTGGGCCTGGCTTTGTAGCGCTTGCAGCGCATTGTTAAGCGCCTGCAGGGCATTGCTGTCGGCGTCTTCCAGCAGCTCCACCGTGGCCTGGGCCGCGTCCATCAGGGCCTGACCGTTGGCCAGCCGGCTGTGGCTGGTGTTGAGATCGGGCCACTCGCCGGGCTGTGGGGCCAGCTTGTCGAGCTCGCCGATCTGCCAGACCAGGCGCTCGCGCTCGCGCTGCAGTGAGTCCTGCGCCTGTACGGCCTTCTGCAGTGCAGTCTGTGCCAGGCGCCATCCTGTCCAGCGCTTGTCGAGTTCGGTGGTAGAGAGTTGGGCGTAAGCGTCGAGCAGGCCGCGCACGGCATCGGGCCGGGTCAGGCTTTGCCAGGCGTGCTGGCCGTGGATGTCGATCAGCTGTTCGCCAATGCTGCGCAACTGCTGTGCCGTGGCCGGACTGCCATTGACCCAGGCGCGGCTCTTGCCTTGCGTGTCTATCGTGCGGCGCAGCAGCAGGCTGGTTCCGCCCTCAAAGCCGGCCTCCTCCAGTAGGGCCTGCAGGGCGGGTGCGCTGTCGAATTCGGCACTCACCTCGGTGCGCGCTGCGCCCTCGCGGATCACGCCCACATCGGCGCGCGCGCCTGTTACCAGTTGCAGTGCATCAACCAAAATCGACTTGCCGGCCCCAGTCTCGCCGGTGAGCACGGTAAAGCCGCGCTCCAGATCCTGTTCCAGTTCGCTGACGATGACAAAGTCCCGCAGAACAATTCGCTTCAAGGCCATGGCTTATACGACTCCTTCATTCCAATGCATTTTTTGCCTTAGGGTATCAAAGTAAGACCAACCCTTGGGATGCAAGAAACGCACCTTGTGCTGGGAGCGCGTCACCACAATCCGGTCTCCATGCATCAGGGAAGCCAGGCTTTGGGTGTCGAAGCTGGCACTGGCATCGCGCCCGGCCACAATCTCCACCGCAATTTCGCCGGCGCTGGTCAGCACGATGGGGCGGTTGGACAGGGTGTGGGGCGCAATCGGCACGATCACCCAGCCGTCTATGGCTGGGTGCATTAGCGGGCCTCCGGCCGACAGTGAATAGGCGGTGGAGCCGGTGGGCGAGGCGATGATCAGGCCGTCGGCCCGCTGGTTGGCCACAAAGTGTCCATCCACCTCCACCCGCAGCTCGACCATGCCGGAGCTGGCACCGCGGTTCACCACCACATCGTTCATGGCCAGGGCGCTGAACACACAGATGCCGTCGCGCATGACGCGGCCATGGATCAGGCTGCGCTGGTCTTCTTCGTATTCGCCGGCCAGCATGGGCCCGAGCACGGCCTTGTATTGCTCAAAGGGGATGTCGGTGATAAATCCCAGGCGACCCTGGTTGATGCCCACCAGGGGCACCTTGTGCTGCGCTAGTTGCCTACCCACGCCCAGCATGGTGCCGTCGCCGCCCACCACTAGGCACAGGTCGCAGGCGCTGCCAATGCCTTCCACATCCATGGTGGTGTGGCCGCTCATGCCCATGTTGGCGGCGGTGTCGGCCTCCAGCACCACATCGCAGCCCAGGTCCAGCAGGAAATGGGCGATCTCTTCCAAGGCTTGGCGCGAGTGCGTACCGGCCGGGCCGGAAATGGTGGTTTGGTACTTGCCTACGAGCGCGACCTGGCGAAATTGAGTGGGCATCTTCATCGGCAAATTAAATCACTAAAATGTGACGATGCTCGATGAACGTTCCAAGATGTTGCTCAAGGCGCTGGTGGAGCGCTACATAGCCGATGGGCAGCCGGTGGGCAGCCGCACGCTCTCGAAAGCATCGGGCATGGAATTGTCGCCGGCCACCATCCGCAATGTGATGTCGGACCTGGAGGACATGGGCCTGATCGTCAGCCCGCATACCTCGGCCGGACGCATTCCCACAGCGCGCGGCTACCGCCTGTTCGTGGACACCATGCTCACAGTGCAGCCTAGCCAATACTCCAACCACAGTCTGGCACCCGACCAGCCGCAAAAAGTCATCACCAGCGCGGCCAATCTGCTGTCGAGTCTGTCGCAGTTTGTCGGCGTGGTGATCACGCCCAAGCGCGGCTCGGCCTTTCGCCACATGGAGTTTCTGCGCCTGTCCGAGCGGCGCTTGCTGGTCATCATCGTGTCGCCCGAGGGCGATGTGCAAAACCGCGTCATCTACACCGAGGTCGATTACACCCAGGCCCAGCTGATCGAGGCGGCCAACTTTCTCAACAGCAATTACGTGGGTCTGGACATAGACCAGGTGCGTGGGCGCCTGCAGGGCGAGGTGGAGAGCCTGCGCTCTGAAATTGCCGCCCTGATGCAGGCCGCTGTCAATGTCAGCTCCGAGGCGATTCAAGACACCGATGACGAGGTGGTGATTGCCGGCGAGCGCAACCTGCTGTCCGTGTCTGACTTTTCCAGCGACATGGGCCATCTGCGCCGCGCCTTCGATTTGTTCGAGCAAAAGGCCCAGCTCATGCGCCTGCTCGACATTGCCGGCCAGGCCGATGGTGTGCGCATCTTTATTGGCGGGGAGAGCAAGGTCGTGCCCTTTGAAGACCTGTCCATCGTCACCAGCCCCTACGAGGTGGACGGCAAGATCGTAGGCACCCTGGGCGTGATCGGCCCCACCCGCATGCCCTACGACCGCATGATCCAGATCGTGGACATCACCTCCAAGCTGATGAGCAACGCCCTGAGTCACCACAAGTAGCCCTTACAATCACGCCTTCGGTTGGGCCGTTAGCTCAGTTGGTTAGAGCAGAGGACTCATAAACAAATAGTTGATTTTAAAATTTCAATAAAATCAATGAGTTACGATTGTCGTCAAGGTAAAAAATTAGGAAAGGCTACACATAGGCTACAGATGGGCAGATTTTTGGTTTCAGATGTAGCCTGATGCGGTAGGATTTAGCGTTTTAAGGGCCTCTAGCTCATGCTTGGTTAGAGCAGCGGACTTAAGTCTGCATCGTCCTACGGTTCGCAAGAATACGGATGGTGCAAAGATGGGTTGCCTTGGGATAAGTTCACTCTGTCCCTTGGTAGAACTGTTCAAATTCGGGGAAACCTCTGTTGCTTAGGCAGCGTGGCAATCCCGAGCGAAGCTCTCGTTAGAGAGAACGTGTAGAGACTGTACGGGCAGGTCGTAAAGACAAGAGACAGTCCAGACCACAAACCCGAAAGGGGCGGCGAAAGCCGTAGTTGGTAAGCATAATCCGTTGGTGCCGAGTTCGACTCTCGGGGGGCCCACCAAACATGAAAGCCGCAGCTTGGTAACAGGTTGCGGCTTTTTTTATCGCTTGGCGTAGTCCTCACAAGACAAAACACGAATGCTGCTGTTGACTTGACTCAGTGGCATGTATTGAATACTATAAGTAGCATCATGCAAAAAGACAAATTCGATAAAGTCCTTTCCGCTCTCGGTAGGCCTGCATATCAAGCAGAAAGGGTGGCTATCTACAACATGGACTGTATTGAAGCCATGAAAAAATTGCCAGACTCTTTAGTTGATTTAACCATAACGTCGCCTCCCTATAACATTGGAAAGGAGTACGAGGATATTGTTGATCTAAAAAAATATGTGGAGTGGTGCCGTTCGTGGATTGCTCAGATCCATCGAATTACTAAAAGTGATGGTTCATTTTGGTTAAATGTCGGGTATCTGAAGGTAGAGGGAAAAGGTCTGGCTGTTCCAATATCTTATTTGCTTTGGGATAAAACAGATTTTTTCCTCTTGCAAGAAATCGTTTGGAACTATGCTGCAGGCGTGGCGTGCCGAACAAGATTTTCTCCACGCAATGAGAAAATTCTTTGGTATGTAAAGAATGAGGGTAGTTACATTTTTAACTTGGATGAGGTAAGAGACCCAAATGTAAAATACCCAAATCAAAAGAAAAATGGAAAACTAAAGTGCAATCCATTAGGAAAGAATCCATCTGATGTTTGGCAGATTGCAAAAGTCACGTCTGGTCAAAATAGATCATCCAAAGAACGAACGGCTCATCCCGCCCAATTTCCAACCGAAATGGTGGACAGAGTAATCAAGTCGGGCAGCAATAAAGGAGACTTGATTGTTGATCCATTTATGGGTTCTGGTAGTACGGCTATATCAGCTATCGAGAATGAGAGATTTGTGGTTGGTTTTGAAATAAATAAACAATATATTGATATTATTTCAAAGCGTATTGAAAGGCATTTGATGGATAGGAAGATGTCAAATGCCCAAGAGTCTTTACTTTTGGAGTAGAGTTTTAAGTTTTAAGTTGTACGTATCTGCTGATAATCTTGACTGTTGGCCTGTAGGTGATGATTGTCCAATCCAATCAGTATGATCAATCCAACCAAATCGTATCAATTGAATTGATGGGGCATTATTTGTGCCGTTAATTTTTTCGAAATTGACGGTCAAGTAGTAGCCATCTTTACTTTTTCCGCCAGAATTTTGCTGTTGAGCAAAACTGCGATTTCCAAAAATTTGATTTTTGTTTGATGATGTTTTTAACTCAATAGAGAACCTATCATCTGGAATGAAAACAATATCTTTATCCTTTTTATTTTGTTCCCCTCTCCAGTTTATAGGGTATTTTGTGCTAATTTCTGCAGGAATTAATTCATGTAAAAGTGCACCAATAATCTGAGGTGCAGGAAATAAGTGCTCGCCGATTTTTAAGCCATTTTTCCCGATTGATGACGTGAAAATTCCATCCCAGGCATCCAAACAGAATTTAATTATTTCCTGTTCTTTTAAGGGGTGTTGATTTATTAGTTCTTGTGTTTTGATTTGCCACTTATCTTGCGTTAACCCATAGTAGGGTGAATTGGTGTTCATTCGATTCCTTGTAGTAGATTTGATGGTGTTGTTTTTAATGCCCTGGAAATAGTTAAAATATTTCGCAAACTAATATTTCTTTCGCCTCGTTCCACTGAGCCGATATAAGTTCGGTGGAGGTTTGTTAGCTCGGCCAGCATCTCTTGAGAAATAGCAAGCGCTATCCGCAACTCTCGAATTTTTTTGCCAAGTTGGTTTTGAGGTATTTCCATAGGTGATATCGTGCAAATTAGATGACTATGGGTCTACAGACTATGAGTAGCACTTGGCGCGCACTGACGAACCCAAAGCTGAGTGATGTCAAGCCCCTCACCGACAGCAAACATTGACCACCCGAGTTCGACAGTTGCTCGCAAGTGGTTGATTTAAAAGAGATTTTTGGCATCGAAAACGTGCCATTAAAAAATAAAAGTTTAACAAAATCAATCACTTACGCAATTAACTGTCGAACTCGGGTGACCAAGCTAAGAAAGTCAGCGAGGGTTGAGAGACGCAGTAAACCAAAATCTATCAACATTTATCATGACCGCCCATCTGATGGGCGAGGTAGCCTGGAGAACTACGTGTTCTCTACCGGCGAATCCGACTCGGTTACGGTAAATTTAGGCTACGGAAAATTTCTGGCTTGCACGTATGAGTGTGAAACTTGGTGGTTGTAATCACTTTTTTATTGATATTCAAGCCAGTAGACAGGATTTTTTCAGCCTTAAATGGAGGTGTCCGCTAGAGTAAAGGACTATTTGTTCTCTACTGGCACAGCGTTTTCCAGGCTACATTTCAGGCTACAAAATCAGTTCAATTGGTATGGAAATCAACCACTTACGATCATGCAAGAATTCGTAAGTGATTGATTTTTAAGTGAGCGTCCTCTAGACGTTCGAACTCATAATCCTTTGGTCCACAGTTCAAGTCTGTGACGGCCTACCAATTAAATCAACAACTTAGCCCCGGTTCACAAGACCGGGGCTTTTTTGTGGGTGCCAGCAGTCCGCGGCCACACGGTGACACTTTCCGGCGGCTAGAACAGGGGCACCAGGCCCGAGGTTTTGCAGTCGTACATGGCCTGGTCGGCAACCTGCAGCATGCGCTCCATGCTGCTGCCATCGCTGGGATAGAGCGCAAAGCCCAGACTGCCGCCTAAACTGACCACGGTGCCGGAATCCAGCAGCACATCTTCTGTTAGCAGGGCCATCAACTTCTGGCCGATGTGGGCCAGTTCGTGCCTGTCGTTAATCGACTCGATGATCAGAACGAACTCGTCACCGCCCAGGCGTGACACCGTGTCTGAGGCGCGCACCGCCTCCAGCAGGCGCTTGCCGATGGTCATCAGCACCTGGTCCCCCGCAGCATGGCCGTGTCTGTCGTTGATGCATTTGAAGTTGTTGAGGTCGATCATGACCGTGGCGAAGGGTACGCCGCTGCGCTTGGAGCGTTCAATCGCTAGCTGAAATCTATCCACCAGCAGGGCTCGGTTCGCCAGTCCGGTCAAGTGGTCGTAATAGGCCTGCGCCTTCAGGAATTTTTCGGTTGCCTGCAACGACTCAAGGGTTTCGCGCAATTCGGCTTCGACCGCGCGGGCACGCAACAGCCTGGCTGTCAAGAACAGGACCGTCGCTCCCATGGCGAATGCCAAGACGATAAAGGCGATTGTTTGCACGGCTGCAGCTTTTGTTTTGAAGCATTTTGCTGGCTTTGCGCCGCAAGCGCCAACATCCCAATTACTTCACCCGCGTACCTACATGCCTTCAGCCTCCCTCGGGCAGGCTGTGCTGTAGCGGGCGCAGTGCCAGACAGGCGAGTGCCAGCAGGCACATGAGAGCGCCGCCATAAAAGGTATAAGCCGCACCAAAGCGGTCCCACAGCCAACCGGCCATGGCACTGGCCAGCAGCAGGGCAACACCGCTGAGCAGGTTAAAGAAGCCAAAGGCCGTGCCGCGCAGGTCGGCGGGTGCGCAGTCGGCCACCATGGTGGCGAGCAGGCCCTGGGTCATGCCCATGTGAACTCCCCACAGGGCAATGCCGGCCAAGAGCGTAGCCCAGTGGTCGCTTTGTGCCAGCAGCAGGTCGGCGGCGGCCAGCACCAGCAGGCCTCCAAAAAGCAAGGCCGCGTGGCTGACCCGGTCCGACAGCTTGCCAAACGGATAGGCCGACGCGCTGTACACCAGGTTCATCGCCACCATGACCAGTGGCACCAAGGCTATGGCCACACCGATCTGCTGGGCCCGCAACACCAAGAAGGCCTCGCTAAAGCGCGCCAGCGTAAACACAGCACCCACGCCCACCGTCCACCAATAGGCAGACCCCAGGCGTCGCAGATTGGCGCGCGTAATCGGGTTGCTGCGCTTGTGGTTGTCTGCTAGCGCAGGCTCTTGTATGCCAAACAGCAGCAGGGCCACCGCCATCAGGCCGGGCACAGCGGCGACCCAGAACACGGCGCGAAAGTCATTGGCCCACAGCAGCATCAGGCCCACGCCCAGCAGCGGCCCCAGGAATGCGCCCACGGTGTCTAGCGCCTGGCGCAGTCCGAAGGCCGCGCCGCGCAGCTCAGGCGGCGTGATGTCGGCCACCAGTGCATCGCGGGGAGCGCCGCGCACGCCCTTGCCAACGCGGTCCAGCAGGCGCGCCGTGACCACCAGGCCGGTGCTGTCGGCCAGCGCGAAAAGTGGCTTGGTAAAAGCGCCCAGGGTGTAGCCAAACAAGGCCAGTGCCTTGCGCTTGCCCCAGTAGTCGCTCAGCACACCGGAGAAAACTTTAACGATCAGCGCGGTGGATTCGGCTAGTCCTTCGATCAGCCCCACGGTCAGGGCCGAGCTGCCCAGCACCGTGACCAAGAACATGGGCAGCAGGCTGTGGACCATCTCGGATGAGATGTCCATCAGCATGCTGACAAAGCCCAGTACCCAAACGCCGCGCGGTATGCGGCTTGTAATAGTAGGCTGGTGCTCGGGCATGGCGGCGGCGCTAACCGGCCACTGCGGGTAGGTGGTGGATTTCGATAGTGGCGTGCACCACTTCCTCATGCACCGCAATGCAGGCGCGTACCCGATCTGGCGTGAGGCTGGCGTCCTGCGTGACCAAGCTGAGGGCGCAGGAGTAGACATTTTTGCCGACCCGCCACACATGCAGGTCGGTCACCCTTGTGATGCTAGCAGCGGCGCCGCTGGCTTCCACTACCTCGCGAATTTCCTCCACCACGGGGTGGTCCATTTCTCGGTCCAGCAGTACCCGGCCGGTGTCGCCGATCAGGCCCTTGGCCCAGACCGCAACCAGCAGTGCGCCCAGCAGCCCCATCACCGGGTCCATCCAGGACCAGCCATACAGCCAGCCACCGAGCAGCGCAACAATGGCAAGCACCGAGGTGGCGGCATCGGCAATCACGTGGATGTAGGCGGACTTGAGGTTCAGGTCCTGGTGTGCGCCATGGTCATGCCCATGCGCGTGCCCATGCGCGTGGTCATGGTGGTGCGCCTTTCCCAGTATCAGCGCGCAGGCGATGTTGACCAGCAGGCCCAGCACGGCGATGGCGATGGCCTCTTTGTACTGAATGGCTTGCGGCGCAAGAATGCGTTCGGCCGAGCCGAAAACCATCAGTGCGGCCACACCCAGCAAAAAGATGGCGCTGGCAAAGCCGCCCAGAATCTCAATTTTCCAGGTGCCAAAGGCAAAGCGCGCATCCATCGCATAGCGCCTTGCCGAGGCATAGGCGAATGCGCTCAGGCCAATGGCCACTGCGTGTGAGCTCATGTGCCAGCCATCGGCGAGCAGGGCCATGGAGTTGAACCACCAACCGGCGGAAATCTCCACCACCATCATGGCGGCGGTAATCCACATCACCAGCCTGGTGCTGCGTTCGGCCAGGGGGTTGCTCTGGTCAAAGATGTGGTCGTGTGTCCAGGTGGACAGGTTGTTGATTGGCATGGGCGTCTGCGGTTGAACTGCGGTGTGCGTTTGTATAGCCTGCCAGTGTCGCAGCTCCCAGACCCGGCGTGCCGGCACAAGGGTTTTTGCAAAAAAGAGTGGGTAGTTATTGCATTTGTGTGTGGCGATGTCGGAGTGCCGTTTTTCCTGTGCTAGAATACGAAGCTTGGCGGCTGTAGCTCAGTTGGATAGAGTACTTGGCTACGAACCAAGGGGTCGTGGGTTCAATTCCTGCCAGCCGCACCAAATGAATCAAGGACTTACATTCGAAAGGATGTAAGTCCTTTCTTCTTTGTGGTCCATGAAATTCCATTGGGATGCACTGCGCTGTCAGCCCACTTGGGAGTCGTAGCAACCCGCACCTCGCTTTGCTCCTGTGATTCTTCAAGCCTGCCCTGCAGCCGAGGCATTGGGTGCCAACCGCAGTCTGGGTCATTCATTGCCGCGTGCACGCTACTTTTTCTCCACGTTCTTTGGTCCCGTGCCCAGACGCTTGCGCTTGCTGCCGGATCGAGAGGATGGGCTGCGAAAACTCCATCGTGATAGCGGCCCTCGTCGGTGATCAAGCAGGGTGGTTGGCCAAGATATGAGGCAAGGTATCTGCGCCATTCGGGATATGAATTCTTTCAACGCAATTCATAAGAGTGTTTAAAGCGCTTAAAGTGCCTAAAACACTTAAATCGGCAATATTGCTATACACTCTGAAACGTCAAGAGCACACCCGCGCGAAAGTCGGGGTCGCAAAGCTTCCGGTCTTGACGCATTGATGCGTCGTGTCAGCGGGGTTGCCGTAGCGCTCAGGTTCAGCCCTGATCGATAGCCTCACCGCGAGGTGAGGAGGTAGCCCAGCACGCTTTCACCGCGAAGCTCTTGCAACCATCTTCTAAGCCTTTTGCGCTCCAGACGCTGCTCAGCGCCCCCCGTTCACGGAAAAACACGAGAGAACATTGAACGGCGTGGCCCTAAGCACAAAGAGGTTTTCAATTTTTTGCAGCTCAGGAGTTTCAATGGCAACCCCCAACCCGATGCGCGTTGCAATACGCCTAGCCCTCGGCTGGGTACCTGACGTGGCGGCATTCACATTGTTACAGCGCTGGGGCAGGGAAGCGAGTGGCATCGCCAACACCGCTGCACCAAGGCCTTTGCAATGAAGATGCGCTGGTATCTCAGCCGTTCACCGGCCTCTCGCTTGCTGTTGGAATCCATCGCCCTGGCCGCGCTGTTTGCGGTGCTGGCCAGCATTTTTGGGTTGCTGCAGCACGCACTGCTGCCGGACCGGAGGCCCTCGTACTTACCCCTGTCAGGAATGGCACTTGCGGTCTTCATGGTGCGCGGTTGGGGCGGTCTTTCTGTGGTCGGACTGGGAACGCTCGCCTTTTATGCTGCGCAGCCTCTCGCCAATCACAGCCTTCCCGTGATGGCTACCATGACCCTTGGCCCCACCCTGCAAGCTGCATGGGCCGCATGGCTCACCGGTCGCTTAGGGGGCCTTGGCGCTTTTGCCACCCAGGCCAGTATGGCGCGCATGCGCACCATGGCGCCCTGGCGCATAGGTGTCTACTTTGGCGTCTTGATGCTGCTGATGAGCACCCTGGCGCCCGGCGTGGCCGCCCTCACGGCGTGGCTCTCGGGCGATGCTGGTCGTGCATGGTCGGGCGCCGACTGGCAAATGGACTGGCTAGACAGCTTGGGCGGAATGCTTGCTTTCGGACCGTTGATGTATTTTGCGGGGCTTTATTGGTCCAAGCGCACCCTCCCGCGCGATCTGCCCACTTTCTGTCTGGCGGGCCTGATTGCGGGAGGAGGCGTGTCGGTGTTTGCTGCCATCCAGCTGTCCGACAGAGGAGAGCAGACGGACATGCTGCTTGCCTACGGTGTAGGGGTAAGCACCGTTCACATCGGTTTGATGCAGGCGCAGATATCGAAGCTGGTGGCACTCAAGGCATTTATGGAGTCTTCACCGGACGTTACGGCCAACGGGTTTGATGCCTTTGCCACCTCACTGCTGGCCATTGATCCGACGCTGCACGCCATGAGCTGGATCGCCAAAGTGACCGCTATAGAACGGCTTGGCTTTGAACGGCATTTGCAACAGCTAGGACAAGCCCTGTTTCAGATTACCGAAGCGGGCCCGAACGGCACGCAGGCTTCGCGAGGTGATACCTTCTTTCCCGTCACCTATATTGCGCCGCGGCTGCCTTATACGCAGACCATCGGAATGGATATGGCGCGGGACCCCTTGCGAATGGACCTCTATGCGCGTGCCCGCGACAGCGGTGAATTAGCCGCCAGTGCCCCGCTTCGCCTGCTGCACAGTGATGAGACCTTACCCGCCGTATTGACCGCATTGCCGGTCTACCGGGCCTCCATGCCGCTGGCTACCATGGCGCAGCGTCAACAGGCATTTAGAGGGGTGGTATGCAGTTCCTTCGAGCCGAACAAGCGGTTCGCCAGCATCCGCAGTGCCTTGCGCCCGAGTTCGATCGAGTTTTTCGTCTTCGATCTGGGAAGCAATTCCGATGAAACCTCGGCCCAGCTGATTGCCTGGTCATCGCCCGATGTGCATGCGCTGCCCCCGCCAAATAGGGACCTGGCAAGCTTGCGCCAAGACCTGCATGCCGAGCACCGGTTCAGCTTAGCCGGACGCCAGCGCCTGATGGTCTTGCGCCCCGGAGCCAACGCAGGGCCCTCTGCGCACCACATGAACGCTTGGCTGTCACTGGTCTTTAGTGGGCTGCTGTGCGCCACCTTGCTGTACTTTATGGGCCGGCGTGAGACGCAGGACCAGTCCTTGCGCCAGTCGAATAGCTCGCGCCAAGAGGAGGCCGACTTCACCCGCCAGTTGCTGGAGCAACTGCCGATTGGGGTGGCGGTGCGCAATTTGCAAGGCGATGTGCTGCATGCCAATCCGGCCTTTTGCGCGCTGCTGGGGCGCACCCTTGCGCAAACAGTAGGCATGGGCAACGCACAAATAACGGTCGCTGAATGTGCGGATCTGGATGCTGCGCAAACCCAAATCCTTG
>CAISLN010000085.1 GCA_903886275.1 uncultured beta proteobacterium | reverse complement strand
CGCAAAGTGACTGGGTCCACCCCTTGCTGGCCCTGCTCGCCATCAGCAGCAAGTACCTCCTGCGCTTGGGTCCGCCCAGCAGCAAAAGCCATGTGCTCAACCCCGCCAACCTGGCCGCCTTTTTGGCCTGGGCCTGCTTGCCCGGTGCCTGGCTGAGCCCGGCGCAATGGGGCTCTGAAGGCCTGCTGGCGCTGTGGTTTATTGCCCTGGGAGCGCTGGTGACGCGGCGTATCCAGCGCTGGGATGTGTCGATGGTTTTTCTGTCGGCCTGGGGTCTGTTGCTGGGCGCACGTCTGCTGTGGCTGGGATACGCCTGGGACCTGGGCTGTGCCATGTGGCTGCAGCAGGTCAGCAGCGGCGCGGTGCTGCTGTTTGCCTTCTTCATGGTCAGCGACCCCATGACCACGCCCCAACATCCGCGCGCCCGCATGGCCTATGCGGTGCAGGTGGCTTGTGCCGCCTTTGTCTGGCAGTACCTGCTGTACAAGCCGCATGGCCTGATCGTGATGCTGTTCGTGTGCAGCTGGAGCGTGCCGCTGTGGAACCGCGCCTTGCCGCGGCCGCGCTTTGCGTGGGCCTAGCCAGTAGCCTGATGGCGGGCTATTCAGTCAGTTTTCTGTTGCAGACCTAGCCACAAAGCTTTGCCGGAAGGGGTCAGCCGGTAACGCTGCAAGCGGCTTGCGGGCTTGCCAGGTAAGGTCATTTCCAGCAGTCCTTGTTGCAGCGCAGGTCGCAGATAGTTCTCGCGGAAGGTAGGCCTGTGTAGCAACCCCAGGCGCTGCTGAATCTCCGACGGAGCCAATTCGGCTCCACCCAATGTCCAGACCAGCCGGGAAATTGGAGGCAAGCGCATCATTGCCGGTGCCGACCCAGTCGCCGACCCAGTCACCGACCCAGTCACCGACCCGGTCGTATTTTCGGCAATCAGCTGCTGTGCAAAGCTGAATGTGACCCAGAACCCACCGTCCTCTGGCACAAAAGCCGGTATTTTCAGACCCACATCATTGCAGGCCTGCACCATGCGCTCTATGCCCTGGCCCCAGGATTCGATCATTCCGGCACGAAAAAAAATGCTGGCCAGGTCCGGATTGACGGGGGTCGATGCGTGCTTGGCGAGCAGCCGCTGCGCGGTCCATGGCTGCGGCTGTTGGGCCGGGTTCCAGACCATGAGCTTGTTGGGATAGACGCTGATCTGAATCGGAGCACCGCTGGCGTAGTCCTTGTGCACGACTGCGTTCAGCAGAGCCTCGCGCAAGGCAGCATCTGGCAGCGGGTAGGACTCTATGCGTTGCAGACCCTCGTAAGAAATCCAGGCTCTCAGATATTTGGCTTTCAAAATGTCGATGGCTTTGCCCACTTGGGATAACAGGTCGCCATGCACTTCGTCCTGGTAGCGCAAATCCGCATCGCTTTCGAAAAATCCAATCTTCAGAAAGGCGCCACCGACAAAACGCTCAGGGTCCGGGTGGAACAGCAGCACTGCGGCCCGCTTAAGGCCTTCGGCTGCCGTCAGGTGCAGTTTGTCCAGCAAGCTGTCATCCGGTTCTTGCAGCATTTCGACCGAGAGGCGCTGGCTCCTGAGCGCCAGTCGGCGAAACCTTTGCAAAACCTTTGCATCCAGATCGGTCCATTGCGCGCCGGGCAGCGGCATCGCATCCCAGTGAAGCCCTTGCTTCTTGAGCAGAAAATGCGAGAGTGCTGCACCCCTCAACTCTTGCTTGGTGCTGCCGCTGCGGTAGTGGTATTCGCCCTTGTAGCTCACCGGGCTGGGGTAAGGTTCCACGTGAATTTCCAGCACATCGTGCCCGCCTTCCTGTCGCAAATGCACATCCACCATGATGCCCAGCACGTCGCGCACCTTGTTGGGAATTTCTTCCAGCAAGCGCGCCGCATGGGCCACACCCACGGCCTGTCCCTGGTCGTCACGCCCGATTTCCAGCACCCCGCCTTCGGCATTGGCGAAGCCACAGACCCAGCGCAAGTAGTCATCACGCCAGGTGGACTTCCATTCGACAAGTTGATGTTCCCTTTTGGAAGGCGGCGGCAGAAAACCTGCCACATTCGCCACCTCGCCCGTAGGTTCTTCGGCGTCAATAATCTTCTTGTTTTTCTTCATACACAGCCTTTCATTTGCGCCGACGCGCGCAATAGCTTAGGCGTTCGCTGCCTCCATCACCAGCCAGTCCTTCAGATGGGCCACGTCCGCGCGCAGCACCTTGCCCTGGGGCGCGGTGATGAAAATCGGCTGGTCGGTGGTGACGCTTTGCTGCAGCGGGCGCAGCAACAGGCCCTGCGCAATCAGCGGCTGCACGATGTGGCGCCAGCCCTGCGCCACGCCCTGGCCTTCGATGGCCGCTTGCAGCACGATGGAATAGTCGTTGAAGCGAAACAGCGCGGGCTTGCGCGGCAGGCGCACCTCAAAGCGCGCCAGCCATTCGGTCCAGTCCATGCGCGCTTTGTAGCGTTCTTCCAGCACCAACAGCGGGCTGTGCGCCAGAGCCTTCAGGTCAGGTAGCGGGTTGGCTTGCAAGAACTTCGGGCTGCAGACCGGAAAGATTTCTTCATCCACAAAGTGCCAGCGCTGGCGCGTGGCAAAGTCGTCCGCGCCCAAGGTGATCGACAGGTCTATGCGTTCGCGCACCATGTCCAGATCGGTGTCGGTGGTGATGATGCGCAGCTCGATATCGGGGTGTTGCTGCTTGAAGCGCGCAATGCGCGGCAGCAGCCACCAGGTGGCCGTGGCGGTGGACACTGCTAGCGTGACCTGGTGCGCCTGCATGCTGCGCACCTCGCGCAGCGCCTGGTCGATGAGTGACAGGCCCATGCCCACTTGTTCGAGTAGGTACTTGCCGGCCTCGGTGGTCTGCACGCCCTTGTGCTGGCGCTCGAACAGGGCCACGCCCAGGTCGGCCTCCAGCAGGCGCATGGCATGGCTGACGGCTGGCTGGCTGATGTGCAGGTCTTCCGCTGCGCGGGTAAAGCTGCCTCTGCGGGCGGCGGACTCGAACACCAATAGGTTGTTGAGGGACTTGGTCGCGTTGGAAGATTGGGTGCTGGGCATGAGCTGAGTTTATGGCACGCATGAGTTGGCTTGCCGTTCACAAGAAAGGCCGCTTCACATAAGCTGTGGTGCATGGTGATGAATGGAAACTATGTACCGGGTTTGGGCGTTCGTGCTTCGCCAGGCCTGCATGGCGGTACGCGCATGCGGGGTATGCCGGTGTCCTCATACTGCGGCATACGCACAAAACGAAGTTTCGGCGAAGCCAAATCGCCCCACGGCACACCCTGCACGCGCTTGCGCTGCTCGGTGGTGAACCAGCGAGGGAAACCGATAGACATGATTCATTTCGCGCCAACAAAGCAGTGACCGGTAACAACCGATGCGCGAACGGTATTGGTATTGAGTATTCAACGGGCGAGCGCAGCAACGCACCCCATTCGCCGGAGTGGGGTGTGCCCGGCGGCGACTTGTGCGTATGCCGCAGTAGGAGCCGCCGGGCATACCCCGCTCTGGCAGGCACAAAAACAGGAGCGTAAACACATGACCGAGCCAAGCACCATGACAACCGCAGACACAGCATCGCAAGAACTGCCTTTAACCACAGCAACAGAACCCAAAAAACACCGACGCGCCGGAGCAAGAGAACGCCGCGACCCCAAGGCCAAAATCTTCGGCCCGGCCTATATCAAAAGAAACATCCCGACCTATGACGTCATGGGCGAAGAGAACCTGCTCAAAATCGAAGCCACCGCCGAACGCATCCTCGCCGAAGTCGGCCTGGACATCCGGGACGACGACGAATGCCTGGCCATGTTCAAAAAAGCCGGCGCCAAGGTCAGGGGCATGCACGTCACCTTCGAACCCGGCCATGTGCGCGAGATCCTCAAGACGGCTCCCAAGGAATTCACCCAGCACGCCCGCAACCCGGCCCGCAGCGTGCAGATAGGCGGTAACAACGTCGTGTTCTCACCCGCCTACGGCTCGCCCTTTGTGATGGACCTGGACCGGGGCAGGCGCTACGGCACGCTGGAAGATTTTCAGAACTTCATCAAGCTCGCCTATGCCAGCCCCTGGCTGCACCACAGCGGCGGCACGGTCTGCGAGCCCACCGATGTGCCGGTCAACAAACGCCACCTCGACATGGTGTATGCCCACATGCGCTATTCGGACAAGGCCTATATGGGCAGCATCACCTCCGAGGAGCGCGCCGAAGACTCCATTGAGATGTCGCGCATTCTGTTTGGCAAAGACTTTGTGGACCAGAACTGCGTCATCTTGGGCAATGTCAATGTCAACTCGCCGCTCTTGTGGGACGGCACCATGACCAAGTCGGCGCGGGCCTATGCAAGGGCGAACCAGGCCGCCGTCATCGTGCCCTTTATTTTGGGCGGCGCCATGGGGCCGGTGACCAATGCGGGGGCGATTGCCCAGGCGCATGCCGAGACCATGGTGGGCTGCGCCATCACCCAGTTGGAGCGCCCCGGTGCGCCCGTCATCTATGGAAATTTTCTGTCCAGCATGTCGCTGCGTTCGGGCTCGCCCACCTTTGGCACGCCCGAGCCCGCGATTGGCTCCATGGTGATCGGCCAGTTGGCAAGGCGCTTGAATTTGCCGCTGCGCTGCGCCGGCTCGTTTACCACCTCCAAGCTGCCCGACGGCCAGGCCATGCAGGAGAGCGTGATGTCCATGCTGTCGGCCATTCATTGCGGCGCCAATTTCATCTTGCATTCGGCCGGTTTTCTCGATGGCCTCTTGTCCATGAGCTATGAGAAATTCATGATGGACGCCGACTTCTGCGGCGCCCTGCACAGCTACTTGAATGGCGTGGTGGTGGACGACAACACGTTGGCGATGAGTGCCTTCAAAGAGGTCACGCCCGGCGGCCATTACCTGGGCAGCGCCCACACCATGGCCAACTACACCACCGCGTTTTATGACTCCACCATTTCCGACAACACGCCGTTTGAATCCTGGGTAGAGGCCGGCAGGACCGACAGCGCCCAGCGCGCCAACACGCGTTGGAAGACGGCGCTTTCCGACTATGAGGCGCCGCCCATGGATGGGGCCACCGATGAGGCCTTGAAAGATTTTGTGGCGCGCAAAAAAGGCGCCATGACCGACCAGTGGTATTGAATATGAACCCCGAAAACGACCCCCTGCTGCAACCCTTTCAACTCAAACACCTGCGGCTCAAAAACCGCATGATGATCACCTCGCACGAGCCCGCCTACCCCGAGGACGGCATGCCCAAGGCCAAGTACCGCGCCTACCATGTGGAGCGGGCCCGGGCCGGCATCGCGCTGACCATGACCGCAGGCAGCGCCACGGTCTCGCGCGACAGCCCGCCGGTGTTCAACAACATCCTGGCGTACAAAGATGAGGTGGTGCCCTACCTCAAGGACATGGTCGATGCCTGCCATGAGCATGGCGCGGCGGTGATGATCCAGCTCACCCATCTGGGGCGGCGCACCGGCTGGAACAAGGGCGACTGGTTGCCGGTGGTGTCGCCCTCACACGCGCGCGAAGCGGCGCACCGCGCCTTCCCCAAGCAGATGGAAGACTGGGACATTGCGCGCATACAGCGCGACTATGTGGCCGCCGCCCAGCGCATGCAGGCGGCAGGAATGGACGGCATTGAGCTGCAGGCCTACGGGCATTTGATGGACCAGTTCTGGTCGCCGCTGACCAACAGCCTGGACGCGCCCTACGGCGGCAGCATGGATAACCGGCTGCGCTTTACCTTCGAGGTGCTGGCGGCGATCCGCAAGGCCGTGGGGCCGGACTTTATTGTCGGCGTGCGCTACACCGGCGACGAGGACCTGCCCGGAGGCTTTGGCCCCCAGGAGGGGCTGGAGATTTCGCGGCGCCTCAAGGACAGCGGCCATGTGGATTTTTTGAACGTGGTGCGCGGCCACATTGACACCGATGCGGGCCTCACCGACCTGATCCCGGTGCAGGGCATGCGCAGCTCGCCGCATCTGGACTTTGCCGGAGAGGTGCGCGCGGCCACCGGCTTCCCCACCTTCCATGCCGCCAAGATACAGGATGTGACCACCGCGCGCTATGCGATTGAATCGGGCAAGCTCGACATGGTGGGCATGACGCGCGCCCACATGGCCGACCCGCACATCGTGCGCAAGATGATCCAGGGCCGCGAAGACCAGATCCGCCCCTGCGTGGGCGCCAACTTCTGCCTGGACCGCATCTACCAGGGCGGCGAGGCCTACTGCCTGCACAACCCGGCCACCGGGCGCGAGCTGACCATGCCGCATGTGATTCCCAAAACCGCGACACCGCGCAAGGTGCTGGTCATAGGTGCCGGCCCGGCCGGTGTGGAGGCGGCCCGCGTGGCCAGCGAGCGCGGCCACAGCGTCACGGTGCTGGAGGCTGCCAACAAGCCCGGCGGCCAGATCCGCTTGACCGCGCAAAGCCAGCGCCGGCGCGAGATGATCAGCATCATCGACTGGCGCGTGGCGCGCTGCGAAGAGCAGGGCGTGCAGTTCCACTACAACACCCTGGCCGACAAAGAGCGCGTGCTCTCTGAGGGCGCCGATGTGGTGCTCATCGCCACCGGTGGGATGCCGCATACGGAAGTCTTGAGCAGCGGAAATGAACTGGTGGACAGCACCTGGGACCTCATCAGCGGCGCCGTGAAACCGGGCAAGAACGTGCTGCTGTTTGACGATGCCGGCGACCATGCCGCCCTGCAGGCCGCCGAGGTGATTGCCGCCAGTGGCGCCCACCTAGAGGTGATGACGCCGGACCGCAGCTTTGCGCCCGAGGTCATGGCCATGAACCTGGTGCCCTATATGCGCAGCCTGCAAAAGTTGGACGTCACCTTCACCGTCACCTACCGACTGATGGCGGTGCAGCGCGGCCCCAATGGTTTGATCGCCCATGTGGGCAGCGACTATGGCGGCGTGCACCAGCAGCGCTTGGTCGATCAGGTCATCGTCAACCATGGAACGCGCCCGCTCGACGATCTGTATCTGGACCTGAAAGCGGGTTCGCTCAACGCCGGCGCGGTGGACTACGACGCGCTGATTGCGGGCCGCTCGCAGCCGCACAGCAAGGCTGTGGGCCAGGGCTACCAGCTGTTTCGCATCGGCGACGCGGTCTCTGCGCGCAACACCCACGCGGCGATTTATGACGCGCTGCGGCTGGTGAAAGACCTGTAGCGCTGCTGCCGGTTGTGCGTTGTGGTGTGTGGTTTTGGGAGGGGCTGCGGGCGACTCACAATCGCTTAGGATGGAGCCCACGCAAAGCAGCGCTTGTTCGCACCGGGAGGGCTGAACAAAGCGCCTGGCAACTTGCGTCACAGCGTCACACAACCGGCAAAGGAAGCCCATGTCTGCTCGATTACTACTGGCCATCCTGCTGGGACTGGGGCTTCTCGGTGTGGCCCGTGCGGCGCCCCTGGACTGTTCGCGCACCTACACCCTGGCACTGCACGACCATGGCTTGCTGTATTCCGCAGAGAGTGACAGCGGCATTGACAAGGATGTGGCCGACGCGCTGATACGCCGCAGCGGCTGCAAGGTGGTGGTGAGCCTCATGCCACGCGCACGCATCTGGCAGCTCATCGAGTCGGGTGCCCTGGACTTCAGCCTCTCAGGTATCGCCAACGCCGAGCGCGACAAGTTTGCCGGTTTCGCCTGGTACTTCAGCAACAAGTACTACCTGCTGGTGCGCAATGACGCGGGCGTGCACAGCCTGGCCGACTTCGAGAAAAATGAGCGACTGCAGCTCGGCGTGATCCGCAGCTTTCGCTACAGCGAATCGGTCAACCGCTTTGTCGATACCTTGCAAGGCGCCAACCGCGTCAGCCAAGGCGGTGGGCTCGCGCCGCTCTACCAGACGCTGCTGCAGGGCCACATCCAGGGCATGCTGATTGAGCCCTTTGACTTTCCGGCAGTGGAGGAAAAAAAGATCCGCGCGCTGAGCCGCATTCTGGAATTCAATGACCCGCCGGTGCCCCACGGTCTGATCATGTCCCACAAGGCCCTCACTGCGGCGCAGCAGGAACAGTGGCGCGCGCTGATCAACAGCATGCGCAGCGATGGCAGCATGCGCCGCATCTTCGAGAAGTATTTCTTGCCCGATCTGGCCGCCGCGCTGGTGAATTTTTGATGTGCTGCTGATGCGCCCAGCCCCGTGAAAAACAAGGCCCGGCTGCTGAGCCAATTGCCCTGGCTGATCCTGGCGTTGATGCTGGGCGTGACCTGGTTCGCCTGGGACCATGAGCGGAACACCACGCGCAAGGCCATGCAGTCCCAGTTTGACTTCGCCCTGCGCGAGACCGTGAGCCGCATCGAGCAGCGGGTGCAGGGCTACGCACAAATGCTGCGCGGTGTGCAGTCCCTCTATGCCACCACCACTTGGCGCAACCGCGGCGCCATGCACGACTATGTGGAAGCCTTGCAGCTCGATGCCAACTTTTCCGGCGTTCAAACCATTGGCGCGGTCGAATGGGTTTCTGAACAGACGCGGCCTGCGCATCTGGCGGCCATGCGCCGCGCCGGCATTGCGGGCTATGCGCTGGAGCCCGAGGGTCTGCGCGCGGCCTATGCCGCCATCGTGCAGCGCGAGCCCTCGGTAGGGCGCAACCTGGCGCCCTTGGGCCTCGACATCTGGAGCGACCCGGTGCGCCGTGCGGCCCTGGAGCAGGCGCGCGATTCCGGCACGGCAGCGATTTCAGGCATGGTGGCGCTGAAGGTGGATGAACCGGGCGCTGCGCGGCCCGGCTTCATCATGTACCTGCCCATCTATGCGCAGGGGCGGCCGCACGACAACCTGCAACAGCGACGCGCCAGCCTGATCGGCTGGGTCTATGCCTCCTTTCACATGAGCGACTTCATGGCCAGCCTGTACGGCACCCAGTCGCCGGGCTTAAGCCTGGCGATGTACGACGGCACGGAGCCCGTGGACGCGGCGCTGTCGTACCGGCCAGAGCCGCCGCAAGCGGCATCGGCGCAGGCCGTCAGCGCCATCGAATACATGGTGGTGGCCGGCCACAACTGGACGCTTTCCCTGCGCAGCCAAGAGGCCTTTGAGCGCCGCTATGGCCGCAGCATGGCCGCTGAGATCGCCGTCGCCGGCCTGCTCCTGAGCCTGATGCTGGCGCTGCTGGCTTGGCAGATGATTCACGGCAGGGCCAGGGCCCTGCGCCTGGCAGCGGCCATGACCGAAGAGTTGCGCGAGATGGCGCAGCGCGATCCCCTGACCGGGCTGCCCAACCGGGCCCTGTTCAGTGACCGCTTGGGCCAGGAATTGGCAAGCGCCAAACGCCAGAATGGACGCTTTGCCATGGCCTTTATTGACCTCGACTATTTCAAGCCCATCAATGACAACTGTGGCCATGGTGTGGGTGACCAGGTCTTGAAGCAGTTGGCGCAGCGGCTGCAACAGTCGGTGCGGGCCGCCGACACCGTGGGACGCATTGGGGGCGATGAATTTGTTGTGTTGCTGGCGCAATTGAGCGAGCCCGACTCCATCCTCGCCCTGGCCGAAAAGCTGCGTCTGGCCTTGAAGACGCCCTTTTTGGTGGAGGGCCATGTGCTGCGCTTGACCTGCAGCGTGGGCGTTGCCGTCTACCCGCGGGACGGGCTCGATGCGATTGCGCTGACCAAGAGCGCAGACCACGCCATGTACCGCGCCAAAGAAGCCGGGCGCGATTGCGTGCGGCTCTTTGAGGGCGGCTAAGGATCTACTGCAAAAACCCCATCGCGCCCTTCTTGAGGCCCGAGCGCGGCAGGTCCGCCACGCCCACTGTGTCGCGCTGGTGCAGGCGTGCATTGCCAAAGCCGGTCATCAGGGCGCGGCGCATGTCGCGCGGTGGCACTTCACCCAACAGGTCCAGCAGCTCGTCCTGCGGCTCGGGCGCAAAGTGCGCGCCCCAGCCATGTTCGCTGCGTATGCTGCGGTACAGATTGCGCGCGATCTGGCGTGCCGCCTCTGCCGAGGGCGCGGCCACCTCAAACACATTCATGCGGTTAAGGATGGGCTCGGGGATGGCGCGCTCGTCATTGGCGGTGGTGATCCAGATCACCTGGCTGGCGTCCACGGGGACCTCGGCGAATTCATCGGTAAAGGCGCGTGCCGTGTCATGCTCCAAGAGGCTGTAGAGGGCGCCCAGCGGGTCGTATTGGGCGTCGCCACTGGCCTTGTCGATCTCGTCCACCACGATCACCGGGTTGGCGTATTCACCGTCCACCAGCGCTTCGAACACCTTGCCGGGTTTGGCGCCACGCCACTGCGAGCTTGAGCCCGACAGCAGCCAGCCTGCCGTCATGGAGCTCATGGGCACCAGCGTCATGCCGGTGCCCAGCAGGTCGGCCATTTTTTTTGCGAAATGGGTCTTGCCAATGCCGGGCGGGCCCAGCAGCAAAATGGGGGTGACCTCGATGCCGTCCGGGCAGTCCTGCGACAGGGCCACATGGCGCTTCACATCGTCGAGCACCTCGGTGAAGTTGGGCAGGGTTTGGTACAGAGAGGCCATGTCCGGCACACCTGAGGGCTTGACCTGGAAGCGCTGCGGCCCGCGCTCCAGCATGCGCCTGTAGGTGCTGCGCAGGCTGTCGTGGTCGTCGCTTTGCAGCTTGGCCAGCTTGCGCTCTACGTCCTCGGTTTGGAACACGCGGCGCATCTGCGCCACTGGAAGCAGGAAGGGGGAAGATGGCTCAACCGGATTGCGAGATTCCATGACGGCCTCCTTGGCAATGAATTCCAGATGATGGGCACAGAGCTATTCAAACACAGCTGCAGACCGCCATGTAAAAAAAGGCCTTGAACGTGGGGGCCTAAAAATCCACCGTCGGGCGCAGCGCCGAAAGTCGCATATAGCGCCAGCGACCCAGCCAGCAGGCGCTAAGCAGGGCAATGGCGCAGGTGCTGGCAATGACCGCCATGGGGTGCTGCCACTCGCCGTTGTAGGCGCCAAACATGCTGACCTTCATGGCGCGCACCACCCAGGTCAGGGGCAGCCAGGGGCTGATGCTGCTAAACAGCGTGCCGCTCAGTTCCACCGGCAAAATGCCGCCCGAGCTCGACAGCTGCACCGCCAAAAAAATCATCGCCACGGCCTTGCCCGCATCTCCCATGACGCGCGTCAGCGCCACCACGATGCACAAAAAGGTGGCCGATGACAGCGCCAGCGCCAGGGTAAAAAGTCCCGGGCTGTCCACCCGCAGCTCCAGGCCCCAGACCACCGTGGCATAGACCAGCGCCGCTTGCAGCAGCACCACTAGCAGCGGAATGGTCAGCTTGCCCAGCAGCTTGGCCGGGCCGGAAAAAGTTTGCGCCTGCTTGGGCAGCACCCGCACATGGATCAAAAAGGCCGCCACGCCCGCACCCAGCCAAAGTGCTGCCGGGATGATGTTGGGCGCAAAGCCACTGCCGCTATTGGGCACCGGTGCCACCACCTCCACCACCGGGCTGACCGAGTTGGCCAGGCCCTGCGCGCTGCCATCGGGCTGGTCCACATCGGTGGGCAGCGAGTCCCACAACAGGTCCAGCCCGACGCTCAGGCGCTCGGCACCCAGCCTTGCGGCCTGCGTGCCCTCGGCCAGCGCGGCGGTGCTGCTGACCAGCGTGTCGGTGCCACGGTCCAGCTCATCGAGCTGGCTGTCTTCGGGCAGCTTTTGCACCATGCTGCGCAGGCCCAGGTTGAGGGCGTGCATGCCGGTGGTCAGCGCACCCACGCTGCTGCTCAGGGTCTCGGCGCCATCGCTGAGCTTGGCCTGTGCCTCGGCGGCTCCATGCAGCCCGGTGTCGAGTTGCGTCATGCCGCGCAGCAGCAGGTCCAGGTTCTCGTTGACCTTGGAAGGCACCAGCAGGCTGTCGCGCGCCTGCTCGCTGAAACTGCCCACGCTGCTGCGCAGGGTCTGGCTGCCGGCCTGCAACTCCGTCATGCCCCTGGACAGCTCGACATGGCCTGCGGCGAGTTGCTCGGCACCGGCCTTGAGGCGGTCCAGATCGCTGTTGCGCGGGCGCTTGGCGTCCAGCGTGCGGATGCCGCTCCCCAATTGCCGCATGCCGCTGCCCAGTTGGTCCACACCGCCATTGAGGCGCTGTGCGCCCGCAGCGGTTTGGCGTGCGCCGCTTGCCAGCGGCTGCATGCCTTTGCCCAACTCTTGGGCGCCCCGGCGCAACTCGGCAACGCCATCGCGCAGGCGCTCCACGCTGCGCTGCGAACCGGCCGCGCTGAGCAGCACCAGTTGCCAGCGCCGCTCGTTGAGGCTCTCGTTGACATCGTGGCCGAGCTCGCGCGCAAAGCTGCGTGCCAGCAGGGCGCTCTCAAAGTTGTTGCCCTCGGAGGTGTAGACCGCCAGCTTGCCCGCACCGGCCTCATGGCCGGGGATGGCGTTGGAGCTGAAGTCGCGCGGTATCACCAGCGCAAAGGCCAGAGCGCCCAGGCGCACCTGCTCGCGGGCGCTGGCCTCGTCGGCAAAGTCCTGAAAACCAAAGGTCTGCTTTTTGCGCAGCGTGGCCGCCACCTCCCAGCCGGCGTTAAAGACCTGGCCACGGTATTCCACGCCCTGGTCCAGGTTCACCAAGCCCACTGGCAGGGTGCCTATGCGCGAGGCCGGGTCCCACATGCTGGAGAGGTAAATAAACGCATACAGCGCCGGCACCAGCGTCACCGCCAGCGTGGCAGCGAACAGCCTGGGGTAACGCCTGAAGGCCTGCGCCTCCAGCCGCAGAATGTACAAAAATTGCCCGAACAGGTTCATGGTTCATTGTCGCTCAGGCAGGGGATGCAGACGGTTCGAGCGCCTTCGTTTGGCCATGGAGCCATGGCCCTAGCGCCAGGCCTGGGCCACGGCCCTGCCTACAATGGGCCGCAGTCCCGCACCGCGAAAGTTTTCCATGACCCCCTTGCATATTTCCACCGCCTTTGATTCCGGCGCCATCGAGGTCATCAGCCTGGCCGACGCGCGCGACATCCAGCTCCATATCCGCAAGGACAGCGCGGCCGACTTCGCCCAGTGGTTCCACTTCAGCCTGCAGGGTGCCTGCGGTGTGGCGGTGGTGCTGCGCTTTTTGAACGCCGGCCAATGCGCCTACCCCAAGGGCTGGGAGGGCTATAGCGTGGTGGCCAGCCACGACCGCCAGAACTGGTTTCGCATAGACACCGCATACGACGGGCAGGTGCTCACCGCGCGCACCACGCCCGAGACGCAGTGCATCTACTTTGCCTACTTCGAGCCCTATTCCTGGGAGCAGCATCTGGACCTGCTGGGCAGCGCGTGCACCTCACCCCATGTGCTGCAGCAGCACCTGGGCGCCACCGTACAGGGGCGCGACATGGCGCTGCTGCGCGTGACTGACGGCACCAGCGCCACGCCCCTGGCCGAGAAGAAAAAAATCTGGGTGATTGCACGCCAGCATCCCGGCGAGAGCATGGCCGAGTGGTTTGCCGAGGGCCTGCTGGAGCGCCTGCTCGATGGCAGCGACTCGGTGGCCCGGCGCCTGTTGCAGCAATGCGTTCTTTATGTGGTGCCCAACATGAATCCGGACGGCGCGGTGCTGGGCAATCTGCGCACCAATGCCGCCGGCGCCAACCTGAACCGCGAATGGCTGGAGCCCAGCCTGGAGCGTTCGCCCGAGGTGGCGCTGGTGCGCCAGAAGATGCTCGATACCGGCGTGGACCTCTTTTTGGATGTGCATGGCGACGAGGGCCTGCCCTATAACTTTGTGGTCGGCTCCGAGGGTACTGATGCCTACGCGCCGCGCACGGCCGAGCTCGAAGACCAGTTCAAGGCCGCTTGGTTGGCGAGTTGCCCCGACTTTCAGGATGCGTTTAACTACGGCCGCTGCGCACCCGGCGCGGCCAACCCCCGGATTGCCACCAACTGGGTTGCCCAGCAGTTTGGCTGCCTGGCCTTCACCATCGAGATGCCCTTCAAGGACAACGCCAATCTGCCGGATGCGGCCGTGGGCTGGAATGGCGAGCGAGCGCGCCAACTCGGCGCCAGCGTGTTGCAGCCGCTGCTGGCCCTGCTCTGATCAGACCAACAGGCAGGCGGCCTCGGTCTGGTCGCTGATTCTGCGCAGCGTGGGCAGCTCCAACGCACAGCGCGCCTGTGCCTGCGGGCAGCGGGTGCGAAACACGCAGCCGCTGGGCGGCTGCAGGGGCGAGGGCAGATCGCCCTGCAGGATTTGCACCACCTTGTTGCGCTCGAGAACCGGGTCCGGAATCGGTATCGCCGACAGCAGGGCCTGGGTGTAGGGATGGGCGGGCTGCTGGTACAGCGCGGCCTTGTTCGCCAGCTCCATGCAGTGGCCCAGGTACATCACCAGCACCCGCTGGCTGATGTGGCGCACCACGGCCAGGTCGTGGGCGATGAAGACCAGCGCCAGGCCCAGCTCCTGTTGCAGCTCTTTGAGCAGGTTGACGATCTGCGCCTGTATCGACACGTCCAGCGCCGACACTGGCTCGTCGCAGACGATCAGTTTGGGCGAAAGGATCAGCGCCCGCGCAATGCCTATGCGCTGGCACTGGCCGCCGGAAAATTCGTGCGGATAGCGGTTGATTTGATGCTCGCTCAGGCCCACGCGCTGCATCATGGCGCGCACCTGCTGCAGGATGGCCGCGCTGCCGAGTTCGGGTTGGTGCGTGCGCAGCGGCTCGCCAATGATTTGCGCCACCGTCATGCGCGGGTTCAGGCTGGCCAGCGGGTCCTGAAAAATCATTTGCACATGGCGGCGCAGGTCCAGCCACTGCGCCGGTGGCGCGCCCCGCATCTCGCGGCCCTGCCACTGCACGCTGCCGGAGGTGGCAGGGGTCAGGTTCAGCATGGCGCGCGCCAGGGTGGACTTGCCGCAGCCCGACTCGCCCACAATGCCCAGGGTCTCGCCGGGGTAGAGGTCAAAGGAGACACCATCCACCGCCTTGAGCGTGGCAGGCGGGCTCCAGGGCCAGCCCTTGGCATTGGGGATTTGGAAGTGCACCTTCAGGTCGCGCACCCGCAGCAGGGGGGTGTCTTGCTCAGTCATGGCGGCTTTCCTCTTGGTAGCGCAACTGCACCTGCGCGCTGGGGACATGGCAGGCGCGCAGCACGCCGGGGCGGCCGGCTTCTTCTTGCAGCGCTGGCAGCGTGCTGCATTGCGGCTGGGCAGCGGCACAGCGCGGTTGAAACGGACAGCCCGAGGGCGGATGCGCCATATTGGGCGGTGCGCCGGGGATGGTCAGCAGATCGGCCCGGTCGCGGTCCATGCGTGGAATGGCGCGCAGCAGGCCGCAGCTATAGGGGTGTCCGGCATTGGTAAACAGGTGGTCGGCGCTGCCCAGCTCCATGGCCCGCCCTCCATACAGCACCAGCACCTGGTCGCACAGTCCGGCCACTACGCCGAGGTCGTGGGTGATCAGCACAATGGCGGTGCCAAAGTCGCGCTGCAACTCGCGCAGCAGGGCAATGATTTGGGCCTGCACCGTCACATCGAGCGCGGTGGTGGGCTCGTCGGCAATCAGCAGTTCGGGTTCGCACAGCAGGGCCATGGCGATCATGACGCGCTGGCGCATGCCGCCGGAGAACGCGTGCGGGTACATGTCCATGCGCCTTGCGGCGTCCGGAATCTTCACCGCGTCGAGCAGGCGCAGGGACTGTGCACGCGCACTTTTGCGGTCCAACCCCTTGTGGAACTGCAGCACCTCGGTGAGTTGCCGCTCCACCGTCAGGTAGGGGTTGAGCGAGGTCATGGGGTCTTGGAAGATCATGGCGATGCGGTTGCCGCGTATGCGGTTGAGCTCGGCCTGTGGCAGGGTCAGCAGGTTGCGGCCCTGGTAGAGCGCCTCGCCGCTGGCGCGGCCATTGCGCGCCAAGAGGCCCATCAGGGCCAGCACGCTCTGGCTCTTGCCCGAGCCGGACTCCCCCACCACGCCCAGGGTCTGGCCCTTTTCCAGGCGAAAGCCCAGGTCGTTGACGGCAAACACTTGGCCGTCCTGGGTGTCGAATTGCACGCTCAGATGCTTGACTTCGAGAATGGCCATGGGTTTAGCGGTCTTTCGGGTCCAGGGCATCGCGCAGCCCGTCGCCAATGTAGTTAAAGCAATACAGCGTGGCCGACAGCAGGGCTGCGGGGAACAGCAAAATCCAGGGCGAGATTTCCATCACCGCTGCGCCGTCGTGGATCAGCACGCCCCAGCTCGTCATGGGCTCCTGTATGCCCAGACCCAGAAAGGACAGCACCGACTCGGTGAGGATCACGCCGGGCACAGTGACCGTGGTGTAAATCACCACCACGCCCAGCAGGTTGGGCACGATGTGCTGGAAGATGATGCGCCGCGTGGGCACACCGATGGCGCGCGCCGCCTCGACAAATTCGCGCGAGCGCAGCGACAGGGTCTGCCCGCGCACCACCCGCGCCATGTCCATCCAGGAGAACACGGTGATGGTCAGCACCACCAGGTAGAAGGCGCGCCCCAAGAGCGTGACCATCAGGATGGCGATCAGCAAATAGGGCACGGCATACATCATGTCCACCACCCGCATCATCAGGGCGTCCACGCGCCCGCCTATAAAGCCGGCCGTGGCGCCCCAGGCAATGCCGATGCTGACCGAGGCCAGCGTGGCGAGCAGTCCCACCATCAGCGAAATGCGCCCGCCCACCAGGCAGCGCACCAGCAGGTCGCGCCCGGACTCGTCGGTACCGAACCAATGCATATTCAGCCAGGTCGGACCCAGGCTCATGGCCTGCCAGTCGGAGGAGTCAAAGGCATGGGGCAGCAGCCAGGGGCCGATCAGGCAGACCAGGGTGATCAGTCCGAGCAGCAGCAGGCTGAGCATGGCCGCGCGGTTGCGCACAAAGCGCGTACGCGCCGCCGCCCAGGGGCTGCGCCCCTGCAGCGCAGTCTCCAGCGTGGCGCCCAGGGCTGCGCTCAGACGCTCATCTTTTTTGGGTAGCAGCATGGCGACCTTAGTAACGGATGCGGGGATCGAGCAGCGCATAGCTCAGGTCCACCAGCAGGTTGAACAGCACCGCAATCACCGTGATCAGCACCACCAGACCCAGCACCAGGGTGTAGTCGCGGTTGCCCGCGCCGTTGACAATCAGCCGGCCCAGACCCGGCAGCGAGAACACCGATTCGGTGACCACCGCCGAGGTGATGGACGAAATGGCCAGCGGCCCCACCAGCGACACCACCGGCAGCAGGGCCGGCTTCATCGCATGGCGCAGCACCAGGGTGCGCAGCGGCAGGCCCTTGGCGCGCGCGGTGCGTATGTAGTTGCTGCCCAGCACCTCGATCATGCTGCCGCGCATGACGCGGCCTATGGTGGAGACATTGATGAACACCAGCAGCACCATGGGCAGCACCATGTAGCGCGGCGCAAAGGCGTCCCAACCGCCGGACGGCAGCCACGGCAGCCAGACCGCAAACACCAGGATCAGCACCGGCCCGATCACAAAGGAGGGAAAGGCCGAGCCCAGACTGCCCAGCAGCATGACGCCGTAGTCCACCCAGCTGTTTTGCCGGAGCGCTGCCACGCAACCCAGGGCCACGCCAATGAACAGCGAGATCAGCAGCGAGCCACCGCCCACCATGGCCGACACCGGCAGCGCCTTGGCCACCAGCTCATTGACGCTCCAGTCGGCATAGCGAAAGGAGGCGCCCAGGTCGCCGTGCAGCAGGCTGTTGAGATAGAGCAGGTACTGCTTCCACAGCGGCTCATCCAAATGGTATTTGGCGTTCAGGTTGGCCAGCACCTCGGGGGCTATGCGGTGCTCGCGGTCAAACGGCCCCCCCGGCGTGAAGTGCAGCAACAGGTAACAGACGGTGATGACCGCCAGCAGGGTGGGAAGGGTTGCCAGCAGGCGGCGCAGCGCATAGGACCACATGTTGCTGTGCGCTTCAATGCTGGATGATGTAGAGGTCCTTGGCGCGGTAGCGGTCCATGATGTTGGTGTCGGTATAGCCGCCCACATAGGCCTTCACCAGACGCGGCACGGTGTACTGCAGCAGCGGGATCATGGGATAGTCTTCCATGATCATCTTGGAAGCCTCGGTCAACAGGGCCTGGCGCTTGCTCTGGTCGGTGCTGCGGTTGCCCTGGTCAATCAGCGCCTCGGCCTTGCGGTTGCAGTTGCGCTGGTGGTTTTGCTCGGAGTCGCATTGCACCAGGGTCAAAAAGGTGGTGGCATCGTTGTAGTCGGCGATCCAGCCATTGCGGGCGATTTGGAATTCGCCATCGGTGCGCCGCTTGATCAGCACCTTGAACTCCATGGCTTCGAGCTCGGTGTCTATCCCCAGCTTGGTCTTCCATTCGGAGGCCGCAAAGATGGCCATTTTCTTGTGGTACACGTCGGTGTTGTAGGCAAACTTCACCTTGGTGCCGGGCTGCACGCCGGCCTGGGCCAGCAGTTGCTTGGCCTCGGCCACGCGCTTTTCCATCGGCCACAGGGCCCAGTCGTAGCGTGTGACGTTGGCCCCTATGGTGCCCTTGACGATCACGCCATAGGCGGGCAACTGGCCATCGGCCGTGACCTTTTGCGCCAGCGTGTCGCGGTCTATCACCATGGACAGGGCCTTGCGCACGCGCAGGTCCTTGAGCAGCGGGTCGGCCACGTTGAGGGAGTAATAGCGCAGGCCCAGCATGGGCGTGTTGCGGATTTCCTTGGGGTACTGGGCCTTGTACTTCTCAAAACTGCCGGGTGGCAATTGGTTGACCCAGTCGTTCTCGCCGGACTCAAACAGCTTGACGTCGGCATTGCTGTCATCCACCGAGAGGTAGGTGTTCTTGCTGATCTGCACGTTCTTGGCGTCCCAGTACCTGGGGTTTTTGGCCAGCACGATCTTGCTGTTGACCTGCCAGTCCTGCATCACAAAGGCTCCGTTGTTGACCATGTTGGCGGGCTTGGTCCATTCCTTGCCAAACTTTTCCAAGGTGGCCCGGTGCACGGGCCCGAGCTGGGTGTTGGAGACCAGCTCGGGCAAAAAGCTGACCGGGTAGGGGGTCTGGATTTCCAGCGTGAACTTGTCTTGGGCCTTGACACCCAGGGCGGAGGGCGGCATTTTGCCGCCCACAATTTCCTTGCCATTGAGCAGGAAGATGCCAAAGCTGGCGGCGTATTCGGAAGCCGTCTTGGGGTCTACAAAGCGCTGCAGGGCGTAGATGAAATCGTCGGCGTTGAGGGCATCGCCATTGGACCATTTGGCATCGCGGCGCAGCTTGAAGACCCAGGTGGTCGCGTTGGTCTGCTTCCAACTTTCCGCCACGCCGGGCACCACCTTGCCAGCGCTATCGATCGCCGTCAGGCCCTCAAACAAATCGCGCAGTACGTTGTTGGCCGGCGCACCCTGCGCCAGCGCCGGGTCCAGGGTATCGGGCTCGGAGCCGTTGTTGCGGGTCAGCTCCTGCTTGGCTGCAAGCTGTGTGCCGGCGGGAACCGTGGCGGCCATGCTGCTCAGGCCAGAGGCCAGTAAGAGGGCTATGGCGGTGCGTACAAAGTGGCGTTGCATGGGACTTGTCTCCTGTGACAGTGAATGAAAAGGTCGTGCTGCGGTGTGTTCGAAGGTCGCCGGGTGGGACCCGGTCTTGTCGTTTTTCGCCGCATGTTACTTCATGCACTGGGGCTAAGGTAGCAGATAAAAGCAAAAAGGGGCCCGAAGGCCCCTTTTGTATGCAACAGGCAGCAGCCGGCTTACACCAGCAGCGCGTTCACCCGTTTCACATAGGCAGCAGGGTCGGCCGGCAGGCCGCCCTCGGCCAGCAGGGCCTGGTCAAACAGGATGTGGGCCAGGTCATGGAAGTGCACCGAACCGTCGAGCTTTTTCACCAGCGGATGTTCGGCGTTCACTTCCAGCACCGGCTTGACTTCGGGCGCGCTCTGTCCGGCTTGCTTGAGCATGCGCGCGAGCTGTGTGCTCATGCCATCGTCTTGCACCACCAGGCAGGCGGGGCTGTCCACCAGACGGGTGGTGATGCGCACATCCTCGGCCTTGTCCTTGAGCGCTTCCTTGAGCTTGGCCAGCACCGGCTTGAAGGTCTCGGCAGCCTCTTCGGCGGCCTTCTTCTCGGTCTCGTCTTGCAGGCTGCCCAGATCGACCGCACCCTTGGCCACGCTTTGCAGCGGCGTGCCGTCGAAGTCGTTCAGGTAGTTGAGGGCCCACTCGTCCACGCGGTCGGTCATCAACAGCACTTCGATGCCCTTCTTCTTGAAGACTTCCAGGTGCGGGCTGTTCTTGGCAGCGGCCAGGTTGTCGGCGGTGATGAAGTAAATCGCCTCCTGGCCTTCCTTCATGCGCGCCTTGTAGTCGGCCAGGGACACCACCGGTGTGTCGCTCTGGGTGGACGCAAAACGCAGCAGCTTGGCCAGGCGCTCCTTGTTGCCAAAGTCTTCGCCCAGGCCTTCCTTGAGCACCGCGCCGAACTCGGCGTAGAACTTGCTGTACTTGCCCACGTTCTTTTCGGCCTCTGCCTTGTCTTCGGCGGAAAGCACGTCGGTCACGCCATCCGCACCAACTGTTGGCAACTTGTCGTTCTTGGCCAGGTCTTCCAGCATGGACAGCACGCGCTTGGTACAGCCCTCGCGGATCGCCTTGACGTCGCGGCTTTCCTGCAGCAGCTCGCGGCTCACATTGAGCGGCAGGTCGGCCGAGTCCACCACGCCCTTGACGAAGCGCAGGTAGGTGGGCAGTAAGGCTTCTGCATCGTCCATGATGAAGACGCGCTTCACATACAGCTTCAAGCCACCCTTTTTGTCGCGGTTCCACAGGTCCATGGGCGCCTTGCCCGGGATGTAGAGCAGCTGGGTGTATTCGGTGCTGCCTTCGACGCGGTTGTGCGTGTAGGCCAGGGGTGCTTCGAAGTCGTGGCTGATTTGCTTGTAGAACTCGTCGTACTGTTCCTGGCTGATGTCCTTCTTGGCGCGGCTCCAGATGGCGCTGGCCTTGTTGACGGTTTCCCATTCGCCGGTCTTGAGCATGGCGCCGGGTTGGCGTCCGCCGTTTTCGTCGTCCGCGTTGATCAGCTCGCCGTCTTTCCACTCTTCCTTTTCCATCTGGATGGGCAGGCTGATGTGGTCGGAGTACTTGTTGACAATGCCCTTGACCTTCCAGCTTTGGGCGTAGTCCATGGCGTCGTCGCGCAGGTGCAGGATGACGCTGGTTCCGCGCTCGGCGCGCTCTATGCTTTCCACCTCAAAGGCACCGCCGCTGGCGCCACCGTCGCTGACCCAGCGCACGCCTTCTGCGGTGGGCAGACCGGCACGGCGCGATTCCACCGTGATCTTGTCGGCCACGATAAAGCCGGAGTAAAAGCCCACGCCAAACTGGCCAATCAGTTGCGAGTCGGCCTTTTGGTCGCCGCTCAGCTTGGAGACAAAGTCCTTGGTGCCGCTCTTGGCAATCGTGCCCAGGTTGTCGATGGCTTCTTGCTGCGACAGGCCAATGCCGTTGTCGGTGATGGTCAGCGTGCGGGCTTCCTTGTCCAGCACCAGGCGCACCTTGAGCTCGGAGTCGGTCTCGTAGAGGGCGGTGTTGTTGATGGCCTCGAAGCGCAGCTTGTCGCAGGCGTCGGAGGCGTTGGAGATCAACTCGCGCAGGAAAATCTCTTTGTTGGAGTACAGCGAGTGGGTGACCAGGTGCAGCAGTTGTGCGACTTCGGCCTGGAAGGAAAGGGTTTGCTTGCTCATGGGTTTTCTAAGGTTCTAAAACAATGAAGAGGGATTGTGCTGGTGGCCTTGCGGCCAAGACCCAGCGTATGTAGGGGCGTCGGGGTGAGATTCAAGCCTAGAACTTTTCCTGCGGCTGCAGGTAGCGCCACTGGCCCACCGGCAGGTTGCCCAGCATGACCCGGCCAATGCGCACGCGTTTAAGGCCCACCACCTTGAGGCCCACCTGCTCGCACATGCGCCGGATCTGGCGCTTCTTGCCCTCGGTCAGCACAAAGCGCAGCTGCTCGGGGTTTTGCCATTCCACGGTGGCGGGCTTGAGGGCCTGGCCGTCCAGGCTCAGGCCGTGGCGCAGCAGGGCCAGCATGCTTTTGGGGAACACCGATTGCACATCGCTGCTGACAGGGTCGTCATCGTCAATGCGGCTGAGCTGGGTGGGGGCTGCGGCATAGGTCGCGGCGGCCGAACCTTCGGCGGCGGTGTTGGCGTGGCCGGTAAAGACCACGCGCACCAGGTATTCCTTTTCCATCACCGCGTCTTCGCCAATCAGCTGGCGCGCCACGCGGCCGTCCTGCGTCAGCACCAAGAGGCCGGTGGAGTCGATGTCTAGCCTTCCCGCTGGCACCAGGCTTTTGAGCTGGCTGCCGTGAAAGAAGAAGCGGGCGTTGTCGTCCTGCCAGCGGTTTTGCGGCTGCACCAGGGTGATGGCGGGTTGGTGCCCGTCCTCGGCCTGGCCGCTGACCAGACCTATGGGCTTGTTGATCAGGATGGTGACCTGGTTGGCCTGCTGGCCCTTGGCCTGTTTGTCGATCTCGATGCGCACATCGGGCGTGACCTGCATGCCCATTTCGGCGATCTTGCCATTGACCTTGACCCAGCCCTTGGCGATCCATTCATCGGCCTCGCGCCGGGACGCCATGCCGAGTTCGGCCATGCGCTTGTTCAGGCGCACGGTGCCATTGGGGCCAATGGCTGCGGTATTGCTTTGCCCGGCCGGAATGGCAGCGCGCCCCACAGGGGGCGCGGCGCGGCGGAAAACGGGAGGGGATTTGGGGTCGGTCATGGGCAGGGTGTTGGTAGCAGGTCCGGCCCATTTTAGAACGTGCCCATGGTGGGCGCTCGCTCACGCTTGCCTATGGCGCTTTCAAGGCGCTCTGAGGACTATTTCAACGGGCAGGTCTTGATGCCCAGCACCGTGTAGAGCGGGCACCAACCAATGGCACCGGTGAGCAGCGGCACCAAGCCCACCCAGCCCCAGATGCCAATGGTGCCGGTGTACAGGAGTGCCAGCAAAACGATGCCAGCGATGACGCGCATTGCGCGGTCCAGAGTGCCTTCATTGGTTTTCATACAAGATCCTTTTTCATAAACAGTGGAAGTGGCCTGCATTACACCGGCTTTGGCCCGCGCTGTCTGTGACTTGAGTCACCCAGGTTTTTGCGCGACGGCTGTGCACGCCGCCCTAATTTCCCGATGCAGTGGCAAGCGCGCGCAGCGCCTTGCTGTCGAGAATCTGGATATGCTCTCGCGCCAAAGCGACCCAGCCTTCGCGCTCGAAGCGGCGCAGCAGGCGCGACACCATCTCGCGCACCGTGCCGAGTTCGTCGGCGAGTTGCTGGTGGGTCAGCGCCAGGCTTTGGCCGCGCCCCAGCAGGGTGGCGGCCAGACGCTGGTCCAGGCGCTGAAAGGCCACCGCGTCAATCAGCCCGGTCAGGTCGGCCATGCGCTGGGCAAACAGGCCCAGCACCGCGTTGCGAAACTCCTGGCCTTCGAGCCATTGGACAAATACCGGGGGCGCAACCATCAGCAGGGTGGTGGGCCTGGTGCTGATGCCCTGGGCTGCCATCGGTACGTTGCTGAACAGGCTGGCGCTGGAGGCCAGACACAACTCGCCCGGCACCACCCGGTACAGCTCCAGCGAGCGACCATCGCCCGAATGGCGCGACACCTTCACCTCGCCGTCTAGCACCAGGGGGAAGCCCTGGCAGGCGGTGCCTTCGTTAAACAGCATGCTGCCCTTGGGTACCGTGACCGGAAGGGCCGCCGCACCCAGGGTTTGCAGGCCGGGAGTCACATGGGCCAGTGCGGGGTAAAGGGCGACCGGATCAATGTGCATCACTGCAGTGTAGCCCCGGGTTGCAGTACTAAGACTTTAAGACCTGCGAGCGCAGGGCCGGCAAATCGAGGATGCGCAGGCCGCCGTATTCGACCCGGATGGAACCCTGCTCTGCCAGCGTGGTCAGCGCCTCGTTGACGCGCTGGCGCGACAGGCCCACCAGGTAGGCAAGCTCCTGCTGGGTGATGCGCAGCACCTCGCCCACGCCTGGGTACAGCGCGGGGTTGAACAGGGAGGCCAGGCTGCGTGCCACGCGGATGTCGGGGTTGTTGAGCCGGTCGATCTCGCGCATCGCGATGAACTGGCCCAGTCTCTCGTTGAGCTGGTTCATCACAAAGCGGTTAAAGCCAATCGAATGGTCCAGCAGCCAGTGGAAGGTGTCTACATGCAGGCCGGCCACCAGACTTTTGCGCAGCGGCTGGATGTGGTAGCGGTAGACCTCGCGCTTAAGCGCCGTGCCCTCGCCAAACCAGCCGCCTGGGGGCACGCCGGTAAAGGTCATGGTCTGGCCCTCGGCGTTTTCGGTGCTCATCTTCAAGAGGCCGTCCACCACGCCAAACCAATAGGTCACGGGCCTGCCCATGCGGCAGACAAACTCGCCGATCTGCGCTTCACTGATGCGCAGGTCGTCCACCGCGCGCTGGCGTTCCTCGGGCTTGAGCAGGCGCAGCCAGGGAATGGCGTCGAGCTCTGGCTCGGTGAGCGGGCGCCGGCGCTGGTGCAAAGAACTGTCTGCGTTCATAGGTGGTTTGTAAGTTGCTGATAAGTGAAGGGAAAACACCTATCGGTAAACGTCTGAATAGTCGCCAGAGTGACAACACAACGTCAATGCTAGTCCAATAATCGGAGCTATTCGAAGAGCCCCCGCATCTGCGCCGGGCCACGAGAGGACAACCCATGCGAACGACCTTCCCGCAACTGTTGATGCAACACGCCGTGCAGCGCCCGCAAGCGCCTGCCATGCGCGAAAAGGAATACGGCATCTGGCAAACCCTGAGCTGGGCTGCCCTGGCCACCATGGTCGAGGAACTGGCCGCTGGCCTGCACCAGGCCGGTCTGCGCCGGGACGACCACATGGTCGTGATCGGTGCCAACCGCCCCCGCCTCTATGCCACCATGCTGGCCGTGCAGTCCCTGGGCGCGGTGCCGATCCCTTTGTACCAGGACGCGGCGGCCGCTGAATGCGTGTACCCCATCAACAATGCCGAAGTGACCTTTGCCTTTGCCGAAGACCAGGAGCAGGTCGATAAGCTGCTGGAAATTCGTGAGCAATGCCCGCAGTTGGCGCGCATCTATTTTGATGACCCGCGCGGCCTGCGCAAATACGATGAGCCGGGTCTGGCCTCGCTCGACGAGTTGCAGGCAAGGGGCAAGGCCTTTGCATCGTTGCACACCGATTTCTTCAAGGAAGAAGTGGCCAAGGTCCAGCCCGATGATGTGGGCGCGATGTTCTTTACCTCGGGCACCACCGGCAACCCCAAGGGCGTGGTGCACACGCACGACTCGCTGTTGAACCGCGCCCGCGCCGGCGCCGACTTTGACAAGCTCACCAGCGCAGAAGAGGTGCTGGCCTATTTGCCACCGGCCTGGATCGGCCAAAATATTTTTAGCTATGCGCAATGGCTGGCCTGCGGCTATGTGGTGAACTGCCCCGAGTCGGCCGCCACCGCCACCATCGACCTGAAGGAAATCGGCCCGACCTATTACTTCGCGCCGCCCCGCGTGTTTGAAGGCCTGCTCACCAGCGTGATGATCCGCATGGAAGACGCCGGCGCCCTCAAACGCAAAATGTTCCATGCCTTTATGGCCGTGGCCAACCGGGTCGGTCCGGCCCTGATGAATGGCGAGGCCGTGGGCCCCATCGACAAGCTGCTGTATGCGCTGGGAAATTTGTGCGTCTACGGCCCGCTTCGCAACACCCTGGGCTTTAGCCGGGTGCGCGTGGCCTACACGGCGGGCGAGGCCATTGGCCCGGACCTGTTCAGTTTTTACCGAGCCATCGGCATCAACATCAAGCAGCTCTACGGCTCCACCGAGACCGCCGTTTTTGTCTGCCTGCAGCCCGACAACGAGGCGCGCGCCGACACCGTGGGCGTGCCCTGCGCAGGGGTCGAAATCAAGGTGGCCGACAACGGCGAAATCCTGGTTAAGTCGCCCGGCCTGTTCAAGTCCTATTACAAAAACCCGACCGCCACGGCCGAAGTTTTGTCTGCGGACGGTTGGTACCACACCAGCGACGCCGGCTTTATCGATGCGCACGGCCACCTGAAGATCATCGACCGCGTCAAAGACGTGGGCCGCATACAGGGCGGTGACTTTGATGGCGCCATGTTTGCGCCCAAGTATGTGGAGAACAAGCTCAAGTTCTTCCAGCACATCAAGGAGGTCGTGGCCTATGGCGACGGCCGCGAGAAGGTCTGCGTCTTTATCAACATCGACTTTGACGCCGTGGGCAACTGGGCCGAGCGGCGCAACCTGCCCTATGCCGGCTACACCGATCTGGCGCAAAAGCCCGAGGTCTACCAACTCATTAAAGAGTGCGTGGAAAAGGTCAACGCCGACCTCAGCGTGGACAAACTTCTGGCCGGCAGCCAGGTCAGCCGCTTCCTGATTTTGCACAAGGAGCTCGACGCGGACGACGGCGAACTCACCCGCACCAACAAGGTCCGACGCGGCTTTATTGCCGACAAATACGGCGTGCTGGTGGACGCCCTGTACGCCGGCAAGACCAGCCAATTCATTGAGACCGTGGTGAAGTTTGAAGACGGCCGCACCGGCAGCGTCAGCGCCACCTTGGCGCTGGACGACGCGAAGATTTTTGCCCCCGTGAAGGCTGCAGCATGACCAAGAAAATCGGTGACGTCATTCTCGACGTCAAGAACATCTCTTTAAGCTTTGGCGGCGTGAAGGCCCTGACGGACATCTCGTTCAACGTCAAGGAACACGAGATACGCGCCATCATCGGCCCCAATGGCGCGGGCAAAAGCTCCATGCTCAACTGCATCAACGGCGTGTACCGCCCGCAGGTGGGCACCATCAGCTTTCGGGGTCAGACCTTTAGCCACATGGACAGCCACCAGGTGGCCAGCATGGGAATAGGACGCACCTTCCAGAACCTGGCGCTGTTCAAGGGCATGAGCGTGCTCGACAACATCATGTCCGGGCGCAACCTCAAGATCAAAAGCAGCATCCTGATGCAGGCGCTGCGCATAGGCCCGGCCGAGCGCGAAGAGATCCGGCACCGCGAGGCGGTGGAACGCATCATCGACTTCCTGGAAATCCAGGCCTTTCGCAAGACGCCCGTGGGCCAGTTGCCCTACGGCCTGCAAAAGCGGGTGGACTTAGGGCGCGCCCTGGCCATGGAGCCGCAGGTGCTGCTCTTGGATGAACCCATGGCCGGCATGAACGTCGAAGAGAAGCAGGACATGTGCCGCTTTGTGCTGGACGTGAACGACGAATTCGGAACCACCGTGGTGCTGATCGAGCATGACATGGGCGTGGTGATGGACATCTCCGACCGCGTGGTGGTGCTGGACTACGGCAAGAAGATTGGCGACGGCACGCCCGACGAAGTACGCAACAACGAAGACGTGATCAGTGCCTACCTTGGCACGTCCCACTGAACAAAAGACCATGCAAAACAATACACACGCTTCACAAGCAAGGGGAAGTTTCCCAGGGATGCCGTGGAACCGGCTTTGCCGGGCCACTGGCATCGCCCTCTTGAGGGGGTATGCGGCTACACGCAGTGAGCAAGCAACGGGGGGGAGCGTTTAATCATGGCTTTTTTCCTTGAAACTTTGCTGGGCGGCCTGATGGCCGGCATGCTGTATTCGCTGGTGGCGCTGGGCTTTGTGCTGATCTACAAGGCCTCTGGTGTGTTCAATTTTGCACAGGGCGCCATGGTGCTGTTTGCGGCCCTGGCGATGGCGCGCTTCTCGGAGTGGATTCCGCTCTTGGGCATTACCAACTTTTTCCTGGTCAATGTGCTGGCCTTTATAGGCGCCGGTGTGGTGATGTTCGTGGTGGCCTGGATCATCGAGCGCCTGGTGCTGCGCCACCTGGTGAACCAGGAGGGAACGACGCTCTTGATGGCCACGCTGGGCATCACCTACTTTCTCGAAGGCCTGGGCCAGTCGCTGTTTGGCAGCAGCATTTACAAGATCGATATCGGCATGCCCAAGGATCCGGTGATGATTTTGGAGAGCACCTTTGCGGGCGGCATCCTGATCAACAAGGAAGACTTTTACGCCGCCATCATTGCCGCTTCGCTGGTGGCTCTGCTGAGCGTGTTTTTTCAGAAGACCTCTACCGGACGCGCCCTGCGCGCCGTGGCCGATGACCACCAGGCGGCGCAAAGCATTGGCATTCCGCTCAACCGCATCTGGGTCATCGTTTGGTGCGTGGCTGGGGTCGTGGCACTTGTCGCCGGAATGATTTGGGGCAGCAAGCTCGGTGTGCAGTTTTCGTTGACCACGGTGGCGTTGCGTGCATTGCCTGTCGTTATTTTGGGTGGCCTGACCTCGGTGCCCGGCGCGATTGTGGGCGGTCTGATCATCGGTGTGGGCGAGAAGCTGTCCGAGGTGTATCTGGGGCCGTATGTGGGCGGTGGTATCGAGATCTGGTTTGCCTATGTGCTGGCGCTGGGCTTCCTGCTGATCCGTCCGCAAGGTTTGTTTGGCGAGAAGATCATTGATCGGGTGTAGCACCATGACGATCTTTTCAGCGAAGACGGCGCAGCAAAGTTATTTCGGAACTAAAAAATCATTGACCGTGTTTGAGAGATAAAAAATGTTCTACAGAGAAAACGGCCAATTCAAAACCAGCTACCGCGCGGACCAGCAGATCCTGCCCATCCTGCAGGATCGCATCGCCATGCTTTTGCTGCTGGTGGTGGGCTTTGCGGTGGTTCCCATGCTGGCCAGCGACTACATCTTTCGCGCCATCCTGATTCCCTTTTTGATCTTCTCGCTAGCGGCTATCGGCGTGAATATTTTGGTGGGCTACTGCGGCCAGATCTCGCTGGGCTCGGGCGCCTTTATGGCGGTGGGGGCCTACGCGGCCTACAACTTCTTTGTGCGCATCGACGGCATGCCGCTGGTGCTGGCGCTGATTTTGGGTGGCGTTTGCGCCATGCTGTTTGGCATGCTCTTTGGACTGCCGAGCCTGCGCGTCAAGGGCCTGTACCTGGCGGTGGCGACGCTGGCGGCGCAGTTCTTTGCCGACTGGCTGTTCCTGCGCGTGCAGTGGTTTACCAACAATTCCTCAAGCGGTTCGGTGTCGGTCAACAACCTGCAGGTGTTTGGCTTCTCGCTGGAAAGCCCCATGGCCAAGTACTGGTTCTGCCTGGTGCTGCTGGCGGTGATTGCGCTCTTGGCCAAGAACCTGGTGCGCGGTGCCGTGGGCCGCGAGTGGATGGCCATTCGCGACATGGACGTGGCCGCCGCCGTGATCGGCATACGCCCCATGTACGCCAAGCTCAGCGCCTTTGCGGTGAGCTCCTTTATCGTCGGCGTGGCCGGCGGGCTGTGGGCCTTTATTTACCTGGGCGCCTGGGAGCCGGCGGCCTTCTCGGTGGACCAGTCCTTCAAGCTCTTGTTCATGGTGATCATTGGCGGCATGGGCTCCATCATGGGCAGCTTTTTTGGCGCCGCCTTTATCGTGGTGCTGCCGATTGCACTCAACTTATTTTTGCCGGCCTTTGCCAGCCTGTTTGGCTTCGAGATTTCCACCGCCACCGTGTCGCACGCAGAGCTGATGGTGTTTGGCGGCCTGATTGTGTGGTTCCTGATCGTGGAGCCCCATGGCCTGGCCAAGCTCTGGGCGGTGGCCAAGCAGAAGCTGCGCCTGTGGCCTTTTCCCCATTGATTCAGCGAACTGATTCGCTTTGATTTTCCCTGTGCTTCACCACTTAAATTCTTAGGAGAGACATATGAAGCTTCACGCACTCGCCCGCACCGCCGCCCTCGTGGTGGCCGTTGTATCCAGCCTGGCCGCGCCCAGCGCCTTTGCCCAGGCCAAGGAGCAGTTCTTTCCGCTGCTGTCTTACCGCACCGGGCCTTACGCACCGAATGGTGTGCCATGGGCCAACGGCAAGCAGGACTACATCAAGATGGTCAACGCCCGCGACGGCGGCATCAATGGCGTCAAGCTGACCTACGAAGAATGCGAAACTGGCTACGCCACCGACCGCGGCGTGGAATGCTACGAGCGCCTCAAGAGCAAACCCGGCGTGGCCCTGTTTGACCCGCAGGCCACCGGCATCACCTTTGCGCTGACTGAAAAAGTGGTCAACGACAAGGTGCCTTTGATCACCCTGGGTTACGGTTTGTCCGTGGCACAAGACGGCCAGGCCTTCAAGTGGAACTTCCCCTTGATGGGCAGCTACTGGACCGGCGCCGACATTTTGATCCAGCACCTGGGCAAAAAAGAGGGCGGCCTGGACAAGCTCAAGGGCAAGAAGATTACGCTCGTCTACCACGACAGTCCGTTTGGCAAGGAACCCATCCCTTTGCTGCAAGAGCGCGCCCGCCAACTCGGATTTGAGCTGGCCATGATTCCCGTGACCGCGCCCGGCGTGGACCAGAAGGCTGCTTGGTTGCAGGTGCGCCAGAACCGCCCCGACTACGTGCTGCTGTGGGGCTGGGGTGTGATGAATTCCACGGCCCTGAAGGAAGCGCAGGCTACGGGCTATCCGCGCGACAAGATGTATGGCGTGTGGTGGGCTGGTGCCGAGCCGGACGTGAAGGACGTGGGCGAGGGCGCCAAGGGCTATAACGCGCTGGCACTCAACACCGCCGGCACGCAACCCAAGGTGATCCAAGACATCCTCAAATTTGTGCACGACAAGGGCCAGGGCACCGGACCGAAGGACGAAGTCGGCTCCGTGCTCTACACCCGCGGCGTGATCATCCAGGCGCTCAGCATCGAGGCCGTGCGCCGCGCCCAAGAGCGTTTTGGCAAGGGCAAGGTCATGACCGGCGAGCAGGTGCGCTGGGGTCTGGAAAACCTGTCGCTGGACGACAAGAAGCTGGCGGCTCTGGGCCTGACCGGCGTGATCCGTCCGATCAGTACCAGCTGCGCCGACCACATGGGTTCGACCTGGGCGCGTGTGCAAACCTGGGACGGGGCCAAATGGAATGTGGGTAACGACTGGTACCAGGCCGATGAGCAAATCCTCAAGCCCCTGGTCAAGGCCGGTGCCGACAAGTACCTGGCCGACAAGAAGCTGACACGCCGTCCTGCGGCCGACTGCCAGAGCTAGGTACACCCCACTTTGGTGGCCCGCAAGGGCCACCAAACGAAAGACCCGCAATGCGGCCCTTTCGTTTGGTCTGACTGGAAACTTGCACTATGAGTGAACCCACAAACATTGTTCTCAACGTAAATGGCATCGAGGTCATTTACAACCACGTGATCCTGGTTCTCAAGGGCGTGTCGCTGCAGGTGCCCCAGGGCGCCATCGTGGCCATTTTGGGGGGCAATGGCGCGGGCAAAACCACCACCTTGCGCGCCATCTCCAACCTGCTGGCAGGAGAGCGCGGCGAGGTCACCAAGGGCTCCATCGAGCTGCGCGGCGAGCGCATCGAAAACCTCTCTCCCGCCGATCTGGTCAAGCGCGGCGTGGTGCAGGTGATGGAGGGGCGGCACTGCTTTGCCCACCTGACGATCGAGGAAAACCTGCTGACCGGCGGCTACACCCGCAAGAGCGCGGGCGAGATCGCCGCCAACCTGGAAAAGGTCTACAACTACTTTCCGCGCCTGAAAACCCGGCGCACCAGCCAGGCCGCCTACACCTCGGGCGGCGAGCAGCAGATGTGCGCCATCGGCCGCGCCCTGATGACCAACCCCAATATGGTGCTGCTCGACGAGCCCTCCATGGGCCTGGCGCCACAGATTGTGGAAGAGGTGTTTGAGATCGTGAAAGACCTCAACACCAAGGAAAAGGTGACCTTCTTGCTGGCCGAGCAGAACACCAACATGGCGCTCAAGTACGCCGACTACGGCTACATCATGGAGTCCGGTCGTGTGGTGATGGACGGCGCCGCCTCTGACCTGCGCAGCAACGAAGACGTGAAAGAGTTTTACCTCGGCGTGGGCGGTGGCGAGCGCAAGAGTTTTAAAGACGTGAAGAGCTACAAGCGCCGCAAGCGGTGGCTGGCTTAAATGGCACACCCCCCGGCTTGCCCACTTCGTGTGGCCGCTTCGGTGCCTCAGCCAGAGGCAACGGCTCTTCGTTGCCGTCCCAACCTGCGCAGGCAGGTTTGGAGACGCGGCACTCAGCCCCTTGCAGGGGGCAACACCAGCAGCCCGGCAAAGCCGGTTCTGCGGTGTTTCTGGAAGGGTGGCTCGCTTTGCTTTGCCACCTGCGCTTTGATTGGAATTAGGAGATATCGGCTTTGGCAAACTATTTCGACGCACTGGAAACCCGCGACCCTGAATCCCGCGAGGCTGCATTGCTTGCTGCCTTGCCGTTGCAGGTCGCGCATGCCAAGAACTCTTCACCCGCGTTTGCGGCTTTGCTGGCCGATGTGAATCCGGTCGAGATTACGATTCGCGAAGCGCTGGCCAAACTGCCCGTCATCCGCAAGTCCGAACTGCAGGAGCGCCAACAGGCGGCGCGTGCTGCCGGGGGCAATGTGTTTGGTGGCTTCAGTTCCATTGGCTTTGGCGCTTCCATGCCGCGCGTGTTTGCCAGCCCGGGCCCGATCTACGAGCCCGAAGGCACGGGCAAGGATTACTGGCGCATGGCGCGGGCGATTTTTGCCTCTGGCTTTAGGCCCGGCGAGCTGATCCACAACTCGTTTAGCTACCACTTTGTGCCGGCCGGCTCGATGATGGAAACCGGGGCGCACGCCATGGGCTGCACCGTGTTTCCCGGTGGCACCGGCCAGACCGAGCAGCAGGTGCAGGCCATGCGTGAGCTGGCGCCTGCCGGCTACATCGGCACGCCCAGCTTTCTGAAAATCATTGTCGAGAAGGCCCAAGAGTTGGGCCTCACGCTGCCCAGCGTGAAGAAGGCCATGTTTGGTGGCGAGGCCTATCCGCCCTCGCTGCGCGACTGGTTCACCGCACACGGCATTGCCGGTTACCAGTGCTACGCCACGGCCGACCTGGGCCTGATTGCTTATGAGACCGAGGCACGCGAGGGCCTGGTGCTGGACGAAGGGGTGATCGTGGAAATTGTGCGTCCCGGCACCGGCGACCCGGTGAGCGAGGGCGAGGTGGGCGAACTGGTGGTGACCACGCTGAACCCCGACTATCCGCTGATCCGCTTTGGCACCGGCGATCTGTCGGCCGTGTTGCCCGGCCACTGTCCTACCGGTCGCACCAACACCCGCATCAAGGGCTGGATGGGGCGGGCCGATCAGACCACCAAGATTCGCGGCATGTTTGTGCACCCCAAACAGGTGGACGAGGTCGTCAAGCGCTTTCCGGAGCTAAGCCGTGCGCGCCTGGTGGTCAGCGGCGAGATGGCCAATGATGTGATGACGCTCAAGGTGGAGGCAGCCGCGCCGGTGGAAGGCTTGGCGGCGCGCATTGGCGAGGCCATACGCGATGTCACCAAGCTGCGCGCCCAGGTGGAGTTGCTTTTGCCCGGTGCCCTGCCCAATGATGGCAAGGTGATCGACGACATCCGCAGCTACAAGTAGTTCCAGGGACGAACGGCTCCTGGCAAGCCTAGCAAGCAGCAGCCTTTGACTTTCTAGTACCATAGCCGATACTATTTGGCATGGGCAAGCAAGAGAAAAACATCGCCGCGATGCGTAACAATCCACGCGATTGGCGCATGGAAGAGATCGAGTCCGTCGCGGCACATGCGGGTTTGAAAGTGCGCAAGAACGGCGGCAGTCATGTCGTCATTCAGCGCGCTGCTTGTCCGCTTGAGGTGTGTGTGCCGGCACGCAAGCCCATCAAAGCGGTGTACGTGGTGCAGTTGCTTGCCTTGATTGATTGGAGTCCAGAATGAAACCGAAATTCAACGCATACCCTATGGAGATTCGCCCCTTGACTGCCGACGAAGGTGGCGGCTTCCTCGCAACCTTTCCTGACCTTCCCGGCTGTATGGCCGACGGCGAGACTCCCGAAGAAGCCATTGCAGACGCGCGCGGCGCGTTTGATTGCTGGATGGATGCCCACATCGCCGATGGTCGTCCCGTGCCAGTTCCCGGTATCGCCAACGCCTCCGGAAAATTTGTGCAACGCCTGCCGCGCAGCATTCATTCGCGTCTTCAGCACCAGGCCAAGGCCGAGGGAGTGAGCCTGAACCAGCTCGTGACAGCCTATATCTCCGAGGGCTTGGGGCGCCATAGCGCAGCTTGAATTGGCGTAGGCGTTCGGTCCGTTCAGGACAGGATTACACCCCCCAGACAATTTCCTTCTCCGCCTTCTGGCAGCGCTTGATCATTTCGATGAAGGGCACTGCGCGCTGGCGCAGCGAGATGCCTTCAAAGCGCGGTGGGGTTTCGCCCTTGTCCTGCGCTTCCTGGATGAGCTGGGCGCGGTGGTCTTCATCGGCCTTGATCGCGGCCTGCAATTTTCCAATCGCTTCTGGCATATGCTCGGGCAGCAAAATCCCCTGGGTCTGGGCGGCCGCGTCGGTGCGGCCCAGGATGTTCAGAATCTGGCGGCCGTTGGGGTCGAGCATGATCAGGTCGCCGGCGGCGCGGGATTTGAATTTGTACATGGCACTTAAAGGATTGGGGAATGGCGAATCTTCACATAGTAAGGGAGCACCAGCTCGGATTTGCTGCGGCACGCAAGGTGGCCTATGCCTGGGCCGAGCAGGTGGAGGCCGACTTCGGCATGGACTGCACCTATGAGGAAGGCAAGGCGGACGATACGGTGAGCTTCTCGCGCTCCGGTGTGCACGGCACGCTGCAGGTCCACAAGGGGCGCTTTGAGCTCGACGCCACGCTGGGCTTTTTGCTGGGCACCTTCAAGGACAGGATCGAGGCGGAGATTGTGAAGAACCTCGACCAGTTGTTGGCGAAATAAGAGCCCCCACGCTTCTCGCTGATGACACTGGACAATACCGTTAACCGCCGCGTCAGGTGGTACCAGTCCAACACGTGGGTTGCATCGGGCAAAACCGCCAGTTGCAAGTCGCGCAATCTACCATCTCCGTCGGTAAAAACGCGCAGGTTGTCGTCTGCTCCGCCAAGCGCTGCCACCACGTGCTGCACCCGTGTTCGTGAGCATTTGTCAACGCTGCGCACGAAGCCCACACTGCGCTGCGCCCCGTCCTCGGTCAACACACGACCGGCGATGATCTCGAAATTGTGCCCGGCTTGCGCATCACAATGACGGACGTAGCCGCCGTCCAGCCCAATGGATATCACCCTGGACGGGTGCACGCAGGGTGCCTGAACTTCAGTCAATTCGGCGTCCATGCGTTGGCCCACTCGCAACGTGCGCGCCCGCACAGTGCTGGCACTGTGGCCTTTTCCAATGGGCAAGAGCATTCTCAACACGTCGGTCGAATGCTGGTACGACAGGCGGGCGGCAAGTTCACTTTGCACGCACTCCAGTTCCGCCGATATCCAGCGCCGCTGGGATTGTCGCGGCCCACGCTCAGTGCAGCCACACTTGGAAAACCTGGGCACACGAAGCGTGACATCGCCAAACAGACTACGAAACCGCGCCTGCTGGTAGTCCTTAATAGAGGAAAACTTGCCGCAGCAAGCGCATGGGCAGCGTTCATCCGCGATGCACTGGAACTGGGTCGTCACGATCTCATGCTGCAACCGCGTCAAAACCTGCTTGCTTTCAAGCAGATCCAACCCAAGCAGCGCCACGTCGTCAACCTTGATACTACATATTTGCCCAAGCGACACATTGGACGGCGTCCCATCCTTGTCGGTAACTTTCAATATCAGTTCGAATTCCAAAGACCGTCTCCATCAGTGCCATCAGCGACTAAATGTCAGCGCCTAGCTCCGGCCTCCCGCAAGCGGTCTTGGAATGCTGCCCCCATACTTTCGAACGCTCTCATAAACCAGTCCAAGTTTTACGCCGCATCCACCAGTTACCTACCAGCGTTCTCCTCACTAATGGCACCAAGAAAAAACGAGTCGGTTGCCGCTATGAGCTCTTGAGGAGGCATTGAAAGCCCCCGTGCCAAACCGAAAATGACGGTCAAGGAAGGTTGATGCTTGCCGGTTTCAATCCTAGCAATGAATGACCTGTCCACATCAGAAGTTGATGCAAGTGCATGTTGAGTGATGCCTAATGCACGTCGGCGCGTTCGTACCACAAAGCCGAATGCGCGCAGCAACGACAAATTTGTCATCACCGTCCCTTCAAATGTTTATTTAAGGACAATTATCGGTCATTCGTACGGAAGAAATGCATTTTCGTTGCTAATTAGAGCTATCGAACGAATGAATCGACACGATTTTTTTGCTGTGACGTAGGCAAATTGACAAAGTTGGAGGCGATGACCTCCGTCCCACTCCGCGTACCTACCTAAGTTCCAGAGATCAGCGATTTGCAAGACTCATTGATCCCTGCTTTAGCCTTGAACGTTGTGTTCGCATATGCTACATTGAGGCAAATATGCTACAAAATTCAAAAGTAGCTATCCAGTTAACCCTCACGCTCAACTCACATGTTGACTGTGAATTTGCGATTCTCATTTACTAACCTGCATGAGGTGCTCAAAGTAGTGATTGAAGGCTCTCGAGTTCCGCCTTACTGTGACTTTCCCGCGCAAACACTGCATTGAGCTCAACAAAATAACACCAGCGCTGGAGCACGCATTAAAAATGAATGGATACCTTGGGCGTTTGGAATAAAGAATTTTCTAATTGAATCACAAAAAGGAGAAAGGTTAAATATAGACAAAAGTAGACCAATTAATGCCTAAATTCGAATGAATTGATTAAAAAATAAAATCAATTTAGTTCATGCATTTAATACAAATCGCAAATAGGAAAAATAGCCATGCAAGCAGAAGACTTTTTGACTGAAATACTAACCAAAAAACCAAGTTCAGACGAAATAATTATGCCCGATTATTTCCAAATAAAACAATACAAAAATCAAGATGTTATTGAAAAATTCAGAACGAAGTTTAACATTGACGAAGATGAAGCCCAAGATTTGTTTAACGAAACAATTAAGTATCTCTACGTGGCACACATTGGGCATGCAAAGGGGCAAGATATATCCATATCAGAGTCAACATCTATCATAGATGAAATGTGGCATACCTTTGTACTATTCACAAAAGATTATTGTAATTTTTGTGAAAAATACTTTGGTCGTTATCTGCATCATGCACCCTTTACTAGTAGAAAAGGCATAGCACTTAAAGAGGCGAAAGCATTGAATCCTGACGGACTAAGAGATGAGGTGATCAATGGAATAAAGAATCAGTTAACACTAATTGAAACTCATCTCGGAATTGAGACCATACAAAAATGGTATATCAAATATGATGCGAAGTACACAGTAGAGAAAATTAATCAACTGAGAAAACCCGATGCGGAAATTAAAGGATATCTACCAATTTCATTGGAAGGCATAGGGGTAAGCAAAGAAGAATTAATTGGCAAAATTACTGAACACAATGCAAAGATAATAATTGAGGGAAGGAAAAGTTGTGGGTGCTCTGGCAAGGGCTGTGGCGCAGGGTGTTCATGTAACTCAAGGAACAGTGTAGGTATAGGCGGCGGAGGTGGTGGCGGTTCGTCCCGCGTAATTTGCACATACTTCTATAAAAAGGGAATGCTAGAAAGGGAAATTTGGGAGGCTGATCTAAAGTTTACAAGAAACCATTTGAGTTCGGTAACAGTACGCGGATACCACGCTTGGGCTATACCATATGTCAAACTGATGAGAAAATCTCCACTGGCAGAGAAGGTCATGTTCCCACTTGCATTTCATAGAGCAAAAGAAATTGCTTATCAGACAGGAGCCTGGCACGAAGGTAGTGTATATGGCAAAATAATTCGTCTAGTGCTCGAGCCAGCATGTTTTGTTTTGGGATTGATAGCCAAGCAAAAAGACTGGGAAGAACTCTGGAATACTCCATCAATCGAACTTAGATCGTAACAAAAGATGGGCATTCTGATTTATTTCAGCGATGCCCTATTTTAAATGAAAAAATTAATTTTAAAAAACTTTATTCTGATATCAGTTTGTTGCCTAGGAAGCTTGATTTTAGCGATTATGGGTTCAATGATAACAGTCTATCTCAAAAATTACCTTGACTCCGACATATCTTCAAGTGAAGTGGGTCTAGCAACTTTAGTTGCAATTATCCTTATTCAACGCTTCATGATGCCCTTGATGAATGGAATTAACTCATACCTATACACCAGACTTTCAGTCAATATCGAGTCTGAAATTCTCTCAAAAGCTTATCAATATATATCGTCAAGAAGCTCATTCCAAGCAAAGGAAAAAGCTACGGGCGAGATTAATAGTGCCATTTCAAGAGCGGTGGAGTCCTGTAAAAACTTATTCGCCATTTCATTTAGAAGCATTGCAACGTCACTAATTACAGTCTTTGTAAATGCAATACTTATAGGTTATTATTTTGGAATAACCATATGCTTAGCATCAAATGCACTTTCTTTTTTATTCCTGTATATGGCGGTGAGGCTCATGAAAAGAAAAAGAAGTCTGATACAAGAACTCAGAAAAGCAGACGATGAATTGGCCAAATTTGTAACCGATGACCTGATTATTAAAAATCAAATACATCAGGCCAAGAGCATAAGAGAACTGAAATTCAGGAGAATTCAAGCAGAGCTAAAGAGAGTTGGAATAAAGAATTGCCACTTCATGCTTCAGAACAACTTTTTTCTCGGCCTCGGGATTGTGCTGGTTTTTACAATAAATACTTCATTGATATTGGCAAATGAACCAACCATAGGTTCGCTTATTTTTTTAAATTTCACTTTAGGTGCAATTCTGTTTGAGGCAAGTTCAATATCTGCCAATTGGAGATCAATCATCCAAGCGACTGAAGACTATCAAATAATTGAAAACTTTTGCCTTACCATCAGCGATGCAAAAAAAACAGAAGTACTCAGTTTAACTGAGAAAGAATGGGAATTGGTTATCAAACTCAATCATCATACAGTTGAGTTATCAAATGACAGAAAAATAACGTTTGACCTCAGCTTGAAATTCAAAAATACATTGATCGGTATAATAGTTGGTGAAAATGGGATTGGCAAATCAACACTCATTTCAATTATCGAACACGAAAATAGATGCCTAGAGCCTGTTGATAGTTATCATGCTCTAGTTCAAGATGCAAAAGGAAAGGTTATCTACTCAAGTCGAGATGATTCTCGATTGCTGGATTTGGCTGTTGTATATCAAAACGACGAGTTTTTCAACGAATCTGTCTATGAAAACATCCTTCTTTCCAATAGAAATGTGGATGATCAGGTGGCGTTAAATTTATTGAATAAAATGGGATTTAACTTCACCAGCATAGATGATACTAAAACAAAAATAGTAGGTGAAGCAGGAAGCAATTTATCTGGAGGTGAGCGCAAAAAACTGTCTATTGTGCGCGCGCTTTTGTTGAATCCAAAGACTATTATACTTGATGAGCCTTTTGTACACATTGACTCATCGTCTACCACCTCAATTATGGAGTTGATGGCATCTCTAGTGCCCAAGGTGATGTTTATTGTCATTACACATGACCTGGAAATAGTTAACAGATATCCAGAGCTAACAGAAATTCAGGGTCTTTACTTGAATAATATGACAGTAAAGAAGACTGGATAATGTCAATTTCTCAACAAATACTTAATCTATCCAAACAATTGTTTGATAGCAATCATTTCACACACCTCAAGAATAAGCATATTATTAATGATTTGATTAACATGAACTCGTTTGGGGAGATATTTTTAAAACGCTACGGAACGATGTTAGATATTCGATTTGCGAATTTCGTCGAGAAAAAGGTCCACACAAGAGAAGCTTTTTTTCGAAGGATAAATGGTGATAACATTGCATTGTATGAAATTGAAAAACACACATGCATGCGTTATCTGAATAGTGGATTCACAATGATTATCGATAGCGCAGAAGATCAGTATTCACAAATAGATAAAGTTGTTAATGAACTTAAGGCATCTCTGAACCACTCAAGAATCAGTACATCTTTGTACTTTTCGAAGAGGGAGGCAAATTCATTTGGATATCATTTTGATCCGCACCATATCATCGCAGTGCAAATTCATGGTAGGAAGAAATGGCATCTTCATCCACCAACTTACAACTATCCTGTAGTTGGATCAAAAAAATTGGATGTATATCGTCCTTCAATAAATGCATTTGTAACAATTACCACTGAACCGATGGACATACTCGTTATACCCATGGGCCTATGGCACATGGTGGAAACTCCCGAGGATGCGTCATTACACCTGTCCATTGCGTTAGATCCATCAAGAATCGGGGATTGCTTCAATGAAATTTTCAATACTGCAAATAATGAAGAGATTTTTAGAAAGCCCGTTGGAGGCATTGAGACTTTAGAAGATATTAAAATCGCGAAAAATAGAATGATTGAATTGATAAAGACAAAAATTTAAAAGAAATAATAGATTAAATTTTTTTTGAATAAAATTAGTGGCGTTCTAATCGTTTATTAATGTGCGCTTAGGATGTAAGTTAATCTGTATATCGAAAGAGGCTTATGAGTTTAGAAAAAATATCCAAAAAGCTAGTTGAAGAGTTGAATGCAACACTAACTGCTGAGCTTCGTGCAATTGGGTGCAATGTGGGAAATGTTGAATTGCGACCTATTGCAATAAAAATACTAAATACTTTTGCATCCACTATATACCACTCTGGCTTGGCTGATGCAACAAAAGTATTTGAGAAATGTAGTGAGCGATTTGAAGAAGAGATTTACATTCTCCAACAAGATTCAAGACGTGAGTCTATATAACTATGCACTGTGGAGTAGATAAATTTCAGGTTGTTCAGGCTGCATACCACGACGCGTACATTCGCGCGAATGTTGATATGCTGAATTTTTTGCAACATAATTGCTTTTTCAATGTGAGAGACGGCGTTGTTAAGTCGAAACAAGAGTTTTTGAAAATTGTGCAGATGAAGCTGGAAAGAGGGAAATGGTTTTCTTCTGACTCAAGTTTTACATTTGAACAGAATAGTATTGAAGTTGAAGACTTAATGGTTTCATCATGCGGCATCTATAGAGTAAAAACTCTTGATAGTGTTTTTTCTATGTTTGTTAAAGAGTTATGGATATTTGTACCGGATGTTTCTTGGAAAATTTTGAGTTTCGTGATTCATACTAAACATCAATAAAATGAAATCCAATTCAACTGATGAGGTGATTGCTCCACAATATACGACTCTTACCCCGGATAAATGTTGGGATGATCTCGTTGAGAAAGGGTATGTATTCGCACACAATCCTACAGCATTAAGTCATATAGATGACCCAGTCGGCCTTGCTGTGCGACTATTTGGGAAGCGTCCGTATCGTTTTCAGAAAACAACTATACAGTTTTCAAATGGTGGAAATAGAACATCATTACCCTTCACAAAGCATGAAGGTGTTTTGCATAATGACTGCATGCAGTATGGTATGCCCGCTCAGATTCAATTAATGATTTGTGAAAGACAAGCTGAAACTGGCGGTGATTCCTTTTTAACCGATGTATGGCCCATTTTAGAAAGCATTAGATCAAATGATCAGGATCTGTTTCAACAGCTTTTCACAACTGTTCGTCGAATGTAACCGTACTTTCAAAGTAGATTTGCTACAACTTTATCTTTATGTCGTGGTAATTTGATTTGTCTCCATCCAGGTCTTGCAAACGACGATGATGTTGGAATTTCATTTCAGAAGTTCATTGACTGTGCACAGAAGATTAAATTTCGATGCTCTGCTGGAGATATTTACATTAACAACAATCACCGAATGTTACATGGCAGAAGCTCCTTTCTCGATGAGTCCAGAAGATTTACCCGATTTCTGTTTTGGTTTGTGGAACCTTTCCCGTGTCCAAATGATTTTGCGACGCGAGCTTCTGTTGGGTCTTCGAATATTGCTCGTAAACTTGAAGGGCATAGCTTCTGGACAAAGCAGCATTTAGGGGTGGATGCTCCACAGTATTGTCCGCAAATTGTTGAAGAATTGAAAGAAGCGTTTAATTCCTTTTTGAATCCTCAAGATTGTTCATTATGGAATTCTTCGAATTTTCGTAAAGCTAGAGTACAAGAGGCAATTGTATCATCGTTATGGAAGGTGCTTAATGAAGCTGACTTTAATGATTCTGAATTTATAGAAATGTGTCGCTCTTTCTAACAAATTAATGAAGTTATTTTTTTATTCTTTAGCTTTGAAAATTTGGGGCGATAAGCTTTGGATGAGGAAGTTGGAGGCTTCAGTGCCATGCATTAGTTCTGGAAGGGCTAGCTATCTTCAATTTCCCGATTGGTGGTTCGGGAAGAGTGGTGATTGACATAGCTTTTAGCGGCAAACAATTTTGTTGATTTTCAATTGCTATAGGGACTTGCAGTGGGGTGGCAATAGCAGATTTTTTACGGTGTCACTGGTCGCCCATTCCAATGTACTCATCAGCCCACAACTGAAAGTTTCTAAACACTCAAAATTTCTTATGGATAAACGTTCGCTTTTTCTTTCCCTGACAAGTTCCAGCAAAGGCATGGTTTGCGTGGCCCTTGCTCTTACGGCCTCGGTCGCATTTTTGCTAATTGGCCACAGTGGCACTGCTAAGGCGAATAGCGAGTTAGCAAGTTCAGCCAACCCTGCGGTTCTAGAGTTTTCCAATTCGGACCTCTATGTCGTGCAGGTCGAGTCACTGGGGCGCGCGGTCCCTGTCTACGGCACCCTGAACCCGACTACGCAAGCCATCGTCAAATCTACCGTGTCCGGCGAACTGCGGCAGGTACGGGTGCGCGAAGGTGAGCGTGTCACGCGAGGCGCTGTGATTGCCGAGATCGATACCACCGATGCCCGCTCCCGCTTGGCAGCGGCTTTGGCGGATCACGGTGAACGGCGCGCCCGCCAGTCCATAGCCGAACGCAACCGCGATACCAACCAAACGCTGCTGCAGCAAAACTTCATTTCGCAAAACGCTTTTGATCAATTGCAAAGCACCTACCAGTCCAGCGAGGCGGCGGTGCGCTGGTCGGACGCGCAGGTGGATCTTGCACGCAAGGCCATCGACGACGCGGTGGTGCGTGCACCCTTGTCCGGTACTGTGGCCAAGCGCTACGTCAACCCGGGCGAAAGGGTTGGGGTCGACGCGCCGATTCTGGGCATTGTTGACTTGTCCCGAATGGAGGTAGAAGCCACCGTGGCCGCATCCGACATTGCAGCCGTGGTGCCAGGGCAAACGGTTTCCCTTCGGGTGGACGGATTCGGAGGACGCGCCTTTGTTGGGACGGTGCAGCGCATCAACCCCATGGCAGAACCCGGCTCGCGTGCCATCAGGATGTATGTGGCAACGCCCAACCCTGACGGTGTGCTGCGCGGTGGAATGTTCGCGCAGGGCACTATGGTGCTGGCGCGCGGTGCTGCCACCCCGGTGGTCCCGCAGTCCGCCGTGTTTGAAGAGGCGGGGCAGAGCTATGTATTTGCCATAGAAGAAGGCAAAGTCGTCAAGAAAAGGGTGCGCACGGGGTTGCGGGACGAATCCAGCGGCTTGCTAGCAGTGGAGAGTGGTTTGACCGATGGCCAAGTGGTGGTACGGGTTCGTATGCCGGGCCTCAAGGCAGGCAGCGCCGCCAAGTTACCCGCCAAAACCAACCTGCCTGCCTGAACGCCGCTGCTTTCGAGTAACACAACCATGTGGATGACCAGAACCAGTATCAACCAGCCCGTGTTCGCCACTATGGTGATGCTGGCGCTTATGTTGCTGGGCATTATTTCTTACCAGCGGCTGGGCGTGGAGCAAATGCCCGACATACAGATTCCAGGCATCTGGATGCAGGTGCGCTACCCCGGTGCGTCGCCTGAGCAGGCAGAGGCAGACCTGACGAAACCGTTGGAAGAGGCCGTCAACACCATCAATGGCGTGCGCAGCATCAGTAGCAACTCGTTTGAGGGGCGCGCAGAGCTCTGGGTGGAGTTCCAACTGTCTACCAAGATGGAAAAAGCAGTGCAGGACGTGCGCGACAAAGTTGCACAGGTTCGCCCGGGTTTTCCCAAAGACGCCAAAGACCCACTCATTGTGCGCGGCCAGTTTGACGGTGCCGCTCCCACTTCGACCTTTGCCATCCTGTCCAAGACACGCAGCTTGCGCGAGCTCTCCACCTTTGCCGATCAGCAGATCGTTAAGCGCATCCAGGGTGTGAGTGGAGTGGGTCTGGTGAACCTGGGCGGTGCGGTCACGCGGCAGGTGCAGATCCAACTGCAGCCATCGCACATGCTGGCCTATCGCGTAGGGGTGGATGAGGTGCTGCGCGCCATTCGTGAAGTCAACCAGGACTTGCCCGCCGGTACCCTGCGGACCGACCAAGAGGAACAACTCGTGCGTGTCGAGGGCAAGCTCAAAAGCGTGGAGGCGTTTCGCAAAATCATCGTCGCACGCCGCGCCAATGCACCAGTGCTGCTGGAGCAAGTCGCCACAGTGCGGGATGGAGAGCGCGAAGAACGCAGCATAGGCCGCGTCAACGGTGCGCCGGCACTGACGCTCAACGTCTTAAAAACCCAGGACGCCAATCTGGTTCAGGTGGGCGATGCAGTGGCGCAGACCATTGCAGAGCTGCGCAAGGAGCTGCCTGCTGACGTGGAAATCCGATCGATCTCTGAGAATGCGGATTATGTGAAGCAGTCGCTCAACAACGTCAAGAAAACCATTCTGGAAGGCGGTGTGTTGACGGTGCTGATCGTGTTCCTGTTTTTGCATTCGTGGCGCAGCACCATCATCACCGGCGTCACGCTACCGATCTCGGTGTTGTCCACCTTCATCGCGATGTATGCCTTTGGCTTCACCATCAACGGCGTCACGCTTATGGCGCTTTCGCTGTGCATAGGCCTGTTGATAGACGACGCGATTGTGGTGCGCGAAAACATCGTGCGCCACCTCGCCATGGGCAAAGGCCACCGACAGGCCGCGCTCGAAGGCACCGACGAAATTGGCCTCGCCGTACTGGCCACCACGCTGGCTATTTGCGCTGTCTTCATTCCGGTCGCCTTTATGACCGGCATCATTGGCAAAGTGTTTTTCCAGTTCGGTATCACCGTCGCTGTCGCGGTTCTGGTGTCACTGTTTGTGAGCTTCACGTTGGACCCCATGCTGTCCTCGGTGTGGAAGGACCCCGCCGAAGGCCGCTTTGCCCGCCTGCCGAGACTGGGCCGCTGGTTGGACGTAAAAGAGCGCCAGATTGATCGTTTGCATGCGCTCTATGACGGGCTTCTGCGCACAACCCTGCGCCGTCGCAAGACCACATTGGCTGTTGCGACCCTGGTATTTGTCGGCAGCTTGGCGCTTACGCCGCTGGTGGGCGGTGAGTTCATGCCGCGCACGGATGAGGGCGTGTTTACGCTCAAGATCAAGACCCCTGTGGGCACCAGCTTGACGTATGCCGACCAGAAAGTGCGGCAAGTGGAAGAGGCACTCCAAGAGTTTCCCGAGATCGTTCTCACCAGCGTGACTGTGGGTGCCAGCAATCGCAATGAGGCAGAGATTCTGGTGAAGCTCAGCGACTTGCGCACGACGGGCCGACGTTCACAAAAACAGATGGAAGCTGCCGTACGTTCGCGCCTGGAGCGCGTCGCAGGGGTGGAACTGTCCGTGGGCTTTGACCGGCCCATCTTTATCAACCTGATTGGCCCGTCCTCCGACGCATTGCCCGCATTGCTGGACACCATCATGGCCAAGATTCGCATCGTCAAGGGCGTGGTCGATCTGGAGCACAGCCTGCTGGCGGCCAGCCCGTCGGTGGTGGTCAAGGTTGACCAGGCGGTGGCTTCAGACCTTGGGCTCTCAGTAGAGCGCGTGGGCTCGGTATTGCGGCCCTTCGTCAATGGCGATCAAGTCACCACCTGGCTCGCACCGGACGGACAGAACTACGACGTGAACGTGCAACTCCCCCAGTCGGCCCGGCAAAAACTTTCCGATTTGGGCGAGCTATTCCTTTCCACGGGTCAACTGGATGGTGCGGGCGCGCCGGTGATGGTTCCGCTGAGCCAAGTCGTGCAGTTTGTGCCGTCTACCAGCCCGCAAGTTATCAAACGCCAGAACCTGCAACGCCGCGTAGGCATTTATGCCAATGTGGAGGGTCGTCCGACTGGCGACGTATCCAATGAAGTGTCCGAACTGGTGCGCGGCATGGAGTTGCCCCCTGGCTACCGGTTTGACGTCAAAGGTGAAGCCGAGCAGAACGCCGAGGCGGGTGCTGCCGCACTGACCGCGCTGGGGCTGGCGGTCCTGTTTATCTACTTCATTCTGGCATCGCAGTTTGCAAGCTTCCTGCAACCGATTGCCATCATGGCCTCACTGCCTTTTACCTTGGTGGGTGTGATGCTGGCGTTACTAGTCACCGGCTCCACGCTCAACATGTTTTCCATCATCGGCTTCATCATGCTCATGGGGCTGGTGGTGAAGAACGCCATTTTGCTGGTGGATTTTGCCAACCAGGCGCGGCGTGAAGGTGCGGACCTTATTGAAGCTGTCTTGCAGGCCGGGCAGGTGCGCCTTCGCCCCATCCTGATGACCACCATGGCCATGGTGTTTGGCATGTTGCCCATGGCTATTGGTGCGGGGGAGGGTGGTGAGTCCCAGGCTCCCATGGGCCGCGCGGTGATTGGGGGGCTTATTACCTCGACACTGCTCACGCTGGTAGTCGTGCCGGTTCTCTACACGTACCTGAGCAACCTGCCCCAGTGGTGGCGCCGCAGGTTTGCAGTAAGAATCTAAGTGCCAGACCTGAGACTGATCCCAACCTATTTGAGCCAGTGATCACTGTGTATATCAACTTCCATTTACCTCAGGGCGGCTGCCACAGCCTCTCTGACGAATGACGAAAATTTCGGCGGTTCCGACATGGGGTGATCTCGGTTTCGGTGCAAAACGTATCGGTAACACCCAAGGGTTAACCCTTGAAAAGACAAAATACTACAAACTTTCGCACATTGCGCCTATTTTTTATGGGTAATTTCCAATGATTCCGAAGACTTCAATTGGAAAATGTCTTGCTACTGAGCAAATTCTGCAAATGTAGGCACCCAATTGCCAGGATAGTAGTGATAACCCTTATGCGCTATCGTTAGTATTTGCACGGAAACCGAGATCACCCCATAACGCATCTCGTTATACACAAGTCCCCTGAGCCTGGAGCTCCCTTGAAAATCTAATGCCAGCGGAGAAATCAAGAATCCGCTGCATGCCCAGCCAGATGGTCTTGACGCCGGGCTCGCCGTCACCTTTGCGTGCCAAAAAGCCCCCCAGCCTGGCAATCAAGCGCACCACCTCGTTG